>NZ_JBLUQC010000008.1:0-326922 GCF_048068435.1 Pseudomonas sp. NY15437
CAGCTCAATCGGGGCAGCAGGACGGCCGGTTTTCATATGTTGCTCCAAGGCATCTCTGATGCTGAAAAGCCTAGACCAAAATATGAGTGTTATTTGTGAAACGCCACACTAGGTACGTGATTAGAAAGTCGACATTGAAGGTCAGCAGGACCTCAGCATTGCTGAGGTGCTGGAAGATCCATTTGATCTGGCCGAATGGCACGTCGCCGTAGCCGTATTGATCGAGCAGAAACAGAACGCGCTCGCTTTTTCCAAAGGCCTTGAGGCTTTGCGCAATGGCCGGGAGGGCTTTGGTGAACTCGGTGGTATGCAGGTGAATGTCCTGTCCAATACGGGCCTGATGGCCGCGGCTGGCCAGGACTGCGTGCAAACAAGCAGTATTCTCCGGTTTCACATCCACAAAGTGATGCTGCGAGCAGATCGGTCGATGCTTGATGCGCCCCACGTTGTTGCGCATTTCCGATTCCTGGATTGCCTCCAGGGCGATCACCGGGGAGCCGAAGTGGAGACTGCCTGCGCTGTCGTTATATATGCCTCCACCGCTGAAACCATCGACAATCGATAGGCCGAGCAGTGGCATTTGCTGATTCCGCATCAGGACATCGATGTAGGCCTGGATGTAGTCGTCGATGATCTGGTGCTTGATCTTGCTGTGTGGATCGATGGTGGGAAAGGTTTGGGTTGCCCAGTCCCAGCGGTACTTCTCGTCATCCTTGGCCATCGGGTCGTCCTTGTTTTGATATCAGGCGAGGGTCAGCAGCGGAATTTCATCCCAGGTCTGGCCCTTCAGCAACCGGCCATTGGCTTTCTTCGAACGCTTCACGCCATCGGAGCCCCAGCCGCCCCATTGTTTGAAAAAGAAAGCAGCGCCAAAGGCATCGCACTGGCGGTGGATGTTATCCACCCACTCCTGCTTCATCGGCCGGGCCTTGGCGCCGGACTCGCCGCCGACGATGACCCAATGGATGTCAGTCAGGTTCAGTTCACCCAAGTCTTCTAGTAAGGGTTCCGCGGAGAGGAAACGGATCGTGGCGTTGATGCGGCGCAGGCAGTCGATCCTGGGCACGCCGTATTCCCGGTCCTCGACCGAGACCCCCAGCCAAGCGTTGGCCGGCGGTGTGCGCTGGCTGAAATAGTCGGCCAGGCGCTCGGCCCGCTTAGTGAGGATCTGGAAGGTATGCTGCGAGGCCTGGCGGATAACCGCGAATACCTGGTCGATGTAGGTGTCCGGCACCTGCTCATGGAACAGGTCAGACATGGAATTGACGAAGTAGATGGTCGGCTTTTTGCGCAGCAGGGGCTCCTGCAGTTTCTCCGGGCGCAGGCTGAGGCGGAAGCCGTTCTCGTAGCCGGGCGTGCCCATGGCCTGCAAGCGACGCGCCATGTTCTCGGCATAGCAGTGTTTGCAGCCCGGCGACACCTTGGTGCAACCCACCACCGGGTTCCAGGTCATTTCCGTCCATTCGATGCTGGTCTGCGTACTCATTGCACCGTCACTCCTGTCGTGCGTCGATGTTAGTGAGAAGCTGGCACTTGAGTCAAAGTGCTGGCATTTAGTTCGAGAGCTGGCCTCGCAGCGAGGCCGCCAAAGGAGATGGCAGGATCGATGTAGCGCATCGCCGATTTGATGTCCTTCCACCCCACGTAAGTCATTAGCGCCTTGATGTCCCAGCCATTGGCCGTGGCCCAGGTGGCGAAGCCTCGACGCAATGAGTGGCTGGTGTAAAGGTCAGCTTGGATACCCGCACGCTGGAGTATCTGCCGCAGTAAGGCGATCAGGCTGCCAGGATTCAAGCCAGCCTCGTTCAAGTTGCCCCAACGGTCCAGCCGGCGAAAAACCATCCCTCGAGCAATCCCTGCTGCGCTGATCCAGTCGAGATAGGCCTGTACTGGGCACAGCCGCCTCAGCGCAGGCGCGTAGTGAGTGGTACCAATGTTGTCCCGGTCGCCCTTGCTCCAAGGCAAAAACAGTGTCATGCCAGCACCGGCTTCGGCTTGAATGTGCTCCACCTGCAAGCGGCACAGTTCATCGCTACGAAAGCCTCGCCAGAAGCCGATTAGTAGCAGTGCCGTATCCCGCCGACAGCGCAAATATCCTGCCAGGTCTTCGGCTTGAAACAGACGCATAGCCTCCTGCTCCAAGCACTCAACTGCCTGCTCCAGATGCTGTAATTGCAGCGGCGCGGCCTGCTTTGTCTGGCTTGGGTGCAGGGTGCGAATGCCCTTCAGCACCTGGTGTACGGTCGGGGTCTTGGTGGGATCTGGGAAGCCCTGCCTGATATGCCACTGCGCGAGGGCGGCGAGGCGCTGCTTCAGCGTGTTGAGGCTCAGCGTGTCGGCGTAATCCACCAGGTAGCGCACGATGGCGTCACTGGTGGCCGGCAAGAAGCCGCCCCAGGTCACTTCAAAGTGCTCAATGGCGGACTGGTAGCTGCGGCGAGTGTTTTCCCTCGTACCAGCCCGCAGGTAACGCTCAACATCCTTCATCGCTGATTCACGCTCGTTTCGTACCGAAAAACGGTCGTTCAGCGGCCGAATAGGTCGCTGTTATCGAATAACCCTCCATTATTTTATCAGAGAACAGCACATTCATTTTGCAGAGTTTCGAGCATAATCAGTATGTAATTACGTGGTATGTAAACCGATACGAAATCGTAGGAGCAATTATGGCTCGTGGCGGCATTAACAAGGCGCTGGTTCAGAAGGCACGGCAGGCCATCCTGGCGCGGGGGGAGCATCCCAGTATCGATGCCGTCCGTGTGGCACTGGGCAACACCGGCTCGAAAACCACCATCCACCGCTACCTGAAAGAGCTGGAAGAAGCCGATCACGGCCGGAGGGCGGCGCCGGCGGCGCTCAGTGACGAGTTGGCCAATCTGGTGGCGCACCTAGCCGAGCAGTTGCTGGAGGAAGCACAAGCGGAAGTGACCCGGGAGCGCGAGCTACAGGACCGCGAACGCCGGGATTATCAGGATCGATTGCGCCAGGCGGAGGATCGCGGCCAGCAGTTCGAAGGCAAATGTACGGAGCTGACCGAGTGGTTGCAGACGGCACAACAGGAACTGCAGCAAGAGAGGCAAGCCCGGCAGCTTGCCGAAGTCGAAAGCGCTCGTTTGCTCCAAGCCCACCGCGACTTGGAAACACGCCTGCAGGACCGCGACGGGCAGATTCGCTCGCTGGAAGAGAAGCATCAGCATGCACGCGATGCCCTAGAGCACTATCGCCAAGCCGCCAAGGAGCAGCGAGAGCAGGAACAGCACCGGCACGAGGGGCAAGTGCAGCAACTGCAACTAGAACTGCGGCAGCTGCAGCAAACGCTGATGTTCAAACAGGACGAGATGACACAGCTGAACCGAGATAATGCCCGCCTATTGACGGAAGCTCGTCAGCAGCAGAAAGACCTGCGCGCCCTACAGCTGCAACTGACGCAGCACGAGCAGACTCTGGAGAAGAGGCAGCGGACCTTGATCGAGTCCGAGCAGGCGAACAGTGCCTTGCGGGAACGCTGCGATACGCTTCAATGTGAAGTAGCTCGCCTAGACGAAGCCAGGGCTACCCAGAGCCAGCTTGTGCAGAGCCTCCAGGAGCGCCTGGTCGAAGCTCTCACGCAGTTAAAACTCCTTGCTTCGCCGCCAGTCGACTCGACAAGCAACCAGGCCGGATGAGTGCATTCGAGTAGCAAAGTACGCTGCAGCCTGCCGCTACAATTATGGTTTTTGCGTAATTGCATAGGTCAAAGCCAGTGCAATTGCGTGGTCAAGTCAGATGCACTTCCGCATCGACTACACAGAGGATGGCTGACTTGTCTTCCAGGTCAATGGCTAATACGATAAGCCCCAGATTTATTGACACTGAGTTGTCTATGACCGCCACCAAGCGTCAAATCAAACCGCTGAATCAGCCTGACATTGTTGCTCAGTTCGAGGCAAAAGCGCGGCGCCTGGCTGGCCGTACGTCCGAAAACCAGCTCCGCTTCCTCAAGGTGGCCAAGGCTAAGGGCAAGGAAATGGAACCTGTCGGCCGGATGGCCGGCGTGCGTGCTTAGAGCTTACGCTCTCCAAGAGGCCGCCCTAGGGCGGTTTTTTTTGCGTCCAGTGTTTACCCGCCCTTAATCCAGGGTCGGCCCATAGCTCCAGATCAAGAATCCCACCGCCGCCGTGCAGCCCATCACCAACTACACGTACTCCGGCGAACTCATTGCGAATCCCGGCCGACCCTCCACAATTCCTGGATTGCTTCGTCCACTTCATCTAACACGGCTTCAGGTGATACTCGACCCCAGGCCTCAATGGTGGCGCCTACTCGCGTAGGTAGTTTGCCGACCTCCACGACAAGCCGGCCACCTCGATCAGATACAGCCAGCGCTACGGCCGTCGCCAGCAAGGATAGTTCCTCGGGAGTCAGTACGTCACACGCACGACTACTGTGTAGCAACTGCTGATACGCAGAAGGCAAGTCGAGCATAAGCTTGCAAACCTCGTTTGTGCCTCGAACGACGTCAGGGCCGCCCCAAAATCGAAAAAACCGGCACTAGGTCGGTTTTTCCACTTGAAGCTAAGGCTGAACTCAATCGGCCCGCCTCAGGTTGAGTCATTCACTGATGCTACTTCCCAACAGACGCACAGTAAACGTCGTCCGAGGCACAAGCAGCGTGATGTAACTGCAGGTCAAGCCAGATGAAGTGTCGCAAGGAGTTAAGAAAATTTTAGCTCTTCACTCATGAACGTCTGCACGGCAGCCATCGCGCAATGGCTCAGTACAAGACGGTAGTAGGTTGGGACTGATGCGGCTGGCTTAATGGATATTTAATAATAAAAACATCAAATTACAGATCAAATGAATGAATTTCCCCCTCATCTCGGCATGCCCCCGATCGTCGCGGCGCTGCAGATGGCGCAGGCATACCGCAGCACATGGCGCAGCTGGCGAACGTTGCCCGGCCAGTGATAGCCCAGCAGACATTCCAGCGCGCTGTCGCACAGGCTGACGCTGATGCCGCACAGTGCCGCCTCTTCGTCGAGAATGCGGTTGATCAGCGTCAGTTTGTCGGTGCGCTCGCGCAGTGGCGGCAACTCGAAGCGCGCACCGCTGAGGCGGAAATACAGGTCCTCGCGAAACGCGCCGGCTGACACCAGCGCCGCCAGGTCGCGGTGGCTGGCACAGACCACCTGGATATCGATCGCCTGGCGCCGGGCTGCGCCCAGCGGCGCGACTTCGCCCTCGGCCAGCACCCGCAGCAGGCGCGTCTGCAACGCCAGCGGCATGTCGCCGATCTCGTCCAGGAACAGCGTGCCGCCGTCGGCCTGCTGCAGCAGCCCGCGCATGCCTTTGCGCTCGGCTCCGGTGAAGGCGCCGGCCACATACCCGAACAGCTCGCTTTCGATCAGGCTTTCCGGAATCGCGGCGCAGTTCAGGGCAACGAAGGGTTTGTCCCGCCGCAGACTCATCTCGTGCAGCTGGCGGGCGAAGACTTCCTTGCCGGCGCCGGTTTCGCCATGGATCAGCACCGGAAGGTTGCGGTTCTTCACCCGTACCGCCAGGCGCAGCGCCTCGGCGATGCGGGCATCCTCCACCGCCGCCCTCCCCGGCACCGCCACGCTGGCCGCGCGCCTGGGCACGCTGAGGCGAATGTGCAGGCCATGTTCGGCGAGATGGTGCGGGCCTTCGTCAGCGGCGGCGCGCAGCTTGTCCAGGTCGAAAACCTCGCCGATGTGCTCGGGCAGCTTGCCGTAGCGCTCCTGCAGGTAGCGGCGCGCCATCGGGTTGAGCGCCCGGAGACGGCCGTCGCCATCCCAGGCGAGCAGATAATCCGGCTGGCTGTCCACGTAGCCGGGCGCCGAATGGGCGCGCAGGACCCATTGACCGCGCGTGCTGTGCATGAAGAAGGCATTTTCGATCTGGCGGGCGCTCTGCACCGCCATCTGGCGGATCAGGTGCTGGCTGCGGCGGTCATCCGGCGACTCCACGGCGGACACGTCGAGCACGCCCAGCAGTTCGCCCCAGGGGTCGAACACCGGCGCCGCGGAGCAGGTCAGGCCGATGAAGGCGGCGCGGAAGTGATCGCGCTTGTGCACGGTCACCGGGACGCCGTTGGCCAAGACGGCGGCCACCCCGCAGGTCCCCTCCTCGCCTTCGGACCAGCAGGTTCCCAGGTACAGCCCGGCCCGCCGGCACTCGCTGCGAATCGCCGATTCCACGCGGTAGTCGATGGTGCGGCCCTGGGCGTCGGTCAGCAGGACGCAATAGTCCGCGTCGCGCACGCGGCCATGCAGGCGCGAGACTTCCTCGCCGGCGATGCGCAGGAAGCTGTCGGCGCGCTCGCGGCATTCCTTGAGCAGCGTCTGGCTGAGGATGCGCGGCCCCTGGAGGGATCCCGGGTCGAGGTGATGCTGCTCCATCGAGCGGCGCCAGGAGTCCAGGATCAGGTTCGGCACCGGCAGGTCAGGCAGGCCTCCGGCATGACGCAGCACGCGGCTGACACAGTCCACGTGGGCTTTCGAGTTGGCAGGCAGCATGGGGCCTCCACGGCTCGGATCTTTTTCTTGTGAGGCCCATTTAAGCCCCAGCCCGCTCGCCAGACAAGCACGGCGGCCAGACGGCACGGGCGTGAGACGCCGCGTCTCAGCGTCTCGCCACCGGGCCTTGCAGCCTGACATGCGGCGTCTCATTCGGCGCTTCACGAGCGCTCATCGTGACCCATCGTGCAGGGCTCTGGCACGCGGCTTTCCGGCGGTTTCTCCGGCCGCTGGCATCGACTTTGCCCCTTTCTGTCAAAGGCCGCCGCGTGGCGGTCGTGACACCCAGAACAACAACAAGAGATGCCGTCATGCCCTTTCCTGCTCGTTTTCCCGGGTTCGGTGCGCCATGAGCCTGCGCGTCGGAATCATCGCCAACCCAGCCTCGGGCCGTGACCTGCGGCGCCTGACCGCCAACGCCGGGCTTTACTCCAGCACGGACAAGGCCGCCGTGGTGCAGCGCCTGCTCGGTGCGTTCGGCGCTTGCGGTATCGATGAAGTCCTGATGCCGCCGGACATGACCGGCATCGCCGCCGCCGTGCTCAAGGCCAGCACCAGCCGCCATGCCCGCGACAGCCGTTGGCCGCGCCTGGAGTTCCTCGACCTGCCGCTGCGCCAGAGCGTGGAGGACACCCGCCTGGCCGCGCGCCTGCTGGCCGAGCGCGGTGTCGCACTGGTCGCGGTGCTGGGCGGCGACGGCACGCACAAGGCGGTGGCCGCCGAGATCGGCGAGATTCCGCTGCTGTGCCTGTCCACCGGCACCAACAACGCGTTTCCGGAATTGCGCGAAGCCACCGGCGCCGGCCTGGCCGGCGGCCTCTACGCCAGCGGGCGCATTCCGCCGCACGTTGCCCTGCGGCGCAACAAGCGTCTGCGCGTCCGGCTGGCCTCGCGCGGTATCGACGAGATCGCGCTGGTGGAAGTCGCGGTCTCCCCATTGACCTTTACCGGCGCCCGCGCCATCTCCCGCGCCGACGACCTGGCGGAAATCTACGCCGCGTTCGCCGAGCCCCACGCCATCGGTCTCTCGTCGCTGTGCGGGCTGTGGAACCCGGTGTCGCGGCGCTGCCCGCGCGGCAGTTGGCTGCGCCTGTCGCCCCAGGCCGACGAGGCGCTGCTGGCACCGCTGGCACCCGGCCTGCTGCAGGCCTGCGGCGTGGTGGCCAGCGGCAGCCTGGAACCGGGCATCCCGCGCCGGCCGCTGCTGGCGGCCGGCACCCTGGCCCTGGACGGCGAACGGGAAATCGAATTCGCCGCCGCCGACCGCCCCGCCATCACCCTCGAACTCGACGGCCCGCTGAGCATCGACGTCGAGGCCGCCCTGGCTTCGCCGCCTGCCATCGCCTGCTGGCCGTTCCTGGCAAGCCCGTGAACCACCCTGGAGAACAACAAGATGTCCACGCTATCGACTGAGCAATTGCTGAATGCCTACCGCGTGATGCGCACCATCCGCGCCTTCGAGGAACGCCTGCACGTGGAGTTCGCCACTGGCGAGATTCCCGGCTTCGTCCACCTGTATGCCGGCGAGGAAGCGTCCGCCGCCGGGGTCATGGCGCACCTCGACGACGAAGACTGCATCGCCTCCAACCACCGCGGCCACGGTCACTGCATCGCCAAGGGCGTCGACGTGTACGGCATGATGGCCGAGATCTACGGCAAGAAGACCGGCGTCTGCCAGGGCAAGGGCGGCTCGGTGCACATCGCCGACCTGTCCAAGGGCATGCTCGGCGCCAACGGCATCGTCGGCGCCGGCGCACCGCTGGCTGCCGGGGCGGCGCTGGCCGCCAAGCTCAAGGGCAACCGCGCGGTGGCCGTGGCCTTCTTCGGCGACGGCGGATCCAACGAAGGCGCGGTGTTCGAGGCGATGAACCTGGCCTCGGTGTGGAACCTGCCGTGCATCTTCGTGGCGGAGAACAACGGCTACGCCGAGGCCACCGCCTCCAACTGGTCGGTGGCCTGCGACCACATCGCCGACCGCGCGGCCGGCTTCGGCATGCCCGGCGTGACGGTGGACGGCTTCGACTTCTTCGCCGTACACGAGGCCGCCGGCGCCGCCATCGAACGCGCCCGCGCCGGCGAAGGCCCGTCGCTGATCGAGGTGAAGCTGACCCGCTACTACGGCCACTTCGAAGGCGACGCCCAGACCTACCGCGCGGCCGACGAGGTCAAGCACTACCGCGAAACCCGCGACTGCCTGATGCAGTTCCGCGACCGCACCACCCGCGCCGGCCTGCTGCAGGCCAGCGCCCTGGACGCCATCGATGCCGAGGTCGAGGCCGGCATCGAAGAAGCGGTGCAACGCGCCAAGGCCGACCCCAAACCGTCCCCCGCCGACCTGCTCAGCGACGTCTACGTCGCCTACCCCTGAGCCGCCCGAAGAACAACAACAGGAGAGCCATCATGGCCAGAAAGATCAGTTACCAGCAGGCCATCAACGAAGCCCTGGCCCAGGAAATGCGGCGCGACGCGACCGTCTTCATCATGGGCGAGGATAATGCCGGCGGCGCCGGCGCCCCTGGCGAGGACGACGCCTGGGGCGGCGTGCTGGGCGTGACCAAGGGCCTGTACCACCAGTTCCCTGGCCGCGTGCTGGACACCCCGCTCTCGGAGATCGGCTACGTCGGCGCCGCGGTGGGCGCCGCCACGCGCGGGCTGCGCCCGGTGTGCGAGCTGATGTTCGTCGATTTCGCCGGCTGCTGCCTGGACCAGATCCTCAACCAGGCGGCCAAGTTCCGCTACATGTTCGGCGGCAAGGCCGTGACGCCGCTGGTGATCCGCACCATGGTCGGCGCCGGCCTGCGCGCCGCCGCGCAACATTCGCAGATGCTCACCGCGCTGTGGACGCACATCCCCGGCCTGAAGGTGGTCTGCCCCTCCTCCCCCTACGACGCCAAGGGGCTGCTGATCCAGGCGATCCGCGACAACGACCCGGTGATCTTCTGCGAGCACAAGCTGCTCTATTCGATGCAGGGCGAGGTGCCCGAAGAGCTCTACACCGTGCCCTTCGGCGAAGCCAACTTCCTGCGCGACGGCGACGACGTGACCCTGGTGACCTACGGGCGCATGGTGCACCTGGCCATGGAGGCGGCCACCAGCCTGGCGCGCCAGGGCGTGTCCTGCGAGGTGCTGGACCTGCGCACCACCAGCCCGCTGGACGCCGACAGCATCCTGGAAAGCGTCGAGAAAACCGGGCGCCTGGTGGTGATCGACGAAGCCAACCCGCGCTGCTCGCTGGCCACCGACATTGCCGCGCTGGCCGCCGAGCGGGCCTTCGATGCGCTCAAAGGGCCGATCCGCCAGGTCACCGCGCCGCACACGCCGGTGCCCTTCTCCGATGCGCTGGAAGACCTCTACATCCCCAGCGCGGCCAGGATCGAAGCCACGGTGCTGGAGCTGGTGAACGGGAGGAAGGTGGCATGAGCCGTATCCATACCCTGACCATGCCCAAGTGGGGCCTGTCGATGACCGAGGGCCGGGTGGATGCCTGGCTCAAGCAGGACGGCGAGACGATCGAGAAAGGCGACGCGGTGCTGGACGTGGAGACCGACAAGATCAGCAGCAGCGTCGAGGCGCCCTTCTCCGGTGTGCTGCGCCGCCAGGTGGCCCGCGAGGACGAAACCCTGCCGGTGGGCGCGCTGCTGGGCGTGGTGGTCGAAGGCGACGCTAGCGAGGCCGAGATCGACGCGGTGGTCGAACGCTTCCAGGCCGAGTTCGTGCCCGGCGGCGACGGCGAAGCCGACAGCGGCCCGGCGCCGCAGAAGGTCGAGCTGGACGGCCGCACCCTGCGCTATTTCGAGCGGGGCGAAGGCGGCGATGCGCTGCTCTTGATCCACGGCTTCGGCGGCGACCTGAACAACTGGTTGTTCAACCACGAAGCACTGGCGGCCGACCGTCGCGTCATCGCACTGGACCTGCCCGGCCACGGCGAATCCGGCAAGCAGTTGCAGCGCGGTGACCTGGACGAGCTGAGCGACGCGGTCCTCGCCCTGCTCGATCACCTGGACATCGAGCAGGCCCACCTCGCCGGGCACTCCATGGGTGGCGCCGTTGCGCTCAATACCGCACGCCGGGCGCCTGAGCGGGTGCGCTCGCTGAGCCTGCTGGCCAGCGCGGGACTGGGCGAGGAGATCAACGGCGCCTACCTGCAGGGCTTCGTGGACGCCGCCAATCGCAACGCGCTCAAGCCGCCGCTGGTGCAACTGTTCTCAGACCCTGCGCTCGTCACCCGGCAGATGCTCGAGGACATGCTCAAGTTCAAGCGCCTGGAAGGCGTGGACAGCGCGCTGCGCCTGCTGTCGTCCCAGCTGTTCGGCGACGGTCGGCAGCAGGTGGCGCTGCGCGACGTCCTGGCCAGCGGCGCGCCCCCGGCGCTGGTGATCTGGGGCGACGCCGACGCCATCATTCCGGCCCGCCATGCCGAGGGGCTGCAGGCGGAAGTCCACGTACTGCCGGGCCAGGCGCACATGCTGCAGATGGAAGCGGCGGACGCGGTCAACGCCCTGCTGCTGGATTTCCTCCAACGCCATTAGGCAACGCCACCAAAACAATGCCATCGACTCAACGCCATTGAACCAGCGCCCGGCCAACCGGCCGGGCCTGCAGGAGATCATCATGACCCTCACTTCCAACAGCATGCGCGCGGCGGTCTGGCACGGGCGCAACGATATCCGCGTGGAAAGCGTGCCGCTGCCGGGCGACCCGGCCCCCGGCTGGGTGCAGATCCGCGTGCACTGGTGCGGCATCTGCGGCTCGGACCTGCATGAATACGTCGCCGGGCCGGTGTTCATTCCGGTCGAGGCGCCGCACCCGCTCACCGGCATCAAGGGCCAGTGCATCCTCGGCCACGAGTTCTGCGGCGAGATCGTCAAGCTTGGCGCGGGCGTCGAGGGCTTCAGCGCTGGCGAAGTGGTGGCCGCCGACGCCTGCCAGCACTGCGGGACCTGCTACTTCTGCCGCACGGGCCTGTACAACCTGTGCGAGAGTCTGGCGTTCACCGGGCTGATGAACAACGGCGCGTTCGCCGAATGGGTCAACGTGCCGGCCAACCTGCTCTACAAGCTGCCCGAAGGCTTCCCCGCCGAAGCCGGCGCGCTGATCGAGCCGCTGGCGGTGGGCATGCACGCGGTCAAGAAGGCCGGCAGCCTGCTGGGGCGCAACGTGGTGGTGGTCGGCGCCGGCACCATCGGGCTGTGCACCATCATGTGCGCCAGGGCGGCGGGTGCGGCCCAGGTCATCGCGCTGGAGATGTCCTCCGCGCGCAAGGCGAAGGCGCGGGAAGTCGGAGCCAGCCATGTGCTCGATCCCAATGAATGCGACGTGCTGGCGGAGATTCGCCGACTCACCGACGGGCTCGGCGCCGACGTGAGCTTCGAGTGCATCGGCAACAAGCACACCGCCAAGCTGGCCATCGATGCCATCCGCAAGGCCGGAACCTGCGTGCTGGTGGGCATCTTCGAGGAGCCCAGCTCGTTCAACTTCTTCGAGCTGGTCGCCACCGAGAAGCAGCTGATCGGCGCCCTCGCCTACAACGGCGAGTTCGCCGACGTGATCGCCTTCATCGCCGATGGCCGCCTGGACATTTCGCCGCTGGTGACCGGCCGCATCGAGCTGGAGCAGATCGTCGAGAAAGGCTTCGAGGAGCTGGTGCACAACAAGGAGCACAACGTGAAGATCATCGTCTCGCCCCGGGCGGCCTGACCTCAACCTTGGGGCCGTGAGCGGGCGGCCCGGCCCCGGCGCCAGGCCGGGGCTTTTTTTACCGTCACAATGCCTGGGCACTGCCCTGCCCGCCTTGCCTGCCGACACGGCGAGCCCGCACCTCAGGGATGGGTGGGATAGTCGATGTACCCCCGCTCATCGCCGCCGAAGAACGACGCCGGATCGGGCGTATTCAGCGGCAGGCCTTCGCGGATGCGCCGCGGCAGATCCGGGTTGGCCAGGAACGGGCGACCGAAGGCGATGACGTCCGCGCGCCCGTCCGCCACCGCCTGCGCGGCGGTCGTCGAATCGTAGCCACCGGCGAGGATCAGCACGCCATCCCAGGACTCGCGCAACTGCCGGATGATGGCATCCCAGCCGGGGTCGACCTGCTCGTCCCGTACCGTGCCGACGATGGCGGGCTCGACCAGGTGCAGATAGGCCAGGGACATCTCGTTCAGGCGCTCGACCAGGTAGCCGAAGGTGTCGTGCGGGGTGTCGTCGCCCATTCCCATGAAGCGGCCCATCGGCGTCAGGCGCACACCGACCCGCTGCGGGCCGATCTGCGCCGCCACCGCCGCGACGATCTCCAGCACCAGGCGCGTGCGGTTCTTGATGGTGCCGCCGTACTGGTCCTGGCGCTGATTGCTGGCACTGTTGATGAACTGGTCGAGCAGGTAGCCGTTGCCGGCATGGATCTCGACGCCATCCATGCCCGCCGCGATGGCATTGCGCGCCGCCACGCGGTAATCCTCGATGATGTCGCGGATGCCGTCGAGCGTCAGTTCCTGCGGCACCGGCACGTCGCCCCAGGTACCGGCGCCATCGGCGCCCACGATGAAGGTCTTGCCGGGCACCGGCAGCGCACTGGGCGCGACGGGCAGGCCGCCGTCGGGCTGGAAGCTCGGGTGCGACACGCGGCCGACGTGCCAGAGCTGCATGAAGATCAGCCCGCCTTCGCGGTGCACGCCCTGCGCAACGTCCCGCCAGCCTTCGATCTGCGCCGGGCTGTAGACGCCCGGCGTCCACGCGTAGCCCTGGCCCTGGCGGGAGATCTGCGTGGCTTCGGTGATGATCAGCGCCGCGCTGGCGCGTTGGCGGTAGTACTCGACGTTCATCGCGGTGGGCACGTCGCCCGGCTGTCCGGCGCGCGACCGCGTCAACGGCGCCATGGCGATGCGGTGCGCCAGGGTATGGGTGCCAAGCTGGATGGGTTGGAACAGGGGCTGGGTCATTTCGGGTGGTTTCCTAAGTGGTTGCTGGTTGCTGGCCACTCTAGGAAACCCCCGTCGCCTTGATAATCCGCCGCCTCGGCTCAACCGTATTGCGCGTGGCGCAACGCTTGGCGCACGTAAACTGCATACGCGCCGACAGCGCTCAGCCGCGAGCCAGGGGCAGGTTCAGCGGCCGCTGGCCGGTGGCGTTGGCGAGGGCATTGCCCAGGGCGGCGGCCATCGGCCCCTGGACGATTTCCGCAGCGCCGAGGAACGGCTGGCCGGGCTGGTCCAGCAGGTGGACCTCGACCTGCTCGGGCAACTGCGGGAAGCGCAGGATCGGATAGCCGCTCCAGTCGTAACTGCGCACGCCGCCGGCGTCGTAGCGCAGCGCCTCATAGAGGCTCCAGCTGGTGGACTGGACGATCCCGCCTTCGACCTGGTTGCGCAGCCCGTCGGGGCTGACGATCTGCCCGACATCCACGGCGGTCACCACCCGTTTGACCTTCACCTCCCCGGTCTGCGGGTGCACCCACACCTCCACGGCAATGGCGCAGTAACCCATGATGTTCTTGTAGCGGGCGAAGGCAAAACCGACGCCTGAGCCGGCCTGCGCTGCCTTGCGCGGCCAGCCGAAGGCGTCGCGTGCGCGCTCCACCACCGCCCGCGCGCGGGGATCGTCGAGGTGGTCGAGGCGAAACTGCACGGCGTCCACCCCGGCCTGCCGAGCCAGTTCGTCCAGGCAGGCCTCGATGGTGAAGACATTGATGTGCGCCCCGAGCGAGCGCATGGCCGAGGTTCGGAACGGCATCTGCGTAATGAAGTGCATATCGATGCGCGTCGAGCCCAGGCGGTACAGCGGCACGGCATTGCGGTCGCCGTCCCCCTCGGGCTGGGCGATGGGGATCGACGGCGCCGAGGCGAAGGGCCGTGCCAGCAGGCGCGCGGGGATCAGCCGGCCGGCGTTGACGATTCGCTCATTGTGAGGCGTCGTCCACAGCTCGCCGCGCCAGTCAGCCAGGCGGCCCTCGCTGTCGAGCGTGGCCTGCACCTGGGTGATCATCGCCGAGCTGTAGGGCTCCCAGAGGTTCTCCTGCTCGCGCATCCATTGCAGCCTGACCGGCACGCCGGGGACTTTCATGGCGATCAGCGCGGCGTCCGCCGCGGCATCGTCCGCGCCGTTATGCCCGTAGCAGCCGGCGCCCTCGCTGTGGATGCAGCGCACCTGCTCCAGGGGCAGACCGAGCATTTCGGCCAGCCCGGCGCGCAACGGGTAGACGCCCTGGGTGTGGGTCCAGACGGTCAGCACCCCGTCCTTGAACCAGGCCACCGAACAGGACGGGCCGATGGAACCGTGCATCAGGTACTGCTTGGTGACGCGCGCTCGGTACTGCGCCTTCGCAGCGGCAGCCGCCGGCTGGCCTTCCTGGCGAATCGGGTAGGTTCTGGCTTCCAGGCGCGGCAGCAGTTCATGGATCGTGCGCTCGTCCGGGATGACGTCGCCTCCCGTCCATTGCGCCACCTCGTAGCCCACCCGCATGGCCTTGATCGCCTGCCATTCGTCCCGGGCGACCACGGCGAGGTAGTTGCCGTCGCGGATGACCTCGACCACGCCGGGCAGGCGGCTCAGGCGCTCGGCGTCGAAGGCGACAAGCCTGCCCCCCGGACGCGGCGGCCGGATGACGCGGGCGTGGAGCATGCCCGGCAACCGCAGGTCCTGGACGAACGCCTCGCCCCCGCTGACCTTCGCGGGGATATCCAGGCGCGGTAGCGAACGGCCGATCACCTGGAACTCGCCCGCCGGCTTCGCGGGGGACTCGCGGCCGGCATAGCGGTGCAGGTCCACGCCCGCCACGGCGTCGTGGTAGGCCATGCGCCGGCCATCGGGCGCCAGGATGGCTCCATCGCGCGTGGACAACTGCTCGACCGGCACATGCCATTGGCGCGCCGCCGACTCCAGCAGCAGTTGGCGGACCTGCGCCGCCGCATTGAACAGCGCCGTGCCACTGTCGAAGATGCTGTGGCTGCCGGCGGTATAGCCCTCGTTGGGCGTCAGCGCGGTATCGGCGGTAATCAGCTGGATCGCGCGTGGGTCGACCTCCAGGCGCTCCGCGGCGATCTGCAGCAGCGCGGTCCGCACCCCGGTGCCCAGCTCGACCTTGCCGGTGTACACCGTGATCCCCTCGGCGTCGAGGCGAATCCACGCATCCAGGTACGGGTTGGTGCGCAGGCTGCCCCGCAGGTCGGGCGCCAGGACCTGCGTGCCCAGCGTGTCCACCTCGGTGTCGGCCAGGGCGCGCCGCGCCGTGGGCAGTAGCGCGAACGCCACCACCAGTGCGCCGCCGCGCAGGAACGCACGGCGGGAGCAATCCAGCTCAGCGGCGGTTTTCATGGGGCATGGCTCCTTGTTCGGCGACGTGGCGGATAGCCTTCACGATGCGCAGGTGGGTTCCGCAGCGACACAGGTTGCTCGCCATGTACGCGCGGATGTCTTCCTCGCTCGGGTGCGGATTGCGTTCGAGCAAGGTCTGCGCGCGCATCAGCATGCCGGCGATGCAATAGCCGCATTGCGCCGCCTGCTCATCGATAAAGGCCTGCTGCAGCGGGCCGGGCCGCTCGGCGCTTCCCAGGCTTTCCACGGTGCGAATCGACTTGCCGGCGAGCCCCGAGCAAGGCGTCAGGCAGGCGAACACCGGCTTGTCGTCGACGATCACCGTGCACGCGCCGCACTGCCCCAGGCCGCAACCATATTTCGCGCCGTTGAGCCCCAGGTGATTGCGCAGCGCGTAGAGCAGCGGCATGTCCTCATCGAGGTCGAGCGTGTGCGGCTCGCCGTTCACCGTCAGCGTGGTCTGAGTCATGGCGTCTGCTCCCGTAGGGCATCGAGGGTGGTTGAAAGGTCCTGCCAGGGTTGCTGCGGCTTGGCCTTGGCCCGCAGATAGGCCGCGAGTTGCGCAAGCTGGCGGTTGTCCAGGCTCGCCGCGAACGGCGGCATGGCCGGGCCGGCCTGGCCTGGCGTGGGTGGCAGGCCTTCGAGGACGGTCTTGATGAAGTTGCGCGGGCTGTCGGCGCGCAGCGCGGAGGTCGTGGCGAGCGCCGGGCGCGCGTCGATCTGGCGCATCGGCGCGGCATCGTCATGACAGCCGGCGCAGGAGGCTTGGAACAGTGCGGCGCCCTGGTTCTGCTGCGCGTCGGCCGGCGCCTGCCGCGGCGCCGGCGGGACGGCACTGGCAGCGGCTGGCGGCAGGCTCAGCAGATACTCCGCGATGGCCTGCACGTCGGCGCTGGGTAGGCGCGCAAGCCCCAGGCTGACCGGGCGCATCGGCCCCGCCGCGGCGCCATGGTCGGCGGCCACCTCGCCGCGCAGGTAGGCGAGCAGTTGCTCGTGGGTCCATGGCGCCGGGGCGCTGGCCATGCCACGCAGGTCGGGCGCCTCCCAGCCATCGACGACCCCGCCGGCCAGTTGCTCGCCGGAGCTTTCGGCCCCCAGCAGGTTGAGCGGCGAATGGCAGGCCGCACAGTGGCCCGCGCCCTCCACCAGATAACGGCCACGGTTCCACGGCGCGGATCGCGTGGCGTCGTAGGAAGAGGTTTCTCCTCGCAAAAAGAGGATGTTCCAGAACGACACGAGCGGCCGGAGGCTCATCGGGAAGTTCATCTGGTTGTCCGTCGCCGGTGCGTTCACCGGCGGGCCGCTCATCAGGTACGCATAGGCATCGCGCAGGTCGTCGTCGGTCATCCGGCGATAGTGGACGTAGGGAAAGGCCGGATAGAGAAAATGCCCGTCCCGGGAAATGCCGTGGCGCATCGCCCGCTCGAAGGCTTCGAACGACCATTGGCCGATGCCGGTGCGGGCGTCCGGGGTGATGTTGGTGCTGTACAGCGTGCCGAACGGCGTGACCAGGCCGAGGCCGCCCGCCAGGTAGGCGCCGCCGGGCCTGGTGTGGCAAACCGCGCAATCACCGGCCTCCACCACGAGGCTGCCCCGGCGGATCTGCTCCTGGGACGCCGCGGCGAGTTCCCCCCGCGGCGCGATGGCGGGCCGCCAGAGGATGGCGAAGGCCAGTGCGACGCCCACCGCCGCCAGGACACCCAGGCCGGTCCAGATCGTTTTTCGCGTCATCAGCACTCACCTCCGCAATCCATGGATACCGCACCGGGCGTGTTCCAGTTTCCTGGCCGCGTCGCGTGGAGTGGCTATCGACTCCGGCGACTGCGGCATGCCGGCTCGAATGGTAGGGAGCGCGTCCTGATTGGAATATCGCCCCACCGAGCAAAACCGCGTTGCGCCACGCGCAATGCCTGTTGGCATGCATCAGGGAAATGTCGCGACGGCAGGACGTGGCGCGTGGACGCAGTGGCCCGCCCGCGTGGCAGCAGGACGCCATTCCCCGCCTGCGGCATCTTTGCGGGGCGCGGGTACTGAGGGCGAGTTAAAGCTCGTTAAATCCTATGAAGGCGGCAAGCGACGGCTCAGCCGGCCATCGGCTCGCCGCGTGGCTGTGCCAGCTGCTGCAACTGGCCGATGCTGGCGAACCACCGGTGCTGGCCCAGGCCGCTGAAGGCCTCCGGCGCGCCGTAGCCCCAGGCCACCGCGCCAAAGGCTATGCCGGCGCTGGCCGCGGCTTCGCCGTCCATGGGCTGGTCGCCCACGTAGATCGTCTCCTCGCGCGTCACGCCGAACTGGCGCATGACCCGGTTCAGGCGCGAGGCCTTGCCGAAGATCGATGCCCCGCACTCCAGTGCGCGGATGTGCCGGCAACACGGCCCCAGCACATGGGCGACGTTCTCCCGGGAATTGGACGACACCACCGCCAGGATCACGCCCTGCCGGTCAAGCTCGGCCAGCGTCGCGGCGATGCCATCGAAGAGCTGGATCGCGCTGCGCTGCTGCTTCATCAGGCGGGTGAAGCTGCGCGCCACCAGCGGCAGCTTCCAGCGCGGTAGGCCCAGGCGCGCCATGATCTGGCGTGCGCCCTGGTGCGCAGGCTGTCCAGGTCCTGCGGATGGATGCGGCTGAAGCCATGTCGATCGGCGACCTGTTTGAACACCCCGACGAACCAGGGAAAAGAATCGGCCAGCGTGCCGTCGAAGTCGAAAATGGCGAGTCGATAGGTCATCCGGATAGTTCTCGTGGGTGCCCGGGCAGGTGCGTTCAACAGGATCGCGGCGGCCCTCAGGGCGGCCGGCGTTGCGCGGCCAGGCAACGGCCACGCAACGGCCAGGCAACGGCCAGGCAACGGCCAGCAGCGTGCCCTGCCCTGCGCGCCGGGTCCAGCGCGGCGGGCGTGCTGGGGGATGACGATCGGACGCCTTGCGCCCGACCGTCGCGCAGCGGGCCTAGAACAGCCCGCCGATGTACACGGCCGCGCCGCCGCCCGCTTGCAGGCCGGCGGTCACGCCGCGCATGAACAGCGCGCCACGCGCCGACTGCAGCAACTGCCGCTGGACGGTGAAGCCGCCCAGGATCTGGGACGCCGGCACGGCCGACATGGCCATGGTCAAGGCCAGGAGCTTGGCATCCAGCCCGAACAGCACCGCCGTCCCGCTGTAGCCCAGGCCAAGACCGCCCGCCAGTTCGATGTAGGCGCAGGCGCCGGTGATGTCGTCGTGGCTCAGGTCGCGGTCACGCAGCGCATCGGACACATACACCTGGCCGGTGCTGGGGAAGGACTCGGCGGCACCGGTGGCGCCGACGCTCTTGCCGCGCACGTTGAGGTTGACCTTGCCGATCTTCGGCAGGCGGGCGCCGAAGCCCGCTCCCACCCCCACGCCACCGAAGGAGAACTTGTCCTCCTGGCCTTGCGGGTTCTTCAGCACCAACTGCCCGCCCCCGCCGGCCAGGAACATGAAGCTCACGCCCCCGCTGCTGCCGGTGACGTATTCCCAGGCGCTCGCGCGCAGGCTGATGGGGATGATCGAGTTTTCCATGGTTCAGATTCCTTTGAACGAAATACACGCGCCCTACCGGCGCTTGAGCAGCGAATGCAGGCCGACACCGGCGAAGGCGGCGCCCAGCAGACCGAGCAGGGCCGTCATGCCCCACAGGGCGCCGATGTCATCGACGATGGCGCTGGCCTGGGCGCGTTCGGGCAGGTACAGCACGCGAACGCTCTGGCCTTGCTGGTAGCCGAAGATCAACCCGTTCTGCGGATAGGAAATCCTCTGGCCGTCGTCCGTGGTGAAGGCCACCTGCGGGTGCGAGCCGCCGGCGTTGAGGCTCTCGACCTGGCCGTCGGCGACGTGGGCGTTGCGCAGGAACTGCACGCGGTCGACCACCTCGTAGGCGACGATCGCCAGGCAGACCAGGCCGATCACGCCGAACAGCAGGCCGCGCAGGACTTCAGCGGGGCGGGAAACGGAAGCTTCAGACATCGCGGGGACTCATCCTTGTTCAGTGACTGCCCCCTTCGGGCGGGCCCGAAGGGGGAACAACGGCGGCCGGCGCAACGCCGGCCTCCTGGCTTACGCGTTCGGGCAGGGAACCGGTGCCCAGTCGCCGATATCCGGGTTCTTGCACATGCCGTTGACCTGGGTGGTGCCCTGGGAGGCAACCTCCACGCTCTTCAGCTGCTTGGCCTGGGCATCACGCAGGGCGCGCTCGGAAGCGACCGCTTCGCTAGGCACTACCGGGAGTTTCTTCTGCTGGGTCTTGGTCTTGGTCTTGGTTTTCGCCTTGGTCGGCGAGGTGGTGGTGCTGCTGGCCTGGGCGACGGTGGCGACGTCGGCACGCTTGACGCCAACGGTCTGCAGGTCCTTCTCGTAGGCCTGGGTGTAGTTGCTCAGGTCTTCGCCGGCCTTGCCGCTGACCGCGGTGATCAGGTCGTTGGATTCCTTCAGGCCGGCGACGATTTCCGCGAGGCGCTTGCGACCTTCGTCGTCCTTGATGGTCCCGGCCTTGCGCTGTTGCAGCAGCGCGCTGAACTGCTGCTGGTAGCAGGACTGCGACGCCTGGGCGTAGGCCACGCTGCGATCGATGTCGGCGGAGCTCTTGTCCGCGTCGGCGGCGTAGGAAGCCAGGCGCTGATGGTCGTCGGTGATCTGCTTCTGCTTCTCGGTGTAGTAGCCGGCGGCGCCGCCGACCAGCGCACCACCGGCAGCGCCGATGGCGGCGTTGCGGCCGCGGTCTTCCTTGTTGCCGACCAGCGCGCCGGTCAGGGCACCGCCCACCGCGCCGATCACGGCGCCGGTGGCGACCGACTTGGTCATGTTGGAGTCGGTGTCGCGCAGGTGCTGCACCGGCTCGTAGCAACTGGGGTAGTACTCGACCTTGGTGCTCTTGCCGATCTGCGAGACCGGCGAGCTGGAGCAGCCGCTGAGCAGGACAGCGACACAGGTGAAGCCGGCGGTGGCCAGCGTCAGCGCGCGACGGCGCGGGTGCAGGGATACGGAGTTAGCGAACGATTGCATTTCTGGGCTCTCTACTGGGGTTTGACCACCCCGGAAACGGCGGGTCGCCGACCGGGTTCCTTCTGTACATGCCTGGCATCGGTGGTCATGGCTTCGGTACTGCCGATGCAAGCAATTCCTTCAGGACCGCCTCCGGTTCCGCGCGCTGCTGCTGGCGGTACTGGCTGACGTGCCTGACGAACAGGGTGGCGCGGGTGACCAGGCTCTTGCCGATCACCGGCTTGCGATTGAGTTCTTCCTTGATGCGCTGGAACTGCGCCTGGATCACCGCGTCGGTGTAGCGCGTGCCGGTGGCCAGGTTGTCGATGTAGATGGCCACGGCGCCATTGAGCGCACTGCTGCCGTTCTCGATGGCCTGGCCGAACAGCTTGGCGCTGGCGGCGTCCTTGGCCTGCTCGGCCTGCTGCTGGCTCTTGCGCAGGTTGGTGAGGCGGATGTTGTAGTTGTTGATGGTTTCCGCCACCAGCGCCGAGGACTGGATCAGGTTGCCGGCGGCCTCCTCGCGCTGCCGGGCGATCAGCGCGACGTTGCGCTTGAGTTCCTCGTTGATCGTGCCCAGCTCGGCCTGCAGGCGCGCATCGGTGGTGGCAGCGATGATGCCGTCCAGGCGCTGGGTCGGGTCCTGGGTATCGTCGATGGCGTCGGTCAGCCCGGCCAGGCGCCCTTCCTTCTTCCACTGCTCGAACAGTTCCTGGTAGCGCGATCGCGGCGCCGACAACGCGCCGATGGCCACGCGGAAGCCGGTGGTCTCATTGCGCTGCTCGGTGCCGTCGGGGGCGAACAGCGGGTACTCGCGACGCATGCCGGTGAACAGGGTGCCCTCGCCTTCGAGGTAGTTGCCGCCCTTGACCACGAAGCCGCCATAGGCGCCTTGCAGACGGCCGGCATGCACCAGCTGGAAGGACTCCTGGACCATCTCGGCGGCATTGCCGATGACGTCGAACAGGCCGATCGGGTTCGGCTGGCGCGTGCCGATGGGCATCAAACGCGCCGCCTGGCCGGTGCCGCCGGCCACCTGGTTGAATACCGCCCAGTCGGCCAGCGGCCCGTCGTTGTCGCTGCCCTCGACCCGGCGCGGGAACAGCCGCGCCTCCAGTTGCTGCCGCGACACCGCCTGGGCGCCGCGCGCGGCGAACTCCCACTCGACCTCGGTGGGCAGGCGGACGAAGCCGAAGCCGCCGTCCTCCTCGCTCTTGCCACGGCCGCTGACGGGCAGGCGGTCGCGCTGATACTTCATCAGCCAGGCGCTGTACACCGCGGAAAAGCGCTCCGCCTCGAAGCGCGACAGCTTCACCTTGGGCAGCCGCCCGGCCACGCCGTCGGGCAGGTTCAGTGTCTCGCAGGCCGGCGCGTCCTGGCCCTCGGCCAGCGCCTGGGCCTGTGCCTGGGCCTGTGCCATCACCTGGGCGTACTGGCGGGCGGTCACCTCGTACTTGCCGAGGAAATAGAACATCGGTTTCAGCGGCTCGCCTTTGCCCGCCTTGGGCAACTGGCTGGCGATGGCCTTGCTCCAGTCCGCCGGCAGGTCGCCCAGGCTGAACTGGCCGTTGATGTACTCGCGGCGATAGCCGGAGATGAACGACTGCTTGTAGCCGGGCTCGCCCTCGCTGAAGGGATAGCCCAGGTTGACCTCGCGATCGTCCAGCGAGCCCTTGGCCAGCACGTAGACGTAACGGAACACCATCTCCCCGCCGCAGGGCAGCGGCAGTGCCACGTCATCGGCCAGCGGCTTGGGGTTGTTCAGCTTGTCGCCCTCCTCCGCCTGCGCGGCGGGTGCCGCGAGGAGGGACTGGAGGGCCAGGGCAACGGGGGCCAAGGCCAGGACAGCACGGCGCCATTCAGACATCTCTGACTCCTTGAGCAGCATCGATTCGGCTGGTGCGCCACCCGCCGAGCAGCGCCGCCAGCAGGCTGGCCACGAGCACCGCGAGGACGGCGATGAGGTAATGAACGGGCAGCAACTGCGCGGCATGCTCGCCCGGCTGCGCCACGAACAGTTGGTTCAGCCCGCCCTGGGCCAGGCGGTACACCAGCGCCGCGAACAGCGTGGCGAAGGCTGCGCTGTAGAGCGCCTGCAGCACCACGAAGGCGAGCAGCGCCGAGGTGCCGAAGCCCACCAGCCGCAGCACCGCCAGCTCGCGGCGCTTGCGTTGCACCGCGGCCAGCGCGCCGGCGCAGATGGCGGCGAAGGCCCCCGCCAGGGCCAGGGCGGCGATCAGCCAGAACACCAGCGTCAGGTTGCGCGACAGCGACCGCACCCGCTCGATGGCGGCGGCCTGGGTGAAGACGTCCACGCCCTGCCGGGCGAAGTGCAGGCGCAGCGGCTCGACGTCGTCCAGGCCGCGGGCATACAGGCGGAACGCCGGGTAGATGCGCTGCGCGTGATCGCCGGCTGCCTCGCCGGGCCAGCCGAAGGCCGCCACGGCGCGTCCGTCGCGGAAGTCCTCGGCGGCTTCCAGCAGCGCCGGCGCGGCGAACAGCCCATCGCGGCCGAACGCTTCCAGCGGCAGCACGCCGATCACCTGCACGGCCATCGAACGGGAACTGTCGCGGCCGGCGTTCTGCCGCGTCAGCAGTGCCTGCAGCGTGTCGCCGGTATGCACGTTCAGCTTCTGCGCCGCGGTGTGGCTGAGCAGCACCTGGGTCAGCTGCGCCGGCACCGGCAGGCTGCCGAGCAAGGGGTCGCCGGCGGTGGTCGGGATCATCTCGGCGGTCAGCGCCTCGCGGCCGGGCTGCGAGAGCTGCACGCTGGCGGCGATCTGCCGGGTGCGCGGCACGGCGAAAGCCACGTCCGGGCGCGCCGCCAGCGCGGCAACGTAGGCCGCATCGAAGCGCGCACCGCCCAGCGGGATGATCTCGCGCACGCCCGGGTCGCGCTGCAGGCGCTCGGTGAGGCTGCCGACCAGGCCGAACTTCAGGCCGAACAGCACCAGCAGCGGCACCAGCACTGCCACCAGGGCGAGCACCGCGCAGGCGGACAGCCGCCAGTCGCTGCGGTAGTCCTGCCAGGCCAGGCTGGCGACCAGGAACAGGCGCATCAGGCGTGCTCCTCCAGGGTCGCGCAGACACCGCCGTCGCTCTCGCGCCGGCAATCCAGGCGCAGGATGCGCAAGCCGGCCTCGCGTGCTGCGGCCTCGTCGTGGGTGGCGATCACGCAGCAGGCCTGCTGTTCGCGCACCTGTTCGAGGAACAGCGCGAGCACCTGGCGGGCATTGAGCGGGTCCAGCGCGGCGGTCGGCTCGTCGGCCAGCAGCAGCGCCGGGCGATGGGCCAGGGCGCGGGCGCAACCGACGCGCTGGCGCTGGCCAACGGACAGCTGGGCGGGTTTTTTCGCCAGGTGTTCGTGGATGTCCAGGCGTCGCGCCAGGCGCTCGACGCTGCCGTCATCGGCCAGGCCCAGCAGGCGCCGCGGCAGCTCGATATTGCCGCGCACGCTGAGATAGCCGAGCAGCCCGCCGGTCTGCAGGACGTAGCCGCAGTGACGGCTGCGCAGCGCCGCCAGGGTGCTGCGCTGGCCGGTGCGCCAGAGGTCGGCGACGGCGTACACGCCCGCCCCCGCCCGCCAGTCGAAGCGCGCGGCCTGCTGTGGCGGCGCCACCAGGGAGAGCAGGTCCAGCAGCGTGCTCTTGCCGCTGCCGCTGGCTCCCACCAGGGCCAGGCGCTGGCCGGGCGCGAGGTCCAGGCACGGCACGTCCAGGCGGAAACGCTGCGCGCCCTGCCCCCGGATACTGCTGACGTCACGCAGGCTGAGCAGGCTCATGGCAGCGTCGCCAGCGGCACACGGTACAAGGCATCGCCCGGTTCGGCAGCGCCGAAGCGGACCCAGTTGGCCGTGTCGTTGTGGAAGGTTTCGTAGAGGCGGATCTTCGACTCCAGTTCGTCGATGAAGTCCTGCTGCTCGGCCACCGACAGCGACAGCCAGAGGTCCTGGGTCATGCCCAGGACCTTGCTGCGGTACGGCAGGCCGTCGAGGTATTCGCCCAGCAGGCCGCCCTTGGCCAGGTTGCCGCCCTGGCGCAACGCCGACGGGTCGCGGCTCATGTAGGCACTGGCGCTGGCGATCTCCTGAAAGAAATCCTTGGGCGAGGTCTGCGTCTTGCGCGCCGCATCGACGATCAGCTTGAGCGACTGCTGCAGCTCGTTGAGTTGCAGGCGGGTCAGCAGCGCGCACACCTGGAAGGCCGGCAGCGCCGGGTTGCTCAGGTCGCGGTCGGCGGTCCAGGCGCTGACCAGCTGCGGGCTCTGCGCCTGGGTCTTGCGGCCGAGGAAGTCCATGTGCATGGCGTAGCCGATGGCCGCCGACTTCTGCGCAAGACTCGGCGCGCCATTGAGTTGCGGAGCTGCGCTGGGGGCGTTGCCGCGCACCTGGTGGACGAGGTCGGCGAACACGCTGCCGATTTCGTCCAGGCGCTGGCCGAAGCGCTGCACATCGCCGCCCGGCACCGGCACGTAGAGGTCACCGATGCGCGGGTTGGCGTCGGCGGTCAGCGTGCGGTACTGCTGCTCGGCGGCCGCATGGTTGTTCGCCCCGGCCGGAGTCAGGAGGTGCAGGGCATACAGGTGGATCTGCTTGTTCAGTGCAGCCTGGCGGACCTCGGCCTCGTTCATGCGCGTCGAACTGTAGGGGTCGCTCTTGCGCAGCGCACCGGCGTCGCTGACCACCAGCACCACGCGGCCGCCGTAGCCGCTCCAGTCCATGCCGTCCACCGCCTGCATGATGCCGGCGAAGGCGTCTTCGTTGAACGAGTGGCTGGACACCGTGGTGGCCTTGATCTGCCCGGCCAGTTGCAGGAAGCGCGCGGGATCGCGGCCTTCCTCCAGCGGGATCAGGGTCTTGCTCAGGTACTCCAGCCCCGGCGTCTTGTCGGTGTTGTTGCGAAAGCCCACCAGGCCGAAGCTCACGCTGTCGAGTTCGCCGCGCTCGGCGAGCTTGCCCTGCAGGCTGCGCACCACCTCGCGGATCTGGTCGATATAGGGTTGCATCGATACCGAGGTATCCACCACCAGCACGATGCCGGTGCGGAACGCGTCGGCGGCGGCAGCCTTCAGCGGCTTGCCCTCCAGCGTGCTGGCCGCCTGGCTGCCGGGGTCGATGGAGGCGACCTTGAGCATCTGCACGATCTGCCCGTTCTCATCCATGCTCTCGCGCGACTCGAAGATCGGCAGCAGGTAGAAACGATCCTGCGCCACCGCGCGGGTGGCCGGCTCCAGCGCCAGTACCTGGGTGTTGTCGCTGGCGTCGGCCTGGGCCTTGCGCAGCAGGCTGCGGGCCGCGTTGGGGTCGGCGATCAGTTGCTCCAGCAGGCTGTCCTGGCGCAGGAACATCACCGGGGCGCGGCCGGAGCGTTCGGTGAACTTGAGCACCAGGCTCTGCTTCCAGTCGGCGCCCTCGCTCGCCGGCAGCCAGCCCAGCGCGCGGCCATCGCTGGCGGCGCTGACCTGCAGCCAGTCCTGGCCGGCGACGCTGCGCCGGGCATACACGTACAGCACGGAAAACGCCGGCAACGGCTGGCCGGCGCCCTGCCCCGGCTCGCTGTGCAGCTGCGCGCCGGGCTTGGCCAGCACGCGTTGGTACAGCGTCTTCTTGCCGGGGATCAGCAGCGGGTGCTCGCCGGCCAGCGACTCGTCGGCCGCCCGGGCCTGGCTCGGCAGGCCGGACGTCTGCGGCGTGGCACTGGCGAGCGTCTGGCCCGGCGCCTCGTCCCTGGCGTTCTGCTGGTCCATAGCCACCGGCGCCTTGGCCGTGCGGCCGAGCCACCAGTAGCCGGCGCCACCGACACCCAGTGCGGCCGCAACGGCCACGGCGAGCAGCGCCAGTACCGGGCCTTTTCGTTGCCCCGATGGGGCGTGCCCGGCCGATGGCGGCACGCGACCGGCAGCGGGCGGTGGCGTGACCGGGGGCAGCGGCGCTTGTGCCGGTGCCGCCTGGGGAATGTCGATGGACACCGCCTGCAGGCCGCCCAGCTCCGTGGGCGTCGGCTTGGCCAGCGGCGCCGGGTCGCCGGCCGGCGGTGGCGCCACCGGCAACGGGCGCACGACGGTGGCGTCCGGGTCGGACGCCGGTAGCACATCGAGGGCGGCGAGCAGCTCGCCGGCATGGGCGAAACGTTCGCCCGGCTCCTTGGCCAACAGGCGCTGCAACAGGTGCTGGTAGCGACCGTGGTGCAGCGGCAGCTCCGGCAGCGGCTGGGTCAGGTGCGCCAGTGCGGTGGACAGCGCATCGGTGCCCAGGTACGGCAGTTCGCCGACGAGGATTTCGTAGAGCACCACGCCCAGCGAATACAGGTCGGCGCGTCCGTCGATGTCCATCCCGCGCGCCTGCTCGGGGCTCATATAGTTGGGCGTGCCGACGGCGAAGCCGGCCTGGGTGAACTGGGTGCGGTCATCCAGCGACTTGGCGATGCCGAAGTCCGAGAGCACGGCCGTGCCGTCCGCGCGGAACAGGATGTTCGCCGGCTTCACGTCGCGGTGGATCAGGCCCTGGGCGTGGGCGTAGCCCAGCGCCGAGGCGATCTGCCGGACGTAGGCCAGGCCCTGCTCCGGGCTCAGACCGGCGGCGATGCGTTCGCGCAGGGTGCCGTTGGGCAGGTACTCCATGGCCATGTAGTACTGCTCGCCGGCGTTGCCGATGTCGTGCACGGTGACGATGTGCGGGTGCGACAGGCGCGCCAGGGTTTTGCCTTCGCGCAGGAAGCGCTCGCAGAAGGAGGCGTCGGCCGCCAGCGCGGGCGCCATGATCTTCAGCGCCACCTTGCGCTCCAGCGAACGCTGCACGGCCAGGTAGACGGTGGCCATGGCGCCTTCGCCGATCACGCTGTCGATGTCGAATCCGGGGATTTGCAGGTTCATGCCAGGGGTTCGCTTGCCTTGATGACGATGGCGGTGATGTTGTCGGGGGCGCCGCGGGTCAGGCCCAGGTGCACCAGGCTGCGCACCACCTGGTACGGGTCGGCGTGGCCAAGCACCTCGCGGATCTCGTGGTCCTCGGCGGTACGGGTGAGGCCGTCGCTGCACAGCAGCCAGGTGTCGCCGGGGAGGATCTGCACCTGCTGCGCGGACAGTTCGAGCTGGTCCTGCACGCCGATGGCGCGGGTGACGATGTTCGCCCGCGGGTGCACGCGCGCCTCGGCTTCGCTAAGCAGGCCGCTGTCCTGCAGCTCCTGCACGTAGCTGTGGTCGCGTGAAACCGGGCTCAGCTCGCCGTCGCGCAGGCGGTACAGGCGGCTGTCGCCGGCCCACAGGCACAGGCCCCGGTCGGCGCGCACGGCCAGCAGGACCACGGTGCTGCCCATCATGCTCACGCCGCGCTGGCGGGTTTCTTCACGCACCGCGTCGTTCACCTGGGCCAGGCCCTGGCGCAACGCGGCCTCGTAGTCCTGCAGCGAGCCGGCCGGCGCGATGCGCCGCAGCGAATCGACGATCAGGCTGCTGACGTAGTCGCCGGCCGCGTGGCCGCCCATGCCGTCGGCGACCACCCAGAGCCCGTCCTCGGGGCGATCCAGGTAGGCGTCCTCGTTGATCTGGCGGACCAGGCCGACATGGCTGTGCGCCGCCGAACAGTAGCCAAGCGTTGCCATCAGCACGACGCCTCCCGGCCCAGCAGGCAGGCCGCGAAATGTTCGGCGGCCGGCAGCCCGTGGCAGCGCAGCAGGCCCGGGGCGACCTGCTCGGAGCCGTTGCCCCACCACAGGCTGGCGCCGTCGCAGGCGCGCTCGGCGAGGGCCGCCAGGCGAGCCGAAGCGTCCAGCGCCGCCATGCGCTGCGCGGCGAGCAGCGACTCGCACGCGGCGGCGCCCTGTTGGGGGATGTTCGGCAGTGCCTGCACCGCCGCTTCGAAGTCCTCGAAGCGGGCGCCCTCCTCCAGCGTGGCCAGCAACGCCGCCTCGACGGCGTCGAACCAGCCATCGGCAGCCTGGAGCGCCGCCAGCGACTGCCCCTCCGGCAGCACCACGGCGACCGTCAGGGGGAAGTAACGGCCGACGCGGTCGATGCTCGGCATCAGCACACCCGCCACCGGCGCGGCGCCGCAGACGCCCGGCGCCAGGACGAAGCGCCACAGCGGGCTGACGAGATAGGCCTGCAACCAGGCCTCGCCCAGTTGCCGCTGGCACGCCTGCAGGCCGGCGGCCAGCCAGGCGTCCCAGGGTTGCTGGAAGCTGGCGGGCAACCCGCGCCCCACGAAGTCGCCGCGGCTGGCGATCTTGCCGTAGAAACCCACTGCCGTCATAGCCGCTCCGGCAGGCTGAAGCCGGCTACCGCGCGGCTCTTGAAGGGGTTGAAGGCGCTGTTGGCGCGCAGCTCGTAGGCGATGCTCGCGCTGTCCACGCGCAGGCGCAGGTTGAAGCGATCCGGTGAGCCGCCGCCCACCAGCTCGGACTGGTCGAGCAGGCGGAACCAGGCCCACGGGCCTTCGACGGTCAGTGCCGAACGCCCGCCCGTCGCTGGAGGCGACACCGACAGGCGCACCGCGCCGATGCTGTTGGGGTTGGGCCACTGCATGGCCACCGGGCGGCTGGGGCCGTGGTCGTAGCTCAGTTGCTGGCCGTCCAGGTCGAGCAGGAACTGGCTGACCGAGGCGTCCATGGTCACCGGCTTGAGTTCGAAGCGCACGCTGGGTTGCAGGCCGCCGCCACGGAAGTACACGTCGCGGATCAGCGCCGCACGCTGGAACGTCTGCAGCACGCCCGGCGCGATGCCCAGCTTCTGCGCCGCGCCCGGCTGCCAGCGCCAGGTGGGGCTGGAGGTGTCGACGTAGGGTTGCAGGTAGCGGCGGAAGTAGTTGTCCATCACCCCGCCGACGCCGAAGAACTGGCCGAAATCGTCCAGGGTGGCGTCGCGGGAGCTGCCCGGCACCAGCGGATAGCGCCCGCTCAGGGACTGCCGCCAGACATTCACCACCTCGCTGGTCCAGGCCGCGTTCAGCTGGTTGCGCACGCCGCCCATCATGGTGTTGGTGGTCGAGCTGACCACCGACTTCACCAGCCCCTGCACCACCGGCGGCTGACGCTCGGCGGCCAGGCTGACACGCGCGGCGGCGGCGCTGGCCTGGTTCTTCGCCTCGCCCAGCAGCGCGTCGCCACTGGCGCCGACCATGGCGCTGACCTGCACGTAGAGCGCGTTCATGTCCGCCAGCAGCGCATCGATCGCCATGGACGAGCCGCCCTCCTGGCTGACCAGGGCCGTGAGGTCGGCGAAGTGCGCGCTGACCGGGTCCTGCCCCGCGGGCTGCGCCACCGGGCCGGTGCCTTCCGGCGCCTGGCCGAGCAGCGAGCCGAGCTTCTGCTTGAGCTGGTCGACGCCGGCGTCGGCCTTCTTCACCTGCGCGGCGACGGCCGGGTCGGCCTGCTGCAGGTCGGTTTCATGGGCCACCGCCAGCAGCAGCTTCTTCAAGGGCGAGGTCGGCCCGGAGATCACCCGCAGCACGTCGGCAGCCTGCGCCACGCTGGTGATGGGCACGAAGTCGATGTCCGCCAGCAGCGCATCCCATTGCCGCACATAGTCCTGGAAATACAGCTGGCGCACTTCGGCGGCCAGGGTCAGGGCGTCCTCGGCATCGTTCAGCGAATGACCCAGCACCCACTGTTCCTCGGCCAGCACGCCGGCCTGGTTGACGCTGGCCAGGAGGAAGGCCTCGCGGTAGCCGCGCAGCGTGAAGAAGCCGCTCAGCGGATCGGCCAGCGGCTTGCCGCTCTTGCGCACGAACACCAGGGCGGCGTCACGGCCGGCGGCCTCGCTGAGGCGGAAGTCCTCAACGCCTTCGGGCAGCTTCTGCCGTTTTACCCGGTCGTACACGCGCTGCGCCACCGGCAGGCGTTGCAGTTGCTGGCGCAGTTCGTCGATCAGGCGCTGGTCCAGGCGCGCATCCGGCGGGCGCCGCTCGAACAGGGCCTGCAGGTGCGTGTTGAGCGCCTGGCGCTGCGCTGCCGGCAGGTCGCGCGGCAGGCTCTGGTCCCAGTCCAGGCTGATCCAGGCCTTGAGGAAGTCCGGGTCGTAGTGCGCGCCATCGCCCAGCATCAGGTAGGCCTTGAGCCCTTCGTAGAGGTAGTCCGAACCGCCGCCGCTGCGCAGTTGCTCCTCGACGCGGCTGACCAGGCGTGGGGCGAAAGTCGCCACCAGCAGGCGGCGGTAGACGTTGCTGGCTTCCTCGTCGAGCATGTCGCCCTGGTACAGGCCCAGGCCCTCGGCCATGCCCGGCGGGTCGCCGGCCAGGTGGCGCACCGCGTCGAGCAGCGGCAGCACCGCCAGCACGTCGCGCTGGGCCGGGCTCAGGCTGCGCACGCTCTGTTCCAGCGGCGCGGTCTTCGTCCCGACCTGGGCGATGTAGGCCTGGTTGGCGCGGTAGCTCAGCAGCCACAGCGTGCCCACCACCAGCACCAGTGCCACGCTGGCGGCCAACGCCCCGATGGCCACCCACTTGCGCCGCCGCTCGACCTTCGGGTCGACGCCGACCAGGCCGCGTTCGGCGAAGGCGACATCGGTGAACAGGCGATGGAGGAAGTAGCTGCGGCCCGTGCCGTTCTGCCGCGCCAGGTGTTGCCGGTCCAGGTTCATGCTCTGGGCCATGGCGCCGATCAGGCGGTCGATGGGGCTGCCTTCCTGGGTGCCGCTGGTGAAGTAGACGCCGCGCAGCAGCGCGCGCTCCTCATAGGCGTTGGGCTTGAACACCCCGCCGAGGAATTCTTCGAGCATCGCCTTGAGCGCGGCGAACTGCTGGGGGAAGCCGTAGATCAGGTCGCGCCGCGCGGGGTCGCGTTCGTGCTGCAGGCGCTCGACCAGACGCTGGTTGAGGCGCTGCTCCAGCGCGGCGAATTCGCTGCCGAAGGCCTGCAACGGCCCGCCGGCCTGCTGGCCGTCGTCCAGGGCGAAGGTGAAGCCCCACACCTGGGCGCGCGCCTCGCGGTCCAGGTCGTCGAAGAACTCCATGAAGCCCGGCACCAGGTCGCACTTGGTCAGCATCACGTAGACCGGGAAGCGCACGCCCAGCTGGGTGTACAGCTCCTGCACCCGCGCGCGGATCGCCACCACGTGCGCCGCCCGCTCCTGCTCGCTGGCCTGCAGCAGGTCGGCCAGGCTGATGGCGATGAACGCGCCATCGATGGGCCGGCGTGCGCGCTCGCTCTTGAGCAGGTCGAGGAAGCCCAGCCAGGCCGCCTTGTCGACCTGGGCATGGCTGTCCTGGGTGGTGTAGCGGCCGGCGGTGTCGAGCAGCACGGCCTCGTCGGTGAACCACCAGTCGCACTGGCGGGTGCCGCCCACGCCGCGGATGGCGCCGGCGCCCAACTGCGCCGCGAGGGGGAAGGTCAGGCCGGAGTTGACCAGCGCGGTGGTCTTGCCCGAGCCCGGCGGGCCGATGATCACGTACCAGGGCAACTGGTACAGGTTGCGCCGCTCCGCGCCGCCCAGGCGCGCCTTTTTCAGCAGCGCCAGGGCCTCGTCCATGCGCTGGCGAAGGGTCGCCAGCTCCTCGGCGGTGGCCACGCTGGCCGCATCCGGTGCCGTCTCGGCCGCCAGGCTGGCAAGCATGCGCCGCTCCTGCCGGCGTGCCTGCAGCAGGCGCCACAGACGCCAGCCCAGCCACAGGCCGAACAGCAGGACGATCAGCGCCCAGCGGCGCCAGGCCGGCACCAGCGCCGTCAGCAGCGGGCCGATGAACCAGATGATCAGGCTCAGGGCGACCAGCCCGAGCACGGGAATCACCCAGCGGGTGACGAATCCGAACAACGACTTCACTCCACACCCTCCGCCAGTACCGTGACTTCAACCCGACGGTTCTTCGCCCGTCCCTCGGCGGTGGCGTTGGAGGCCACCGGCTCGGTATCGCTCAGCCCCTCGGCGCTGAAGCGTTGTGCCTGCCCGGTGCGCGCCGCGAGGATCTGCAGCACCTCTTCGGCGCGCGCCCGCGACAGCGCCCAGTTCGACGGGAAGCGCAGGGTGGCGATGGGACGGTTGTCACTGTGGCCGGTGATGCGCACCTGGCCGTTGATCTTGCCGATGGCGTCGGCGATGCGCCCCATCAGCGGTTGGAAATCGTCCTTGATGCTGGCGCTGCCGGAGGCGAACAGCTCGTCGCCGCGGATGGTCACCACCGAGCGATCGACGCCGTCCTGCACCGCCACGCGGTTGGCGCGGATGTCCTCGGCGAGGAAGGTCGCCAGGCGCGGACGTTCCACCACGCGCGGCTTGACCACCGCCGGCTCGATGCTCTGCACGGGCATCTCGCCCAGCGCGTGGATCTGCCGGAACACCGGCTCGGCGTCGGCGGCCAGCTTCAGGCGCAGGCCGAACAGCAGCAGCAAGAGCAACGCCAGCGCCACGGCCAGGCCCACCCACGGCGGTACCAGGCGCGACAGGCGATCAGGCATGACCTGCACACCCCGCCAGTGCGGCGACAACTCGCGCTCCCGCTCGCCGCGCACACTGCGCAGGGTCGCGGCGGTGCGCTCGCGCAGCGCTTCGAGCTGGCTGCGGCCGTCGTGCATCACCCGGTAGCGGCCTTCGAAGCCCAGGCTCATGCACAGGTACAACAGTTCCAGCAGATCGATGCGTTCGCGCGGGCTCTGCAGGCAATGCTCCAGCAGCTGGAATACCTTTTCGCCGCCCCAGGCCTCGTTGTGCACGGTGATCAGCAGGCTCTGCTTGCCCCACTCGCTCGCGCTGCCCCACGGCGTGCTGAGCACCGCCTCGTCCAGCGCGGTGCACAGCGCGTAGCGCGCGAGCAGCACGTCGTTGCGGGCGACGCCGGCGGCCTCGGCGCGCTGCTCGAACTGGCGCAGGTAGCCCAGCAGTTGCGCGCGCAGGCTGGCCGGCGCCGGATGCGCCAGGGTGCTGCGCAGGCGCGTCAGCAGGCTGAGCAGCGAGCCGGCGGCCTGTTCCAGCGGGTTCATGCCCAGCGCCTGGCCGGCCGGCAAGGGCGCGGCGGCCACCGGCAGCGGTGCGGTAGGCGACGGCGCGGCGGCTTGCGGGGCGCGGCCACCGGGGCGCGGCATGAACTGGGTGCGGTCGTTGCCCAGCGGATTGGGGCTGGCGTTGCTGCTCGGCCACTCGTCGTTGTTGACGCTCATCGCTTATCCCCGGATCGCCCAGAAGGCCAGGTTCAGGCCGGGGAACTCTCCGGCGACGTGGAAGGCGAAGCCACCGGACTGCGCCAGTTGCTTCCAGTGCTCGCTGCCACGGTCCAGCTCGTAGTAGGTGGAGCCGGCGTGGAACGGAATCTGCCGTGGCGCCACCGGCAACGGCAGCAGGCCGATGCCCGGCAGCTGCAGGTTGACCAGGTCGCGGATGTGCTCCACCGAGCCGATCTTGCTCTGCTGGCCGAAGCGCCCGCGCAGGGTTTCGGCGGGCATGTCGGCGCGCACCACGAGGACGAAGCTGGCGGTGTCCAGCAGACTGCGGTCGGCGAGCATGCCGACGTGGATGCCGTAGGCCTTCTCGACGATGGGGATCGGCACCGCCTTGCTGTCGATGAGCATCGACAGCGCCTCGCGCAGCGCCTGCATCACCGGGGTGAAGCTCATCACCAGGTCATCGTGCTGGTACACCGGGAACGCCGCCGGGCGCCGCTCGGCGCGGGAGAAGGTGGCGAACTCGCCGGCCAGGGCGAGCAGCTCGCTGTACAGGCGCTCCGGGTGCAACGGAGTGATCCGCGCCAGGTGCGCCACCAGCGGCTCGGCGCGGTTGACCAGTTGCAGCAGCATGAAGTCGGCGATTTCCGAGGCGCCGCCGGCGCTGGACGCCACCACCCGGCCGGCCAGGGCTTCGCCGCGCTGGTGCAGCAGGCCCAGCAGTTCGCTGCGAAACGCCGCCAGGGGCTTGCTGACGCTGACGTCGAGCAGCGGCGGGATGTACTGCTCGTCCAGCAGCAGCGCGCGGTCGGCGCGTTTCTCGCGCACCCGCGCCACGCCCAGTGCGGCGTAGTCGTGCAGGCCGTCCGCGGCGGTGAGCAGTCGCAGCGCGCGCTCGCCCACCGCGACCGGAATGCGGCTCTCGAAGGCAGCGTTGTCGTCCCGTACCTCGCGCACCTGGCTGCGGTAGCGCGCACCGCCGGCGGGCTCGCCCGCCTCCACCGTGTCGCGCACACCGGAGCGGCGCAGCGGCAGGGCGAGGTAGATCACCCCGTCACGCAGGCCGTCCTCGATGTCCAGCGGTTCGGGAGCGACATCCTCCTGGGGGATGTTGAACGGCGTGCCGTCGGGCAGCAGGCCGCGGGCCGTGACGATGGCCAGCTTGCCCTGGGCCAGCAGCCCGGCGTCGAGCTGGAGCTCCGAAAAACCCCAGCCGGCGGCGGACAGCGGCCGGCTGCGGGCGTCGATGAGGCTTTCCAGGTAGCGGTCGTGCTGCTGGAAATGCTGGGTGCCGATGAACATGCCTTCCGACCAGATCACGCGGTTGTTCCAGGACATAGGGGCTCCGTTTAGCGAGAGTCGGGACGGGAGGGTTGTTCGAGTGCCACCACGCGCACGGCGTTGGCGCCCAGTTCGATGCGGTAGCGGCTCGCCTGCCCGGCCACGGGCTGCAGCACGCTGCGCCATTGCGCGCGGTCGAGGTCGCGGTAGCCGACCATCAGCGCCACCTGGCGGGTGGCGGGTTCCAGGCGGCGGGTCAGCTCGCGCTGCTCGCCCGGCTGCAGCAGCCAGTCGTCCTGGGCGACGAGGTCAGCGCCCAGGACACCGGCCGCCTGTTCGGCGAGGCTGAAGTAATCGGCGCGCTCGAACAGCGCGGCGCTGCGCAGCTCCAGCAGGCGCACGCGCACCGGGGCGCTGTGGCCATCGGGCGTGGGGTTGAGGCGGCTGTCGGCCTGCACCAGCAGGGTCAGGCGGGTGCCCTCCTCCGGCGCCGGCGGCACGCTGGGCGTATCGCTGGAGCAGCCACTGCACAGCAGGGCCAAGCCCGCTGCCAGTAAAACCTGTCGAATCATCCTTGTTCCTCGGTAACGCTTGTTTCTTCCCTGATCGACCGGCCTAGGGGTGGCGCAGGCGGGCGATGTGTTGCTCGTAGGCACGGCCGAATTCGCGGCCGAACAGATCCTGGAAATCGTCTTCGGCTTCGCGCGACAGCGTGCCGTACAGCTCGACGAACTGCTGCCAGCTCTGCGCCTGGCGGGCGCCCGGCAACAGGCTGGAGAGGCCGCCGCCCTTGCCCATGCGCGCCTCCAGCGCATGGGGTTCGAAGCGTGCCAGCAGGTGCTTGATCGCCGCCTCGACCCCGGCCATCACCGCCAGCTGGTGCGCGCGCAGGTCGTCGAAGCCATCGCGCACCGCCTGGTCGGCCGGCATGAACGCCGGGCTGCCGCCGCGCAGCAGCAGGAGCAGCGCTTCGTCGGCATTGGGGGCGAATTTCAGCGGGTTGTTCTCCACCGGGCGCACCAGGGTCTGCTGCATGCGGAACTCGCCCTTCAGGCTGCTGCGCGCGCGCAGGACGTCGATCAGCCCTTCCACCATCAGCCGGTAGCTGCGACCGATGGCCTCCATCTGCGCGGCGGCCTGGCGGTTGTCCAGGCGCAGGCGCTCCAGACCGGCGCCGCGCAGGAAGGCCTGCAGCAGTTCGTCGTCGTTTGCCGCCGGCGCGGCGGCCGTGGCGCGGGGCTCGTGCTCGGCGGCCCGGGCCGGCGCGGCCGGTTGCTCCACGGGCGGCGCAACGACCGGCGGCAAGGGTTCGGGGGTGGATAGGCTCAGCGGCGATGCCGGCTCGACCGTGGCGAAGGGATTGGCCGCCGCCGCCGTGTCGCCGAGCAGGTCCCAGTCCTCGGGAATCAGGCCGGCGCCCGCTGCCGGCGCCGACGGCACGACGGGTGCCGGCGTGGGCGAGGCCGGTGGCGGCGGCAGGGTCGCGGCGGGCGGGCGGAAGTCATGGCGCTCGGCTGGCACGTGGTCGGCAATCGGCGCCGGAGCCGGCGTTGACGGCGCCAGAAAATCGAACAGGTCGGGCAGGGTTTCCTGCGGGGAAACGCCCTGCAGATGCGCCGAAGCCGAGGGGCTGAAGGGGGTGTCGGGGATCGCCGCGGGGGCCGACTGATGGGCGGCCATCAGGGCTTCGAAGCTGTTCGCCGAGTCCGCCGCGGCGAAGGGCGAAGCGCCGGACGTCAGGCCGGTTTCGATGCGCGCCTGGATCTCGTAGTCACCGATACGGATAACTTCGCCATCTTCCAGAAGTTCACTGCTGCCACGGCGCATGCGAACTCCGGCATTGACCAGTTCGACACCGTTCGTGCTGTTATCAGTAAGGAAGTAGCGGCCATCTTTATATTGAATGAGGCAATGTCGCGAAGAAACCAGGCGCGCAGGGTCCGGTAATACCCAGTCATTGTCGGGATTACGGCCAATTGCCATCACACCGGTATCCAACGTCATTTCAGGACATTGACCGGGGGTGATCTTGTGATAACTGGTGATGGTCAAACGCAGCGCCATGTAGCCTCCCTGCCTGCTCCGCTTCCCGTCGTCCCATCCAGGGACAACCCAACCCTCATGCGGGTTCCACACTTTTTCCTACAAGCGTGAACCCTTGATTCTGAAGGGCTGACGGCGGAAACCGCGCGATCTTATCCTTGCTTTCCGCGACCGGCAAACACGAATCGCCGAAGAACTTCTCGACTCTTTGGTGCGGGTCACAACTGCAGTAACACGTAAATAGCTTACCTTGACAACAGCAACTACTAAACCAAAAATGGCGACTTCATCGCAAATATGTGATGGCTCAGTGATATTAACTGAGGGCAACTTCCCACAGAAATAACATGGAAACTTCTGGGGACTTTGTCAGCCAAATCCACACCGATAGGGAGATCGATTACTGTGGATGGATCGCTTTTGCTCGCCTCGATTTCAGAGAGCGCGCCCTGTGGCGTTGATCTGGAATACGACAGCGAATTCCTGCAACTCGAACGCGATGCCCAGGGGCGCCCCGAGCGCAGCATGGGCGACGTGGTCCAGGCCGCCGAGCCGCCGGATTGGCGCGCCATCGAGCAGGCCAGCAGCAGCCTGCTGCAACGCAGCAAGGACCTGCGCATCACCCATTTCCTCGTGCAGAGCAGCCTCGCGCTGGAAGGTCTCGACGGCCTCGCCAGCGGCCTGACGCTGATCAGCGAACTGCTCTCGCGCTACTGGGCCGAACTCTACCCGCGCCTGGACGCCGACGACGACAACGACCCCACCGTGCGGGTCAACACCCTCGCCGGCCTGACCTGCGACACCAACCTCGCCCTGCTGCGCAACGCCGTGCTGCTGCGCTCGCGCGTGTTCGGCACGGTGACCGTGCGCGCCGCCCTCAATGCCGCCGGCCTGCTGCCGGCGAGCGACGAAACCCTCGGCGCCGACGAACTCAACGGCGCCCTGCGCGACAGCGACCCTGAACGACTCGACGCTACCCGCACGGCGATCCTGGCCGCGCTGGAGGCCGCCCAGGCCATCGAGCGCCAGGTCGCCGAGCAGGTCGGCTCCGACCGCGGCGTCGACCTGCAGCCCTTGCGCCAGCCGCTCAAGCTCGCCCTGCAGGTGCTCGGCGACCCCGCGCAGGCCCCGACTGACGGCACCGACGCCACGGCGCAGGAGCCACCCCGTACCGATGCCGTGGGCGCCGCTGCGAGCACCAGCGCGCCCCCCGCCAGCGACGTAATCCGCAACCGCGACGATGTGCGCCGCAGCCTCGACCGGCTGCTGGAGTACTACGCCCGTCACGAGCCTTCCAGCCCCCTGCCCGTGCTGCTCAATCGGGCGCGGACGCTGGTCGATGCGGATTTCGCCAGCATCGTGCGCAACCTGATTCCCGACGGCATCAGTCAGTTCGAAAACCTGCGCGGCCCCGACGCGGACCAGGCCTGACCGGCCGGGAAACGGGATCACGCGTAATCGATGACGGCCCGCGGGCCGACACGCAGCGTCGCGTCAGGCGACCAGGAGAGAAGCCATGTCCAGCAACAGCAGTTCCCAGAAGTTCATCGCACGCAATCGCGCCCCGCGGGTGCAGATCGAGTACGACGTCGAGCTCTACGGCGCCGAGAAGAAGGTCCAGCTGCCCTTCGTCATGGGCGTGATGGCCGACCTCACCGGCAAGCCCGCCGAGCCCCTGGCGCCGGTGGCCGAGCGCAAGTTCCTGGAGATCGACGTCGACAACTTCGACTCGCGTCTCAAGGCCATGAAGCCGCGCGTGGCGTTCAACGTGCCCAACGAGCTGACCGGTGAAGGCAACCTCAGCGTCGACATCACCTTCCAGAGCATGGACGACTTCAGCCCGGCGGCCGTGGCGCGCCAGGTCGATTCGCTCAAGCAGCTGCTCGAGGCCCGCACCCAGCTGGCCAACCTGCTGACCTACATGGACGGCAAGACCGGCGCCGAGGAAATCATCATGAAGGCGATCCAGGACCCTGCCCTGCTGCAGGCCCTGGCCAGCGCGCCGAAACCGCAGGACAACGAGCCCCAGGCCTGATCAGAGGAGGATCACCATGAGCGAGATGTTGCGAGAAGAGCAGGCCATCCAGGCGGCCGGCGAGCAGACCAGCGAATTCGCCAGCCTGCTGATGCAGGAATTCAAACCCAAGACCGAGCGTGCCCGCGAAGCGGTGGAAACCGCCGTGCGCACCCTGGCCGAACAGGCCCTGGCGCAGACCGACCTGATCTCCAACGATGCGATCAAGTCCATCGAGTCGATCATCGCCGCCATCGATGCCAAGCTCACCGCCCAGGTCAACCAGATCATCCACCACGCCGACTTCCAGCAGGTGGAAAGCGCCTGGCGCGGCCTGCATTACCTGGTGAACAACACCGAGAGCGACGAGCAGCTGAAGATCCGCGTGCTCAACATCGCCAAGCCCGAGTTGCACAAGACCCTGAAGAAGTTCAAGGGCACCGCGTGGGACCAGAGCCCGGTGTTCAAGAAGCTCTACGAGGAAGAGTACGGCCAGTTCGGCGGCGAGCCCTACGGCTGCCTGGTGGGCGACTACTACTTCGACCAGTCGCCGCCGGACGTCGAGCTGCTCGGCGAGCTGTCCAAGGTCTGCGCGGCGATGCATGCGCCGTTCATCTCCGCCGCCTCGCCCACCGTGCTGGGCATGGGCTCCTGGCAGGAGCTGTCGAACCCGCGCGACCTGACCAAGATCTTCACCACCCCCGAGTACGCCGGTTGGCGCTCGCTGCGTGAGTCCGAGGATTCGCGCTACATCGGCCTGACCATGCCGCGCTTCCTGGCGCGCCTGCCCTACGGCGCGAAGACCGACCCGGTGGAAGCCTTCGCCTTCGAGGAAAACACCGACGGCGCCGACAGCAGCAAGTACACCTGGGCCAACGCCGCCTATGCCATGGCGGTGAACATCAACCGCTCGTTCAAGCACTACGGCTGGTGCTCGCGCATCCGCGGCGTGGAGTCGGGCGGCGAAGTGCCGAACCTGCCGGCGCACACCTTCCCCACCGACGACGGCGGCGTGGACATGAAGTGCCCGACCGAAATCGCCATTTCCGACCGCCGCGAGGCGGAGCTGGCGAAGAACGGCTTCATGCCGCTGCTGCACAAGAAGAACACCGACTTCGCCGCCTTCATCGGCGCGCAGTCCCTGCAGAAGCCGGCCGAGTACGACGACCCGGACGCCACCGCCAACGCCAACCTGGCCGCGCGCCTGCCGTACCTGTTCGCCACCTGCCGCTTCGCGCACTACTTGAAGTGCATCGTTCGCGACAAGATCGGCTCCTTCAAGGAGAAGGACGAGATGCAGCGCTGGTTGCAGGACTGGATCCTCAACTACGTCGATGGCGACCCGGCGCACTCCACCGAGACCACCAAGGCCCAGCACCCGCTGGCCGCCGCCGAAGTGGTGGTCGAGGAAGTCGAGGGCAACCCCGGCTACTACAACTCCAAGTTCTTCCTGCGTCCGCACTATCAGCTCGAAGGGCTGACAGTGTCGCTGCGGCTGGTTTCCAAACTGCCGTCGGCCAAGGGCGCCTGATCGGGCGCGACGCGGGTTCTGCAAAGCGGCGCCGTCGGACCGGCGCCGTCCCTGACACCTTCCATTCGGTCACTGCACCACAGGAGAAAACATGGCTGTCGATATTTTCATCAAGATCGGCGACATCAAAGGCGAGTCGATGGACAAGACTCACAAGGACGAAATCGACGTACTGAACTGGAGCTGGGGCATGACCCAGTCCGGCAACATGCACGTCGGCGGTGGCGGTGGCGCGGGCAAGGTTTCCATCCAGGACCTGACCCTGACCAAGTACGTCGACAAGGCGACCCCGAACCTGATGATGCACTGCTCCAGCGGCAAGCACATCGACAAGGCCGTGCTGACCGTGCGCAAGGCCGGCGGCGAGAATCAGGTCGAGTACCTGATCATCACCCTGCAGGAAGTGCTGGTCACCTCGCTGCACACCGGCGGCTCGGGCGGCGACGACCGCATCACCGAGACCGTCTCGCTGAACTTCGGCCAGGTCTCGGTCGACTACCAGCCGCAGAAAGCCGACGGCGGCAAGGACGGCGGCCCGATCAAGTACGGCTGGAACATCCGCCAGAACGTCAAGAAGTAAGCCTGCATGCCCCCGTCGCCTGAGCGCCGGGGGCTTGCCTGCGGGCACCGGGCGCGCCAGCGCCCTTCCCCGCCACTGCGTACAGGATTCCTCCGTTGGTAGCCGACCTGACTTCCCGCGAGCGCCTGCAGCCATCGCTGCTCGACCGCCTCATCGATGACGCCCCCGGCACCCTACACGACGCGCCGGGCCGGCGCGCGTTCTCGCACAACGAGCTGCGCGCGGCGGTGCTGCGCGACCTTGCCTGGCTGCTCAACTCCACGGCGCTGCTCGACCCCGAGCGCAGCCGCCAGACGCCCGCCGGCACCTCGGTCCTGAACTACGGCCTGCCGCCGCTGGCCGGCAACAGTGCCTCGAGCATCGACGTGCTGGCCCTGGAAGGCCTCATCCACCAGGCCATCGCCACCTTCGAGCCGCGCATCCTTCGCCATACCCTGCGCGTGCGCGCACACAGCGCCACCGGCGAGATGAACCACAACGCCCTAAGCTTCGAAATCGAGGGCGACCTGTGGGCGCAACCGGTGCCCCTGCCCCTGCTGCTGCGCACCGAACTGGACCTGGAATCGGGCCATGTCTCCGTGGTGCCCGCGCAACAACGGAGGCGCCCATGAATCCGCGCCTGCTGGAGCTGTACAACCAGGAGTTGCAGCACATCCGCGAGAGCGCGGCGGAATTCGCCCGCGACTACCCGAAGATCGCCAGCCGCCTCAACCTGGCCGGCATGGAGTGCGCCGATCCCTATGTCGAACGCCTGCTCGAAGGCTTCGCCTGGCTCACCGCGCGGGTACAGCTCAAGCTCGACGCCGAATACCCGACCTTCACCCACAACCTGCTGGAAGTCGCCTACCCGCACTACCTCGCCCCGACCCCGTCGATGTGCGTGGTGCAGATGCAGACCAACCCCGATGACGGCTCCCTCAACGACGGTTTCCGCCTGCCCCGACAGAGCGTGCTGCGCGCGCCGCTGGGCAAGGAAGGCCAGACGCCGTGCGAATTCCGCACCGCCCATGAGGTGACCCTGTGGCCGCTGCGCGTGGCCCAGGCCGAATACATCGCCAACCCCGCCGCCGAACTCGGCCGCCTGGCCGCTGCCGAACCGCGCGCCAAGGCCGCCCTGCGCCTGACCCTGCGCAGCGGCGTGGAGGTCCCGTTCAACAGCCTGGCGCTGGAAAACCTGCCGCTCTACCTCAACGGCGTCGACGAGGTGCCGGTGCGCCTGTACGAGCAGCTGCTCGGCAACGCCTGCGCGGTCTACGCCTGCCAGAGCGGCCGCGACTGGGTGGAGCGCCTGCCCGCCGACGCCCTGCGCCCGTGCGGTTTCGACGACGAAGACGCGGCCCTGCCGGTGGTGCCCCAGGCCTTCCAGGGCTACCGACTGCTGCAGGAGTATTTCGCGCTGCCGCAGCGCTATCTCTTCGTCGACGTCACGGGGCTGCAGCGCGCGGTGCGCCGCTGCGACGGCGAGGAGCTGCAGTTGATCGTGCTCTTCGACCGCCTCGACAAACAGTTGCAGGGCCAGGTTGGCGCGCAGCAGTTCGTGCCCTTCTGCACGCCGGCGATCAACCTGTTCCCCCGGCGCCTGGACCGCATCCACCTGAGCGAGCGGGTCCACGAGCACCACGCCATCGCCGACCGCACCCGGCCGATGGATTTCGAGATCCACTCGCTGACCTCGGTCAGCGGCCACGGCACCGGCGCGGACCAGACCTTCCTGCCCTTCTACGCCGTGCGCGATCCGTCGCGCTATGGCCAGGAGAAGGCCTATTACATCCTGCGCCGCGAGCAGCGCGTGCTCTCCAGCGAGCAGCGACGCAGCGGCGCCCGTTCCAGCTACGTGGGCAGCGAAACCTTCATCAGCCTGGTGGACAGCCACCAGGCGCCCTATCGCCACGACCTGCGCCAACTGGGCCTGGGCGCGCTGTGCACCAACCGCGACCTGCCGCTGTTCATGAACCCCGGCAGCGGCAGCAGCGACTTCACCCTGGCCGACAGCGCCCCGGTGCAGGCGGTGCGCTGCCTCACCGGCCCCAGCCGGCCACGCCCCAGCCGTGCCCATGACCGCGAGGCCTGGCGGCTGATCAGCCAGTTGTCGCTGAACTACCTGTCGCTGGCGGAGAACGGCCAGGGCGCCGCCGCCCTGCGCGAACTGCTGCGCCTGTATGCCGACAGCCAGGACCCGGCGCTGCCGTTGCAGATCGAAGGCCTGCGCGAGGTCAGCAGCCGGCCCATCACCCGGCGCCTGCCGATGCCCGGCCCGATCGTTTTCGGCCGCGGTTTGGAGATCACCCTGGAGTTCGACGAAAACGCCTTCCGCGGCACCGGCGTGTTTCTCCTGGGGGCGGTGTTCGAGCGCTTCCTGGCGCGCTACGTGTCCCTGAACAGCTTCACCGAAACCGTGCTTCGCAGCACCGAACGTGGCGAGATCATGCGATGGAAAGCCCGACCCGGACGTCGACCGAACCTCTGAGCGCCCTGCAGGCGATGCAGGCCGAGCCCTGGGAATTCGACTTCTTCCAGGCGCTGCGGCGTATCCAGTGCGAGCACCCCGACCTGCCCCGCCTGGGCCATTCACGGCGCCTGGCGGACGACCCGCTGCGCCTGGGCCAGCAGCCCGAAGGCAGTTTTGCCCCCTCCACCCTGGCCGCCGTGCGCCCGCCCGAAGGCAACACGCCGGGGCGCCTGGAGCAGTTCTTCTTCGGCCTGGGCGGGCCCAACGGGCCGCTGCCGCTGCACATCACCGAATACGTGCGCGACCGCCAGCGCAACCATGGCGACAGCACCAGCAAGCAGTTCTTCGACGTCTTCCACCATCGCCTGCTGAGCCTGTTCTACCGCGCCTGGGCCGAGGCCCGGCCGACCGTGAGCCACGACCGCCCGGACGACGACTACTGGTCCGAGCGCCTGGCCGCCTTCAGTGGCCGCGGCCAGCCCAGCCTGCGCGGCAAGGGGCTGATCGATGGCGACGCGGTGCTGCATTTCACCGGCCATCTGTCCGCGCAGACACGCTACCCGGATGGCCTCAAGGCGATCCTGCAGGACTACTTCGGTGTGCCGGTGCGCATCGAGGAGTACGCCGGGCAATGGCTGCAGCTGCCCGAACGCACGCGCCTGGGCGTGGCCTGCACCCGCCTGGGCGAGGACTTCTGCCTGGGCGGCCAGGCCTGGGACCGCCAGCACTGCTTCGGCATCCGCCTGGGCCCGCTGAGCCTGGCGCAGTACCAGGCGCTGCTGCCCGACGGCCGCGCCTTCGCCGAGCTGGTGGCCTGGGTCGGCGAATACCTGGGCGAAGAGCTGGACTGGCAATTGACGCTGCAACTGCGCCGCGAGGAAGTCCCCGCGCTGCGCCTGAACCAGGGGCTGCGCCTGGGCTACACGACCTGGCTGGGCCGCCCCGCCCACGACCCGAAGGACCTGGTGCTGTCCCGGCACCACGCCGCGCCGAGCGCGCCGGCACACTAGACAAGGAGCAACACCATGGGTGAAATCAGTCGCGCCGCGCTGTTCGGCAAGCTCAATCCCACCGCCTACAAGGCCATCGAAGCCGCCACCGTGTTCTGCAAGCTGCGCGGCAATCCCTACGTGGAGCTGGTGCACTGGGTGCATCAGCTGCTGCAGCTGCCCGACTCGGACCTGCACCGCGTGGTGCGCCAGTTCAGCCTGGAGCCGGCGCGCCTGGCGCGTGACGTCACCGAGGCGCTGGACCGCCTGCCGCGCGGCTCGACCTCCATCACCGACCTGTCCGCCCATGTCGAGGAAGCCGTGGAGCGTGGCTGGGTCTATGGCAGCCTGATGTTCGGCCAGAGCCAGGTGCGCAGCGGCTTCCTGGTCATCGGCCTGCTCAAGACCCCGAGCCTGCGGCACGCGCTGCTGGCGGTGTCGCGCGAGTTCGAGAAGGTCAAGGTGGACACCCTCGCCGAGCGCTTCGACGAGTACATGGGCGACTCGCCGGAGAACGGCCAGGGCGCCAGCGACGGCTTCGAGGCCGGCGTCGCACCGGGCGAATCCAGCGGCGCCCTGGCCCCCAGCGCGCTGGGCAAGCTGGAGGCGCTCAAGCGCTTCACCGTCGACCTCACCGAGCAGGCGCGCAACGGCGAGATCGACCCCATCGTCGGCCGCGACGAAGAGATCCGCCAACTGGTGGACATCCTCATGCGCCGCCGGCAGAACAACCCGATCCTCACCGGCGAGGCCGGGGTGGGCAAGACCGCGGTGGTCGAAGGCTTCGCCCTGCGCATCGTCGCCGGCGACGTGCCGCCGCCGCTCAAGGACGTCGAGCTGCGCGCGCTGGACGTCGGCCTGCTGCAGGCCGGCGCGAGCATGAAGGGCGAATTCGAACAGCGCCTGCGCCAGGTCATCGAGGATGTCCAGGCCTCGCCCAAGCCCATCATCCTGTTCATCGACGAAGCCCACACCCTGGTCGGCGCCGGCGGCGCGGCGGGCACCGGCGACGCGGCCAACCTGCTCAAGCCGGCCCTGGCCCGCGGCGCGCTGCGCACCGTGGCGGCGACCACCTGGGCCGAGTACAAGAAGCACATCGAGAAGGACCCGGCACTGACCCGGCGCTTCCAGGTGGTGCAGGTGCCCGAGCCGTCGGAGGACAAGGCGCTGCTGATGATGCGCGGCGTCGCCTCGACCATGGAGCGCCACCACCAGGTGCAGATCCTCGACGAGGCGCTGGAGGCCGCGGTGAAGTTGTCGCACCGCTACATTCCGGCGCGGCAACTGCCGGACAAGTCCGTGAGCCTGCTGGACACCGCCTGCGCCCGCGTCGCCATCAGCCTGCACGCGGTGCCGGCGGAAGTGGACGACAGCCGTCGGCGCATCCAGGCGCTGGAAACCGAGCTGGCGATCATCGCCCGGGAGCACGCCATCGGCATCGAGGTGGGCGCCCGCCGCGCCAACAGCGAGGCCCTGCTGGCCGCCGAGCGCGAGCGCCTGGTCACTCTGGAGGCGCGCTGGAGCGAAGAGAAGGCACTGGTCGACGAGCTGCTCGCCACCCGCGCCCGGCTGCGCGAACAGGCCGGCACGGTGGACAGCGACAACGCCGGCGACGACCACCACGCCCTGCGTGCGCAGCTGCTCGATCTGCAGCAGCGCCTGGCTGCGCTGCAAGGCGAGGCGCCGCTGATCCTGCCGACCGTGGACTACCAGGCCGTGGCCTCGGTGGTCGCCGACTGGACCGGCATCCCGGTCGGGCGCATGGCGCGCAACGAACTGGAAACCGTCCTGCGCCTGGACGAGCACCTGGCCACGCGGATCATCGGCCAGGACCATGCCCTGCGGATGATCGCCAAGCGCATCCAGACCTCCCGCGCCGGGCTGGACAACCCCAGCAAGCCGATCGGCGTGTTCATGCTCGCCGGCACCTCCGGCGTCGGCAAGACCGAAACCGCCCTCGCCCTGGCCGAGGCGCTGTACGGCGGCGAGCAGAACCTCATCACCATCAACATGAGCGAATTCCAGGAAGCGCACACCGTTTCCACCCTCAAGGGCGCCCCGCCCGGCTACGTCGGCTACGGCGAGGGCGGCGTGCTGACCGAGGCGGTGCGCCGTCGGCCGTACAGCGTGGTGCTGCTCGACGAAGTGGAAAAAGCCCACCCGGACGTGCACGAGATCTTCTTCCAGGTCTTCGACAAGGGCGTGATGGAGGATGGCGAGGGCCGTCTGATCGATTTCAAGAACACCCTCATCCTGCTCACCACCAACGCCGGCACCGAGCTGATCGCGCGCCAGTGCGCCAACCCGGCCGCCCTGCCCGCGCCGGACGACATCGCCCAGGACCTGCGCCAACCGCTGCTGGAAATCTTCCCGCCGGCGCTGCTCGGCCGCCTGGTGACCATCCCCTACTACCCGCTGAGCGACGCCATGCTCAAGGCCATCACCCGCCTGCAGCTGGAGCGCATCAAGAAGCGCGTGGAAGGCACGCACAAGGTCGCCTTCGACTACGACGACGCGGTCATCGACCTGGTGGTCTCGCGCTGCAACCAGATCGAGAGCGGCGGCCGCATGATCGACGCCATCCTCACCAACAGTCTGCTGCCGGACATGAGCCGCGAGTTTCTCACCCGCCTGTTCGAAGGCAAGGCGCTGGCCTCGGTGCGCATCGGCGTGGAGAACAGCGAGCTGGCCTACCACTTCGCCGACGCCGCGGCCTGAGCCCGCGTTGAAGCCGGGGCCCGCGCCCCGGCGATTTCCAGCAAGGCAGAGGACCGGATATTTCCATGCAGTTCACCCCGTTCACGCAACATTCCCGCTTCGCCCAGGTCTCCAGCCCGCTGGGCCCGGACGCGCTATTGCTGCGCGATTTCTCCGGCAACGACGAGCTGGGGCGGCTCTTCGAGTACGACCTGCAACTGGTCTCCCGCGATGCCAACCTGGACTTCAACCAGCTGCTGGGCAAGCCGCTGTGCGTATCGGTGCAATTGCCCGAGGGCGGCCAGCGGCATTTCCATGGCCTGGTGGCGCGCTGCGGGCAGAGCATCGACATCGGCCAGTTCGCGGCCTACCAGGTGACGCTGCGGCCCTGGCTGTGGCTGCTCAGCCGCACCTCCGACTGCCGCATCTTCCAGCACCAGAGCGTGCCGCAGATCATCAAGCAGGTCTTCCGCGACCTGGGGTTTTCCGATTTCGAGGATGCCCTGAGCCGCAGCTACCGCGAGTGGGAGTACTGCGTGCAGTACCGCGAGACCAGCCTGGACTTCGTCAGCCGGCTGATGGAAAAGGAAGGCATCTATTACTACTTCCGCCACGAGAAGGACCGCCACGTGCTGGTGCTGGCCGACGCCTACGGCGCCCACCGCACCCCGGCCGGCTACGCGCAGGTGCCCTACTACCCGCCGGACGGCCAGCACCGCGAGCGCGACCACCTCAACGACTGGCGCCTGGCGCAGCAGGTGCAGCCCGGCTCCCTGGAACTCAACGACTACGACTTCCAGCGCCCCGCCGCGCGCATGGACGTGCGCTCGGCGCAACCCCGCCCGCACAGCGCCGGCGACTACGCGCTGTACGACTACCCCGGCGCCTACGTGCAGAGCGAGCATGGCGAGCAGTACGCGCGCAACCGCATCGACGCCTTGCAGAGCCTGCACGAGCGCGTGGAGTTCAGCGGCAACGCGCGCGGCCTGGCCAGCGGTGACCTGTTCAGCCTCACCGGCTTCTCCCGCTCCGACCAGAACCGCGAATACCTGATCGTCGGCGCCAGCTACCGCGTCACCCAGGAGTCCCTGGAGAGCGGCAGCGGCGGTGGCGACCAGTACCTGTGCAACCTCACCTGCACCGATGCGCAGCAGACCTTCCGCCCGCTGGAGATCACCCGCAAGCCCAGCGTCCGCGGCCCGCAGACCGCCCGCGTGGTCGGTCCCAGCGGCGAGGAAATCTTCACCGACCAGTTCGGCCGGGTGAAGGTGCACTTCCACTGGGATCGCCACGACCAGTCCAACGAAAACAGCTCGTGCTGGATCCGCGTGTCCCAGGCCTGGGCCGGCAAGAACTGGGGCAGCGTGCAGATCCCGCGGATTGGCCAGGAGGTGATCGTCAGCTTCCTCGAAGGCGACCCGGACCAGCCGATCATCACCGGGCGCGTCTACAACGCCGACCAGGCGGTGCCCTACGACCTCCCCGCCAATGCCACCCAGAGCGGCATCAAGAGCCGCTCCAGCAAGGGCGGCACGCCGGCCAACTTCAACGAAATCCGCATGGAGGACAAGAAAGGCGCGGAGCAGCTGTACATCCACGCCGAGCGCAACCAGGACATCGTCGTCGAAGTCGACGAGAGCCACAGCGTCGGCCACAACCGTACCAAGAACATCGGCAATGACGAGAACGTGCGCATCGGCCAGCACCGTTCGCGGGCGGTCAAGCAGAACGACAGCCTGCTGGTGGGTGGCATGAAGAGCGACAAGGTGAGCATCCAGTACCTGATCGAGGCCGGCGCGCAGATCCGCCTGGTCTGCGGCCTCAGCGTGCTGGAGTTCAACGCCGATGGGCGCATCAACATCTCCGGCAGCGCCTTCAATATCTACGCCAGCGGCAATGGCAACATCGACACCGGCGGCCGGCTGGACCTCAACTCAGGCGGCGCCAGCGCGGTGGATGCCCAGGGCCAGGGCAAAAAGGGCAGCATCGACGCCGAGGTACAGGCGACCTTCCCGCCGCCGCCCAAGGCCTGATGCCCACGCGCGCGCCCTGCCCCGGGCGCGCGCCAGGCATCGGCGGATCGGGGGGATGCTCGCGGCTCCAGCACGGGTCGTTGAATTGCATCCGTCGCTGCCCCGTGGAAGCTCAGGGGTTGTCCGGCACGAAGTCCGGGCCGCCGAGCCGGTCACGCAGGTGGATCGAGGTGCGCAGCAGCGGCCCCCACAGGCCGTTGTCACTGTTCCAGCTGGCACCGGCCCAGCGCGTGTCGGCCAGCAGGTCGGCCTTGCGCTCCTGGGTCAGCTGCTTGAGCTGCGCGGCCACCCCGCCGAGGTCGACGTCGAACAGCCCGGCATAGCGACCCGTGGGTTCCGCGTGCTTCTTCGAAAGGCAGTAGCGGTAGTACCAGACCCAGCGATGGGCGAGGTAGATCGCGCGGTTGCGGTCGGGATAGCTGGCCAGCAGCTTCATCAGCGCAGCGACGAAGCGCGGCGCGAAGCTGGGGTCCTGCTGCCACTGCGGCACCACCAGTTCGTCGAACGCCTGGGCGACGTTCTGCGGCTCGGGGTTGTCGGTCTGCGCCTCGACGAAATAGAACGGCTCGCCGGCCAGGAATCGGTCCAGTTCGTCGTTGGCCAGCGCCAGGGACAGGACGTCGTCGGGTGTCGTCATGGAATTCTCGTCACATCTTGGGTGGAGGACAGTATGCCCAGGTCATTGCCGTGGGCAATCGGCACGTTGTCCAGCACGGCCTCGCGGTTGCCGCCGGGATAGGTCACGCCGCCGGGCCGCCACAGCGAGTTGGCGCCGCCCTCGTTGCCGCTGGGCATGACCACCTTGGGGTTGTCGATGTTGACTCGGTAGATGTCCTTGCCGACCAGATCGCCCTTCTTGTAGCCCAGCGCGTCCTCCAGCACCGCCACGTCGCCGCTCTCGCGGTACTTGGCAACCACCGCATCCATGTCGGAACGGGCCATGACGAACTTCTTCGGGTTGAAGGTGGTGTACATCGGGTCGGCGATATCGCCGGGGGTGAAGAGGAAGGAACCGCCTTCCTTCTCGAACACCTCCAGGTGCTGCTTGACGTAGGAGTCCTTCAGGTAATCGGTGGGGGGCGGCCGCTTGCCGTGGGGCAACGCCAGGATGTCGTTCTCGGTGACGCCGGGTTTGAAGGCATTCTGGCGCAGCTCCCAGGCCGTTGGCTCGCGGCCCAGGCGCGCCATCTTCGGGCTGAGGCCCAGCAGCGCCATGCCGGCCACGCCCTGCAGCAGGTCGCGGTAGCCGGGGCCGAGGCGATCACCGAGCTGGCCAAGCAGCTCCATGCCCCCCATGATCAGCCCGCCGACCACCACGAAGGTGCCCAGCGCCGCCAGCCCAGCCATGGCGGCCAGCACCAGCCCGCCCAGCGCGGCGACGATGCCCAGCGCCTCCAGCCCGGTGTGCAACCATTCCTCGAGGTCGAGGACGAAGGCCACGCGCTCAGTCGGGCCGCCGATGAAGGTGTTCTTGCTGCCGGTCTTGATGTGCGCGCCGCAGACCATCTTGCTCTGCAGCCGCGCGGCGGGCTTGCCGTTGATGTACACCGTGGCGCTGCCCTCGGCGATCACCACCGGGAACGGCCACATCGGGTGGTTCAGCGGCAGCCCGGTGCAGCTGGACGACGCATCGTCGCCCGCGCGCATCGCGTTGCGGCTGTTCACGTAGACATTGAAGCTGCCCCGTATGAGCACCCCGGTCGTGGGCTCGGGCAACTCGAAGATGGTGGTCAGGCCCTTGACGATCTGGAACATCGACAGGCCGCCCGCGGCGATCGAACCGGCGATGATCACCGCCGCCAGGCCACCGGTGGCGGCCGTGGCGGCGACTACCGCGGCGCCGATCAGGGCCCCGGCGACCGCGCCCGCGACCATCGCGGCGACGCCGAAACCATGGGCGATCTCATCGCCCAGGCGTGCTGCAGCTTGCGCATCCATGCGGCGTACTCAAACGGTGGTCGGCTGGGGTACCAGGCTCTGCATCGCCTGCTTCCAGGCCGCTTCATGGTGCGGCAGGTCGTAGGGCGTGGTGGTAAGGGTGGTGATCAGCACCGCCGGACGGCGTTCGATGAACACCTGGCGCAGCATCAGGTCACGGCCTTCGCGCTGCCACTGGTAATCCAGCATCACCGCGGCGTGGCCATGGATGTTGAAATCCCAGCGCTTGTGCAGCTTGAACCCCGGCAACTGCTTTTCGGCATTGGCCAGTTGACCGCTGACGTACTCGGCGAACGAGGCGTCGCCCTGGCTGGCGTCCCGGCTGATGACGAAGCTGGCTTCGCGGGCCGGGCCATTGGCGGGCAGCTTGAAGATGTTGATGCTCTGGTCCTGCCAGGCATCGGGAATATCCAGGTCCGCTTCGTTGAGGCGATAGAGCGACAATGTTTAACCCCTTCCGTAGGATTCTGCTCTCTGAGCTGAACGAAAAATCTTCCAGCAACGCATCCGAACAATCAAGGATTGCATTGTGCCAGCGTCGCGCGACAGTCGCAGCGACAGGGCCCTCAATATTCCATACCGACTACACGGCTCCGCTGCTGAGCCTCAGCGCGTCGTCTGCACACCCTGGCGGTCGAGTTCGTAGACCTTCGCCCGCTGCAGGCATTCGCGCAGCCAGCGCTCCGCCTTGCCCGGCCGGTGCTGGCGTTGCCAGAGCAGATCGACGCCCACCAGCCAGTCCGTGTGGGGGTAGGCCTCCAACTGCAATTCCACCAGTTCGCCAGCGGCGAGTTCACGCTGGATCAGTTGCCGCGGCAAGGTCGCCCAGCCGAGGCCCGCGCGGACCATCTCCACCAGCGCCAGGTAGCTTTCCGCCCGCCACACCTGGGCGGCGCGCAGGTATTCGCTGCTAGGCAATTTCTGCGCATGGGCCACGTAGGCCAGGCGGCGGTAGGCGTGCAGATCGGCGAAGCCGACCTGAGCGCGCCGGGCCAGGGGAAAGGTGGCGTGGCAGACGTGGGCCATGATCAGTTTGCCCAACTGCTGGAACGCCAGCGCCTGTGGGTAGTGCGGCTGCGAGAACGCCACGCCGAGGTCCGCCTCGCCCTTGAGCACCAGCTCGCTGACGTCGCCATTGAGCGGGTGGCGGATCAGCAGGTCGACGAAGGGAAAGGCCGCGTCGAACTCACTGAGCACCGGGATCAGCGAGGCATAGGGCACCTCGATGGCGAGCGTCAACGAGGGTTCCACCTGGTCCGCCAGGCTGTCGGCGCTGCCCTCCAGCGCGTAGCAGCGCTCCAGCACCGCTTCGGCCTGCAACAGCAGCTTGTGCCCGGCGGGCGTCAGCGAGGGGATGCGGCTGGAGCGATCGAACAGCTCGACGCCCAGGTCGGTCTCCAGGTTGCCGATGGCGGCGCTGATGGTCGACTGGGTCTTCCCGAGGCGACGCGCGGCGGCGGAAAACGAACCGGCGTTGACCGCTGCGACGAAGACCTGCAACTGCTCCAGGGAAAAGCGCATCGGTTCGGCTCCGGCGTGATGATCCATCGATACTAACGATGGTTATTCATTTGTTCCATCGCTTGTAACGCAGGATCATCCCCCTCGACATCGGCAGCAGCTGCCCTCGACCACTGTGCTGCGTGTCACTCCGGGCGCCCGTAATAACAACAAGAGCCGCACCTTCAGGAGATACATGACATGAGCCACACCCACGTTCACCCGGTGGACGAGTTGTTGCCCCTGCGGCAGCTCTTCACCTTCGGTCTGCAGCACGTCCTGGTGATGTACGCCGGCGCCGTTGCCGTCCCGCTCATCCTGGGCAGCGCCCTGGGCTTGACCCAGGCGCAGGTCGTCACGCTGATCAACGCCAACCTGCTCACCTCGGGCATCGCCACGCTGATCCAGACCCTCGGCTTCTGGCGCTTCGGCGCGCGCCTGCCGCTGATCCAGGGCTGCTCCTTCATCGCCCTGGCACCGATGATCATGATCGGCAAGCAGTTCGGCCTGCAGGAAGTGTTCGGCGCGGTGATCGCCGCCGGCGCCATCACCATCGCCCTGGCGCCGTTGTTCAGCCGCCTGCTGCGGTTTTTCCCGCCAGTGGTGATCGGCAGCCTGATCACCATCATCGGCATTTCCCTGATGCCCGCCGCCGCCATCTGGCTGGGCGGCGGCAACCCCGGCGCGGAAGACTTCGGCAAGCCGGCCAACCTGCTGCTGGGCCTTGCGACCGTGGCCATCACGCTGGTGATCTACGCGCGGTTCTCCGGCTTCATCGGCAACCTCAGCGTGCTGCTCGGGCTGATCGCCGGCAGCCTGGTGGCGGCGGCCTTCGGCATGACCCACTTCGGCCAGGTCGGCGCAGCGGCGTGGTTCGAACTGAGCCCGCCGATGGCCTTCGGCGTACCGCAATTCTCCGTGACACCGATCCTGATCATGGTGCTGGCGATGCTGGTGATCATGGCGGAAACCACCGGTAACTGCCTGGCCATCGGCAAGCTGGTGGGCAAGCCGACCAGCCAGCGCACCCTGAGCGACGCCTTCCGCGCCGACGGCCTGTCGACGCTGCTGGGCGGCTTCTGCAACAGCTTTCCCTATAACGCCTTCACCCAGAACACCGGGCTGATCGCTCTCTCCAACGTGAAGAGCCGCTTCGTGGTCGCCGCGGCCGGCGCCATCATGGTGCTGATGGGGCTGTTCCCCAAGCTTGGCGCGCTGATCGCGGCGGTGCCCACGCCCGTGCTGGGCGGCTGCGCCATCGTGATGTTCGGCATGACCACGGTCGCCGGCATCCAGGAGCTCTCCCGCGTGCGCTTCGAGGGGACCCGCAACGGCATCGTCGTTGCCGTCTCGATCAGCATCGGCGTGCTGCCGATGTCCTTCCCCGCCCTCTTCGAACACGCCAGCGGCCCGCTCAGGCTGGTGCTGGAAAGCGGCATCTTCCTCGGCGCGATCACTGCGATCCTGCTCAACCTGCTGCTCAATGGCGAGCAGCGCGCCACCACCGAACCGGCCAGCCAGGCCGGCACCACCCAGTGACCCATCGCGCGCGCTCCGGCGCGCGCCCTTTCACTGCCCAAGGAATCTCCATGAGCCACTTCAGCAACCTTACGCCGGCCGGCCTGTCCGAACTCGACCTGGACCTGCTGCGCCAGTCGATCCGCCTCTCCGAAGAGTCCCGCGAGCGCGGGCGTCATCCCTTCGCCGCTCTCGTCGCCGATGCCGAGGGCCGCGTGGTCGCCCGCGCCGGCAACAATTCCATGCCGCCCGAAGGCGACCCGACCCAGCACGCGGAACTCGTGGCAGCCGCCCAGGCCGCGCGCCTGCTGAGCCCGGAGGAGCTGGCGAACTGCACGCTGTATACCAGCGCGGAGCCGTGCTGCATGTGCGCCGGGGCGATCTACTGGACGGGCATCGGCCGGGTGGTCTATGCGCTGTCCGAGCACGCGTTGCTCGGCCTGACGGGGGCGCACCCGGAGAACCCCACCTTCTCCCTGCCCTGCCGCGACGTGTTCGCCCGTGGCCAGCGCGCGGTCGTGGTCCACGGCCCCCTGCTGGAGGACGAAGCCGCGACCGCCCACGCGGGGTTCTGGGAATGAACGGCGGTGTGTCCATCCACGTCGTCGACATCGCCACGGGGCGCGTGGTGCAAGGCCTGGAAGTGAGCATCGGGCGTCCGGACGGCGCGCCCATCCTGCACGGACGCATCGATGAGCGTGGACTGCTGCCGGGGCTGGAAACCCTGGCCGAGCAGTTCGGCAGCGGCGTCTACGACGTGCGCCTGCAGGTCGCCGCCTTCTACCGCGCGGCTGGGACCGCCCTCCCCGCCACGCCGTTCCTCGATGAGCTGATCTACCGCTTCGGCATCGGCGATGCGCGCCAGCACTATCACCTGCCGTTCAAGCTCACCGCCTGGGGCGTGTCCTGCTTCCGTGGCGGCGCCTGAACGGCGAATGCCTGCGCTCTGGCGCTTCGCATCGGGCACGGGCGGCGGCGGGCTTTTCCGTTCTTGGCCGGGCATGCTATTGATGCAGCTCTTCTATCAATAGCGCAGCCCCGCCATGAGCATCAACTTCGACCTCGACGACCTGCAAGCCTTCCGCGCCGTGGTCGAGAAAGGCAGTTTCCGCAAGGCCGCCGAGGCCGTGAAGATCACCCAGCCGGCGCTGAGCCGGCGCATCGAGAAGCTTGAATCGGCGTTGAACGTCAGGCTGTTCGAGCGCACCACGCGAAAGGTGAGCCTCACCCCGGTCGGCCGCGCCTTCCTGCCGGAAGTCGAGCGGGTGCTCGATCACCTGGACAGCGCGCTGATGAACATCGCCGAGGTCGCCTCCAGCCGGACCGAGCGCGTCACCATCGCCTGCGTGCCCTCGGCGGCCTATTACTTCATGCCGCAGGTGGTGAGCGAGTTCCATCGGCTCTATCCGCGCATCAAGATCATGGTGCTGGACTCCAGCGCCAATGACGTCAACGCGGCGGTGGCCAGCGGCGAAGCGGACTTCGGCGTCAGTTTCACCGGGCACCTGGGGCCCGAGCTGATCTTCGAGCGGTTGCTGGAGGAGCGCTATGTGATGGCCTGCCGCCGCGACCATCCGCTGGCGGACCTGCCGTCGGTGACCTGGAGCCAGATGTACGAGTACGACTACATCTCGCTGGACAAGTCCTCGGGCAATCGCCTGATCCTCAGCCAGGCCCTGAAGCGCCTGCATCCGCCGCGCCAGAGCATCTGCGAGACGCGGCACGTGACGACGGCGATCGGCCTGGTGGAAGCCGGGGTGGGCGTGGCGGCGGTGCCTTCGATCGCGATGCCGCGCACGAGTCATCCGATCCTGACCGCGGTACCGCTGGAGGAGCCGCAGGTGATGCGGCATGTGGGGTTGATCAAGTGCCGCGGACGCGCGTTGACGCCGGCGGCACTCGAACTGGAGCGGCTTGTCAGGGACATGCCGGTACGGTCAGCGGGGGATTGAGTCCAGCCCGGTCGCCTGGATGACCGGCTGCGCCGCCGGCGACGACAGGTACGCCAGCAGCGCCTTGGCCTGCGCCGGGTGCTTGGCGTTGCACGGGATGCCGGCGGAATAGCGGGTGACGGACTGCAGGCTTTCCGGGATCTTGCCGACGAAGGTCACGCCGGGCACGGGCAGCAATTCGGCGACCTGCTGGAAGCCGATTTCGTATTGCCCGGACGCCACGACCGACGCCACCGGGATGCGCTCGATCATCTTGGCCTTCGGGGCCACCGCTTGCTCCACGCCCAGTTTGCGGAACAGCTGGTTCTGGATGTACACCCCGCTGGCGCTGTCGGAGTAGGCCAGCGACGTGGCGTTGAGCAGGGTCTTGCGGAATGCTTCTTCGGTAGCGATGTCCGGCTTGGCGGCGCCCTGCTTCACCACCATGCCGATGCGCGAGTCCACCAGTTCCACCTTGGACGCCGGGTCGACCTTGCCCTGGCGGATCAGCTCGTCCAGCGCGTAGCCGACCATGATCACCAGATCGGCGTTCTCGCCCCGCTCCAGCCGCTGGGGAATCGCTTCGCGGGCCTGCCCCATGGACGGGCCGAGCACGGTGTGGATGGTATCGCCGCTACGCTGGGCGAACGCCGGGTTCAACTGCTTGAACGCCGCGGTGAAGCCGCCGGAAGTCATGACGTCCAGCTCTTCGGCAGAGGCCCCGGCGCTCAGCGCGCAGAGGCCGATGGAGAGTGCGGCAAGGTGTTTCGCCAGTGTTTTCATCGGGGAGTCTCTCAGTCAGTCAGGCCGGCACGGCGGCGCGGGAGGAACTGTCGCGGTAGAGCAGCAGGGTCGAACAGAGCGCGCACAGCGCGGCGAACGTCATCCAGTAGCCCGGCGCGCCCTTGTCGCCGCTCAGGTGGATGAGCCAGGTGCAGATGGCCGGCGTGAAGCCGCCGAACACCGCCGTGGCCAGGCTGTAGGCCAGGGAGAAGCCCGCGACGCGCACCTCGACCGGCATGATTTCGGTCAGGGCGGGGATCATGGCGCCGTTATAGAGGCCATAGAGGAAGGACAGCCAGAGCAGCACTTCGAGCATGTGCGCGAAACTGGGCGAAGCGGCCAGGAAGGACAGCGCCGGATACGCCGTGAACACCGCCAGCAGGGTCATGGCGATGAGCATCGGCTTGCGCCCGAAGCGGTCGCTCAGGTGCCCGCCGATGGGCAGCCAGATGAAGTTCGATACGCCCACCAGCAGCGTGACGAGCAAGGCGTCGGTGGTGCTCAGGTTGAGGACGGTCTTGCCGAAGGTCGGGGCGTAGACGGTGATCAGGTAGAACGCGGTGGTGGTCATGGCCACCATCAGCATGCCTGCCACGACGACGCTCCAGTTGCGCCCCAGCGTGGCGAACACCTGCTTCATGGTCGGGCGTTGCGCGCGTTTGGCGAACTCCTCGGTTTCCTCCAGGCTGCGGCGCAGCACGAAGATGAACGGCACGATGATGCAGCCCACCGCGAAGGGAATCCGCCAGCCCCAGTCGGCCACCATGGCCGGCGACAGCTGCTGGTTCAGCACGTAGCCCAACCCCGCGGCCACCACGATCGCCGCCTGCTGGCTCGCCGATTGCCAACTGGTGTAGAAGCCCTTGCGCCCCGGGGTGGCCATTTCCGCCAGGTAGACCGAGACGCCGCCCAGTTCGGCTCCGGCGGAGAACCCCTGGAGCAGCCGCCCCACCAGCACCAGCAACGGCGCCCAGAGCCCGATGCTGGCGTAGCCCGGCACCAGGACGATCAGCTGGGTGCCGCTGGCCATGATCGACAGGGTGACGATCAGGCCTTTCTTGCGCCCCACGTCGTCGATGTACGCGCCCAGGATCACCGCGCCGAGCGGGCGCATCAGGAAGCCCGCGCCGAACACCGCGAAGGTCATCATGAGCGAGGCGAATTCGCTGGAGGACGGGAAGAAGACGGCGGCTATCTGCGTGGCGTAGAAGCCGAAGAGGAAGAAATCGAACTGTTCGAGGAAGTTACCCGAGGTCACGCGGAAGACGGCGCCCGCCTTTGAGCGTGCGGAGGGCGAGCCCTGGGTGTGGGAGGCATGCATAGGTCATTTCTCCAGCGATCTTATTTAGGCTTGTTGACGCTTGCGAAGGCCGGATTCTGCTCGACACAATTTGAAACGATAAGTGCTATGTTTGCATGCATTGATGCAGAAACCTTATCAATACCCGAAAAGTTCGCTGAACCCGGCCCGATATTTCCCGCTTCGCCACGCGGGATGCGTGCCCTTCCCGCCCCTTCCCCGAATGGCTCGTCGCTCACCGGTGAGCACTCTGGGCTAACGTAACCCCATCGCCACGTGCGCTGCTTCGGCCGCTTTTGCGAGATAATTGCCGCTCCGCTCGCCCCCTCACCGGAGGTTCGCTGGAGGGCGCTCGAGGCCGACGCTGGTTGAATCGCATGACGCGCAAGGCGCTCCGGTTAATGCCCAGCGACCTGGGCATCACCCGGGACAGCCCTCCCCGGACCGCTGTTGATAAGGAAATATCTTGCGATTGCCTGCCCTACGGAAAAGCGGGACCCCTGCGGTCACCGCCGTGAAGCGTGACATCCACCTTGTGTTTCTGCTCCTTTTCATCATCGGTCTGTCGCTGGCATCGCTGACGCTGTGGAAGGTGATGGCCTCTCGAAAGCAGATGCTCGATGACATCAATACCCACAGCCTCAACCTCACCCAGGCACTGTCGACCTATTCCGAAGGAATCGTCCGGCAAAGCTCGATGATCCTGCTCGGCCTGGTGGAACGGCTGGAAACCGAGGGCAGCGGGCCGGCGCAGATCGAGCGGCTGCGGCAACTGGTCAGCCGCCAGCAGTCGCTGATGCCGCAGATGAGCGGCGTGACGGTGTACGACAAGGACGGCCGCTGGCTGATGTCGTCGAACCGGCCGATCCCCGCTGGCGCCAACAGCAGCGACCGGGCCTACTTCATCCACCACCGCGACGATCCCTCGCGCGAGCCGTTCATTGGGCTGCCGATCCGCAGCCGCTCGACGCAGGAATGGGTGATCACCGTCAGCCGTCGATTCGACGGCCCGCACGGGGAGTTCGCCGGCGTCGTCGCGGTGACCCTGGGCATCGAGAACTTCCTGCGCCTGTTCGGCCAGCTGGACATCGGCCGCGAAGGCGCCATCGGCCTGTCCTACACCGACGGCGCGTTGCTGGTGCGCTACCCCTTCCGCGAGCAGGACATGGGCCGCAACTTTTCCAAGTCGCCCATCTACGCCAAGTACCTGGTCGACCGGTCCGTCGGCACCGCGTCCTTCACCTCCAGCCTGGACGGCGTGGAGCGTCTCTACGCCTTCCGCAAGAGCGACAAGCTGCCCCTGGTGACGACGGTCGCGCTGGGCAGGAACGAGGCGCTGGCCGCCTGGCGTTTCGAGGCGCTGCTGTCGCTGCTGGTGGTGTCCGGCCTGCTGATGCTCACCGGCTTCGTCGGCTGGATGCTGATTCGCGATATCCGCCGGCGCGTTGCCGTGGAGAGCGAGCTGCGCGTCGCACAGCAACAGCTGCTCGACAGCAACCAGAAGCTCGCGCACCTGGCGCTGAACGACCCGCTGACCGGCCTCGCCAACCGCCGTTGTTTCAACGAGACGCTGGACGTCGAAGTCCGCCGGGCCCAGCGGGAAAAGACCTCGCTGGCCCTGCTGATGATCGATATCGACCACTTCAAGCTGTTCAACGACACCTATGGCCACCCCGCTGGCGACGCCTGCCTGCAGGAGGTCGGCGCGCTGCTGGCGGCCTGCGTGCGCCGCCCGACCGACCTGGTGGCGCGCTACGGCGGCGAGGAAATCGCCGTGGTGCTGCCCCTGACCGACAGTGCCGGGGCGGCCGTCGTGGCGCAGATGATGCTCGACCGGCTGGAGGAGAACGCCATCGACCATCGCGCTAGCCCGTTCGGGCGGGTGACCGTCAGCATTGGCATCGCCTGTGCGGCGGGCGCGGAGCTGGACGGCTGGCAAGCGCTGCTCGACCGCGCCGACGGTGCGCTGTATGCCGCCAAGCGGCTGGGCCGCAACCGGCTCCACGGCGGTTGAGCCCGGCTGCCAGCCGCGCCACTGCACGGCAGCGGCCGGTGCGGTCCGGGGCTGCTTTCGGGCTGCCCTGGGCACGGGGATGGGGGCTTGAAACCGCAACGCTTTTTGGTAAATTTTTCTGCCGTGCGGCGTGGAGAGCAGCCGCCGCACGCCCCAAGGCCGCGTCGACAGATGCGGCCTTTCTTGCTTTTGCGTGCTCAGCTGTCGCTGCGGAGGTCATCATGAATACCCATCCCCTCCCCTCGCTGGTCTGCCGCATCAACCAGAACATCAACGCCACCCGCGCCGCCATCCAGGAACTCGCCGCCTGGGCAGAGGCCAGCGGCGCGCCGGACACCTGCGAAGCCGTGCAGCGCCATCTGCGGGTGCTGGAAGCGAACACCCAACCCATCAGCGAAGCCCTGGCGGAATTGATCGCCCGGCAAGCCGGCGACTAGCGCCGCCGGGCGCTCGGCAGCCGCCGTTGCGCCGACGGGCGCCGCTCAGCGGCGCGGCTGGCCGGGGTGCTCCCGCGCGGGGCGAAGACGCCACATGCTCGACCACACACCGTCGCGGCGGAGCAGGCCATGCACCAGCGCCGCCGCGGCATGCAGGAGGATCAGCGCGAACAGCGCATAGGCGATCCAGGCGTGCGCGCCACGCAGCAGGCCATAGAGGTCAGGATTGGCGCCGACCAGCGCCGGGACGTGCCATCCGCCTAGCCGCAGCGGATAGTCCGCGGCGCCCTGCGTGGCCCAGCCGACCAGGATCTGCCCGAGCAGCAGGCCGTAGAGCGCGACATGCACCGCACCCGCCAGGCGGCGCTGCCAGGGCGTCACCGAGGCCGGCAGCGCCGGGCGCGCCGTGACCGCGCGAACCAGCAGGCGCAGCAGCAGAAGCACGAGCAACACCAATCCCAGCGGCTTGTGCCAGGCGACCAGCTGCGGCTGGAGGCCGTCAACGCTGGCGACCATGGTGACGCCGATGAACAGCATGGCGACCACCAGCACCGCCATCAGGCCGTGCAGCAGGCGCAGCAGCGGATGGAACGAATCGACACGCGCGCTCACGGTTGTACTCCCGGTTGTTGGCTGGAGGGCTGCCCTTCGAGGGTTCGCCGCCGGTAGGACTGCGCATAGGCCGAAGAGCGGGCACGGAGGATGGCGTCGCCGCTGGGCTCGACCCCGTCGGGCAGGATCAACGGGTCGAAGTTGAAGCCGTAGCAGTCGCCGCCCAGTTGCGCGTCGGCCTGCTCCACCACCAGAGTGCCGGCGTCCACCTGCGGGCGCTCGGCCGGCCAGGCGCGGGTCGGGTCTTCCACCGTGTCGCCGGCGCCGGCCAGGGTGAAACGCCAGGTCCAGCGCAGCGGCGCCGCTTGCAGGCGCTGCAGCAGGTCCTGTTGCAGCACATCGTCGGGCACGTTCGCCGAGGCCAGCGGTGTGGCGGGCAGTTGCGGCACCATCGACCAGCGTACTGCCTGGCGCTGGCCCTTGCCGTCAACCAGGACGAAGGCATTGATGCTGTTGTAGGCCGTGCTGGCGAAGCTGTCGCTGGGCCGGTAGGCCGCCGCCCAGGCGCGGAACTCGGCACTTTCCGGGTGTGCGTCGAAGAACGCCTTGGCCCGCGCCGGGTCGCTCTTGCCGGTCGCCGGGTCCGGGCGCATCGCCCCCAACTGCTCGTAGAAGTCCTGCGGGGTGCGCACCGCGAGCACAGGCGGATTGTTCATCGCCATGCGCCACTGCTGCCCGTCCGCCTGACGCAGCAGCAACGCCATGCTGCGCACTGGCACGCTGGTGTCGGCGGCGTGGGGGTTGCCGGCGCCCACCGACAACCGCCCGAGCACCGGCACACGGCCCGCTCCCAGCAGCGCCGCGCGGGAGAGCGGCGCCAGGGTGCCGTTCACCTCCAGGTAGCCGCTGAAGCAGATGCCCCGCGGATGCGCACGGCGATAGCCCGGATGTACGCCGGCATTGGCCTCCATGCGTTCGATGAGTTGAGCGCTGGTGAGCGGATGAGCTCCCAGCCAGCCGGCGCTCCAGGCGAACAGGCCGAGGGCGCCGCACAGCGCGCCGGCAATGGCGGCGCTGCGGAGCGCGCGTTGGGGGCGGGTCAGGGGTGGCGCTGGCGGCATGGTCGGTCCTACCGGTGGGTCAGGGGCAGCAATGCGCTCGGGGCGAACTGCACGAATGCGCCATTATCTATACAAATCATTTTCAATGCACACAATTTAGCCTCAACGTTGTACGCAAGCTCAGTGCCGGAATAGCCGCAAGGCTCCCCACACGGCACGTTCCCAGCTCCCAGGTGCCGCGACCGCCCGTGGTCCAGTCGATGGATTGCGTGGGCCACCATTCGCCCAATACCTATACATAAAGTATTTTTTGTACAACTATTAGGTGACGTACCCGGAGTCGAACTCATGCCAACCACCCTGCGCCCGTTCTCTTTGAGCCTTGCCCTGCTGTGCGGCCTGTGGGGCCAGGTTGCCTGCGCGGACTGGCGAAGCGAGGTCCCCGGCGCGGCGCAGGTTGGCCAGGGGCAGTTCACCTGGTTCGGCTTCGTGGTGTACGAGGCGCATCTGTGGAGCGCCACCGCCGCCCCGGACTGGACGCATGCCTTTGCCCTGGAGCTGGTCTATCGACGCGAACTGTCCCGGGACACCCTGGTACAGGCCAGCCTCGACGAGATGCGCCGCCTGGGCAACGAGGACGACACGCAGCTGGGGCGCTGGGCTGGCGAGATGCGCCAGTCCTTCGTCGATGTGCAGCCGCGGCAGCGCATCACCGGCGTCTATCTGCCCGGCGAGGGCTGCCGCTTCTACGTCGACGGCAAGCTGCACCATAACGTAGCCGACGCGCGCTTTGCCCGGGCGTTCTTTTCCATCTGGCTGGACCCGCGCACGCGCAGCCCCGACCTGCGCCGCGACCTGCTGGGCCTGAACGGAGATGAGCCATGAAGTTGACCTTGCGCCTGTGCCAACTCGCCCTCTGCCTGCTGCTGGGCAGCTGCGGCAACGTCGGCGTCGAGCACTACGCCCACGAGCGCCCGGCCCTGGACCTGCCGGCCTTCTTCGCCGGCCCGGTGAAAGCCTGGGGCATCTTCCAGAAGTCGTCCGGGGAGGTGGTCAAGCGCTTCGAGGTGGACATCACCAGCCGCCGCGACGGGCAACGCCTGATCCTCAACGAGCGCTTCCGCTACAGCGACGGCACCCGCCAGCAACGCATCTGGACCCTCACCCCGGACGGCCCCGGCCGCTGGCGCGGGCGCGCCGCCGATGTGGTTGGCGAGGCCGTGGGTGAAATCGCCGGCAATGCCCTGCGCTGGCGCTACGACCTGAACCTGGAGGTGGACGGCAGCACCTGGCAGGTGAGCTTCGACGACTGGATGTACCTCATGGACGACGACACCCTGATCAACCGCTCCAGCATGCGCAAGTTCGGCGTCGAGCTGGGCGAGGTGACCTTGTTCTTCCGCCGCGAGGCCGCCGCCCACCCCGGCAACAGCTGAGGCCGGCGCTCGCCCCTTTCGCCGGCCGCGCCGGCCAGGAGCCATCGATGACAATGCAGGAACTTGCGCAGGCCGTGGCGGCCGGGCGCGTACGGGGTTTCGAGGCGATTTCGCTGGAGGGCGGCTTCTATGTCGTGCAGGCGCGCCTGGCGGAGGGCTCGCAACCGCTGCGCGATGCCCACGGGGAGATGTTGCACCTGCGCTCCATCGCCCAGGTGCGCGACGTGCTGCGCGAATGGGCGTCGCTGCCCTGCGAGCTGGTGCAGCACTGCGTGCATGACGAGATCGGCGCGACGCATCCGACGGCCGTGCCGCCGCTGCGCGTCGCGCTGTCGCTGGAACCCCGCGAATGACCGACAGACCACGCCGCCTGGGCCTGCTGCTGGGTGACCAGCTGAGTTTCGAGCTGTCGCTGTTCGACGCGCTGGACCCGGCCCGGGATACGATCCTGATGGCCGAGGTGAACGAGGAAGCACGCTACGTGCCCCACCACCCGCAGAAGATCGTGCTCATCTTCAGCGCCATGCGCCACTTCGCCCAGGCACTGCGTGAGCGCGGCTGGCAGGTGATCTACGTGACGCTGGAGGATGCCGACAACAGCGGCAGCCTCCCCGGCGAAGTCGAGCGCTGGCATGCCGCGCTGGGCCAACCCGAGGTGCACGTTACCGAGTGCGGCGATTGGCGGCTCGAACAGGCGCTGCGCGGCGGCGCGGTGCCGCTGGTCTGGCATGACGACCAGCGCTTCCTCTGCAGCCGGGAGGCGTTTGCGCGCTGGGCCGGAGCGCGCCGGCAATTGCGCATGGAGCACTTCTACCGCGAGATGCGTCGGCGCACGGGCTGGCTGATGGAACCCGATGGCCACCCGGTCGGCGGCGCCTGGAACCTCGACGCGGACAACCGCAAGCCCCTGCCGAAGGGGCTGCGCGGCCCCTTCCCGGCGCGCTTAGGGCAGGACCGCATCACCCGCGAGGTCATGCACCTGGTGGGCGCGCGGTTCAGCGATCACTATGGCCGCCTGGACGGCTTCGATTACCCCGTGACTCACGACCAGGCGCAGCAGCTCTGGCAGCACTTCCTGGAGTTCTCCCTGGCGGCGTTCGGCGATTACCAGGACGCCATGGCCGAAGGCGAGCCGTTCCTGTTCCACGCGCGCATCAGCGCCGCACTGAACATCGGCCTGCTGGACGTGCGCCAGCTGGGCAACGACGTGGAGCAGGCCTACCGCCAGGGCCGCGTGCCGTTGAACGCCGCCGAAGGCTTCATCCGCCAGCTGATCGGCTGGCGCGAGTACGTGCGCGGCATCTACTGGCTGCGCATGCCCGAGTACGCGCACCTCAACGCGCTGGGCAATCGCCGGCCGCTGCCTGCGTTCTACTGGACCGGGCAGACCGACATGCGCTGCATGGCCCAGGCGATCGGCCAGACGCTGGAGCTTGGCTACGCCCACCACATCCAGCGGCTGATGGTCACGGGCAACTTCGCCCTGCTGGCAGGCATCGCGCCGCCGGCCATCTGCGACTGGTACCTGGCCGTGTACCTGGATGCCTTCGACTGGGTCGAACTGCCCAATACGCTGGGCATGGTGATGCATGCCGACGGCGGCTATCTGGGCTCCAAGCCCTACTGCGCGAGCGGTCGCTATATCCAGCGCATGTCCGACCACTGCGGCGCGTGCCGCTACCGGGTCGACCAGGCGACCGGCGAGGACGCCTGCCCGTTCAACGCGCTGTACTGGCATTTCCTCATGCGCCACCGCGAACGGCTCGGCGCCAATCCGCGGATGGCCATGGCCTATCGCAACCTGCAACGCATGGACGAGGCGCGCAGCCTCGCCCTGTGGGAGCGGGGCGAGGCGCTGCTGGCACGCCTGGATGCGGGGCTGGCGTTATGAAGAAAGCCCACCTGCCCGAGAAGATCTGCGCGGTCTGCGGTCGCCCGTTCACCTGGCGGCGACGCTGGGCGCGTTGCTGGGAAGAGGTCCGCTATTGTTCGGAACGCTGTCGGCGTTCACCGCCCCAGGGCCAGGCGCAGCATCAGCGGTAGCCAGGCGGCCCACAGCACGGCCAGCAGCAGCGCCGATACCGCCACGCCCAGCGGCAACCCGACGCCCGCCAGCGGCGCGCCGGCGCAGTAGGCCAACGGGCCTCCCACCGCCCCCGCGAGGACGCCGCCCCAGGCCGGTCGCGCGGCCCAGGCCAGGCTATGGCGCAGTCCGCTGGCAAACACCAGCCAGAGCAAGGCCAGCCAGCCCGGCAGCAGCACGCCGTGGAAGTCGAACAGTCCGATCCATCCCAGCACCACGTCCAACAAACAACCGGCGAGGCCGACGCGCAGCAGCGCCCTGCCCTCCTCACCCCGTTGGCGGCACGCGCCCAGGTGCACCAGCAACCCCACCGCCACCGCGCCCAGCAATACCGGGCGCTGCGCCCCGAGTACACAACCCCACCAGCCCACTTGCAGCCAGAGTGCATTGGCCAAGAGTGGCAGGCGCCGGTCCATCAGGCTTCCAGCTGATCCACCAGGCTTGCCTGGCGCGCCGCCGGCCCCGCCCACAGCAGGTGCGCCACGCCAATGGCGCGCTCTTCGAAACCGCCCTGGCAATAGCACAGGTAGAACTCCCACAGTCGCTGGAAGCTCTCGTCGTAGCCCAGCTCCAGCAACTCGGTGCGCGATTGCCGCAGGTTGTCGCGCCAATACCTGAGGGTGCGCGCGTAATCCCCGGCGAAATCCTCCAGGTGGACGAGATTGAGCGCCGTGTGCGCCGTGGCGGTCTGCAGCAGCGTGGTGATCGAGGGCAGCGCGCCGCCGGGGAAGATGTAGCGCTGGATGAAGTCCACCGACCGCCGCGCCTGCTCGTAGCGCTGGTCGCGGATGGTGATGGCCTGCAGCAGCATCAGCCCGTCGTCCTTGAGCAACGCGGCGCAGCGGCGGAAGTACTCGGGCAGGTAACGGTGCCCGACCGCTTCGATCATCTCGATGGACACCAGTTTGTCGTAGTGCCCGCGCAATTCGCGGTAATCCTCCAGCAGCAGGGTCACCCGGTCCTCCAGGCCCTGCTCGCGAATGCGGTACTGGGCGCAGGCGTACTGCTCCTTCGACAGGGTCGTGGTGGTCACCCGGCAGCCGTAATGCGTGGCGGCGTACAACGCCAGGCTGCCCCAGCCAGTGCCGATTTCCAGCAGGTGATCCTCGGGCTGCAGGTCCAGCTTGCGGCAGATGATCTCCAGCTTGTTCAACTGGGCCTGCTCCAGGCTCTGCGAGGGGCTGGCGAACATCGCCGAGGAGTACATCAGCGTGGGGTCGAGCAGGCGTTCGAAGAGGTCGTTGCCCAGGTCATAGTGCGCGCGGATGTTGCGTTGCGAGCCGCTGCGGCTATTGCGGTTGAGCCAGTGCAGCAGGCGCAGCGCGGGCCTTGCCAGCAGTGCCAGGCCCCCCTCCATGGCATCGAGCACCGCCAGGTTGGCGACGAACAGGCGCGTCACCGCTGCCGGATCGGGGCTGCTCCAGTAGCCGTGTATGTAGGCTTCGCCGGCGCCGATCGAGCCGTTGCACGCCACCATGCCCCAGACCGCGTCGTCATGGACCTCGATCACCGCGCGCAGTGGGCTGAGCGGGTCGCCGAAGTCCAGCAGGCTTTCGCCACGGCGCACCTGCAGCCAGCCGTGGCGCAACTGGCGCAGGCGGGCGATCACCGCGTGGCGGAACAGGTTGCCGATCCGCGGCGCGGCGCTGCCGGCCTTATGGGCGCTCAGGGTGGGTTCTGACATGGTCGGGCTCCTCGAGGGCGCTATGACCGACCGCCAGGTGCTGCTCGCTGGCCTGGTGGTCGTGAACGGGAATGCGCTTGAACAGCAGGCGCAGCGCCTGCCAGTAGATGGCCGCCACGGTGCGCAGGCTCAGCCAGGGAAACGCCAGCAGATGCCGGCGCAGGGATGCGCCGTCCAGCTCCTCGCGACGCAGATCGAGGTGGGCGAGGAACACCAGGCGCTCGTCGCGCCAGTTCTCCATGTGCACATGCACGCGTGCCGGGTCGATGAGGAACCGCATGCGGTATTCCATCTCCCGTGGCAGGAACGGCGACACGTGGAAGGCCTTGGCGACCGCCAGTTCCTGGGGCGCCCCGGGCTTCACCGGCAGCACGTAATGGAAGCGCTCCTGCCAGGGCGTATTGCGTACCTCGCAGAGGATGGCGGCCAGCCGGCCGTCGCGGTCGTGGCAGAAATAGAAGCTGACCGGGTTGAACCACAGGCCCCAGTTGCGCAGTTGCGTGAGCAGCAGAATCTGGCCGGCGGGCGCCTCGCCCAGCGCTTCGCGCAGCAGGCAGCGCACCGCGGCGTCCAGCGGCATGCCCCGCTCCGTCCAGGCCGGCAGGTAATCGTTCTGCCGCCAGCTCAGCGGCGCAAAGCGCGAGGACCGCAGGAGGGGCGAAAGGCGCATCAACGCCTGCTGTTCCGCAAGGTCCAGCAGCACCATGCCCACCGGGTAACGGAAGGCGTGCACGCGCGGCAGCAGCCGTCGGTGCATCACCCAACCGCTGCACAGGCTGCTCTTCATAGCCGCTCCCCGAAGTAACCGGCGACTTCCAGCGCGCTGACCACGCCGTCCTCGTGGAAGCCGTTGCCCCAGTAGGCACCGCAGAAGTAACTGTGCTGCCGCCCCTGCAACCGGGCGCGCCGGGCCTGGGCCGCAATGCCCGCCAGGCTGAATTGCGGATGGGCGTACTCGAAGCGCGCCAGGATCTTGGCCGGGTCGATCTGCTCGCCCTGGTTGAGGCTGACGCAGAAGGTGACCGGCGCCTGGATGCCCTGCAGCAGGTTCATGTCGTAGGTGAGCGCGGCGGGTGCCTGTTCCGGGCCACCGAGCCGATAGTTCCAGCTCGCCCAGGCGCGCCGGCGGCTGGGCAGCAGGCGGGTGTCGGTGTGCAGCACGACCTCGTTGGCGGCATACTGCAGCGCGCCGAGCACGGCGTGTTCATCCACGCTGGGCGCGTCCAGCAGGGCCAGGGCCTGGTCGCTGTGGCAGGCGAACACCACCTTGTCGAAACGTTCGCTGCCGGCCGCGCTGAACACCGCCACGCCCTGGGCATCGCGGCGCACACGATGCACCGGGCAGTTCAGGCGGATGCGCTCGCGGTACCGCGCCGTCAGCGGTGCCACGTAGCTGCGCGAGCCGCCCTCCACCACCCGCCACTGCGGCCGCCTGTTCACCGACAGCAGGCCGTGGTTGGCGAAGAAGCGGATGAAGAACTGCACCGGGAAATCCAGCATGCGGGCGCGGGACATCGACCAGATGGCCGACCCCATCGGCACGATGTAATGCTCGATGAAACGCTCGCCATAGCCACCGGCGCGCAGGTAGTCGCCCAGGCTCAGCGCGTGCGGAATGCGCTCCTCGGCGTGGTCGTCGAGGGCTTCGCGATTGAAGCGCAGGATGTCGCGCAGCATGCCCCAGAAGCCGGGCGACAGCAGGTTGCGCCGCTGGGCGAACAGGGTGTTGAGGTCATGGCCGTTGTACTCCAGCCCGCTCGCCGGGTCGTGCACCGAAAAGCTCATCTGGGTGGGTCGGGAGGCGACGCCCAGGCGCGTCAGCAACTGGATAAAACGCGGATAGGTCCAGTCGTTGAAGACGATGAACCCGGTATCCACGGCGTAGCGCTGGCCTTGCCAATCGACGTCCATTGTGTGGGTGTGGCCGCCAATCCAGTCGGAGGCCTCGAACACGGTCACTTCGTGCTGGCGGGCCAGCAGATGCGCGCAGGTAAGGCCGGAGATGCCGCTGCCGATGATCGCGATGCGCATGGCTCAGGCCTCCGCCGGACGACGCGCCAGGCGCCGGCCGAGACCGAGGCGCCAACGGGCCGGCAACAGCCCCATCAGCCGCAGCACCAGCACGAAGCGACGCGGGAAAGCCAGCTCCAGCGGACGGGCCTCCAGGCGCTGGACGATATGCTCGGCGGCGCGCTCAACCGGCCACAGCATCGGCATGGGGAAGTCGTTGCGCCGGGTCAGGGGGGTGTCGACGAAGCCGGGGCTGACCAGGGTCGTGTCGATGGCCTCGGCCGCCAGATCGATACGCAGCGATTCCAGCAGATAGCGCAGGGCCGCCTTGGACGCGCCGTAGGCCCCGGCACGGGGCAATGCCAGCCAGGTCACCGCGCTGCCGATCACCACCAGGTGCGGGCGCAGACCTTGGCGAAGCAGCGGCAGGCACGCCTGGATGCACAGCGCAGCGCCGAACAGATTGGTCTTCATCACCCGCTGCACCAGGGCGGCATCGAACTGCCCTGGCTCCAGGTACTCGCAGGTCCCGGCGTTGAGCACCACGCGATCCAGCGCGCCCCAGGTCTGCTGGATGCGCCGCGCGATGTCGGCGACCTGCCCGGCATCCGTGATGTCGCCGGGCACCACCAGTACACGCTCGCCAAAGCGCTCCGCCAGCGACTGCAGTGGGGCCGCCTGGCGAGCCGTCACTGCCAGGCTGTGGCCGTCGCCGAGCAGCCGCTCGGCCAGCGCGGCGCCGATTCCGCTGCTGGCGCCGGTCAGCCAGATGCGGCTCATGCGAGCCTCCGCTTGAGCCAGCGGATCACGCTGTCCATGAGCGGCAAGTGCTCGTAGAGCAGCGCGCCGGCGTCGAAGTAATCCCGGTGAAACTCCACCCGCTCGCCCCAGCGCAGATGGCTGCAGCCTTCCACCGCAACGAGCGCGCCCCCGGCCAGGCGCGGATGGCGGTAGTGTAGGGTCCAGCGCAGGTAGCCTTGGCCGGGCGCGACTTCATCGAAGCCGTGAAAGTCGTAGCGCAGCTCCTGCACGTTGGCATAGAGCCCGGCGAAGTACCGGCGCAGGTCGGCAAGCCCGTCTACCCGGTGCAACGGGTCCTGGAACCGGATGTTCTGGCTGTACAGCTCATCCAGGCGGTGGAGACTGGTCGCGTCGAGGGCGGCAAAGCGCCTGGCGAAGGATTGCAGAAACGAGGACATGGCAGGCTCCGGCAAATCCTGTACAACTTTTATTTTCTGTACAGGTATAAGCGAAGCCTACGGCATTAATTGTACAAATCAAGTCGCCTTGTACAATTTTTCACGACTTTTCGGCCGCGCCCGGGCTCAGCGCGGCGAGCTGTTCCTTGAGCGCCTCCACTTCGGCCTGCAACGTCTGCACGCGCTCCAGCGCCTCCACTTCGCGGCTGACGTCGCGCTGGATGCCGATGAAATAGGTGAGCTGGTCCGCTTCGTTGCGCACCGGCGTGATCGACAGCTCGTTCCAGAATGGCGTGCCGTCCTTGCGGAAGTTGCGCAATACCTGGCGGCACGGCTGCCCGGCGCGGATCGCCTCGCGCACGGCCGCAAGCCCCGCCTGGTGCCGCTCGGCACCCTGGAGGAAGCGGCAATCCTGATAAAGGATGTCGTCCACGGCATAGCCGGTCAGGCGCTCGAAGGCCGCGTTGGCATAGATCAGGATGCTGTCCTCCCCCTCCTGCTCGGCCACCACGATGCCGTCGTTGGAGGCTTCGACCATCAATTGCAGGAGCTTGGCGTTGATCATGGTTTTCCTTCCGGTTCGCTACGATCTGCGTAGGTTAGTCGCGCGGCCCGGTACTGCCTAGCTCGGCCACAGGCCCGTTGCTGGTTTACAATCCATGCTTCTTTGCCGCCTGGCTGCGCCATGAACGACCTCTCGGATATCGACCCCAGCGAACTGTTGCCCATGCGCGAGGTGGTGCGCCTCACCGGCGTCAACCCGGTGACCCTGCGTGCCTGGGAGCGCCGCTACGGGCTGGTCAGCCCGCTGCGCACCGATGGCGGCCATCGCCTGTACTCCCCCCGCGACCTGCAGACCATCCAGGACATCCTGCTGTGGTCCAGCCGAGGCATGGCGGTGGGCAAGATCGGCGAACTGCTGGCGCAGCGCCAACGCCAGGAACCGGAGAAGTCCAGTGATGAGCGCGACCACTGGCGCGAGGCATTTTCCCGCGCCGCGGCGGAGTTCGACCAGGCCGAGCTCGACCGGCTCTACGGCCAGGCCTACAGCATCTTCCCGACGGCCACGCTGCTGGAAGACATCCTGCTGCCGCTGTGGCGCTCCCTGCTGACGCTCAACGCCTACGGCGCCCGCAGCCAATGGCTGTTTCTCGACGCCTTCCTGCGCGCCCGGGTGCTCCTGCGCCTGCAGATGAGCCGCGAGGAATGCACCCGTGTGCTGCTGGCGGACGCCGCCGGCACCACGCAGGAATTCGAACTCCTCGCCGCCGGCCTGCTGCTGGGTGGCGAGGACGTACGCGTCCAGCCCATCGGCCCGGCCGCGCCGCTGGAGGAACTGCCGCTGATCTGCGCGGCGACCCGGCCGGCCGCGCTGGTGCTGCTGCAGCACGTGGCCCCGCCCGCCGACATCCTCAAGCGCCTGGAGCGCTTGCAGATGGCCATCGAATGCCCCCTGGCGCTGGTCGGCGAAGCCGCCGAGCAGATCGCCGCCGCCGTGCCCGGCGTCCCGCTCGTCGCGCTGGGCAGCAGCCCGGCCAATAGCGCCCAGCGCCTGCGCCTTTTGCTGCGGGGAACGCTGCAGCTCTGATGCGGGAAGCACAGCGCCGACGGGTCAATCTGTACAAAAATGTAAAATCGTACAGAATATTACCCGCGCGCTGCAGCGACCTCGCGGCGCCTTCACTGTCCAACCCGCCAAACGGATCCGAGAATGGCCCGACCCCGCCATGTCGTTCTCGTCGAAGATGACGCCATCATGCAAATGCTGCTGGTCGACCTCCTGCAGGAATTGACCGACGGCTCCGTCCACCCCTTCGCCAAGGGCGAGGACGCCATCGCGTTCCTGCGCCAGCATCCCGAGATCGACCTGCTCATCACGGACGTCAACCTCGCTGGCGAGACCTCCGGCATCGAGGTTGCCCGGTTCGCCACCGAATCGATCCCCGCCCTGCCGGTGGTCGTGACATCCGCCATCCACTGGCACCGCCGCGGCATCCCGCCAAGCGCCACTTTCCTGACCAAGCCCTTCACGGTCGAAGCGTTCGACCGAATGATCCGGGGGCTTATGCAGGGGTAAGTTCTTGCGCAGGGGCTTTGGCCTGAGCTACATAATCTCGGGGCTAGGCCAACGATTTTCTGAAAAATTTCTGGCTGCCGCCCTCAGTGGGCACCGTTGACTGGCCAAGCTGCCCAACGCCCGCTATGGATGACAGCTGCCGCCCCTAAAACCTCAAAGGCAAGACGAATTCAAGATCTTTTCACGTAGAAGGCCACAGTGAAATCATGCAGTCATGAAGAAAAGTGCGCGTCCTGCGGGAGCATTCCAGAACTATTAAGAAGTGGGAGCTCCCAAGGATTGATATGCAAGAAATGCGGCTGGTCCGTAGTGACTACCAATAGATCGCCAATTTTCCTGGACGAGTGCATATATAAAATCATCTGCCTCGGAAATTACAGCAACAGGTCTCACGTCCTGGCCGTGGCGAAAATCACCTCATCCAATCTATTGAATGCTAGAGAAACACTCAAAAAGGGTCATTTCTTGATCTTTTCCGGACAGGCACTCGACGTTCTGAGGATCAGAGCGATTCTAAAAGAAGCATCAATAGAGCACTCCATTTCCCCATATTTTAAATGGGAGGAAGAGATTAAAGATTAAATCAATCAGAGCCCTGGCCCGCGCCGGCCACCTACTGGATTTGCAACTGAACGGGAAGGCATAAAATCAAAGTGCAGTCTGTAGCAATGCACGTTGGGCGAGAGGAGCTATCGGCCAAAATCGGCCGATCGACATCTACGACGAGATTGCACACAATCGGAGATTCGTACCCTCGGATATCCAGTGAACTATGCAACGACACACCCTGTATGCATATGTAGATGGTTCAGACTTAGACGACGTCGTTGCGGGCATAGAAAAGGAACTCGTAGAGCTTGCTGCAGCGCCGGGCTGGGTCCTTTCCCGGCCGCTGGTGGTGAACCAGAAGGCAAAGGGCATTGGCAGCCGCTCGGGTGATTTGCCGGACTGGGACCTTGGAATCAACTTGGCGCTTCCCAGCCCCAGAAACGAGCAGAATGATTGGTTTGCTGACATCGAGCGCGTTGTTGCACGTCTGGTTCATCTGCGCTCGCAGTTCGGGCGCGATTTCGTCATTGGCATTGCTGACAACGCAACAGGTTCAGCCGACGATCTTTTCTACGTCGAATCGGATGCGCCAGACTTAGTCAGACTGCGCGCGGTTATTAGTGCCTAAAGTGTTCAACCCTGCGTAGGCATTGTCCCCAGATTTCTCCACGGCTGAGAGGCCAGGCGAATGGCCGCTCAGGGTCGGTAGCTGCCCCTCGTTACAGGCAAAAATCGGCCAGAAGTGGATGTTCCATCCACCCCACCTTCAACTTGGAAGCGAAAAAGCCGATTCGAGCGACCTAGTCCTTAAGGGCACGCAATATTTCGAAGACTATCGGCCTTGCGTATTGCTCACCGGGGTCAGGTTTCCGGTGAATCACTACTGCGAATCCATTCGCCTTGATCAAACGCTTGATATAGCGTGAAAGCGGGTTGCGGTGGCCGGCACAGGGAACCCAGGGCCGCCGTTTCAGCCGTGAGTTCCCTGCTGGGCCAGCCATTATTCGAGCCTTTGAGTCACAGCTTCGGGGTAGTAGGCGATCTGCAAGGTGCGGCGCTGTCCCATCAGTTGCCCGTCGCCGTACCAGGTGATGTTGTCCTGGCGCAGGGTCATGCCGTCGTTGCTGTACTCGTATTCGCCACCGTTGGACGTGCCGAAGGCGAAGCGTTCGTTGTCCAGGCGCTTCAGGTCGAAGCGGGTGCCGGCCGGAGGCATCTGCTGCTTGACGCGCTTGAGGAAGGCCGGCGCCAGTTCGGAAAACAGCTCGCGCGTGCGAGCCTGGTACTGGGCATCGGTCAGGCCCGGGGTCTGCTGCAGTTTCTCGGCGATCAGCGTGAAGTACTCGGCATCCACGCGAGCCAGGGCCATGCGCACTGCCATGACCTCGCTCAGGCGTGCCTGGTCGACCTGCAGCTTGCCGTCAGCGCCCTTCTGTGCGGCGATGAACTGGGCGCCGTCGACCTGGATGAGCGGCGCGGTGGCCAGGTACGCGGCACAGGCGATTTCCTGCCCGCTGTGGTTGCCGCTGACCAACAGGGCGGTCACCCCGCCCTTCTGCTTCAGGCCGGCGCTCGTCTCGCCGCTGGCGCTGACGAACCGGTCGACCTCCGACTGACTCATCTCGCCGCGTGCCAGGCCGCAGATGTGCTGCATGACGGCCGGGTTGCGCTTGCCATCCACCAGGGGCGACATGCTGAAGATCGCGTTGCGGATCACCGGCAGCGCGGGGTACTCCAGCGTGCGCAATGGTTGTGCAGGAGGCTTGGCAAGCGCACTGGCGGTGGTCTGGTCGGCCTCCTTGCAGCCGGCCAGCAGGCAGATGGGCAGCAGCATTGCAGTCAGCCATTTACGGGAAGTGGTCATGGCTCATTCCTCGCTCTTGATGGGTTGCGCCACGGCGGCGGTGATTTCGACGGTGACCCGGCGGTTGGCTGCCAGGCAGTGGATCAGCTGGGCGCGCGGCGCATGCGGGCAATCCGTGATTGGCTGTGCCGCGCCCACTCCCCGTACCTGCATCAGCGCAGCGGGCACGCCGGCGCCAAGGAGGTAGTCACGCACGGATTCAGCGCGGCGCAGCGAGAGGTCGAGGTTGTACTCGCGCGCACCCAGGCGGTCGGTGTGTCCGGTGATGGCGATGGCTGTGGGATGCTGCCCCTGGAGCTGCGCGGCCAGGCGCTGCAGCCTGGCCTGGCCTTCGGCGCTCAACCGGGCGCTGTCGAAAGCGAAGGCAGCGTCGGCGGCCAGGGTGAGGCGTTGCACCGGCTGCGGTGCGGGCGCCACGACGGGCTTGAGCTGCTCCTGGCAGTCAACCGGGGAGTACAGGAAGCTCTGCGCCTGCATGTCTTTGTCGAACAGAACCTTGTACTGGCAGACCAGGTCGCTCTGGGCCGGGCGGCGGAAGCGCAGGATGTAGTCCCACTCGCGCACACCGAACAGACCTTCGTGGAAGTGCGGCGTGCCGAGCAGTTCGTACAGCTGGGCCTTGCTCATGCCCGGCTGGACCTTGGCCAGGTTCTCCAGGTTCACGTAGCTGCCTTGGGGCCGGTAGGAGTCGCTGATCGACGGGAACTGCGGCGCGGCGCTGTGCCCCTGCTCATCGACGCTGCTGTGGGTGCCACAGGCCGCCAGCAGCAGGCTGGCGCAAGCGATGACGAGCGTGCGGACGGCGAAGGGTTTGAAAGTGTTCATCTCGATCTCCTCGAAGAGGCCCGGCCGGAGCCGGGCCTGGATGGAAAAACTCACCATTGATAACCAACACCGACGGAGACGCCGGTATCGCCCTGACTGGTCGTGCTGCCCTGCAGCTTGGTGACCCATTTGCCGTTGTCGGAGATCTTCGACACGCCGACCGCCAGCGCACCCTGGCCGCGGTAATTGCCCAGGCCCACGGCAGCCATGCTGGCCCCCGGCGAATACGGCTGCGGCAGGGTCGCCATGGCCATGGCGCCGGCGATGCCCGAACTCAGAATGTCATCCTGTTTCTTCAGGTCGTGGCGCAGCGCGTTGTAGCGGGAATCGGTGTAGTCGTAGAACTGGTTGGAGATGTCACCCATGCTCTTCTGGAGCTGACCGACGTTCACGGCATCGGTGGCCGCCGTCCCCGCGGCGACGTTGGTGATCTGCCGTTCCTGACCGGCACTGCCCACCGAGACGCTGTTGTCGCGGTCGGCCACCGAGCCTGCGCCCAGGGCGACGGAGTTGGATGCCGGGGCGTCGGCTCCATTGCCCAGCGCCGTCGCGTTGCGGCCGGCCGCGCGGGCACCGCTGCCGATGGCGGCACTGTTGTCGCCGCTGGCTACAGCGCCTGCGCCGCCGGCCAGCGAGTCGGCACCGGTTGGGCGAGGCTTGGACAGATGACTGGTGTTGTTCACCTGGAACATGCCATCGGTGCCGTTCTGCAGCTGGGTGATGTCGGTCTTCGCCTGGGTGACCCGATTGTCGACGTTGTTGATGGTGCTGTTGATCGCGTTACCGTGGTCGCGCAGTTGCGACACGTTGACGGCATCGGTATCAGCCTCGCCGGCTTTCACGTTGGTGATCTGCCGTTCGTTGCCGGCGCTGCCCACCGAGACGCTGTTGTCACGGTCGGCCACCGAGCCTGCGCCCAGCGCAACGCTGTCATTGGCCTGCGCAACGGATCCGGCCCCCATGGCCATGCTGCGCTCGCCACTGGCTGCAGCGCCCTCGCCCACGGCCACCGCGGAGGTACCACTGGCGTTGGCGCCGCTACCCATCGCGGCTGCACCGCTGCCGCTGGCACTGGCGTTGGCACCGATGGCGCTGGCGTTAGCGGCGCTGGCAGTGGCGCCGTCCCCCACGGCGAGGGACGAGGAACCCGAAGCCTGGGCTGCCGGGCCGACGGCGATGGAGTCGGCGCCGCTGGCGACCGAATCGGCCTTCTCCGAAGTCGCGTGGAAGTACTTGGTGCGCCCCAGGGTGATGTTGCTGATCTGGGTGGTCACTTCATACAGCTGCGAGCCGTTGATGGCGTCCGTGGAGCCAGCGCTGACCTCCCCTGCCGCAACCTGGGTGATCCTGTTCGGCCCGCGCCCGCCGTGGCTGGCGTTGTAGGCACCGGTGCCGCCATTGGCCGCCGGGTCCCAGGCCAGAGCGTCCTGGGCCAGTTGCTCGGTGCGGTCGGCAACACCCTTGAGTTGCGAGACGTTGACCGCGTCGGTTTCATCGGCGCCGGCCGCCACGTTGGTGACACGGCGCTCGGCACCGGCGGCGCCCACGGACACTTCGCCGGTAGCGGTGCCGGCCACCGCGGCTCCGGCAGCGGCATACGCCGGATGGCTGAGGTCGGCAGTGGTGGCGCTGTTGGCGCCCAGCGCCACGCTGTTGTCGGCCGTGGCACTGGCATTGCGGCCCAACGCCAGGGCACTTTCACCGCTGGCTTGCGCCTGGTAGCCCACGGCAGTGGAGCCCTGGCCCTTGGCGAAGGCGTCGTCCACCGGCAAGCCATCGTCGTTGGTGCGCACGTAGCGGATACCGCGGCCATTTTCCTGGACGTTGGTGTGGCTATCGTCACCAAAGACGTCGCCTACCCGGTTGTCGACGATGCTGACGCGGTGATCGACGTTGGCGACCTGCTGGTTGGTCTCGTGCAGTTGCGAGCCGTTGACCGCATCGGTGGAAGTGGCGTTCAGATCGCCAGCGGCGATGTGGGTGATCTTGTTCGGGCCGGACCCATAATGGTTGGCGCTGAACGCGCCCTGCCCGCCATTGGCGTTCGGGTCCCAGACCAGCGCGTCCTGGGCGAGCTTATCGGTACGATCAGTGATGCCGCGCAGTTGCGAGACGTTCACGGCATCGGTGTCGTCGGCGCCCGCGGCCACGTTGGTGATGCGCCGCTCGGCACCTGCCGTGCCCATCGAAACTTCCCCCGAAGGCACTCCAACCGCGTAGCCACCGTAAGGAACATAGGCCGGACGGCTGAGGTCGGCAGTGGTGGCGCTGTTGGCGCCTAGCGCCACACTGTTGCCGGCGGTGGCACTGGCATTGCGGCCCATGGCCAGGGAGTCGTTACCAGCGGCCTGGGCCTGGTAGCCAACCGCAGTGGAACCCTGCCCTTTCGCGTAGGCATCGTCGACCGGCAAGCCGTTGTCATTGGTGCGCACGTAGCGGATACCGCGGCCATTTTCCTGGACGTTGGTTTGGCTATCGTCACCAAAGACGTCGCCTACCCGGTTGTCGACGATGCTGACGCGATGATCGACGTTGGCGACCTGCTGGTTGGTTTCGTGCAGTTGCGAGCCGTTGACCGCATCCATCGAACTGTCGGACAGCTCACCGGGAGCCACGTTGGTGATCTTGCTCGGCATGCCCCAATGGTTGGCGCTGAACGCGCCTTGACCGCCATTGGCGCTCCAGTCCCAGAGCAGCGCATCCTGGGCAAGCTTCTCGGTGCGATCGGCCACGCCGCGCAGCTGCGAGACGTTCACCGCATCGGTGTCTTCGGCGCCCGCGGCCAGGTTGGTAATGCGCCGTTCGGCGCCTGGGGAGCCGACGGAGACCTCGCCGACCGGATTTTGGCCGGCAACCGGCATCCAGTACGGTGCATAGGCCCACAGGCCCAGGTTCGCCGTAGTGGTGCTGCCGGCGCCCAGCGCTACGCTGTTGTCCGTGGTGGCGGCGGCGCCGGTGCCCAGCGCCACGGCGTTGTGCCCGTTGGCGAGTGCATTGTTGCCGATCGCTATCGACTGGACGCCGAGAGCACGCGTCCCCGTCTGGACACCCGAGGAATCCGTGCCGACGTTGCCGATGGCCAGCGAGTTGGTGCCATCGATCTTGTTGTTCAGGCCGAGGCGCCCGCCATTGACGAACAGCTCATTTCCCAGCGTCAGCGAGTTGGTGCCCTCGGCCTGGCTACCGGTGCCATAGAAGAGCACCCGGCCGGTCTGGGTGGATTTGTCGCCAGACTTGCAGTTGCTGTTGTTGCCGTCGTACTTCCAGCCCATGTCGCCGGTCACGCCCGTATCATGGACGAAGACGCAGCCCGAGTCGGTGCTGTCGTTGACGTACAGTCCGGGGTTGCCGGCGATGCCTTTCTCGTAGGCTGAGCCACCTGCCGCAACGGCGTCGCCCAGGCCGAGGCCACTGAGGGCGCCAACGCCCACCACGGCCAGAGTGCGACCGCTCTTGCCCGAGCGGCGGGCAAATTCGCAGGCCACGCACCAGCAGTGCTGGGCCCTGGACCAGACCAGACGATAAATCCTGTTCATGAGAAAACTCCTTCCAGGGGGTTGCCCTGGCGTGGATAGGGGGAATTCAGCGGGAAGACAGTTGCAGGGCGCGGCTGGACTGGATCAGCAGCGGGCGCTCCATGGCCGACGGCCGGGATTGGTCGAGGGCGCGCTGGTAGAGACGCAGCGCGCCTGCAGGGTCCTGGCGGACGTAGTCCAGATAGGCGCCGGCGAACAGGCCTGCCTCGGTGCGCAGGTCACGCTTGACCGCGTCGGGGGCCTGCAGGGCATCGATTTCGGCGAACACCGCCGAGCTGTCGGTCTTGCCCTGGTACAGGGCAACCAGCGCGCGCTGCTGGGGAGTGACGGCCTTGATGCCACGGGCGAGCTTCTGCACCCGCGCCTTGGCGGCATCCGGCTTGAGCCCGGCATCGCTGGCGCCGCGAGCGCCAAGCCACAGCCCCCAAAGGCCGGCATAGGCCTGGATCTGCGGATTCGACGAGTGCTTCTGCAGGTCGGCGAAGGCATTGCGCGCCAGATCGAAGCGAGCCAGGGCGGCCAGGTTCACCGCCGAAGGCACGGCGACGATGGCGCTCTGGTCGCTGCCCTTGAGCGCGTCGTAGAACTGCCGGGCGCGCATATGACGGCCGTTGGCATCTTCGAGGAAGGCCTGCTCCGCCAGGGCACGGGTGCCGCCCTGTCCTTCGGCCGCCGCTTCGCGAAGCAGGGCCTGGGCGGCGGCGAGGTCGCCTTCGAGCAGTTGCTGGTGGGCCAGCAGCACCATGGGCTGGGCAGGCTGCTTCGCGGCGCCGACCGGGTCGGCAAGGGCGACGCCGCTGCCGATCAACAGCGCAATGGCGAGCATGGACAGAGCGCCGGGGCGGCGCGAAAGAGAGGATTTCGAGGTGAGGTTCATGGCGGCAACTCCGCAAATGGACGAGTTGCGCACATGCTAGGAAGGGGGCCGCCCGAGCGAACTCAGAGTCCTTCAGGCGACGCCATCGGAGTTATTCGATATTCGCTATTGGCTGGCCAGAAGCAGCTCAAGTTCGAGGCTCACATTCACGTCATCGTCGATACGCTCACACAGGAATCTGCCCCTCATGAGCTCGGCCAGACGTTCGGCGTGGCTACGATCGATGATGCTGTCCCTGGCCGTCTGGCCGGACATCGCCAGCAACACCCAGACTCGGCCATGCTCGCGCAGCCCCAGTTCCAGGCGCACTTTCACCGGAACCTCGGCATCGGCGCGAAACAGCGCCAGGGTGGTGGTGATCCACTCCGAGAAGACCGCCGTATCGATCCAGACGCGGCCGACAGGGCTGCGAGGGACCCGCAGCATGCTCGCCGAGTGCCCGGTCAGGCTGCGCTGTATCAGCGTGGGCAGGTCGCCCACCACGGGCGAGGTGGCCACCTTCCCCTCCTCCAGCGCGCAGACGCGACGCAAACGCTCCAGGCGCGCCGTGAGGTCGGGCAGGCCGGGCGTGGCGGGATGCAGCTTCAAGTCCTCCAGGCGCCCCGCCAGTTCGGCCAGCGACGAGAGATAGAACGCGGAGCGCTGGCGCAGTCGCGCCTCGGCGACCAGTGCACGGTCGCGCAACTCGAGCAGGTGTTCCTCGCTGGCGGTAATGTCCTGCAGCCCGCCGAGCATGCCGGACAGCCTGCCGTTGAGGTCGCGGTACGGCACCATCCAGTAATGCAGTACCCGTGGCTCCCCGAAAATCTCGACACGGTTGGTCACCGCGATAGGTACGCCGTCATTGACCAGCCGGCGGAATGTCTCCGGGAGGGTTTCGCGCAATGCCGGCGGGAACCAGCGGGCATCGGTGAGGCCGGAATCGAGTGCCTCTTCGGCAGTGATACGGAAGTGGTCGAGGAAACGCTGGTTACAGAACAGCAATCGCCCCTCGATCGATCGCACGAACATCGGATTCGGCGCTGAGTCGACCAGGCTGCGCAGCATGCCCAGTTCCAGCGGCAAGCTGTCCTGCGTGACCGCGCCAGCCGGGGGCTGGTCCCCCACCAGACCATTGCGCCGGGCAATTTCCGCCAGCTCGACACTGGAGCCCACGTGCAGCTTTTCGAGAAGATGTCCCTTGTAGGTGCTGACCGTTTTGAAGCTGATCCGCAGTTGCTCCGCAATGCGGATATTCGAGTTGCCCTCTGCAATCAGCTGTAGAACGGCCAGCTCGCGCGGTGTCAGCCCCTCCAGCTCGTTGCCGGGCCCGGGCTGCATATGCTCGCGGGCAAAATGCGCGCGCCCGGCCAGCACGTCGACTATCGCCCTGCGCAGGTCGCTCAGGTCTTCATCCTTGCTGACAAAGCCGCTGGCGCCTGCCTGAAAACACAGCGGCGCAAAATGCGACGGGTTCTGCCGGCTGTACACCAGCAACTTCTGTTTCGGCTCGCGTGCACGCAGCCTGCGCAGCAGATCGAGTCCGCCAGCCCCGCCCAGGGCAAGTTCCAGTATCACCAGGTCAACCTGCACCCTGCGGGAATGGCTCAACGCGGAGAGCACGTCCTCCGCCTCCGCCGCCACCACGTGCCCCATACCTTCCAACAGATCCCGCAATGCGCTGCGCACAATGGGCGTCGGATCCACCAGCAGAACCGTTGCCATCCCCCGCTCTCCTTAAACTGCGCGTCCCGCGCAGAAGCATAGGCGAGCCGGGAGCGGAGGTTGGGGTGGCAGCGTGGAGCCGACGTCGGTTTCGTTACGGTCTGCCAGGGAGCGGCACGAGCGGCTCGGCAACAGCGTGCACAGTCGAGCAACCTGCCCCGGGCGGGCTTCGCGCAACGCTCCGGGGGAGGCCGGCGTTCTGAGCAGTACTCGCGCGACGGGGCGCACCAGCGCCGGAGCGATGGACGCAGTCGAGTCAAAATCCCATGCTCATTAATGCCGCCAGCCGCCGGCCGGGGTTCGGACGGCGGCAAGGCGGCAGAGCGTGTCATTGCAGCGGGATATAGATATCCGTCTGCCACTGCTCCAGGGGCGTCTCCGGGAAGACGCTCAGGTAGTGGAAGAACAGCGGATGGTCGCGAAGCTCTTCGTTGCTGACGGGTAGCCAGTCGCGATAGATCGGGTAGATGCTTTCGCCGATGTGATCGGGCGAGCCGACGTGGCGCACCACCACGCAGCGGCCGCCGGGAATGACCAGCTCGCGGACGCCCTGGTCGTTCGGCGCCACGGCCTCGCTGATCTCGCCGCAGATATCGAAGCGGAAGTCTTCCGCCGGCGTGGTATCGGGGTTGCCGTAGGGAATGCCGAAGGTGCGGCTCGCGCCGACCGGCGATTGCCCGCTGCCCATGCGCCACTGGATGAACTGGCGCACGCTCGCATCGAGCGATGCCGGCGAGCCGCAGTGTTGGAGGGCGGCAACCCGGACTTCGGGGAAATCGACGATACGTACCTGCATGGTGATGCTCCTGGAAAAATGGGGAATGTCGAAAACCGCATGCCAGGTCTGCCAGTTCGGCTGCTGCCGGAAGGCACTGGGCGCCATGCCGAAGTCCCGTCGAAACGCCCGGGTGAATGCCTCGGGGCTGTCGAAGCCTGCATCGAGGGAGGCGTCCAGCACCGTGTAGGGCGCGCCGGAAGCCAGGCGATGCGCCGCGCGCCGCAGGCGCATCAGTTGCACATAACGCGCAACCGGCACGCCGACATAGCCGGTGAATTGCCGATGGAAGTGAAACACCGAGAAATGCGCCACCTCGCTCAAGGTCCGCACCGAAAGGTCACCCTCCAGGTGGGCGTCGATGTAAGCAAGCACGGCGTCGAAGCGTTTGGCGTAGGCAGTCGAAATAGCAGGCACCGGGTTGGCGCTCCTGGTTATGCGGTCGACGACAGGTTCTCCCACCCCGCGCTGGGCGCGCCTAGCCGGACTTGCTCAGGTCATGTCCGTGGCGGGCCGCAGCCCCTGCCGACAGGCTGCGGCTGCGCATTATCACCGCAACGGCTGCCATGAGGGTGGCGACGATCACGACAACTCGCTGCGCAGCAGCTCCAGGGCTCGGTCAAAGTCGAACTGATCGAGCTGTTGCGCCACCTCGGCCAGGCGCTGGGCCAGGCCCGGCTGGAGGTGGCGTTGGCGCAGCCGTTCGACGGCCTTGATGGCGTCCGAGTCGCTTTCGCTCAGCAATTGCTGCAGACGGGCCAGCTCCCGCTCCAGTTGTTCATCGCCCTGCTGCGCCTGGGCCGGAGCGCTGGGCGCGGCATCGGCAGCAAGTGTGGCGAGGGCGTTCAAGGTGGGGGCCAGGCGCTGCATCAACGCGGCGAGCAGGTCGTCGATAATCGCCTGGGCCTCGCCGGCCTGGCACGCCTGCTCCAGAGCGGCAGCGGCCTGGGCGATGGCCGTGGCGCCGATGTTGCCGGCCGTTCCGCGCAGCGTGTGGGCCATGCGCGCGGCGGCGGTTTCGTCCGCATCGCCCAGGGCGCTGCAAAATCGCTCGGGGAACCCGGCCTGGGCGTCGCGAAACTTGATCAGCAGGCGCCGATACAGCTCGGGCCGGCCCATGCAGGTGGCCAGTCCGGCAGCCATGTCGATGCCTTCCAGGCTATCGGGCAGCACACCGGCCAGCGGCGCTGGCGTTTGCTGCACGGCGTCCTGCCCCCTGCCCCTGGGGACGATCCATCTGGCCAGCGTGGCGAACATCGCATCGACGTTGAGCGGCTTGGAAATATGGTCGTTCATGCCGCTGGCCATCGCCCGCTCGCGGTCCCCCTCCATGGCGTTGGCGGTCATGGCCAGCACCGGCAGCTCGGCGAAGCGCGCCTGCTCGCGGATCTTGCGGGTGGCGGTGTAACCGTCCATGACCGGCATCTGGCAATCCATCAGCACGCCATCGAAGCCGTCGTCGACCGCGAGGATGTCCAGCGCCTGCTGGCCGTTGCCGGCCAGCTCCAGGTGGATGCCGGCGCTCTCCAGCAGCTCGCGTGCAAGCTCCTGGTTCAGCTCGTTGTCTTCCACCAGCAGCAGCCGGGCGCCGTTGAGGCCGGCCAGGTTGCTGGCCGTGTGGCCGGAGCGTTCGGTGGCGCGGGTTTCGCTGGGCGGGACCTGTCCCAGCACCACGGCGATGGCTTCGAGCAACGACGAGGGCGTGACGGGCTTGGTGAGTACCAGCGGCAGCGTAATGCCCTGGCGCTCGGCTTCCTCGTGGGCCTCATCGCGACCGAAGGCGGTCACCATGATCACCGAGGGGGTATGGCGCAGGTCGCCGGCATACATCCGGCTGACCGTCTCCATGCCGTCCATGCCCGGCATCTTCCAATCCATCAGCACCACGTCATAGGGCAACGTGCGGGCTTCGGCATCGGCGAGCAGGCGCAGGGCCATGCCGCCGCTGTCCGCGACGTCCACCTCCAGACCGAAACTGCGCGCCATGCCGGACAGGATTTCCCGCGCGCTGGCGTTGTCGTCCACCACCAGGACGCGCGTGCCCAGCAGCTCGTCGGCCTTGAACATGCGTCGCGGCCGCACGCCCTGCTGCACGCCCAGCCGAACCACGAAGTGGAAGGTCGAGCCCCGCCCCTGCTCGCTCTCCACCCAGATACGGCCGCCCATCAGTTCCACCAGCTTCTTCGAGATGGACAGGCCCAGACCGGTGCCGCCGTATTTGCGGGTGGTGGAGTTGTCGGCCTGGCTGAACGACTGGAACAGGCGCTCGCATTGCTCCTGGGTCATGCCGATGCCGGTGTCGCGCACCCAGAAGTGCAGCTCGGCCTGTTCGTCGGTGGCCTCGACCGCATCGACGCCCGCCACGATCTCCCCCCGCTCGGTGAACTTGGCGGCGTTGTTGCCCAGGTTGATCAGCACCTGCCCCAGTCGAAGCGGATCGCCGATCAGTGCGGTGGGCAGCTCGGGATCGGTCTGGAAGAGCAGCTCCAGCCCCTTGTCCTCGGCCTTGAGGCCGACCATGCCGGCAAAGCTGTCCAGCACGTCCTCCAGGCGGAAGGGAATCTGTTCGAGGCTCATCTTGCCGGCCTCGATCTTCGAGAAGTCGAGGATGTCGTTGATGATGCCCAGCAGGTTCTCGGCGGATCGATGCACCTTCTCGATGTAGTTGCGCTGCTTGTTGTCCAGGCCGCTGCGCAGTGCCAGGTGGCTCATGCCGATGATGGCATTCATGGGCGTGCGGATCTCGTGGCTCATGTTGGCCAGGAACTCGCTCTTGGCCAGGGTGGCCGCCTCCGCCGCCGCGCGAGCGGCGATCAGCTCGGTGACGTCGATGTTCACCCCGGTGGCGCGCAACGGCGTGCCGTCCGGTGCGCGGGTGAAGCGGCTCAGGGACCTGAAGGTCCGCACCTGGCCGTCGTTCTGCCGGATGATGCGGAAGTCGCATTCATAGCGCTCGGCGCCGCTGGCCGCCGCCACGGCATAGGCCTGGTCCGTCGCCTCGGCGTCCTCGGGATGCAGCAGGGCCTTCCAGGCCGCCATCGTGCCGCCGAATCCGCCCGGTTCGAGCCCGAACATTTTCTCCAGCTGCGGCGTCCAGTAATCCTGCCCCGTGGTGAAGTCGACATCGAACACGCCGATATCGCCGGCTTCCTGGGCCAGGCTCAAACGGTCGCTGGCGGTGCGCAGGCTGCTTTCCATGGCCCGCCGTTCGCTCACATCCCGCACCGACGCGCAGACGCAGCGGCCGCGTCCTTCCAGGCTCGGCAGGTGCGACAGGCCGATCTCCACCGAAAACAGGCTGCCGTCCTTGCGCACGCCACGCAGGTCGTCGAGGTTGGCGCCCATCTGCCGTGTGATCCGGGTGGACATGAAGCCGTTGCGCAAGCCCACATGCCGCTCGCGGATGGCCTGCGGTACCAGGCGTTCCACGGTGGAGCCGACCAGTTCGCCGCGCTCGTAGCCGAACAGGGCGTCCAGCTGCGGGTTGGTCATCAGGATGCAGCCGTCCTCCCCCAGCACCAGCATGCCGTCCGGCGAGGCCTCGATGATCCCGCGATACCATGCCTCCGTCGCCTGCAGCGCCGCCTGGCGGGACTCCAGCTCCGTCGCCTGGCTTTCCAGCAGCAGCGTCTGCGCCGCCATGGCGTCGGCCTGCCGGCGTGTTTCCGCCAGCAGCGCCTGGGCCGTTTCACTGCGTTCCATAATGGCCATGGCCCCCGCCAGCCGCGGCAGGACCTCCTGCAGCAGGGCGGACTCCAGCTCCGACGGCTCCCGCAGCCCGGCCAGCTCCAGGACCCCCAGCAAGCGCTCGCCGCGCATCACCGGCTGCACCAGCAGATGGCTGGCGGCGGCCTCGCCCAGCTCGGAGCGGATGTGCCAGAACTTCCCCGGCAGGTCGGTGAACTGGCGGGGCGTGCGGTCCAGCGCGCACTGGCCGAGCAAGCCCTCGCCGAGGGCCACGCGGTCCGCCGGCGGAAACGCCCTGTCCAGCGCATAACCGCCCAGGAGCTGCAGGTGGCTCGCGCCCTCAAAGAGCACGTAGAGCACCGCCTGGCAGGCGCCCATCATCGGCACCAGGCGCTGCAGGAACAGACGGCCCAGCTGCTCGGGCGTTTCGGCCGCCTGGATATCGATCTGCACGAGCGATACCTGGGCCTTGATCCAGCGTTGCCGTTCCAGCTGGCGCGCCTGGATCTGCAACTTGGCGATGGCGCGCGCGAGGTCGCCGGTTTCGTTGTCCAGGTCGGTATGCGGGATGGGCTGGTCCAGGTCGCCGGCGGTGAGCTGATCGACTGCGTTGCGGACGCGCTCCAGCGGCTTGCGAATGGACTGGCTGACCAGCCAGGCCAGCGTGAGCGCCAGGGCCAGGCCGCCCAGGAGCAGCACGTAGGTCAGCAGGCTGCCCTGCTCGGCGTTGCGGGTGATCTCGTTGACCAGGTCATGCAGGGCTGCCTGCTTGTCCTTGGTGATCTGGTCGAGCGCCGCACCGGCGCGCTCGTTGAGCTGCTGGAACTCGTCGCCGCTGATCAGCAGTTGCGCCTGCCCCTGACGCCCCTCGCCGGCCAGTTGCAGCGCCTCGTTGCCGGTCGCGAGCACCCGCTCCAGCAGCAGCTCGAATTCGGCGAGGCGCTCGATGTTGTCGGCGCGGAACACGGTCGGCCGGGCAAGCGCCAGGGACTCCTGCAGGTTCTGCTTGTCCGCCTCCATCTGCCGTAGCGCGGCGATTCGCGTGTCCGCGCTGCTGGTGGCGACGGCCCGTTGCAGGGCGCGGACGATGTTGGGCAATTGGACCCGCACCTCCTGCAGGTGGTTGGCACCGATCAGGTCGCGGTTGTAGAGCTGCTGCAGTTGATGCTGCAGCACCGCCTGCAGGCGCAGGCTGGCCATGCCCAGGACGAGGGACAGCGCCAGTAGCGCGGTAAAGCCCAGGATCAGCTTGCGACGCAGGGACAGCCGCTCGAGCACAGCGAATACGTTCATCGACGAGCACTCCTTGGCTGTCGGCGCGTCATCATGGCCACTCAGGGCTCCTGGGCGATGTGCTCCAGCGCGGCCAGTTGCCTGGCCCTGTCCTGCTCGGTGTCGGCGAAACGCAGGGCGATGTCCCAGAAGCGCTCGGCGTTGGCCAGGAAGGCATCGCAGACATCGGGATCGAAGTGCGAGCCGCGTCCCTCGCGAATGATCGCCACGGCCCTTTCATGGGGCATGCCCGGCTTGTACACGCGGTGGCTGATCAGCGCGTCATACACGTCCGCCACTGCCATGAGGCGGGCACTGATGGGAATGTCGTCGGCGGCCAGGCCCTGCGGATAGCCGCTGCCATCCCATTTTTCCTGGTGGCTGTAGGCGATCTCCTTGGCCAGACGGAGGAAGTCGACCTTCACCGCCAACTGGTTTTCCGCCTGCTGGATGGCGTCCCGCCCCAGGGTGGTGTGGGTCTTCATGATCTCGAACTCTTCGGGGGTAAAACGTCCGGGCTTGAGCAGGATGTGATCCGGAATGCCGACCTTGCCGATGTCGTGCAGCGGCGCGGATTTGTACAGCAGCTCGATGGTCGCCTCATCGAGGAACTGGCTGAAGCGCGGGTGCTCGCGCAGCAGCTCGGCCAGCAGCCTGACGTAGTTCTGGGTGCGACGGATGTGGTTGCCGGTTTCGTTGTCGCGGGTCTCCGCCAGCGAGGCCATGGCCTGGATGGTCACGTCCTGGATCGCCATGACCTCCTGGGTGCGGCGCTTCACCTCGCTTTCCAGATAGTCGTTCTGGTCGCGCAGGAAGTCTTCGGCGGCTTTGACCTTGAGCTGGGTGGCGACACGCGCCAGCACCACCGGCGGGCTGATCGGCTTGGTGATGTAGTCGGCCGCCCCCACCTCCAGCCCGTGGATCTCATCCTCGGCCGAGGCCATCGCGGTGAGAAAGATGATGGGAATGTTGCAGGTGCGGGCGTTGGCCTTGACCTGTTCGGCCACGGCGTAACCGGACAGGCCCGGCATCATCACGTCCAGCAGGATCAGGTCGGGAAGGTGTTCGCCCTCGAGGATGCGCAGCGCCTTCTCCCCGTTGTTCGCCACCTTGATGCGGTAGCGGTCCTTGAGCAGATCGACCATCAACATCAGATTTTCAGGCGTATCGTCGACCACCAGGATGGTCGAGAGGGAAGAAGCGTTCTGCGTGGTGTCCATTGAGTCGGCTCCCTAGCCAGTCGAAGAGAGGCCCTGACCTCGCCGCTCCATTGCAGGAAGCGTAGCTAAAAAACGCACAGCCGCCGTGGCGCCTGGCGCCATGCACGCGTGCCGGGAAGCCTGGCCGGGAGCTTGCCCCGCGGCGCGCGGAATGGCTGCCAATACGGGAAATGATCCCTTACATTCAGTAACGCGTTACCACACCAGGCGCGGCATTTCAGTAACGCGTTACGCACACCGCGAACATCGAATTCCGTCGGGGAACGAGAGCACAGGGCGGCCGCGGAAAAGTGATCGGACAGGCCTGCGATCCGTTTCCCGCGCCACCGCAGCGCCTAGTCGGCCAGATCCGCCAGCACGCGTTCGAGGCGCTCCAGTGTCGCCGGCGTGCATGCCTGCATCGGCTCGCGCAACTCGTTGGCGATGAGCCCCTGCAGGGCCAGTGCACCTTTCACCGGTGCGGGGTTCGCTTCGGCAAAGGCCGCCTGCATCCAGGGCAGCAACCGATAGAAGGTGCGCCGCGCGGCGGTGACGTCGCCCTCCTCCATCTGCCGGAACAGTTGCACATAGAGATCCGCGCGCACATGGGAGGACGCCGAGATCGCCCCGGCCCCGCCCAGGCAGAGGTTGGCGAAGATCTGCAGGTCCTCCCCGGTGAGCACCTCTACTTGGCCGTCGGCGATCAGCGCGAGGGTGGTCTCCACGTCGCCGGCGCAATCCTTGATCGCCCGGATGTTCGGATGGCGCACGATACGGCGCAGCGTCTCGCGCTCGATGCGCACGCCGGTGCGGTAGGGAATGTCGTAGAGCACCACCGGCACGCGGGCGGCATCGGCCACGCTGCGGAAGAAGGCTTCCAGGCCGGCTTGCGAGGGGCGGATGTAATACGGCGCCGGCACCAGCACGCCGGCCACCGGACGGCGCTGGATCGCCTCCAGCAAGCCCAGCAGTTCGCGCTGGTTGTTGCCCGCCAGGCCCATGATCACCTGGTGCGCCGGCACCCATTGCAGCACGGCGTCGAGGACCTCGAGCTGCTCGTCATGGCTGAGCGCTGCGGCCTCGCCCGTGGTGCCGCACACCACCAGGCCGGTGACGCCCTGCTCCAGCAGATGCGCGACCAGCCCCTGCAGGGCCGGGTAATCGACCGCGCCATCACGAAAGGGAGTGACCAGCGCCACCCAGATCCCACGAAAATTCGACATGCAAAAACTCCTGTTGGCTGACCGTGTAGTCGCCGTCAGGGAGGGATGCGGGAATCAAGCGGGGGGAGGTTCGACCTTGCGCCTTGTGTCCTGTCAGCCCATCTGACGGGACAGCGCCCCGGTCAAATGAGCGACTGTTTCTTCGATTTCTTGGCAACGACGACGCACGCGCACGCCTGGGCGAGGAAGCCCGAAGCGGAGAGCGAATGGTCGTGGATGGGGAGCATGTCGTTGCCGATGCGTGAAATGTCTGACGGATACTGCTCAACGCGCGGGGGCGCTGTCAACTCCCCCGCTGCGCTTCGCGGTCCCGCAGGCAATACGCGCTCAGTCCTTGCCGCAGCGGCTCTCGTCGTGCTGCAGGCTGGCCTGGCTCACCTGGCTGCCAGGCGGCACGCTACGGGTCAGCCAGACGTTGCCGCCGATGGTCGAACCCTTGCCGATGGTGACGCGACCGAGAATGGTCGCCCCGGCGTAGATCACCACGTCGTCCTCGACGATGGGGTGGCGCGGCTCGCCCTTGTGCAACTGGCCGGTTTCATCGGACGTGAAGCGTTTCGCCCCCAGGGTCACGGCCTGGTAGATGCGCACCTGCTTGCCGATGATCGCGGTTTCGCCGATCACCACGCCGGTGCCGTGGTCGATGAAGAAACTGCTGCCGATCTGCGCGCCGGGGTGGATGTCGATGCCGGTGGCCGAATGCGCCAGTTCCGAGATGATCCTCGCCAGCAGCGGCAGGCCGGCGTTGTAAAGATGGTGCGCGAGGCGATGATGGATGATCGCCACCACACCCGGGTAGCACAGCAGCACTTCATCCACGCTGCGCGCCGCCGGGTCGCCCTGGTAGGCGGCCAGCACGTCGGCATCCAGCAGGCGGCGCATTTCCGGCAGCGCGCGGGCGAAGTCGCGCACCAGCACCACGGCGTGCTCATCGATGCGGTCGTCCACCACATCGCCACGCTGCCGCGCGCTGTAACGCAACTCCAGGCGGGCTTGCACCAGCAGCGCGTTCAGCGCGGCATCCAGGGTGTGGCCGACGAAGAAGTCCTCGCTCTCCTCGCGCAGATCGTTCGGCCCCAGGCGCATCGGGAACAGCGCACTCGCCAGGCGCTCCACCACTTCCTCGACGGACTGGCGCGACGGCAGTTCGCGACCGCCCTGCTCCGGATGCCGGCCGCTGCGGGTGCGCCAGTCGTTGCGGGCGCTGCGCAAGTCCTCGACGATCTGCGCCAGTTGCCAGTTCACCGGGCCATGTTCGTTCAATCGCTTGGCGTCATTCATCGCTTGCTGTGTTCCTTGGTCTGCGGGGGCTTTCAATCACGATGGCCTATCCTGCTCGGTCCCGCCGCGCAGGACAAATCGCCGGAAGGCATAACCTAATGCCTTTTTTGCAGGTTCAACTGTTCCCCCTGCAACAGCGAATCAACAGCGGTGTTGCCCAGGCAACACTGCAAGGTGCTCGGATACCGCGAAAACCCCGCCTCGCCGCCCTGGCACAGGCCTTGCTGACTCGCTGCACCCACCCAGACGCCTTCCCCATCCCGGAGTCACCGCACGAAACATGCCGGCAGCCGGGGCCGAATTCCAATGAAGACTTGCCACGCGTGCACCGACGGGGCGCCGCCCCACTTCGACGATGGCAACGAGGACAGTCCATGAGTCTCGATATTTTCTGGTTCCTGCCGACTTCCGGCGACACCCGCTACCTGGGCCATTCCAGCAGCGGCCGCCCCGCGACCAACCACTACATGCGGCAGATCGCCGTGGCCGCCGACCAACTCGGTTACGACGGCCTGCTGATTCCCACCGGCAGCAGCTGCCTCGACCCCTGGGTGACCGCCGCCAGCCTGGTGCCGGTCACCCAGCGCATCAAGCTGCTGGTGGCGCTGCGCACCTCGCTGGGCAACCCCACCGCCTCGGCGCGCCAGGCTGCCACACTGGACCAGGCGAGCAACGGCCGCCTGCTGCTCAACGTGGTGCCCGGCGGCGACAGCACCGAACTGGAGGCTGACGGCGTCTTCCTCAGCCATGACGAGCGTTACGCGGCGTCCGACGAGTTCCTGACCATCTGGCGCCGCCTGCTGTCCGGCGAGACCGTCGACCATGACGGCGAGCATCTGAAGGTCAACGGCGCGCAGAACTTCTTCCCGCCGCTGCAGAAGCCCTACCCGCCGCTGTACTTCGGCGGCTCCTCCCCCGCCGCGCACGAACTGGCGGCCAAGCACGTGGACGCCTACCTGACCTGGGGCGAGCCGCCCGCGGCGGTGGCCGAGAAGATCGCCGACGTGCGCGAACGCGCCGCGCGCCAGGGCCGCACGGTGCGTTTCGGCGTGCGCCTGCACGTCATCGTCCGGGAAACCAACGAGAAGGCCTGGGCCGCCGCCGACGAGCTGATCAGCCACCTGGACGACGCCACCATCGCCGCCGCGCAGAGCAACTACGCGAAGATGGATTCGGTCGGCCAGCAACGCATGGCCGCGCTGCATGGCGGGGATCGCAACAAGCTGGAAGTGGCGCCGAACCTGTGGGCCGGCGTGGGCCTGGTGCGCGGCGGCTCCGGCACGGCACTGGTCGGCGACGCGGAAACCGTGGCCGCGCGGCTGCTGGAATATGCCGCGCTGGGCGTCGACAGCTTCGTACTGTCGGGCTATCCGCACTTGGAGGAAGCCTATCGCTTCGCCGAACTGGTGTTCCCCCTGCTGCCCGGCAAGGGCCGCGTGACGGTGGACGGCGTGCTCACCGGTGGCGCCTTCGATGTGCGCGCCGGGCGCGACAAGGACGCCGCCGCCTGAGGCTCGGCCGCCCTGCCCGCGCGCGGCGGGCAGGGCTGGCGGGCTACTCCTGCATGGCGCCGCTGACACCCAGCTCGCGGGCGATCCGCTGCAGGGTGTCGAGCGTCACCGGCTTGCTGACGTGGGCGTTGTAGCCCGCCGCGCGCGCCTGCTCGGCATCCGCCGCCGACCCGTAGCCGGTGAGCGCCACCGCCGGCGTGCCGGCATGGCCGGGCAACTGGCGCACGCGCCGCATCAGCTCGTGTCCGTCCATGCCCGGCATGCCGATGTCCGACAGGATCAGGTCGCAGGTCTCGGCCTCCAGCCAGCGCAAGGCGGCGGGGCCGTCTTCGGCGGTGGCGACCGTGGCGCCTTCCATTTCCAGCAGTTGCTGGAGGATCAGGCGGATATCCGGCGAGTCATCCACCAACAACAGGCGGGCGCCGGCGAGCGGGCCGGTGGACTCCTGCACGGTATCCACCGGCAGGTCGAGCTGGCGATACTGCGGCAGCCACACGCTGAACAGCGCGCCCTGGCCCCTGCCGGCCGAGGTCGCCTCGATGCGCCCCTGCTGCGCCTCCACCAGCTCGCGCACCAGCGCCAGGCCAATGCCCAGGCCTGACTTGGGCAGGTGCGGCTGCTGCTCGGTCTGGCCGAACAGCTCGAAGATCCGCGGCAGGTCTTCCACCGCGATGCCCTGGCCATCGTCGCGCACGCGGATGCGCAGCATGCCTTCGTCCTGATCCAGGCTGACCTGGATATTGCCGTGGGACGGGGTGAACTTCACCGCGTTGCTCAGCAGGTTCCAGACGATCTGCTCGACCCGCACCGGATCGGCCTCCGCCACCAGCGGATCGCTGCCGCGCGGCGGCAGTTGCAGGTCGATCAGCAGGTCCTTGTCGTGGGCCTCGGAGCCCAGCGCGCCGACCACATCCTCGATGACGTTCTGCAGGATCACCGGAGCCAGGTTGAGCTTGAGCTTGCCGGTATTGACCCGCGACAGGTCGAGCAGGTCGTCGATGATCCGCGCCTGGCTGCGCACCGAGCTCTGGATACCCTCGATGGCGCGCGCCGCGACCGCGTGGGAACGCACCGCCGAGAGCCGCGCGATGAGGTCGGCATTGAGCTGGATGAGGTTCAGCGGGTGTTTGAGCTCGTGGGACATCATGGCGAAGAACTCGTCGCGCAGGCGCACCTTCGCCTGGTTCTGCTGCAGGCGGCTCTCCTGCTCGGTTTCGGCGCGCTTGCGGCTGGTCACGTCGCGGCCCATCTTGGCGAAGCCGTGCGGCAGCGCGGTGGTCACGCCACTGCAGAAGAAGCTGCTGCCGTCCTTGCGCAGCTGCCAGCGATCGGTTTCCGCGCGGCCCACCTGGCTGGCCACGCGCAGCTCTTCACGGGGCGCGCCGGCGTGCTGGTCCTCCTCGGTGAAGAGGACGTCCAGGCTGTGGCCGACGATCTCCTGCTCGCGGTATCCATAGGCGCGCTCGGCGCCCTTGTTCCAGCCGGTGATGCGCCCCTCGCGATCGAGGGTGACGATGATGAAGTCCTGGGTGCTCTCCACCGCCAGGCGCAAACGCTCTTCGCTGTCGCGTGCTTTGTCTTCGGCGAGGCGGCGCTCGGTGATGTCGATGAAGGTCAGCACCGCGCCATCGATGACATTGTCGGTGGTGCGGTACGGCAGCATGCGCGCCAGGTAGCGCCGGCCATCCTTGCTGGCGACCTCGCGCTCGATGGTGCGCAGCGTCTCGAAGCTCGCCGTCGCATCGTGGGCCAGGTCCGGGTACTCCAGACGGTGGGTGATGTCCAGCAGCGAGCGCCCGGTGTCGCTGCCGATGATGCTAAAGATCGCCGTGGCGCGCGGCGTGTAGGACTTGATGCGCATGTCGCGGCCGACGAACACCGTGGCGATGTCCGTGGAGGCGATCAGGTTCTGCAGGTCGTCGTTGATCTTGCCGGTTTCCTCGACCTTGGTCTTGAGCTCCTGGTTGACCGTGATCAGCTCTTCGTTGATCGACTGCAATTCTTCCTTGCTGGTCTCCAGCTCCTCGGTGGTGGAACGCAGCTCCTCGTTGATCGCCTGCAATTCCTCGTTGGAGGCCTTGAGCTCCTCGGTGGAGGTTTCCGCCTGCTCGATGGTCGCCTGCAGTTGCTCCTTGTTGCGCTGCAGCTCGCTCTCCAGCTGGGACAACACACTGTCCTTGACGGTCTGCTGGTGGCTGGGGCTGTCGGTGGCCATGCTCTCTTCGACCTCGTCGAAGATCACCAGGGCGAAGTCGGCGTCCTGGTCGCGGAACGGCCGGATGACCATGTTGATGTAGGCCGTGGCGCCGTCACGTTCATGCTTGACCCGTCGCGCCTCGACGCTCTTGCCGGTCTGGAAGGCCTGGAACAGCGCAGTACGCAGCTCCAGGCGCAGCGACGGATGGACCAGCGACAACAGGTGGTGCGAGGGCTCGCCGCCGATGTAGCGCAGGTAGCGCCCGGCCCGGTCGGACATGTGCACGATGCTGGATTCGTGGTTCACCACCACGCTGGGCGGCGCGTATTGCTCCAGCACCCGCTGGTGCAGGTCGGCGAAGGAGATGCGCCGGCGTTCGGCCGGCCGCTCGCTGCTGGCCTGCGGCGTATCCGCCAGGGCGATGAGCGGCAACGGCGATGCCGGCCGGCCCATCACCGCGCCGGGCCTGGCGCGGTAGATGCGATTCTTCTTGTCCACCGGGGTGAACAGTTCCAGGCAGACGTCGGCCGACTCGGCGCTGCCCAGGAACAGGTAGCCGCCCGGCGCCAGGGCAAAGTGGAACATCTGCAGGATGTCTGCCTGCACTTCGCGGTCGAGGTAAATCAGCAGGTTGCGGCAGCTGATCAGGTGCAGCTTGGAGAACGGCGGGTCGCGCAGCAGGTTGTGCATGGCGAACAGCACCCGCTCGCGGATTTCCTTCTTCACCCGGTAGCCGGTCTGCTCCTTGGTCACGTACTGGCGCAGGCGCTGCGGGGTGATGTCGGTGAGGATCGCCTCCGGGTACGCGCCGCTGCGGCCGATGGCGATGGCGTGCTCGTCGATGTCGGTGGCGAACACCTGGAACTGCCGGTCACTCTCGCGGTACTCGACGTACTCGGCCAGCAGGATCGCCAGCGAATAGGCTTCCTCACCCGACGAGCAGCCGGCGCTCCACACCCGCACCGGCGTATCGGCGGACTCGGGCATGTCGAACACGCGCGGGATGATCTCCCGTTCCAGCGCTTCGAAGGCTTCGCGGTCGCGGAAGAAATTGGTCACGCCGATGAGCATGTCGGCCAGCAGGTGGCGGGCTTCCTCCGGTGTGTTCTGCAGGAAGGCGCGGTACGCCGGCAGGTCGCCCAGGCGGTTGACCTGCATGCGCCGCTCGATGCGGCGCAGGACCGTGGCGCGCTTGTAATGCTTGAAGTCGTGGCCGCTGCGGGTGCGCAGCAGCGTGAGAATGTCCTTCAACGCGGTTTCCGCGGCACGCGACTGTTCCGGGTCGTCGATGGAGCGGAACGGCGTCGCCACCTCGGCATCGGCCGGCAACTGCATGGTGCGCATGGTCTGCCACAGGTCGATGAGTTTCTGCGGGATGTCGCCCACCGGCAGGATGAAATCCACCTGCCCGGTGGCGATGGCACTGCGGGGCATCTCGTCGTATTCGGCATCGTCCGGGGCCTGGGCGATGGTCACCCCACCCTGCTCCTTGACGCGCGACAGCCCGGCCGAGCCGTCGCTGCCACTGCCGCTGAGGACGATGGCCACGGCGTGCTCGGCATGGGCGTCGGCCAGGGTCCGCATGAAGATGTCGATGGCGATGTGGCGCGGCTGGGCGGGGTTGAGTTCGGTCACGCGCAGGTAGCCATCGTTCATGGTCAGCTGCATCGCCGGCGAAATCAGGTAGACGCAGTTGCGCTCGATGGGGGTCGGCTCGCTGATCTGCCGCACCTTCATCTTGGTGACTTTCTGCAGGATCTCGTGGGCGCTGCTCTCGTGGTGCGGCGAAAGGTGCATCACCACGACGAAGGCCATGCCGTTGTCGTTGGGCATGTTCTCGAACAACCGCAGCAAGGCCGCCAGTCCGCCCGCCGAGGCACCGATGCCGATCACGGGGAAGTTGAGGTGGCTGGGCTGCACCTTCAGCTTCAGTCCTTCGGCGGCGGGAATCTCTTCACTCATGGCTCTGGTTCCTTGGAGTCATTCGGCCGGGTCGGCGGCAAGCGAAGCGTAGCAGCGTCGGGCGCCGAATCCGACCATCCGCGCGGCATTTTTGCCGCCCAAACGCGACGCCCGCGCAACCTGGAACGCCCGTTCCAGCCGCTGCCGTAGCGACCGGCGTCTTGCTGTAGAAGACCGCGTCGCTACCGTTTGGGTTCGAACGGCATCGGCCGGCGGGCCGTGGTCGTGCAATCTGCCAGTGCCGGTTGGCTTCACCTTGCGTTCTGCATCACCGGATTCTTCGGACAACTTCGTAACCCATTGAATAAAAACGCAATAATATTTTGAAACAGGTGGCACGGGCGCTGCAAAGACAGGTTCAGGTTCAGCCAAAGGAGCACTGACCATGATTGCCAGCACCGACACTTCCCTCACCGCCGTGCAGGACCGCTCCGGCGTTGCCTGGCCGGCGATATTCGCCGGCGCGGCGGCCGCCGCAGCGTTATCGCTGATCCTCATCGTCCTTGGCTTCGGCCTGGGATTCTCCGCCGTGTCGCCCTGGCCCGGCGATGGCGGCACCTTCAAGCAGATGAGCATCTCCACCTTCATCTGGCTGGCGATCACGCAGATCCTCGCCTCCGGCCTGGGCGGCTACCTGGCCGGGCGCCTGCGGGTGAAGTGGGCCAGCCTGCACGGTGACGAGGTGTACTTCCGCGATACCGCCCACGGTTTCCTCGCCTGGGCCATCGCCACGCTGGTCACCGCCACCCTGGTGGTCGGTTCGGTCAGCAGCCTGGTGGGCGGCGGCCTGCAGGCGGGCGCCACCCTCGCCGCCGGCGCAGCGGCCAGCGCCAGCGGCGCCGCCTCAGGCAGCACGAAGACCGCCAGCGACAACACGGACGACGCGGCCTACTTCATCGACACCCTGTTCCGCGACAACCGCCCGGTGGCCGTCAGCGATGACGCCGCCCATGCCGTCGCCACGCGCATCTTCCTGCGCGGCCTGGCCCAGGGGCAGCTCAGCGCGGACGACCGCACCTACCTCGCCCAGGTGATCGCCCAGCGCACGCAGATCAGCCAGGCCGAGGCCGAGCAACGCATCGACGCGGTCTTCGCCCAGGCGCAGCAGGCCAAGCAGCAGGCATTGCAGGCCGCCGACACGGCGCGCAAGGTCGCGGCCGGCTCGGCGCTGTGGATGTTCGCCGCCCTGCTGTGCGGTGCGTTCTTCGCCAGCTTCATGGCCATCGTCGGTGGCCGCCGCCGTGACGCGGAGCTGCTGGTGGTCCACCACGTCCATTCCACCCCCCATACCCAGCCCATCCGCTGACAGGAGACTCACCATGCGCTCGATCCTCCTCTACTTCCTCGGCGTGCCGATCCCGATCATCATCCTGCTCGCGCTGTTCTGGCACTGATCTGCCTGCGGGAGAGCGGGAGGGCCCCTTGCGGCCCTCCCGCCTTGCCGACTCCGCTCCGCTTGCCGGCACCGCTCAGGTGTCGCGACTGAACTTCCTTCCCCCTGCCGCCCCAAACCTACTCCTGTCACCGCCGATAAGGAGACACCATGGCGTCGCTGAATTCCTGGCTGGACCTGACGGTGCTCGGCCGCCTGCTGCTGGTGGTCGTTGCGGCCGCCGCCGGGTTCGTCATCCTGCGCTTTCTCATCGCCACCGCACGCAAACGCCTGGAGGGACGCACCAGCCAGTGGGCGCGCTACGCCTCGGCCATCGCCGGGCGTACCAGCAATGTGCTGATCTTCGTCTTCGCGCTGATGCTCGCCCTCAAGCTCGCCACCCTGCCGGACAACTGGAGCGCCGCGCTGTCGCACGCCTGGTTCGTCGTGCTCGCGCTGCAGGTCGCCTGGTGGCTGGACGCCTGTGTGCGGCTATGGACCCGCGACCTGTCGCGGCTGCGCTTCGGCAGCCTGCACAACCCGGTGATGGCCTCGATCGTCTCGGTGGTGGTGCTGGTGGTGGTCTGGGCGGTGATGCTGCTGTCGATCCTCGCCAACCTGGGCGTGGACATCACCGCGCTGATCGCCAGCCTCGGCGTGGGCGGTATCGCGGTGGCGCTGGCGGTGCAGACCATCCTCAGCGACATCTTCGCCTCGCTGTCCATCGGCTTCGACAAGCCCTTCGAGATCGGCGATTTCGTGGTGTTCGGCGATGTCGCCGGGACCATCGAGCACATCGGCCTGAAGACCACGCGCATCCGCAGCCTGAGCGGCGAACAGATCGTCTGCTCCAACGCCGAGCTGCTCAAGCAGACGCTGCACAACTACAAGCGCATGAACACCCGGCGCATCGTCTTCCAGTTCGGCATCAGCTACCGCACCCCGGCCGACAAGGCCAAGGCAGTGGCCGATCTGGTGAAGGAGATCATCGACGAGGTGAGCGTGGCGAAGTTCGACCGCGCCCACTTCCTCTCCTTCGACGAGAGCCGGCTGCTGTACGAGGTCGTCTACATCATGCAAACCGCCGACTACAACCGCTACATGGACGTGCAGCAGCGCATCAACCTGCGCCTGCTGGCGGGCATGCAGGCGCTGGGCGTGGACTTCGCCTTCCCGGTGCGCGAGCTGCGCAACCCACAGGCCCTCGTCGATGCCGGCGAACCGGCGCGCGAAGACTTCGACGAGCGGCGCATGGATGCCGCGCGCCCTGGCACCAGCCACTGACGCGGCTCAGTCCTCGGGTGCGGAACGCTCGTAACGGGCGTTGAACGCCTGGACGAAGGCATTGCGCAGGATGCCGAGGAAGGCCTGGAAGGCGCTGATGTCCTGGCGATGGATATTGCCGCTGAGGTCCACGCGGGTGGCGAACTGGTCCCGGGGCTGGTTCTTCAGGACCGTTTCGCCGCCGCCGACCAGCGCCTCCCAGATGGAGCGGAACAGGCTCTTGTCCTTCTCTTCCACGTCCTGCTGCCAGTTGAACACGTCCACGTCGCGCAGCAGCGGCTTGATGTAGCCGCTCAGACGGCCCTTCTGCGCCTTCGCCTCGATCACCAGGGTGCCGCGGCCGCGGTTGAAGTCGAACTTGCCGTAGGCCGAGGCGAAGTCGTTCACCCGGCGCAGCTCCACATCGCTGGCGCGCAGGCGCAACTGGAAGTCCTCGAAGTCGGTAAAGGGGTCGAAGCTGGCCTTCACTTCCAGCGGCGCCTGGTCGAACAGCCGGGCACGCCCTTCGAAGCGCGCAACCCGTTCGCCGTTTTCGTCGGCCACGTTGGTCAGGTTGTACAGGCTGGCGTTCACCGCGCTGGCGGACAGGTGTACCGGCGGGCTGGACTGATAGTTGTGGAAGCGGATGAGGCCGTCGTCGATGCGCAGCTCATCCAGGGTGATCGGCAGCAGCTTTTCCAGCTGCTCGTGCCAGTTGGTGCCGGCGCCGCTCTGGGAGGCCTGGCGGCTGCCACCGTCGACGAAGTTCAGCTCCGGCCGCAGGAACGCCACCCGCGCCACCACACTATGCTTGTGCCAGAGCGCATGCCAGCTCACGGCGAGGTCGATCACCGGGGCGTCCAGCAGCGGCACCGGCACCTTGCCGCTGACCTTGACGATCTTCAGCCCGTTGATCCGGTAGGCGCCGCGCCACAGAGCGAGGTCCACGTCGGTGATCTGCCCGTGGTACTCGCCCATGCGATCGAGCTTGCCGTTGAGGTAGTCGCGGATCACATAGGGCAACGCGATATGCACGACCAGCAGCACCAGCAGTATCGCCAGGATGGTCGCCGTGGGCACGCTGTAGCGTCGTTTCATCCCTGCCTCCGAAGGTTCTCTGGCTGTGGACTGGCGGGGCGCCACGGGAGTTCAGGGGAAACGCCGAGCGCATCGGTGCGACAACGCTGCGGCGGCAAATGATATTCAAATGCCATCATTTTGTGCTTTAGTCAGGCCCTGGCATCACATCCACGGAGGTCACGTGGCCCCGCTTTTCAGCAAAGGCACCTACGAGCTGTTCACCCCTGGCGGCGTCGGCCGGCGCATCGGCGTGCTGCACAATGGCCGGGTCGAATTGCTCAGCAGCCCGGATCGCTTTCGCGTCTATGCCAACCACCTGTTCATCGAACTCAACGGCCAGGACCTGGGCGAATGCATCGGCGAGATCGACGCCCGCGGCCATGCCCAATGGCTGGACGGCCGCGCCCTGTTCCGCCTGGTGAGTGTCCCTTCCTGACGTGCCCCGCTGTGCCAGGCCAACCCTGGCGCCCCGCGTTGCCTGGATGAATCCGCCCCCCTGTAGGAGCGGGCCACGCCCGCGACCCGCCCCGGCATCACCTCCCGGCACTGACCGAGCCGATGGATTTCGCGGACAGCGTCCGCTCTGACCTGAAACATCGAGCCGCGGCCAGCCCTCTCCCCCCGCCCTCTCCCTGAAGGGAGAGGGAGCCATCCGAGCCAGCTGACGCCACAGTTTCAGCCGGAACCGACCAATTCCCTCTCAGGGAGAGGGCTAGGGAGAGGGAAATACCGGCACGGACTTTCAGAAGAAGACAGTTGCTCCAACGACACAACAATCGACGGAGCAGACCTGTAGGAGCGGGCCACGCCCGCGATGGCGCCCGGCAGACGCTCCTGTCAATCAGCGGCCCATGTGGGTGTCAGCCGGTGAAATCCCCTTCCGCCGCGCGGGATTTCGCGGGCATGGCCCGCTCCTACAACATGCAGAGCCGCTCCCTTCAGGGAGGAAATCCCACACACGGAGCATCCGTTGCCCCTCCACAGGAGCGAGCAACCGCAAGCGCTAGAACCGCCGCGTTCGCAGCAGATCGCCCCCGAATCACCCTCGCCTGCCCCACATTGAGTTGAACGTTCCCGCCGTCGCCCTACTCACAGTTCGTATCGCTGCGCTTGCCCGCGCGCGATCTGCACCAGGGGGAAATGGATGACGACGAGAACGCCGGGGCTGGCTTTCTTTCTGATGGCGCTCACGCTGGCCGGTTGCGGCCAGGACAAGCCGGCCGAGCACCTGCCGCGCGTCCTGGTACGCGAGGTGAGCACCCGCGACTACGCCGCGCGCCCCAGCGTGGTGGGCGATATCCAGGCGCGGGTCGAAGCACAGCAGGCCTTCCGCGTCGGCGGCAAGATCGTCGAACGCCGCGCTGACGTGGGCGATGCCGTGAAGGCCGGCCAGGTGCTGGCCCGCCTCGACCCGCAGGACCTGCGCACCCAGGTGGAGAACGCCCGCGCCGCAGTGGCTGCCGAACAGGCGCGGTTGCGCCTGGCCCAGGTGGGCTTCCAGCGTCAGGAAAAGCTGCTGCCCAAGGGCTACACCAGCCGCAGCGAATACGACCGCGCCCAGGCCGAACTGCGCGCCGCGCAGAGTTCGCTGGCGGCGGCTCGTGCGCAGTTGGCGTCGGCCAACGACCAGCTCTCCTACACCGAACTCAAGGCGTCGGCCGATGGCGTGATCACCCAGCGCAGCGGCGAGGTCGGCCAGGTGGTGCAGGCGACCATGCCGATCTTCACCCTCGCCCGCGACGGCGAGCGCGACGCGGTGTTCAACGTCTACGAATCGCTGTTCCAGGACCCGCAGGCCGACCAGCCGGTGGCCGTGTACCTGCTGTCCGACCCGAAGGTAAAGGTCACCGGCCGCGTGCGCGAAGTCACCCCGACCGTGGATGCGCGCAGCGGCACGCTGAAGGTCAAGGTCGGCCTCGACCCGGTGCCCGCCGCCATGGGCCTGGGCGCGGTGGTGGGCGCCGAGCTGCCGCAGACACCCCAGCCCCGCGTGGTGCTGCCCTGGTCCGCCCTGTTCAAGCAAGGCAAGTCGCCCGCCGTGTGGGTGCTGGACGATCAGGATCGCGCGCAGCTTGCGCCCGTCGGCCAGGTCAGCTTCGCCCGCGAGCAGGTCATGATCGGCGAAGGGCTGCACGCCGGGCAGCGGGTGATCGTGGCGGGCGGCCAACTGCTGCATCCGAACCAGAAAGTCGAGGTCGCCCGGCCGGAAGAAGCCGCCGAGCCGGTGGACGGCAGCGCCCAGGCCGAGCCTCGCACCCAGGCTCGACGGGCGGAGGTGCGCCCATGAAGCGCGCGCTGCTCGTCGTGCTGGCCATCACCCTCGCCGCCTGTTCGAAGGAACCGGAGGCACCGCCGCCGCGACCGGTGCTCTATGTCACCGTGAAGGCCGACGAAGTGCGCCAGGTCGGCCGCTTCGCCGGCAGCATCCAGGCGCGCTACGAGACCACCCTCGGCTTTCGCACCAACGGCCGCATCGCCGCGCGCAACCAGGACGTCGGCGACCGCGTGGAGAAAGGCACGCTGCTCGCCACCCTCGATCCCACCGACCAGCAGAACACCCTGCTCAGCGCCCAGGGCGACGCCTCCCGCGCCGAGGCCGAGTGGCTTGACGCCCAGGCCGACGAACGCCGGCAAAGCGAACTGCTCGCCCGAGGCGTGGGCGCCCAGGCCAATCTCGACCGCGCCCGCACGCGGCTGAAAACCAGCCGCGCCACCCTCGACCAGGCGCGCTCCGCCACCGACCGCGCCAAAGACCAGTTGGGCTACACCCAGCTGCGCAGCGACTTCGCCGGCGTCATCACCCAGTGGCACGCGGAGGCCGGGCAGGTGGTGCAGGCCGGCCAGGAGGTGGTGACGCTGGTGCGCCCGGAGGTGAAGGAAGCGGTGGTCGACCTGCCGGACGAACTGGTGCAGCGCCTACCCGCTGACGCGCGCTTCGAGGTCAGCGCCCAGCTCGCCCCAGAGGACCGCACCACCGGCACGGTGCGCGAACTGGCGCCCCAGGCCGACGCCGCCACCCGCACCCGGCGCTTGCGCCTGAGCCTGGCCGATGCGCCGCCCAGCTTCCACCTCGGCACCACGGTCAGCGTGCTGCTCACCAGCCAGGTGGCGCCGCGCAGCCGCCTGCCGGCCACCGCCCTGATCGGCGATACCGCCGCCACCGGAGCCGCCCGCGTGTGGGTCATCGACCCGCAGAGTCGCCAGGTGCATCGCCGCGAGATCCAGGTGCTGCGCAATCGCGACGGCCAGGTGATCGTCGGCGGCGGCCTGGCTGACGGTGAGCGGGTGGTCAGCGCCGGCGTGAACAGTCTTGAGGAGGGCCAGGTGGTCCGGATCGACGAGGGGACGCAACCGTGAGTGAACAGGGCAAGCCAAACAGCGGGTTCAACCTGTCCGAATGGGCGCTGCGGCACCAGTCCTTCGTCTGGTACCTGATGGCCGTGTCGCTGCTGATGGGGGTGTTCTCCTACTTCAACCTCGGCCGCGAGGAAGACCCGTCCTTCACCATCAAGACCATGGTGATCCAGGCGCGCTGGCCGGGCGCCACGGTGGACGACACGCTGCTGCAGGTCACCGACCGCATCGAGAAGAAGCTGGAGGAACTGGACAGCCTCGACTACGTGAAAAGCTACACCCGGCCCGGCGAGGCGACCGTCTACGTCTACCTGAAGGACACCACCAGCGGCAAGGCGATCCCGGACATCTGGTACCAGGTGCGCAAGAAGATCACCGACATCAAGGGCGACTTCCCCCAGGGCCTGCAAGGGCCGGCGTTCAATGACGAGTTCGGTGACGTGTTCGGCAGCGTCTATGCCTTCACCGCCGACGGCCTGAGCTTCCGCCAGCTGCGCGACTACGTGGAAAAGGCGCGGCTGGACATCCGCAGCGTGGAGAACCTGGGCAAGGTCGAGCTGATCGGCGCCCAGGACGAAGTCATCTACCTGAACTTCTCCACCCGCAAGCTGGCGGCCCTGGGCATCGACCAGCGCCAGGTGCTGGAGAGCCTGCAGCAGCAGAACGCGGTAACGCCCTCGGGCGTGGTCGAGGCCGGCCCCGAGCGCATCTCGGTGCGCACCAGCAGCGAGTTCCGCTCCGAGGCGGACCTGGCGGCGGTCAACCTGCGGGTCAACGACCGCTTCTACCGTCTCTCCGACCTGGCGGACATCCAGCGCACCTACGTCGACCCGCCCAGCACCCAGTTCCGCTACAACGGCCAGCCGGCCATCGGCCTCGCCGTGGCCATGCGCAAGGGCGGCAACATCCAGCAGTTCGGCGAAGCGCTGCGCCAGCGCATGGAGCAGATCACCAGCGAGCTGCCGGTGGGCGTCGGCGTGCACACGGTGTCGAACCAGGCCGAGGTGGTGGAGAAAGCCGTCGGCGGTTTCACCAGCGCGCTGTTCGAGGCCATCGTCATCGTGCTGGTGGTCAGCTTCATCAGCCTCGGCGTGCGCGCCGGCCTGGTGGTCGCCTGCTCGATCCCGCTGGTGCTGGCGATGGTCTTCGTGTTCATGGAATACACCGACATCACCATGCAGCGCATTTCCCTCGGCGCGCTGATCATCGCCCTGGGCCTGCTGGTGGACGACGCCATGATCACCGTGGAGATGATGGTCACCCGCCTGGAGCTGGGCGACTCGCTGCACGAGGCGGCGACCTTCGCCTACACCTCCACCGCCTTCCCGATGCTCACCGGCACCCTGGTGACCATCGCCGGCTTCGTGCCCATCGGCCTCAACGCCAGCTCGGCCGGCGAATACACCTTCACCCTGTTCGCGGTGATCGCCGTGGCGCTGATCCTCTCCTGGATCGTCGCCGTGCTGTTCGCCCCGGTGATCGCCCTGCACGTACTGCCCAAGACGCTCAAGCGGCACGAGGAGAAGCAGAGCCGGCTGTTCGACTTCTTCGATACCTGGCTGCAGCGCGCCATGCGCCGCAACGTGCTGACCATCGTCTTCACCGTGGCGCTGCTGGGCGTCTCGCTGTACCTGCTGCAGTACGTCCAGCAGCAGTTCTTCCCCTCCTCCGACCGCCCCGAGCTGCTGGTGGACCTCAACCTGCCGCAGAACAGCAGCATCGACGAAACCCGCCGGGTGATGGACAAGGTCGAAGCGCAGCTCAAGGACGACGAGGACGTCGCCCGCTGGAGTTCCTACATCGGCCAGGGCGCCATCCGCTTCTACCTGCCGCTGGACCAGCAACTGCAGAACCCCTTCTACGGCCAGCTGGTGATCGTCGCCAAGGACCTGGAAGCCCGCGAGCGCCTCGCCGGCCGCCTCCGGGAGCACCTGCGCCGCGACTTCGTCGGCATCAGCACCTACGTGCAGCCGCTGGAGATGGGCCCGCCGGTGGGCCGGCCGATCCAGTACCGCATCAGCGGTCCGGACGTGGACAAGGTGCGCGACTACGCCATGCAGCTGGCCGGGGTGCTGGACGGCAACGCGCACATCGGCGAGATCATCTACGACTGGAACGAGCCGGGTAAGGTGCTGCGCATCGAGATCGCCCAGGACAAGCTGCGCCAGCTGGGGCTGGGCTCCGAAGACGTGGCGCAGATGCTCAACAGCGTGGTGACCGGCACCACCGTGACCCAGGTGCGCGACAACATCTTCCTGATCAACGTGGTCGGCCGCTCGGAACGCGCCGAGCGCAGCTCGCCGGAAACCCTCGAGAACCTGCAGATGGTCAATGCCAGCGGCACCTCGATTCCGCTGAAAGCCTTCGCCCGCGTCGGCTACGAGCTGGAGCAGCCGCTGGTGTGGCGGCGCGACCGCAAGCCGACCATCACCCTCAAGGCAAGCATCACCGACGACATCCAGCCGCCGGACCTGGTCAAGGTGCTGAAACCCGAGATCGAGAAATTCGCCAGCCAGCTGCCGCCCAACTACAAGCTCGCCACCGGAGGCACGGTGGAGGAAAGCGGCAAGGCCCAGGGGCCGATCGGCCAGGTGGTGCCGCTGATGCTGTTCCTCATGGCGACCTTCCTGATGATTCAGCTGCAGAGCGTGCAGAAGACCCTGCTGGTGGCCAGCGTGGCGCCGCTGGGGCTGATCGGCGTGGTCGCCGCCCTGCTGCCCACCGGCACGCCGATGGGCTTCGTGGCGATCCTCGGCATCCTCGCGCTGATCGGCATCATCATCCGCAATTCGGTGATCCTGGTGACCCAGATCGACGCCTTCGAGGCCGAGGGCCGCTCGCCGTGGAAGGCGGTGATCGAGGCGACCCACCACCGCACCCGGCCGATCCTGCTCACTGCCGCGGCGGCCAGCCTGGGGATGATCCCCATCGCGCGGGAGGTCTTCTGGGGGCCGATGGCCTTCGCCATGATCGGCGGGATCGTCGCCGCGACCCTGCTGACGCTGTTCTTCCTGCCGGCGCTGTACGTCACCTGGTACCGCATCCGCGAGGACTGAGCGGCGCCGATGCCTCAGCGGCGGCGCGTCACTTTTCCGCGATGCCGCTGAGAGTCACGCCGTAACGGCGCAGCAGTTCGCCGCTGGCGGCATCGCCGTGCTGGTCGCGCGCGGCGCCGTACTCGCCCGCCGGCAGGTGCTGCCGGGCCCACTCCAGCAGGAAGGTCGTCGCCTCCTCGATGGTGGGCCGCGTGGTGTGGCTCATGTCCAGGGTGCTGGTGTTGTTGTCCTTCTGGTAGCTGATTACCCATTCGGTCATCGGTCTCTCCTTTGGCTGCGGCGGGCACACACTCAGAAGCGCGGCTGCCGGTGCATCCCGGCGCGCACCAGGGCGAATTCGTCGCTCAGCGTCTGGCTGAGCAGGTGGATGGCGCGCTCGTCGGCGACGCGTTCCAGGCTGATGCCGCGCAGGGTGAATTGCGTGCCGCGGGTGACGCGGCTGTCGAACTGCAGGGTGATGAACCCCTGCGCCGCGGACGTGGCGCGGCATGCGTAGCTGGGAATGAAGTTCTCGAACAGCCCGGCGATCTGCATCATGTTCATCTGCGTGTTCCTCGTGGTGTGGGTGGGGCCTTCACTGGCGCGCCGGCGCTGCGGCCGCTAGGGCTCGGTGCTGCCGGGATCGCTGGAAGGGTCGCTGGCACCACCGGGGTGGGAATGCTCCGGGGAGTCATCCCGCTGCTGGCGGTTGTTGCTGTCGCCATTGTCCGGGCGGACCTTCCTGCCATCCTCGGTGCGCACGTCGCCGTGCGGGTCGCGGTGGGTCTTCAGGTTCTGCGGGTTGGCGCTGCCGGAGGATTGGCCGCGCGGCATGTCCTGGGTGGGTTCGTTGCTCTTGGGGTGCGGCGACTCGGCCAGGGCCAGGTTGGCCGATAGCAGCCCGAGACTGGCGGCCACCCCCAGCACCTGCATGGCCGCGACCAGGCGCTTGGGCCGGGCAGCGCCCGGCCTGCACAGTATTCGATGGGTCATGGGCATTCTCCCGTTCTGCGAGCGCGGCCCCCCGGGGTGGTCGGGCGCGTGGCTCCCGCCAGGCGCAAGCCCGGCGGGAGCACGGTCCTGGCAGTCATGGACTGCTCACCGAGCTGGCTCAGCTGCGACCGCCGCCATGGCTGTGCTGGCCGCCCTTGCGCCCGGCTTCAGAGGCTTTTTCGCGGTCATTGGCGAAGTTGCCGCCGCTGTTCTGGCCGCCCTTCTTCCCTGCTTCGCTGGCCTTCTCCTTGTCGTTGGCGAAGTTGCCGGGGTTCTTGTTGGTAGTCATGGTGATTACCTCGCTAGGCAGTTGATGACGATGCAAGGTCGAGAAATCGATGCCTTACACCGGGTCTGAAAAATGGCTGCCCTCGACGTTCAACTTGTTTCGCCGCCAACGATGAATGGAGCCCGCAAACCCGCGTGCTAGCCGCTTCGCTTAGCATTTCGCCAGTAGCAGAATGCACGGTCAGAACGGCCCTTCGCGTGCATTTTTCAAACGCCTCGAACGACAGATCAATGACTTAGCGCGCATTTGCGCTGGCCCGCCGGTTGCTCCCTTAAAAGGTACCAACAAGGAGGACCCCGCCCATGCCACGCGACTTCGAGACCACCCGTGAACTGATCTGCCAGTCCCTGCCCGAGTACGCGATCAGCTTCTCCCAGCGCCCGGACAAGGCCCTGCTCTGTTCCTTCCGCAACCAGGCCGGCGAGCATCTGTTCGACCGCGTCATTACCCGTCAGGACCTGCAGCACCAGCAGTTGCTGGACGACCTGATCGGCCGCATCAAGCGCGACCTGATCCTCGAGTGCGGCCCGCTGCCGGAAGAACAGGTGGACGTGTTCACCAAGCGCATCCCGCTGCCGACCTTCCAGCCCGGCCACGGCAAGCATCGCCAGCGCAAGATCGTGGTCGCTGGCGACCGCCTGCGCCGCCTGGCCGGCGTGCGCCAGGAACTGCGCGCCTGACGCGTCGTTCCCCGGCGCCTTTTTCGTCGCCACGCCTGGCGGGGCGACGGACTCCAGGGCGGGCCCCGTGCCCGCCAACCCATCCCGTAGCAGGAGAACCACCATGGCCGAACACCGAGGCGGAAAAGGCAACTTCGCCGAAGACCCCCAACGCGCAGCCGAAGCCGGCAAGAAAGGCGGCAGCAACAGCGGCGGCAATTTCAGGAACGATCCGCAACGCGCGTCCGAAGCCGGACGCAAGGGCGGGCAACGCAGCCGCAGCGCCAACCAGGACTGAACGGCGCCCGTAAAAAAAGCGAAGCCAGGTCACCCTGGCTTCGCTTTTTTCTGCCCGCTGCAATCAGGCCGCGCGCGTATCCCACTGCGCCTTGATGTCCTTCTTCAGCTGCGCCATGGCGGCGCCCAGGCGCTCCAGGGTCGGATGGTCCAGCAGCTCTTCGGCGCGCGGGAACATCTCCTGCTCCTCTTCCTCGATGTGGTGCTCCAGCAGTTCCTTGAGCACCTTGACCCGGCCGGCGAATTCGACGCTGTCCGGCTTGGTCTTCTTCAGGTCCGGCAGGACCAGCGCGTCCACGGTGCGGTGCTCTTCCTTGGCTTCGTAGTACATCTGCGCGTCGTCCTTCTCGCCGGCCTGCTTGAGCGCCGGGTAGAAAATCTCCTCCTCGATGGACGTGTGCTGGGTCAGCTCCAGCTCGATGCGGCGCAACAGTTCGGTCCGCTTCTTCACCGCGCGCTCGGTGGTTTCGCTCAACTCGCCGAGCAGCTTCTTCACCAGCTCGTGGTCGTTCTTCAGCAGTTCGATGGCATTCATCGCAAGTCTCCTCTCAGGTCACGCTTGTTGTCATGGATCAGGCTGTCAGGCCGGGCTTTCACAGTGCAGCGACGGCGGCGCCGTCTTCGTCATCGCGGGCGCGTCAGCGGCGTTCGCCGGCCAGCGCCCTGCGATGAAATTCGGGGATCAGTTCCAGGGCATGGCGCACGGTCTGGTGACGCATCCACGCGGCGTCTCCGGTGAAGTGCACGCGCCGGGTGAACAGCGCCAGGCCATCGGGCATGCGATAGCCCCAGGCCAGGCAGACGGTGCCGGGCGGGATGCCGTCCTTGCCCTTCTCGTCCAGCAGGCCGGTCACCGCCAGCACGGCGGTGGCCGGCTCGTAGCGCAGCGCCGCCTCGGCCATCGCCCGCGCCACCTCCACGCTGGTGAGGTTGAAGTCCTCCAGCCACATGGCCTCCACGCCGAGCAGCTCGCGCTTGGCGGTGGGCGAATAGACCACCAGGCCGCCCTCCATCACCTGCCCGCTGCCGGGAATGGCGGAGAGCAGCGCGGCGATGTGCCCGCCCGTGCAGGACTCGGCGGTGAGCAGGCGCAGGCGCTGGCGCTCCAGGTAATCCACGACCCGTTGGGCCGCTTCACGCAGGTCGGCTTCGAACATGATCAGCACTCCAGCCAGGGCGTGACGGCTGGCGAGCGCAGGGTGAACTCGATGGCCCGCTCCAGTTCGTCCAGGCGAATAGGTTTGAGTAACGCCGGGTACGGCGCGCTGTCGTCCAGCACGCGCGGCTTGGAGGAAGACAGGCCGAGCACGCGCATGCGCGGGCGCACCGGCAGGCAGGCTTCCACCAACATGGCGGCGCTATGCGGGCCGGCGAGCTGTTCATCGAGCAGGAACAGGTCGATCACCACGGCGGAGTTCAAATGGTCCAGCGCCGCCTCCAGGGACGAGGCGCTGAGCACCGCATGGCCTTGCTCCAGCAGGTAGTGCTCCAGGCGCTGCAGGTCAGCGGCCTGTTCTTCGAGGATGAGGATCGAGGCGTCGCGCAGGTTCATCACGGTCTCCCTTGGTCAGGGAGGAAGCGAGCAACTTTCGCGCCCGTTGCGGCCAATCGGTGCAAGCCGCGCCGCAGACGGCCCGGCGCGAAACCGGCGGCGCCGCGCAGGCTGCATTGCGCACGATGGGCAGCGGCGAAGGCTGCAAATCGCCCGAGCGCAACGGCAGGAAAAATCCTCGGCACCAATGGCCCAGCGCAGCGGTCGCAAGGAATAACCCAGCGAGGACCGCGAGCATGGCCAGACCACCGGGCAGCGACACCGACGACGACTTCAGCGCACGGGAATACCCCATCCCTGAACGCATCGAGGGCCAGCGTCGCGCCTGGCGGCTGGAACGGGCGTCGCTATTCGTCCTGCTGGCGATCCTGCTGCTGGCCCTGGCGGGCCTGTTCTCGAGCGGGCCGCTGAGCAGCGCGCGCCTGGCCGGCCCCGCCGGCAAACTCAGCGTGGAGTACGAACGCTTCGAACGCCTGGGCGCCAGCAGCCGCCTGCACATCACCCTGCGCGGCGGCGCCGGCGAGGCGGCGCGCCTGCACATTGCCGGCGACCTGCTCGCCAGCCACGACGTGCAGAGCCTGCAGCCGGCACTGCCGGGGCGCAGCTGGCACGGCGGGCTGGAGCTGACCGGGCAGCTGGACGAGCGCGGCGAACTGCACCTCTACCTGGCCTTGCTGGCCACCCGGGCCGGGGTGCTCGCGCACCGCCTGGAGTATGCCGGCGAAACGCTGGAGTTCCGCCAACTGGTCTATCCCTGAGGAGCCTGCCGATGGATTCCGTCCTGCGCGCGGTCAGCATCTACCTGTTCCTGGTGATCCTCTTCCGCCTGGTGGGCAAGCGCGCCCTGGCGGATGTCAGCACCTTCGACCTGCTGTTGCTGATGATCATCAGCGAGGCGACCCAGCAGGCCATGCTCGGCGACGACTTCTCCACCACCAATGCGCTGCTGGCGATCATCACGCTGGTGGTGATGGACGTGCTGTTCTCGCTGATGAAGCTGCGTTTCCCGCGCGTGGACCGGGTGCTCGAAGGCTCGCCGACGCTGATCGTCGAATACGGCCGGCCGTTGAAGAAGCGCCTGGCCGAAGCGCGGCTGCGCGAGGAGGACATCCTGCTGGAGGCGCGGCAGTCCCAGGGGCTGGAGCGTATGGAGCAGATCCGCTTCGCCGTGCTGGAGAAGAACGGCAAGATTTCCATCATCCCCGAGCCCGAGTGAGCGCCACCGGGCAGGAAATCTGAACAGCCGCCCTGCCCGCCTTTCCCACCTACAGGCGCCCGCCCGCCTGCCCCGCCGCGAGCGGCCCCGTCCGCTCGGCCACTCTTCTCGCGCCAGAAGGAAACCACTACCGTGTCACGGCTGATCACCTCGCCGCAGGACCCTCCCGATACCGAGAACACCCATCTGTTCGGCACGCCCAAGGAGCGCCTGGATTTCTACCGGCGCGAAATCCACCACGAAATCGGCCTGCTCTCCAGCCGCACCAACGCCTACCTCACCGCGCAATCCTTCCTGGTCATCGCCTACGCCTCGTCGATGTCCAACCTCAACCCGGCCTGGGGCGAGGTGTTCACCCTGGTGATCCCCGCCGTGCTGGCCCTGCTCGGGCTGGTCAACTCGCTGCATGCCTGGCCGGGCATCCGCGCCTCCTCGGAGATCATCCACCACTGGCACTTCAAGCAGACCCAGTTGCTGCGCAGCGACCCGAGCATGGGCCGCGCCTACGACGAGTCGCCACTGTTCAGCGAGCGCGAGTCGGACCGCGCCAGTTTCGACAAGTCGCTGCTGTTCTCCCGCCGCACGCCGTTCCTGTTTTCCGCGTTCTGGGGCGTGCTCGGGCTGTTCTCGCTATGGGTGCAACTGAGCTAGCGCGTGACCGCCGGGAAAGAAATCTGAACAGCCGTGCCACCCCTCTTTCACAACTGCACGAGCCGGCCTCCCGGTCGACCGCCCGGCGCACCCGCGCCCCATCCGGCACGCGCCTTGCGCCTGCCCCTGCGACAGGAGACTGTCATGCGAGCACTGACCTACCACGGTAGCCACAACGTCAGCGTCGACAACGTTCCCGACCCGGTCCTCCACGAGGCCGACGACATCATCCTCAAGGTCACCGCCACCGCGATCTGCGGCTCCGACCTGCACCTGTACCGCGGCAAGATCCCGCAGGTGGAAAGCGGCGATATCCTCGGCCACGAGTTCATGGGCGTGGTCGAGGAAGTGGGCAGCGGCGTCACCGCCGTCCGCCCCGGCGACCGCGTGGTGATTCCCTTCGTGGTCGCCTGCGGGCAATGCTTCTTCTGCCAGATGAACCTGCACGCGGCCTGCGAGACCACCAACGACGGACGCGGCGCGATCCTCAACAAGAAGCAGATTCCCCCAGGCGCCGCGCTGTTCGGCTACAGCCACCTGTACGGCGGCATACCCGGCGGCCAGGCCGAGTACGTGCGCGTGCCCAAGGCCAATGCCGGCCCCTTCGTGGTGCCCGACGCGCTGGAGGATGAACGCGTGCTGTTCCTCACCGACATCCTGCCCACGGGCTACCAGGCGGTACTCAACGCCGGTGTCGGGCCGGGCAGCAGCGTGGCCATATACGGCGCCGGACCGGTGGGGCTGATGTCCGCGGCCTGCGCGCGGATGCTCGGCGCCGAGCAGATCTTCATGGTCGATCACCACGCCTACCGCCTGCACTTCGCCGAGCAGACCTACGGCGTCATCCCGATCAACTTCGATCAGGACGACGACCCCGCGGCCACCATCATCTCCAAAACCGCCGGCCAGCGTGGCGTCGACGCGGTGATCGATGCGGTGGGGTTCGAAGCCAAGGGCAGCACCACCGAGACGGTGCTCACCGCCATCAAGGTGGAGACCAGCAGCGGCAAGGCGCTGCGCCAGTGCATCGCCGCCGTGCGGCGCGGCGGCACGGTCAGCGTGCCGGGCGTCTACGCCGGCTTCATCCACGGCTTCCTGTTCGGCGACGCCTTCGACAAGGGGCTCACCTTCAAGATGGGCCAGACCCACGTCCACCCGCTGCTGCCGGAGCTGCTGGAAGCCATCGGCGAGGGTCGCCTGCGGCCGGACGAGATCATCACCCACCGCCTGACGCTGGAGCAGGCGGCGCACGGCTACGACATCTTCAATCGCAAGCAGGAGGATTGCCGCAAGGTGGTCCTGCGGCCTTAGCAGGACAACGGCCCGGCGCAAGGCCGGGCCGTTGGTGGTATCAGCCGGGGCGGTTCTCCTCGCCGATGCCGGCGATGTCCGGGTCGCTGGGCGAGACTCCCGGTTCGTCCTGCGGCGGCTGGTCGGCGCGGTCGCCGCCCTGGCGTTCCCATTCCGGATGCAGTTCGCCGGGGATGTTCTGCCGGCCACCCTCGGTGCCCGTGCGCGGTTCGTCTTGCGGGTTCATGTCGGTTCTCCTTCGTTCGGGCCATGCGTGCGCCCGGCACAGCCGGGCAGCGCCGCGTCAGGGCCGTTGGATCTCGATGTCGGTGATGTCCGCCGGGTTCGCCTCGGCATGCCGGGACTGCACGTAGAAGCGCGCCTGGTCCGGCGTCAGCGAGCCGGAAAAGCTGTTCACCTCGATGCTGTAGGGCTGGTCGTGCAGGCGGTAGTTGACGGTGAAGGTGCGGGTTTCGCTCATGGGTGGTCCTCCGTGCGGGCTGTGATCGGAGGACTGGCGCCCCGGTGCAAGGTTCAGCTTGCTGGCTCGGCGGCAACCGCTCGTGCCATCCAGCGGAACCCGGCCGGCGCAAACGCCTCGCAAGCACATGCCCGCGAAACCGAGGAAGCGCCATGAACCTTCGTCCCCGCCACGGCGAAGCGCCAGAAAAGATCGATCGCCAGACCTTCTCCCGGCGTTTTCGCGAGCGCTTCACCGACCCGGCCTTCCGCGCCGAGGATGCCGCCCTGGAACGCATCGAGGCCATCGCCTGGGAGGCCTACCAGGACAGTCGCAAGGCCCCGCTCACGCGCAAGGCGGGCCCCGGCTACGCCGACCCGGACTACGACCTGGCGCTGGACTGGCTCGAGGCCCACCAGGCGATACGCGCCGCCGAGCGGCAACGACTGTCGCGCACCCGGCCCGGCCGCGCTCTGGTGGTCACCGGCTCGGCGCGCAACGACGGCAGTTGCCCCGGCGAGCTGTCCAAGAGCTGGCGCCTGGCAAGGCTGGCCGAGGTGGAACTGGCGATTGCCGGCATCGAGGTCGACCTGCTCGACCTCAGCTTGCTGACCTCCGAGTACGGCCAGCGCATCTTCCCGTGCAAGGCCTGCGTCTCCACCGCCATGCCGCTGTGCCACTGGCCATGCAGCTGCTACCCGAACCACTCGCTGGACCAGGTGGGCGACGTGATGAATGCGCTGTATCCGCGCTGGGTCGCCGCCGACGGCGTGCTGCTGATCACCCCGGTGTACTGGTACCAGTCGCCCAGCCCGCTGAAACTGATGATCGACCGCCTGGTCTGCGCCGACGGCGGCAATCCCGATCCGACCAGCACCCACGGCAAGGACGCCGCCCGCGCCAAGCAGCTGGAGCTGGACGGCTGGGACTACCCCAAGCACCTGGCGGGACGCGCCTACGGCGTGGTAGTGCACGGCGACGTGGCAGGCATCGAGTCGGTACGCCACGCGCTCTGTGACTGGCTGGACTGGATGGGCCTGGTGGATGCCGGGCACAAGGCCCGCCTGGAGCGCTACATCGGCTACTACCGGCCCTACGCCACCAGCCACGGGGAACTCGACGCAGACCAGGACCTGCAGGAAGAACTGCGCAACGTGGCGCGAGCGCTGGCGGTCGCCGTGCGCGACCTGCGCGCGGACAGCCTGTCGCGCCCCGATGCGCGGCTGCGCGACCCTCGCCCCAAGTAGCGCTCACCGCTCGGGGTCGGCCGCCTCGAAGGACACCTCCTCGACGTTGTGCGCCTCCACGCTGCTACGAATGGCGTGGTAGAGCTTCTGGAAACCCTGCAGGTCGTTGATCGGGATGTGCAGGTAGCGCGCCACGTGGCACCACGCGCGGGCCTCGCTCATCGCATCGTCGGCGACCTCGAACTCGAATGCCTGGCCGTCCCGATCAAAGCGCACGCGGTAACGCTTGGCCAACGACTGATCGCCCATGGAGCCTCCGATTCATGCCTGTGCTTGAGCACTGACTGGCGCAGCCCGCAGCGGGTTCCGGGAAATTGCCCGGCGCCGGCTCGCCTGGCTGAACCGCGGAACCACCGGCGGCCGCGGCCGGTCGTCCAGTCATACCCCACACAGGAGCGCCCACCATGGAATCGACCCCGCCCACCCAGACCGGCAGCGGCAACCGCCTGCTCGACGAACTGCTGCTCGCCCGCGGCCCCGGTGGCCAGGAGGACGAAGTACGGGCCGTCTGCCACCGGGAGCTGGTCAAATCCTGCGACCGCGTCTGGACCGACGCGGCAGGCAACCTCATCGTCCTGCTGGACGCGGGCAAGCCCCAGGGGCCGGCGGTGAAGATCATGGCGCACCTGGACGAGATCGCCATGATCGTCAAGCGCGTGGAAAGCGACGGCGCCCTGCGCGTGGTGGCGCTCGGCGGGGCCAACCCGGTGAACTTCGGCGTGTGCCCGGTGGACATTCTCGCCGAAGGCCAGGCTTTGCCCGGCGTGCTGTCCTTCGGCTCGATGCACATCACCAGCGAGTCGCCCCAGGGCAAGGACGTGCAGACGGGCGCGGTGACCTGGCAGGACGTGCATGTGGTCACCCGGCTCAGCGCGGAACGCCTCAAGGCCGCCGGCGTGCGCCCCGGCACCCGCGTGGTGCTGTCGCGCCACTGGCGCCAGCCGTGGCGGGTGGGCGATGCCATTGCGGCGCACTTTCTCGATGATCGCGCGCCACTGGCCGCGTGCATCGAGGCGGCGGCGCTGACCGCCGTGCGCCGCGAGGAACTGGACGCGAACGTCTACTTCGTCTTCACCACCATGGAGGAAGAATCCAACTCCGGAGCGATGTACGCCGCGCGCGCGCTGCCCGGCGAGGTGACCATCGCCGTCGAGGTGGCTCCGGTGATGCCCGAGTACGCCACGCAACTGAGCGTCGACCCGATCATCAGCACCGGCGACCAGAAGGCCTATTACACCCGCGCGGTGGCCGAGCAACTCAACCGCGCCGGCGTGCGCTGCGGCTACCAGCCGCAATTCGCCCTGCTGCTGGATTTCGCCTCCGACGCCAGCGCCGTGCTCGCCAGCGGCGTCTGCCCGCAAAGCGGCTGCCTGGCGATTCCCACGGAAAACACCCACGGCTACGAGATGGTGCTGGCGGACGGCATCAGCGCCTGCGCGCGCACGCTGTCGCAGTACCTGGTGGATTTCAGCTGACCGTTGCGCCTGTATCCCGGCTCGCATGCAGGATGCAATGCAACGCCGCGCTCATCTTGCAGATTCCCGCGGCCGGCGACGGTGCAATGGCCCTTCGCGGGCGGCACCGTCCTGGCCTGCGCTTTGCTGCCTAGAAGGTTTCCACGCACACCTGCCCATCCACCAACGCCGACAAACAAGGGGGCAATCATGCAGGAGTTCATGCTGGCAAAGGACGTACTGGAGGCGTGTTTCGCCCACCTGCAGTGTGAATGCCGGCTGGAGGGCGACACCACGCTGTCGGTGCGCCTGGTCAACAGCCACACCGGGGAGCTTCTGCTGTGCGCCGCGCGGATCCAGCCCGAACACTGGGCCAGCGTCAGCGCGGTGGCCTCACTCGCGCTGACGCTGCGTCGGGCCCTGGCGCTCACCGATTCCGGCGCCGGGCTCGACCTCCCTCACTGACCCGCTCTCAGGCGGCTTGGAGCGCCTTGACCAGCGCCTCGTTGAAGGCCGGCAGGTCGTCCGGGGTGCGCGAGGTGATCAGCGTCCAGCCCTGCGCCGGGCACACCTGCACCTGCGCATCCACCCAGTCCGCGCCGGCGTTGACCAGGTCGGTGCGCACGCTGGCGTAGGAGGTCAGCGACTTGCCGTCGGCCACGCCGGCGTCGATCAGCAACCAGGGTCCGTGGCAGATCGCGGCCACCGGCTTGCCGGCCTCGCGGAACGCCTTCACCAATTGCTGCGCGTCGCCATCCTGGCGCAGGGTGTCGGCGTTCACCGTGCCACCGGGAATCACCAGCAGGTCGTAGTCGCTGGCATCCAGGCCCTGGATCTTCGTATCGGAGTCCACCGTCACGTCCTTCTCGCTGTCCTGCACCCAGGTCTGCGCCTGGCCGCCCTTGACGGTGGCGTAGGTGACGGTGGCGCCCTGCTCCTGCAGCGCCTGCAACGGCTTGAGCAACTCGTCGCGCTCGATGCCGGCGTTGGCGGTGATGATCAGGACGTTCTTGCCTTGCAATTGTGCACTCATGGGAATTTCTCCATTCGGGCGTCGGGCGACGCCGGCCAGGGCAGCGCGGGAAGCACTGCCGACACCAGAGTGGAAACCACGCCGGGCGGAGGAGTTCGAAACAGTTGCCCGAAGGCGTCGTTGGCGCGGACGATGGGACCGGCTATGCTCGCGTAACGCGTTACCAGAATATGCCATGAATAGTCGTAACGCGTTACCAGCCAATCCAGGGGAGTGCCATGAAAGACGCCAAGGACAGAGCCACCCGCGACGCCTTCGAAGCCCCGCGCAAGGGCCGTCCGCGCAAGGAAGGCGCGATGACCAATGCCCAGAAGCAGGCCGCCTACCGCAAGCGGAGGGCCGAGGCCGGCGGCGGCGCGGTGATGCTCAATAACGAGGAAATCTGGCTGATCTGCCATGCCCTGGACGGCAAGGTCTGGGAGGCGGACGCCGAGCAGCGGCAGAAGCTGATCGCGCGGCTGCGCAAGCGCGTGGTGTGAGGGGCTTACATCAGCCCGCAGATGAGTTCCAGGCCCAGGTCCTTCACCTGTCGGTCGGTACGCAGCTCATGGCCATGGATGCCGATCACGGTGGTCGGCGGTGTGGAGGTGTAGCGGCTCTGCAGACTGATGAGATAACAGCCGTCGTCCTGGCGGTCACAGGTGAAATCGAACAGCGGATAGCTTCGATGCAGCAGTTCCGCGACGGATTTTCAGCTGGGCGGGTTCATGGCTTGCTCCTGCGTTGACCTGATCATCCTGAAGCCTTGCCGCCAAAATGGAACCGTGGCCGATGGCCATCGCTTACAGCCTGCCGGCCGCGCCCGACGCAAAAGTCACTCCGTATTAAGCGCTTGCGCCACCCGCTGCCCGCGTTTGCGCCGTTTGCCAATTTAATCACCCTGACCAACGGTCGCGCTTCCGGCTCCGGCACCTTGCTGCATCGGGCCAGCCCCTCTCCCGTCGCGGAAAGGGGCTGAAGTGCCGTCAATGCGCCCGCGCCACCCCGCGCAGCAGGTTGGCGCTCACCTTGTCGGCATTGCAGCTCGCCACGTTGGCGAGGGAGACGATGCCCACCAGGCGTTTTTCGCGGTTGACCACCGCCAGGCGGCGTTTCTCGATCTGCGCCATGTTCTTCGCCACATGGTCCACGGACTCGTCGTCGAAGCAGTAGCAGACGTCCTCGCTCATCACCTCGCTGACCGGCGTGCGCAGGTCCAGCCCGTCGGCCAGGGCGCGCACCACCAGGTCGCGGTCGGTGAGGATGCCGCTGAGGTGGTCGTTGTCGTTCACCAGCAAGGCGCCGACGTCCACCTGGCGCATCAGCAGCGCCGCTTCCTGCAGGGTGGTGTCCGGGCTGATGGTGCGCACTTCGCGGCTCATGATCTCGCGCACGGCCATCGAGCTGCGTTCGGCGGAACGGTCGCTTCGGGCGTGATCTCTCATGACAGGTCCTCCTGTGTCGTGGGTGTCGTTCGGTGGAAAGGTCGATTGGGTGATCGTTCGATGTTTCCGCCGCGGCGACTCAGGAGTGCACGCTCCACTGGCAGCCGTCGAGCGGAATCGGTACGTCGTCGATGGCGTGGATCAGCCCGAAGGCCAGCGCCTGTCGCGGTTCGACGATGTGCGCTTCGGCGGTCAGGGCGTGGCGCACGTCCAGCCGCTGTGGCGCATCGAGGGTGCGCTGGCGGACGATGTCCTCGTACAGCGCCAGGTCATGCTGCAGGCTGGCGGCGTACTCCACCATGCGCGTGTGGTCCACCGAGCCGTGCAGCGTCCAGTGGAACGGGTGGAACAGGAACTTGCTCAGCGGGCAGGCCGTGCGGCGGGCGCCGGCGAGGAAGAGGATGTTGCCCATGGACTCGACGGTGCCGAGGTTGTGGGTGTCCACCGGGATCGGCAGGGCCAGCAGGTAGTTGTACAGGGTGAAGCCATAGGCGCAGTCGCCGCCCATGGTGGCGATGTTCAGCTGCAGGTGGCTGGCGCCCTGCTGCAGCGCCTTGGTGCAGGTGCCGATGAGGTTGCCGCAGGTGGACGAATTGATCGGGCCGGTGAAGTGAATGATGTGCCGGGCCATGGCGGACTCCTGTTCTGGCGGGCGGGGTTTCTTCTGCTGAGTCCCCGCGCGGCGCCGGCACACCATCATCACGACGAACGGTCCCGCGTCACTGGGTGCAGAGCACCTCGCTGACCTGGATCTGCGCCCGCGAATCGCGCCCCAGCGGGCCATGCAACGCCTGGACGAACTTCTGCGCCTGCTCGCGGCTCAGACTCTCCTGCAGCAGCACCGTGCTCATGGGCTGGCCGTCGCGGCGGTAACGAATCAGGTAGGCGTGCATGGCGATTCTCCTGGATGTCAGGGTGGCGGCAGACTCTGTGGCGGGGACTGCCTGTCGACACCGTGTTGCCGGTTGGAATTCGCGGACAAGGTCCGCTCCTACGCCGCCGCAGGGCGCATAACCCGGTTATGCGCCGAAGCCTCGCGGCGCCCCGCCGTCCTTGTAGGAGCGAGCTTGCTCGCGAACCCTGCCCAAAATCCGCTCATAACCGTGGGCGCATAACCGGAACGGGTTACCCGCCGATGCCTGTGGCGGATGACGCTGGCGCGTCATGCGCCCTGCGAATCAACTCGGTACCCGCCGTCCCTGTAGGAGCGAGCTTGCTCGCGAACGCTCTCCCAAAATCCGCTCAGTTAAGCAACCACGGCTGCACCGGCGGATTGCGCAAGGTGCGCTGGATGGCGCCTTCCAGCTCGTCCAGGTCCACCGACTTGGGCAACACCGGGTAGGGCGCGCCCTCCTCGCCTTTTTCCGCCCAGGGCGACATCACCAGCACGCGCATGCGCGGGCGCAGCGGCAGGCAGGCTTCGATCAGCGCGGCGCCGGTCAGCGGGCCGGTGAGCTGTTCGTCGATGAGGAACAGGTCGATCACCGACGACGACACCAGGTGCTCGATGGCCTCCTCTTCGCTGAGGGCGCTGAGCACCGCGTGGCCTTGGTCGAGCAGGTGGTTCTCCAGGCGCTGGAGCTGTTCGGGGGTCTCTTCGAGGACCAACACCATCTTGTTGCTGAACGTCTGCATGTTGCACATCTCCCATGTCGAGGACGGGAGTACAGCAAGTTCCACGCCGCCTTGGCGCTCAGCCGCAAACGCCTGCGGCACAAGGGTTCTAGGGCAACAGGCGGATGACAGACAGCGGCAGAATGCCCGATTGCCCGCGCCAGGCCATGCAGATTGCCTGAGCGCGACGACTCAATCGTCGCTGCCGTCATGGCGCTCCTGGCGCGCTTCTTCACCCTCGGCCACTTTCTGCGGCGAGCCTTCGGCGCCTCGGCCCATTTCCTCGTAGGTCTTGCGCAGCTTCTGCAGCTCTTCGCTGCCCATGTCATCCAGGCACATCAGCACGCTATGGGCGTGGCGCGTGGTGCGCAGCAGTTCGTCGATCTTGATGTGCAGCGCATCGGTATCGCGGTTCTGCGTGCTCTGGATGAGGAACACCATGAGGAAGGTGATGATGGTGGTCGAGGTGTTGATCACCAGCTGCCAGGTGTCGTTGAAATGAAAGAACGGCCCACTCAGCGCCCAGCCCACCAGCAGCACGCAGGCCAGGGCGAAGGTCAGCGGCCGGCCGCTCCATTGCGAGAGCGTCTGGGCGAAGCGCGAGAACCCCGCGTCGGCCTTGTGTTGCTTCTCGGGCTTCTGCCCCTTCTCCGGCCTGCGTTCCTTCGGCGTCCCGGCGCCCTCGGCCTTACTCGGCTGGCGGGACATGGCCGAGGCGCTCAGGAACAGTGATGGTGACATGGCGCGGCGGCGTGGCCGGGGTGGACGGCCGGCGAGTCGGCTGGCCGGCCGGGACGGCGGACGGGGTTCGGGTGGCGGTCATGGTGGGTTCTCCGCAATCGAGGTGCCTATCCGATAGAGGCATCCGCTGGGGGCGGAGTTCAGAAAACCGCAGGGTCTCCGTTGCCGTGCCGATGGGTCGTCTTTTTCCTTCGTAGGAGCGGACCTTGTCCGCGAAATCCAACCGGCGATTTGGCGTTGGCACGAAGGCCTTGTGGTTAGCGTTCCCTGAAAGACCTGCGTTGCGTCGCCCCTCCCCCCCGCCCTGACTGCGCGCCCCGCTCCGAAGGGAGAGGGAGCTATCCGTGCCGCGAAGGGAGCTATCAGAGCGAGCTTCAATGCTGGCGTTACAACGGCGTCCGGCGAGCTGAGTTGATACCCTTTACTCCTACTCCGAACGGTTCCCTCTCCCTTCAGGGAGAGGGTTAGGGAGAGGGCAAACCCGAGCGCCGGGGGTCATTGTAGGAACGGACCTTGCTCGCGGAATCCAACCGGCGGTTTGGCGTTGGCAAGAAGGCCTGGACGGACAGGGCTCCCTGACATATCCGCGCTGCGCCCCCTCTCCCCCGCCCTCTCCCTGAAGGGAGAGGGAGCAATCCGTGCCGCGGGCCAGCAAGGTGTTTCGCTTGACGCCGCTCAGCCCCCTCTTCCTTCGGAGCAGGGCGCGCAGCCAGGGTTAGGCAGCGGGAGGCCCCGACTTCAACGGATGCCAGATGCTTCTGGCGAACAGCGAGGGGCGAGCGCTCTACTATGCCATTGCATATTCCCCCAACCGCAACGGCCTATGCCGACAAGTTGCTTGGCACCCGGCCTCAGCCTGTTAGTCTGGAGGGGCTCCAAGTCTTTCCCCTGGCCCCTTCCGACGGGGCCTTCTTTTTGCCCGACGTTCGGAGCCTGCGCTCAATAGGACTCGGGCGTCGTGCCCTTGTGCTGGGTGTCGTCGTGGGTCTTGCTCTTCTGCTTGTCCTTGCTGTCCTGGGACTGCACCTGGCTGTTGTCGTCGGTGCGGCCCTCATCCTTCTGTTTCTGCTGCGACGCCGGCGGCGTAGGCGCCTGGCCGGGGCTCTGGCCGTGGGATTTTTCGTTGGTGGGCACCTGTGGGGCATCGGCAGCCTGGGCTGGGATCAGGCCGAGGGACAGCCACGCGAGCAGCACGGCGGCGAAAGGACGGGTGAGTCGGGTCTTGTTCATGGTGTCTTCTCCTTGGGGTGGGTCATCGACGCGCCAGCAGTTGCCGCGCGCTCTGGCGCAGCACGCCCCAGCGATGGGGGTCGCCGGGCAAGGCGCCCAGCAGGTTGCGCGCCTGCTCGAAGCTGATGTGTGGCGGCAGCGGTGGCACGTTCGGATCGGTGAGAACCTCCAGCACCACCGGACGGTCGCTCTCGAACGCCTCCTGCCAGGCGGATGGCAGGCGCGCCGCATCGGTCACGCGGATGCCGCGAAACCCCAGCAGCTCGGCGTATCGCGCGTAGGGGAAATCGATCACTTCCTGCGCCGCGGCGAATTCGGGGTCGCCGGCCAGGGCGCGCTGCTCCCAGGTCACCTGATTGAGGTCGCCGTTGTTGAGTACCAGCACGATGAAGGTCGGGTTGTCCCGCCAGCGCCGGTAGTACTGCTGCACGCTGACCAGCTCGGCGTTGCCGTTCATCTGCATGGCGCCATCGCCCACCAGTGCGATCACCGGGCGCTGCGGGTGCGCAAGCTTAGCCGCCAGCGCGTAGGGCACGCCGCTGCCCATGCTGGCCAGCTTGCCCGACAGCGAGCCGAGCATGCCCTGCCGCACGCGCAGGTCGCGGGCGTACCAGTTGGTGTGCGAGCCGCTGTCGCCGGCGAGGATCACATCGTCAGGCAACTGCGCGGACAGCTCCCAGAACACCCGCTGCGGGTTGATCGGTTCGGCGCCCTGCATCGCCTGGGCTTCCAGTTCCTGCCAGCTGTCCTCCACCGCCTTCTCGATGCGGATGCGCCAGGTGCCGTGGCGCTTGGGCTTGAGCAGCGGCAACAGGCGCCGCAGGGTTTCCCCGGCGTCGCCCAGGAGCACCTGGTCGATGGGGTAGCGCATGCTGACGTTGCGCGCGTGCAGGTCGATCTGCACGGCTTTCGCCTGCCCCGGCCTGGGCAGGAACTCGCTGTAGGGGAAGGTCGTGCCGACCATCAGCAGCGTATCGCAGCGTTCCATCAGCTCGGCGCTGGCGCGGGTGCCGAGCAGGCCGATGGAGCCGGTCACGTAGGGCAGCTCATCGCTGATCGCCATCTTGCCCAGCAGCGCCTTGGCGACCCCGGCGGACAGCGCCTCTGCCACCGCCTCCACCTCGGCATGGGCGCCCAGCGCACCGGCGCCGACGAGGATCGCCACCTTGCGCCCGGCGTTGAGAATCTCCGCCGCGGCCACCAGGTCGTCCTCGCGGGCATACGGACGCGGCGCGCTGAAGCCCACGCCTGAATACACGTGGCCGTGCTTGTGCGGCGGCTTCTGCGCCGGCATCTGCTGCACGTCGTTGGGGATGATCACCGTGGCCACCTGGCGTTCGCTGAAGGCCACGCGCAACGCCCGGTCGATCACGTGCAGCAACTGGCCGGGGTGGGCGACGGTCTCCACGTAGTTGCTCACGTCGCGGAACAGGGTGTGCAGGTCGACCTCCTGCTGGTAGTCGCTGCCCAGCGAGGTCACCGCCTGCTGGCCGACGATGGCGACCACCGGCTGGTGGTCCATGCGCGCGTCGTACAGGCCGTTGAGCAGGTGGATGGCGCCGGGGCCGGAGGTGGCGAGGCACACACCCACCTCGCCGGTGAACTTGGCATGGGCGCCGGCCATGAAGGCGGCCATCTCCTCGTGGCGCACGCGGATGTAGTCGAAGTCCTCGGCGCGGCGGCCGAAGGCGCCCATGATCCCGTTGATGCCATCGCCGGGGTAACCGAAGACGCGTTGCACGCCCCACTGCGAAAGGCGTTCGAGCAATTGATCGGCGACGGTCTGGGACATGTTTTCCTCCTGTCGAGATGCGTCTGCGGGCCATGCGCCCCTGTTGCACCGACCGGTGTACGGCAGTGGCGTTCAGAACAATTCCCCGACGGTGCGCCCGGACGCTTGGGCTGAACTCCGCCGCGTCCGGGCGGACGAAACCTTCAGAAGACGCACGCCAGACGACGAACAGAAGGAGCCGCGCCATGCCCGTCACCGCCACGCCGACGTCCGCTTCCGCCATCAAGGCCGTCCTGCGCCGCTACGCCGAACCTCTGGCCGACCCCGGCACAGCGGAGTTCGCCGCCCCCTTCGCGCGGCTGGCCGATGCCCGCGTGGTGCTGCTGGGCGAAGCCAGCCACGGCACGGCGGAGTTCTACCAGGCGCGCGCGGCCATCACCCGGCTGCTGGTGGAGCACCATGGCTTCGAGATCGTCGCCATCGAAGGCGACTGGCCGGACGCGGCGCTGGTGGACCGGCAGTTGCGCGGCAAGGCGCAACCGGCCAGCGAGCCGCCGTTCACCCGCTTCCCGTCGTGGATGTGGCGCAACCGCGAGGTGAAGTCCTTCCTCGCCTGGCTGCGCGAACACAACGCCGGCCTGTCGGCGGACCGCCGCGTGGAGTTTCGCGGGCTGGACATCTACAGCCTGCGCGGCTCGATCAACCAGGTGCTGCGCTACCTCGACCAGCACGACCCGCAGCAGGCCGCCGACGCGCGGCGGCGCTACGCCTGCCTGACGCCCTGGCAGGACAACCCGGTCAGCTACGGCCGCGCCGTGCTCGAAGGCGACGAATCGCCCTGCGAGGAAGCGGTGATCACTCAGCTCAACGAACTGCTGATGGCGCGGCTGGAAGCCCTCGACCCGCACGAGGACTCCTTCGACGCCGCGCAGAACGCGCGGGTGGTGCGCGCCGCCGAGCACTACTACCGCGCCATGTACCGCGGCGGCTCGGCCTCCTGGAACCTGCGCGACAACCACATGTTCGACACCCTGCGCCAGGTGCTGCGTCGGCGCGGCCCGCAGGCGCGGGCGGTGGTCTGGGCGCACAACTCGCACATCGGCGACGCCTCGGCCACCGAGATGGGCTGGAACGGCCAGTTCAACCTCGGCCAGCTGTGCCGCACGCACTGGGGCGACGCCGCGGTGCTGCTGGGCATGGGCACCGACAGCGGCATGGTGGCGGCGGCCGATCACTGGGACGGCGAGATGCAGCTCAAGCCGGTGCGCCCGGCCCGCGCGGACAGCTGGGAGCACCAGTTCCTGGAAACCGGCATACCGGCGTGCCTGGTGGACTGGCGCCACCGCGAGGCCTTGCGTCAGACGTTGGAGGAGCCGCTGCTGGAGCGCGCCATCGGGGTGGTCTACCGCCCCGAAAGCGAACGCCAGAGCCATTACTTCCCGGCGCTGCTGGGCAGCCAGTTCGACGCCTTCCTGTGGTTTGCCCGCACCCGCGCCATCACCCCGCTGGACCGCCACAGCGCGCCGGGCGAGGACCAGACCTACCCCTTCGGGCTGTGATCCGCGAGCAGGCGGGCCAGCGCGGCGCGGTCCACCGCCTGGCTGAAGAGGAAGCCCTGCACCTCGCCGCACTGCTCGTCCTCGAGGATGCGCAGCTGGCCTTCGGTCTCCACGCCCTCGGCGGTGACCGCCAGGTTCAGCGCCTTGCCCAGGCCGATGATGGCCTGGACGATGGAGCGGTCGCGGCCGGTGGTGTCGAGGGTGGCGATGAAGCGGCGGTCGATCTTGATGCTGTCGAACGGGTAGGAACGCAGGTAGCCCAGGGATGAATAACCGGTGCCGAAGTCGTCCATGTTCAGCTTCACGCCCAGCTCCTTGAGCGCCTGCATGGTCTGCAAGGCGCCTTCGACGTCGCCGAGCATGCTGTTCTCGGTAACCTCCAGCTCCAGACGCTCAGCCGCCAGGCCCGACTCCACCAGCGCCTGCTGTACCTGGCCGACGATATCGGCGTGGGCGAACTGGCTGGGCGAGATGTTCACCGACACCAGCATCGCCTCTGGCCAGCCGGCCGCCTCGCGGCAGGCTTCGCGCAGCACCCAGGCGCCGATCTCGACGATCAGGTCGCTCTCCTCGGCCAGCCGGATGAACTCGTCCGGCCCCACCAGCCCTCGCTGCGGATGGTTCCAGCGCAGCAGCGCCTCGGCGGAGACGATGGCGAGGTCGCCGACCCGGTAGCGCGGCTGGTAGTACAGCTCCAGTTGCCCCTCGCGCAGGGCCTGGCGCAGTTCGATTTCGCTGCGCTTCTTGGCCCGCAGCTGCACATCCATGCTCTCGGAATAGAAGCGCCACGCGTTACGCCCGGCGGTCTTGGCTTCGTACATGGCGACGTCGGCGCAACGCAGCAGGTTCTGCGCATCGCCCCGGGCATCGCCGGAGAGCACGACGCCAATGCTGGTGCCGACGTGCAGCAGGTGGCCGTTGTAGTCGATGGGCTGGTTGATGAGGGCCACCAGGCGCCGGCAGAAGGCCTCGGCGTCCTCGCGGCCGTGGGACTGGCTGTCGACGATGACGAACTCGTCGCCGCCCAGGCGCGCCACCAGGTCCTCGCCGCGGATCGATTCGCGCAGGCGCTCGGCAACCATTTGCAGCACGGCATCCCCGGCCGGGTGGCCGAGCGTGTCGTTGATCGGCTTGAAGCGGTCCAGGTCGAGCATCAGCACCGCCATCTGCTGCTCGCGGCCGCTGCCCAGCAGGTCGTCCATGAAGCTGGCGAGCTTGCTGCGGTTCGGCAGGCCGGTCAGGGCGTCGTGCAGCGACAGGTGCTGGATGCGCGCGTGGGCCTCGACCTCGTGGGTGATGTCCGCACTGGTGCCGCGGTAGCCGCGCCCGCCGGCCCCGGAGGCGGTGAACTTGCAGATGCGCCGCAAGCCGTGGGCATCGCGGAAGCCGCAGGTCAGGGTGCTGGAATGGCCTTCAGGGGGGATCTTCTCCAGCCAGGCGATCAGGCTGGTGGTGTCGCAGGTGATCAGGTCGTCGATGCGCCGTCCCACCCACTCGGCGATGCGGTAGCCGGTAAGGATCTCGAAGCGTGCGGACAGGTAGCTCAGGCGGAAGCTCTCGTCGGTTTCCCAGATCCAGTCCGAGCTAGCCTCGGCGATGGCCTTGAAGCGCTGCTCGCTGGTTTCCAGCGCCTGGTTGCTGTCCTTCAGGCTGCGTTGGTAGTGATCCACCACACGGGCGTTGGCCAGGGCGGCGCGGATCAGCCAGACCAGGAAGATCACCACCAGCACCCCCACCGCGGCCCAGGCCCCGGCGAGGCGCCGGAGCATGTCGCTGCCGGGCGTGGGCGTGTGCCAGCTGAGCTCGTAGCCGGAACTGCCCAGGGCCACGGCATTGCCCAGGTTGGGCCGCCGGTCGTCGGACAGGACCTGCAGGCCGTCCACGCCGAAGTCCCGCGCCAGCTTCTGCAGCTTGGTGGGCGTCAGGCGGTCCACCAGGATCATCAGCGGGCCGTCCAGCGCTCCGCCGTCGCGCACCGGCTTGACCAGCGCTGCGCTGGCAATCGCCGGCCCCCCGGCGAGGCTGACGTAGCGACTCACCGCCTTGTCGCGCCGGGCGGCGGCACTGGCGTCGTCGCGCAGCTCGTCGAGGTTGGCCGGCATCAGGCTGGTGCAGTGGCTGCGCGATGGCTTGCCTTCCACCAGCACGTACTCCTCCCCGCCCTGGTTCAGCACGCACACCAGTTCGTAGCCGTTGGCGGTGTACAGCTGCGGGCCGATGTTGTCGTCGTCGAAGGCCCAGGCGAAGTTCAGCGGCGGGCTGAGGTGGCGGTAGGCGTCGTTCCAGAAGGCGTTGCTCTTGAGCAGCGACTCGGACGTGGCGATGCGGTTCTGCAGCGCCTTGCCGACGTAGAAGCGCGTCTGCTCGCGGGCGAGCTGGTCCTGCAGCGAGGCGATATGCGCCATCACCGCACCGCTCACCCCCATCGCGCCGATCAGGAGCAGGATGAACAGCGTCAGGTGCCAGGTGACGGTGCGCTGCGCGGAAATCTCGCGCGGCGCGGCTAGCCGGGTGACATGGGTATTCATCGGCGTGCTTCCGGGAGGACTTATCCGTAGGAGTGGCGCGGCGTTTGGACGTTCAACCCGAAGGCGCGATGGTGAATTTCGTCTGAACCCAAGCGCGGGACTCGCAGTCCGGATGAGTAAGGAACCTGCCTCGGGGATCACCATGACTCAGGATCGTCTGCTCGCCCTGCGCGACCTTCTGCGCGACTTCGAATTGCCGCTGGAGCACGCCCATCAGGGGCCGTTCCTCGGCGCCGCCCTGCGACAGCTCCGCGATGACGGGCTGGACCGCCTGCCGCTGCCCGGCGGCGGCGACACCCTGCGCCGCTGGCAGGCGCTGGCCACGGTGGCCGGCGCCGACCTGTCGCTGCTCAAGCTCTACGAGGGGCATACCGATGCGCTGGCGATCCTCGCTGAACTGGACAGCGACGCGCTGCCCGGCACCTGGGCGGTATGGGCCGCCGAGCCGCCGGGGGTGAGCGTGCGGATCGACACCCGCGAGGACGGCCAGGTGCGCATCAGCGGCAGCAAGGCCTGGTGCTCCGGCGCCGCCGTGGTGGAGCACGCCCTGGTCACGGTGAAGGATGAGCAGCAGCGCTCGCAACTGGTGGCGGTGACCCTCGCCCAGCCGGGGGTGAGCGTCGGCTCGGGCGGCTGGAACGCCGTGGGCATGGCCGCGACCCACAGCGTGACGGTGGACTTCGACAACGCCCTGGCGCGCTGCGTCGGCGGCCCGGAGGAATACCTGCAACGCCCCGGCTTCTGGCATGGCGGCGCCGGCATCGCCGCCTGCTGGTATGGCGCGGCCAGCCGCCTGGCCAGCTACCTGCGCTACGGCCATAGCGACGACCCGCATGCCATGGCCCACCTCGGCGCGGTGGACGCCGCGCTGGCCGGCGCGGCCGGAGCGCTGCGCGAATGCGCCGGGTGGATCGACGTGCATCCCGCCGCGCCCTCGGAGCTGGCCGCCCGGCGCGTGCGGGCGCAAGTGGAAGGCGCGGTGGAGGCGGTGCAGTGGCACGTCGGCCGCGCCCTGGGCGCCACGCCCTTCTGCCGCGACCGCCGCTTCGCCCGGCTGGCCGCCGACCTCCCGGTATTCCTGCGGCAGAGCCACGGCGAGCGCGACCTGGCGCACCTCGGCTTGCACCTGAAGGCGGGCCATGAAGAGGCCTGGGCGCTGTGAACCAACCCGTCAACCTGATTGCCGATTCCTCCGGCACCCCGGCAGCGGTATGGCGCGCCGCGTCGCACCTGCAGCGGCTGCCGCGCCTGCGCCCGGAAGACCTGCTGCCGCCCGGCGAGCGCCTGGTGGTGGTCGCGCCCCACCCCGACGATGAAGTACTGGCCTGTGGCGGTCTGCTCGCCCTCCTCGCCGCCGAAGGCAGGCCGGGCGTGCTGGTGTCGGTCACCGATGGCGAAGGCAGCCACCCCGGCTCGCCGCACTGGACGCCACAACGCCTGCGCACCACCCGCGCCGTGGAAAGCCGCACCGCCCTCGCCCGCCTCGGCCTGAACCTGCCGCGCTGGGACTGGCAGCGCCTGCACCTGCCCGATGCCGGGGTGGACGCCACCGCCCTGGCCGAACGCCTGCGCGCGCTGGTCCGCCCCGGTGACCGGCTGATCAGCACCTGGCGCGGCGACGGCCATTGCGACCACCAGGCCACCGCCCTCGCCTGCGCCGAGGTGGCCGCGCAGTGCGGCGCCCGGCATATCGAAGCGCCGGTCTGGGCCTGGCACTGGGCCGTGCCGGGCGATCCCCGGCTGCCCTGGGAACGGGCGAAGCGCCTGGACCTGACGCCAGCGGCGGCGCAACGCAAGCGCGAGGCCATCCAGGCCCACGCCAGCCAGCTGGAGGGCCCTGACCCGGTGCTCGGCGAGCATCTGCTGGAAACCCTGGCGCAACCCTTCGAGGTGTACTTCACATGAATCCCTCCCACGGGCTGCCGGCCAGCTATTTCGATGAACTGTACGAAGGCGACCCCGACCCGTGGTCGTTCCGCACCCGCTGGTACGAGCAGCGCAAGCGCGAACTGATCCTCGCCAGCCTGCCCCGTCCCTCGTTCCGCCATGGCTACGAGCCCGCCTGTGCCAATGGCGAAACCAGCGCCGTGCTGGCCCAGCGCGTGGACTGGCTGCTGTGCAGCGACTACAGCGCCGCCGCCGTGGCCCTGGCCCGCGAGCGGCTGGCCGCCCTGGAGAACGTGCGCGTGGAGCAGCACAGCCTGCCCGAGGACTGGCCGAGGGCGCGCTTCGACCTGATCGTGCTCGGCGAAGTGGGTTACTACCTCGCCCCGAAGGCCTGGCAGCGCACCGCCGAGCAGGCCCGCGAGAGCCTGTGCGAGGGCGGTGTGCTGCTCGCCTGCCACTGGCGCCACCCCATCGACGGCTGCGCGCGGGCCGGCGACGCGGTGCATGAGGAACTGGCCGACGCCCTGGGCAAGCGCCCGGCGGTGCGCCACCTGGAGCGGGATTTCCGCCTGGAGCTGTGGTTCGACGAGGAGGCTGGATGATCGGCGTGCTGGTACCCGCACACAATGAAGAAAAGGTCCTGGGGGACTGCCTGCGTTCGCTGCGCGATGCCGCCCGCCATCCAGGCCTGAACGGCGAGGCGGTGTGCATCCTGGTGGTGCTCGACGCCTGCAGCGATGCCAGCGAAGCCGTGGCCCGCGCCGCCGGCGTGGAGGTGCTGCAGGTCAGCGCGCGCAATGTCGGCCAGGCTCGCCGCGCCGGCGCCGAATGGCTGCTGCAGCGCGGCGCCCGCTGGCTGGCCTGCACCGACGCCGACAGCCAGGTGAACCATGAATGGCTGGTGCGCCAGCTGGCCTTCGAGGCCGAGGCGGTGTGCGGCACGGTGCAGGTGGGCGATTGGTCGGCCCATGCGCCGCAGGTACGCCGTCGCTACGAGGCGCATTACCAGAGCCGCGAGGACCACCGGCACATCCACGGCGCCAACCTGGGCGTCTGCGCGCGGGCCTACCGGCGCGCTGGCGGCTTCCGCCCGTTGCCCAGCGACGAGGACGTGCACCTGGTGCGCGACCTGGAGCGCAGCGGCGCGCGCATCGTCTGGACGCACCAGACCTGCGTCACCACCAGCGCCCGGCGCGATTACCGTGCGCGCGGCGGTTTCGGCGAGTTCCTCCAGGCGCTTGCCACGCCCTGACCGCTCACCCGGATTTTCCGAACCATCCTCGCGGCCCTCACTCACAGCACAGGCAAGCCACCCAGACTCCGGAGGCACCATGCCCGCACACCGCGAGCCGCCCATGGCGGCGCAGAGCATCAGCCTGATCCTCAATGGCGAAGAACGGCGGCTGGACGTGCTGCCTTGGACCACCACCCTCGACCTGCTGCGCGAACAACTCGGCCTGGTCGGCAGCAAGAAAGGCTGCGACCACGGCCAGTGCGGCGCCTGCACCGTGCTGCTGGACGGCCGCCGGGTGAACGCCTGCCTGCTGCTGGCGGTGATGCTCGACGGCCGCCGCCTGACCACCATCGAAGGCCTGGCCCGGGGCGAGCAACTGCACCCGATGCAGGCCGCCTTCATCCGCCACGACGCCTTCCAGTGCGGCTACTGCACGCCGGGGCAGATCTGCTCCGCCGTCGCCCTGGCCCACGAGCCTGCTCCGTCCGATCGCGCCGACCTGCGCGAGCGCATGAGCGGCAACCTGTGCCGCTGCGGCGCCTACCCGAACATCCTCGATGCCATCGAGGAGGCCCTGCCCGCCAGCCGCCTGGAGGAACTATGACGCCCTTTGCCTACAGCCGCCCTGCCGGCATCGACGAGGCCGTGGCGCTGGCCGGCCCGCACAGCCGCTTCATCGCCGGCGGCACCAACCTGGTGGACCTGATGAAGGAAGAGGTCGAACGCCCCGAGCGGCTGATCGACATCAACGCCCTGCCGCTGCGCGAGATCCGCGACACCGACGCCGGCGGGCTGAGCGTCGGCGCGCTGGTGGACAACGCCAGCCTCGCCGCGCACCCACAGGTCACCGCGCGCTACCCGCTGATCAGCCGCGCCATCCTCGCCGGCGCCTCGCCGCAGTTGCGCAACATGGCCAGCACCGGCGGCAACCTGCTGCAACGCACGCGCTGCCATTACTTCTACGACCGCGCCGTGCCGTGCAACAAGCGCGAGCCCGGCAGCGGCTGCCCGGCGAGGGACGGCCTGAACCGCCAGCACGCCATCCTCGGTGCAAGCGAGCACTGCGTGGCGGTGCATCCCTCCGACCTCTGCGTGGCGCTGGCCGCGCTCAACGCCCTGGTTCACGTGCGCGGCCCGCAAGCTCATCGTTGCCTGACCTTCGAGCAGTTCCACCGGCTGCCCGGCAGCCGCCCACAGGAGGACAACATCCTCGCCGCCGATGAGCTGGTGCTGGGCATCGAACTGCCCGGCGAGGGCTTCCCGCAGCATTGCGCCTACCTCAAGGTGCGTGACCGCGCATCCTACGCATTCGCCCTGGTGTCGGTGGCCGTCGGCCTGCTGCTCGATGGCGACGGGCGCATCGCCCAGGTCAACATTGCCCTGGGCGGCGTAGCGCACAAACCCTGGCGCGACGCCGAGGCGGAAGACCTGCTGCTGGGCTGCCGGCCCGAGGCGACGCACTTCCAGCGCTGCGCCGACCACCTGCTGCGCGGCGCAAGACCCCTGCGCGACAACGCCTTCAAGATCGAACTGGCGCGGCGCAGCATCGTCCGCGCGCTGCACATGGCCGCAGGAGGTGCGCAATGAACCGTCATCCGCACCGCTCCATCGGCACCCCGCTGGACCGCGTCGACGGCCCGTTGAAAGTCACCGGCGGCGCGCGTTACGCCGCCGAATACGGCGCCGAGGGTTTGCTCCATGGCACGGTGGTCAACAGCCGCATCGCCCGCGGGCGGATCATCGCCATCGACAGCGACGCCGCCTGCGCCGTGCCCGGCGTGCGCCTGGTGATGAGCCACCTGAACCGCCCGCCGCTGGCCGCCGACGATGACAGCTACGAGGACGAGGATTCCGCCGACGGCTCGTCGTTCCGCCCCCTGTTCAACGACCGCGTGCTGTACAACGGCCAGCCGGTGGCGCTGGTGGTGGCCGACGACCTGCAGACCGCCCGTTACGCCGCCGCCCTGGTGACCGTGGAATACGCGCCCGAGCCGCACGCCACCGACCTGCGCCGCCAGCTGGACGATGCCCTGCCCGCGCCCGCCGAATTACCCGGCCCGCGCGGCGATGCCGATGGCGCGCTGGCCAGCGCGCCGGTGCGCATCGAGGCCGAGTACGAGCTGCCGGTGGAGCACCACAACCCCATGGAGCCGCACGCCTCCACGGTGATCTACCAGGCGGACGGCAGCCTGCTGGTGCACGACAAGACCCAGGGCTCGCAGAACAGCCAGAGCTACCTGTGCCACGTGCTCAAGCTCGAACCCACCCACGTGCGCGTGCAGGCGGCGTTCGTCGGCGGCGCCTTCGGCTCCGGCTTGCGCCCGCAGTACCAGTTGCCGCTGGCGGCGATGGCCGCGCTCATGCTCAAGCGCTCGGTGCGCGTCGCGCTGACCCGCCAGCAGCAGTTCACCTTTGGCTATCGGCCACGCACGGTGCAGCGCCTGAGCCTGGGCGCGGACGCCGAGGGCCGCCTGCTCGGCCTGGTGCACCAGGTCACCGGGCAGACCTCGCGCTTCGAGCAGTTCACCGCCCACGTCGCCGAATGGTCGGGGATGCTCTACCACTGCGACAACGTCCGTCTCACCTATCGCCTGGTGCCGCTGGACGTCTACACGCCGCTGGACATGCGCGCCCCCGGCGCCGCCGAAGGGGTCTACGCCCTGGAGTGCGCCATGGACGAACTGGCCTGGGCCGCCGGGCTCAACCCGCTGCACCTGCGCCTGATCAACTTCACCGCGCTCAACCAGAACCTCGGCAAGCCCTATTCCAGCAAGGCCCTGCGCGACTGCTACAGCGAAGGCGCCCGGCAATTCGGCTGGCCGACGCAGATGCCCGCGCCCGGCACCTTGCGCGAGGGCGAGCAGCGCATCGGCCTGGGCATGGCCACCGGGGTCTGGGAGGCCATGCAGATGCCCGCCAGCGCCAGTGCCGCGCTGGCACCGGACGGCAGCATTGTGGTGGCCAGCGCCACCACCGACATCGGCACCGGCACCTACACCGCCATGACCCAGATCGCCGCCGAAACCCTCGGCCTGCCGCCGGAGAAGGTGCGCTTCGTACTGGGTGACTCCTCGCTGCCCAAGGCCCCGCTGCAGGGCGGCTCGTTCACCGTGTCCTCGGTGGGCAGCGCGGTGCGCGAGGCCTGCCTGGCGCTCCGGCAAACCCTGCTGGAAGCAGCCCGGCAACTGCCCTCCGGGCCTTTCCAGCACATCGCCGATGACCAGGTGCAGTGCAGCGAGGGCCACTTGCAGGCGGCGTCCAGCAGCCAGCGCATCGCTTTTGCCGAGCTGTTCCAGCGCTACGGCAGCTTGCAGGCCAGCGCCACCGCCCATCCCTCGGCGCTGCGCCAGCGCTACGCCACGGCCACCCACTCGGCGGTGTTCGTCGAGGTGGCGGTGGACGAGGCACTGGGCACGGTGCGCGTGCGCCGGGTGGTCAGCGCCATCGCCGCCGGGCGCCTGGTCAACCCCAAGACCGCGCGCAGCCAGATTCTCGGCGGCGTGGTCTGGGGCGTGAGCATGGCGCTGCACGAGGCCAGCCTGATGGACCACGGCCTGGGGCGTTTCATGAACCACAACCTGGCCGAGTACCACATCCCGGTGCAGGCCGACATCGGCGATATCCGCGTGCTGTTCGTCGACGAGCCGGATGCGGTGGTCAATCCGCTGGGCTCCAAGGGCGTCGGCGAGATCGGCGTCGTCGGCGTGGCGGCGGCAGTCGCCAACGCGGTCTACCATGCAACCGGTAAACGCATACGCGAGCTGCCCATCACCCTGGACAAGCTGCTGTAACTCGGCAAAGGAGGTGCAGATGCCCAGTCCGCGCTATACCAATCGGCGCCACGCCGGCATCGCCCTGGCCATGGTCCTGCGCGACATGCCGCTGGTCGCCCCGCTGATCCTTGCCCTGCCCCGTGGCGGCGTGCCGGTGGCCAAGGAAATCGCCCGTATCCTCGCCGCGCCGCTGGACGTGCTGCTGGTGCGCAAGATCGGCGCACCGGGCAACGAGGAATATGCCCTGGGTGCCATTGTCGACGGCCCCGAGCCGAACTGGGTGGTGGACGAACAGATGCTCGCGCGCTTCGACCCGCCGGCGGAGTGGTTCGAACAGCAGGTGATGGAACAGCTGCGCGAACTGGAGCGCCGCCGTCTGCTCTACCGCGGCGTGAAGGCCCCGGCCCGGGTGGAAGGCCGCGACCTGGTCGTGGTCGACGACGGCCTGGCCACCGGCAGCAGCATGCGCGCCGCGTTGCAATGCCTGCGCGCCCAGCACCCGCACAGGGTGGTGCTGGCGGTGCCGGTGGGCCCGGCGGAAACCGTGCAGCGGCTGCGCGAGGAGGTGGACGAGCTGGTCTGCCTGGACACGCCCTCGCCCTTCCGCGCGGTCGGCGACCACTACCGCGACTTCCACCAGCTCAGCGACCAGGAAGTGATCGACCTGCTGGTGAAATGACCGCTCGCCACCTGTAGGAGCGGGCCATGCCCGCGATCCGTGAGCAGGGCTCACGGAACCGTCGCCGGGTTGCGCGGACTTCGTCCGCGGATCGCGGGCGTGGCCCGCTCCTACACGGGGGCATTCAGCCGCTTTCGCGCTCCAGCACCCGGCAGCCGAGCAGGTTCAGGCGCTCCACCGCGCCCTCCAGCGGCAGCACGCCGATGGATTGCAGCACCCGCAGCGCGGCGATCTCGCCGATCTCGCGGGCCGGCGGCTTGATGGTCGAAAGGCTCGGCAGCAGCATCGGCGCAAAGGGATAGTCGCCGAACCCCAGCACCGCGCACTCCTCGGGAATCTTCAGCCCGGCGCGCTGGCCGGCGAGCAGGCCGCCGGCGGCGAGGTTGTCGTTGGCGAAGACGATCGCCTCGGGGCGCTTCGCACCGCGGGCCATCAGTGCTTCCATGGCCTGGCGCCCGGCCTCGAAGGGCGCGCTCTCGGTGGGCACGAACATCCACGGTTCGCCACCCAGGTCGCGCAGGGTGTCGGCGTACCCGTCGCGGCGGTCCAGGGCGCTGAAGTCGCCAGGCGCGCTGTTCTGCACGAAGGCGATGCGCCGATAGCCCTTGCCGTGCAGGTAGCGCACCGCGTCCACGCCGACCTGGTAATGGGAAAAACCGACCTGGATCGGCGCGCGCTCGGGTTGGTAATCCCAGACCTCGACCACTGGCATGTCCGCCGCGGCGATCAGCTTCTGCGTCGCGGCGGTGTGGAAGTGGCTGGTCAGCACCAGCGCCGCCGGGTTCCAGCCGAGGAAGGCGCGCACGGCGTTCTCCTCCCTGTCCTCGGAGAAGTAGCTGGAGGCCAGCAGCAACTGGTAGCCGTGGGCGGCCAGGGTGTCGCTGACGGCCTGGATGGTGTCGGCGAAGATCGGCCCGGAAATGTTCGGCACCACCATTCCCACCACCCTGCCCCGCGCCGACGCCAGCCCGCCGGCCACCTGGTTGGGCACATAGCCCAGCGCCTCCACCGCCGCGCCGATGCGTTCGCGCAGGTCATCCGACAGCTGCGCCGGCTGGTTGAAATAGCGCGACACGCTGATGGCGGAAACGCCGGCGCGATCGGCCACCGCGGTCAGGGTCACACGGCCTGCGCCACGGCGTTTGCGGGGTGTCTGGTTGGCCAAGCCGGCTCTCCTGCCTGTCGGTCGTGATCTGTGATGTCAGGAATATAAACGTAATTTTTAATTATTTGACGTTCTATCTGGTGATTCAGGATACTCGCCGATGTTAGCGCTAACAACACATACTGTCCGCAACGATTCCAGCCACTCGCACGAGCGAGCGCTCGTGACAGTCCCGCAGATAAAAGGCGCCCCGGCAAAAGACCCGGGGCGGACCAGGGCAAGAAGGAGTGGCTATGCAATCGCAACATCGGGGGACGCTCGGCCGTCCGCACTTCACGGGTCGGCGCAGCGCGCTGGCCCTGGGCATCGCCAGCGTGATCGGCGCCCTCGCCTGCAGCGTGCAGGCCGCCGAATCCAGCGGCGGCGACACTCCATCGGCCGAGGCGGCACCGACGCTCAAGGCCGTGACCGTGACCGCCACCCGCCGCGAGGAATCGCTGCAGAAGGTCCCCGTGGCCGTTTCCGTGCTCGATGGCGAGCAACTGGAACGCGACAACCGCAACAACGTATCGAGCATCGTCCAGCAGGTGCCGACGCTGAACTTCCGCACCGGCGCCTCGAACAAGGACACCTCGCTGTTCGTCCGCGGCGTGGGGACCATCTCCACCTCCCCCGGCGTCGAGCCGAGCGTGTCGACGGTGATCGATGGCGTGGTGCTCGGCCGTCCCGGCCAGGCCACCCTGGACCTGCTCGACGTCGAGCGCATCGAAGTGCTGCGCGGCCCGCAGGGCACGCTGTTCGGCAAGAACGCCTCGGCCGGCGTGCTCAACGTGGTCACCCGCGAGGTGCCGGACGACACCACCGGCTACATCGATTATTCGCATTTTGGCGGCGGCAACGAGAACCGCACCCGCTTCGGCATTGGCGGCACGCTGATCCCCGGCAAGCTCAAGGCCAGCGTCACCACCCTGGTGGGCAGCTACGACGGCAACGTCGACAACGTCTACAACGGCCACGAGGTGAACGGCTACAACCGCGCCGGCGCCCGCACCAAGTTCGAGATCACGCCCAACGACGACCTCAAGGTCACCCTGATCGCCGACTACATGCAGGGCAACGACGACAGCCCCAGCGGCGTCATCACCAGCACCACCAGCCCGGCCTTCGCCAACGCGCTGCGGCCGGTGACGCCGGACAGCGACAACCGCAAGATCAACAGCGACTACCGCACCCACGTCGACGACACCAACAAGGGCCTGTCGGCGCAGCTGGACTGGAACCTGGGCGACTACACCCTGACCTCCATCAGTGCCTGGCGCGGCTGGGACAACACCCAGTGGCAGGATGGAGACCGCCTGTCCCAGGTCACGGCGAGCATCCCCAGCTCCCACGACAAGGGCGAGCTGAACTACGACCAGTACTCCCAGGAGCTGCGCCTGGCCTCGCCCAAGGGCGAGTTCCTCGAATACGTCGGCGGTCTCTACTACATGCACGCCGTGGACGACGAGACCTACCGCCGCGTCGTGACCTCCACCACCGCGCAGAATACCGGCGTGGCCGACTACGGCACGCGCAGCGACACCTACGCGGTGTTCGGCGAGAGCACGCTGAACTTCACCGACGATTTCCGCGGTATCGCCGGCCTGCGCTACACCCACGACGAGCTGGAATATGACCACCGCCGCCGCTCCACCTCGGCCACCGCGGTGACCGGCATCCAGCCGTCCACCTCCAGCTCCGGCGCCACCGACGAAGACGGCTGGTCCGGCCGCCTGGGCCTGCAGTACGACCTCAGCGAGCAGCTGACCAGCTACCTCACCTACTCGCGCGGCTACAAAGGCCCGGCCTACAACGTGTTCTTCAACATGCAGCCGCGCGACACCGAGGCGCTCAAGCCGGAGACGTCCAACTCCTGGGAAGCGGGCCTCAAGGCCACCGCGCTGGACAACCGCCTGACCGCCAACCTCGCGGTGTTCCACACCGTGTACGACAACTACCAGGCGAACTTCTACGACACCGTCGCCGGCCAGGTGGTGACCCGCCTGATCAACGCGGGCAAGGTGAAGACCGAGGGCGCCGAGCTGGACTTCAGCTACCAGGCTACCCGCCAGCTCAAGCTCTCCGGCGCCCTCGCCTACACCAAGGCGCGCATCGACAGCTTCGCCTGCCCCGCCGGCGCGGCGGCGGCGTGCAACGTCAACGGCAAGCCGCTGCCCTTCTCGCCGGACTGGAAGAGCTACGTGCGCGCCGACTACGGCATCCCGCTGGACAACGGCCTGGATGTGGAGCTGGGCACCGACTACAGCTGGCAGGACAAGGTGCAGTACGACCTCAGCCAGAACCCCGACACCATCCAGGGCGCCTACGGCCTGTGGGGCGCCAGCGTCGCCCTGGCCGACTACAACGAAGGCTGGCGCGTGGCGGTGGTGGGCAAGAACCTCACCGACAAGTCCTATTCGCCCCTGCTGGCCAGCGGCGGCAGCTACATCTACCGCATGGTGCCGCGCGACGACGGACGCTACTTCGGCGTCGAGCTGCGCAAGGACTTCTGATCGCTTGAAGCAAACGGCGCCGGCTCGCCCCGGCGCCGCCGACAAGAACGGCACGCCGCCTTGCGTCCCTCCCGACGGACACACAGGAACACCGACATGACACGCACCCTTTCCCTTGGCGCCTTCCTCATGGCCACCGGGCACCACGTTTCGGCGTGGCGCCACCCGGACGTGCCGGCCGACGGCGGTCTCGACTTCCGCCTCTACAAACGCCTGGCGCAGGTGGCCGAAGCGGCGAAGTTCGACGCCGTCTTCGTCGCCGACAGCGTGGCCGCGCCCACCGCCGAGATCGCCAGCCGCATGGCGCGCTCCGACCACTTCGAGCCGTTGACCCTGCTCGCGGCCCTGGCGGCGGTGACCGAGCGCATCGGCCTGATCGGCACCGTGACCACCAGCTACAACGAGCCCTACCACGTGGCGCGCAAGTTCGCGTCCCTCGATCATCTTTCCGCCGGCCGCGCCGGGTGGAACCTGGTGACCTCCGACGCCGCCGCCGAGGCGCTGAACTTCAACCGCCAGGAGCACTTCGGCCACGCCGAGCGCTACGCCCGCGCGCGGGAATTCCATGAGGTGGTCACCGGCCTGTGGGACAGCTGGGAAGACGACGCCTTCACCCGCGACAAGGCCAGCGGTCAGTACTACGACCCGGCCAAGCTGCATGTGCTCAACCACGAGGGCGAACACTTCCGCGTGCAGGGCCCGCTGAACGTGGCGCGCACGCCCCAGGGCCGGCCGGTGATCGTCCAGGCCGGCAGTTCCGAGACCGGCCGCGAGCTGGCCGCGCAGACCGCCGACGTGGTGTTCACCGCGCAGACGTCCCTGGCTGCCGCCCGCGACTTCTACAACGATCTGAAAGGCCGCCTGCCGCGCTTCGGGCGCGGCCCGGACGAGCTGCGCATCATGCCCGGCGTGTTCGTGGTGGTGGGCCAGAGCCAGGCCGAGGCGCAGGAGAAGTTCGAGCAATTCCAGGAGCTGGTGGAGCCGCGGGTGGGCGTCGCGCTGCTGTCGCGCATGCTCGGCAACTTCGACCTCTCCGCCTACCCGCTGGATGGCCCCTTGCCCGAGCTGCCGCTCACCGACAGCGGCCAGCGCAGCCGCCAGTTGCTGCTCACCGAACTGGCCGGGCGGGAGAACCTGACCCTCGCCCAACTCGGCCGAAGCATCGCCGGCGGACGCGGGCACCACAGCCTGATCGGCACGCCGACGCAGATCGCCGACGAATTGCAAGCCTGGTTCGAAGGCGGCGCCGCCGACGGCTTCAACGTGCTGGTGCCGCACCTGCCCGGCGGCCTGGAAGACGTGGCCAACCACGTCGTGCCGGAACTGCAGCGCCGCGGGCTGTTCCGCCGCGAGTACAGCGGCAGCACCCTGCGCGAGCACCTCGGGCTCACGCGCCCGGCCAACCGCTACACGATCTGACGATTCACCGGCCGCCCCCTCTGCGGCCCGCTTTCCAAGGAGTTTGCATGACCTACCTCGCCCACCCCGACCGCTACCAGCGCGTCCCCTACCGCCGCGTCGGCCGCAGCGGGCTGGTGCTGCCCGCCCTCTCCCTGGGTCTGTGGCACAACTTCGGCGACAGCGTTCCGCTGGACCGCCAGCGCGCCCTGCTGCGCACCGCCTTCGACCTGGGCATCAACCACTTCGACCTGGCCAACAACTACGGCCCGCCCTACGGCAGCGCCGAGATCAACTTCGGCCGCCTGCTGCGCGAGGACTTCGCCGCCTACCGCGATGAGCTGATCATCTCCACCAAGGCCGGCTGGGACATGTGGCCCGGCCCCTACGGCCAGGGCGGCAGCTCGCGCAAGTACCTGCTCGCCAGCCTCGACCAGAGCCTGAAACGCCTGGGCCTGGACTACGTGGACATCTTCTACTCGCACCGCTTCGACCCCGACACGCCGCTGGAAGAAACCGCCGGCGCGCTGGCCAGCGCCGTGCAGCAGGGCAAGGCCTTGTACGTCGGGATCTCGTCCTACTCCGCCGGCAAGACCGCCGAACTCGCGGCGTTGCTGACGCAATGGAAGGTGCCGCTGCTGATCCACCAGCCGGCGTACAACCTGTTCAACCGCTGGGTGGAAAAGGACCTGCTGGCCACCACCGATGAGCTGGGCGCCGGCGTCATCGCCTTCACGCCGCTGGCCCAGGGGCTGCTCACCGACCGTTACCTCAATGGCGTGCCGGCCGATGCGCGGGTCAACCAGCCGGGCGGCGCCTCGCTGCGCCCGGAGCACCTGTCCGAGGACAACCTGCGCCGCGCCCGCGCGCTCAACGAGATCGCCCAGCGTCGCGGCCAGAGCCTGGCGCAACTGGCGCAGGCCTGGGTGCTGCGCGATGCGCGGGTGACCTCCGCGCTGATCGGCGCCAGCCGGCCGGAGCAGATCATCGAGAACGTCGCGGCGCTGGACAACCTCGCGTTCAGCGCCGATGAGCTGGCGGAGATCGATCGCCACGCGGTGGAAGGCGGCATCAACCTCTGGGAAAAACCCTCCCACGACTGGAAGGACTGAGCCGGTGAGATTGTTCAATCGACTGCTTGCGGCAATGCTGCTCATCGCGGCCAGCGCCGCCCACGCGCAGGACCCGGCGCAACTGCGCATCGGCTACCAGAAGGCCTCGGTCAGCCTGGTGCTGGCCAAGGAGCACGGGCTGCTGGAAAAACGCTTCCCGCAAACGCAGGTCCAGTGGATCGAATTTCCTGCGGGGCCGCAGATGCTCGAAGCGTTGAACGTCGGCAGCCTGGACATCGGCTCCACCGGCGACATCCCGCCGATCTTCGCCCAGGCCGCCGGCGCCGACCTGCTCTACGTCGGCGTGGAGCCACCCAAGCCGCAGGCGGAAACCGTCGTGGTGCCCACGGACAGCCCGATCCGCAGCGTCGCCGACCTCAAGGGCAAGCGCGTGGCCTTCCAGAAAGGCTCCAGCTCGCACAACCTGCTGCTGCGCCTGTTGCAGAAGGAAGGACTGACCCTCAAGGACATCCAGCCGCTGTACCTGACCCCAGCCGACGCCCGCGCCGCCTTCGAAAGCGGCCGGGTAGATGCCTGGGCGATCTGGGACCCGTGGTATTCCGCGTTGCTGCTGGACGGCCATGCGCGTTTGCTGGCGGATGGCTCGGCGGTCGGCCTCAGCGGGCCGTTCTATCTGTCCAGCCGCGAATACGCCGGCGCCCATCCAGCGTTCATCCACCAGGTGCTGGACACGCTCAACGAGGCCGAAGCCCTGACCCGCAGCGACCAAGCCGGCAGCGTGGCGATCATGGCGCGCGTCACCGGGCTGGCGCCGGCGGTGATCGAGGAAACCTTCAAGCACCGCCCCGCGTCGCCCATCCAGCCGGTGAGCGATGCCGACATCGCCGCGCAGCAGCGCACCGCCGACCTGTTCCTCGCCGAACGCATCCTGCCGCGCGCCGTGGATATCGGCGCGGCGCGCTGGAAGCCCTGACGGGGCGGAGCTCGTAAGAGCAAGTGTCGTCTTCTGAAAATCCGTGCCTGGATTTTCCCTCTCCCCCGCCCTCTCCCTGAAGGGAGAGGGAGCCGACCGTGCAAGTTGGCACCCTGTTTCATCCTGCACCTAACTCGACCCGCTCCTTCGGAGCGGAGCGCGTAGCCGGGGTCAGGGAGAAGGCAGCCCTTGTGCAGGTCATTGTAGGAGCGGGCCATGCCCGCGATCCGTGAGCAGGGCTCACGGTTCCGTCGCCCCGGCTTGCGCGGACTTCGTCCGCGGATCGCGGGCATGGCCCGCTCCTACAGGGTTCGATGCAAAAGGTTATTCAACCATGAGTTTATATTTCTTCCAGTTATGAGCTAGACCAATTCATTCCTTCTCCGCGCCACCGCCTCGCTGCCACACTCGGCGTCGCCGGTGGGCCATCCCCGCCGCTCTGGAACGGGCCTTTGACACCCTCGAAGGCCCGCACTCGATCATCACGGGAACCCGTCGCACGAACGGGGCCCGAGAAGGAGCTGGATGTTCATGAAGAAACTCACTGCCGTTACCGCCCTCGCCCTGGCCGTCCTGTCCGGCCTGGCCCACGCCGACCGCCTGGAGGACATCAAGAAAGCCGGCGTGCTGCGCGTCGCCGCGTTCGACAGCAACCCGCCGTTCGGCTTCGTCGATGCCAAGAGCAAGCAGATCGAAGGTCTCGACGTGGATTACGCCAAGGCCCTGGCCGACAAGCTGGGCGTCAAGCTGCAGGTCCTGCCGACCAACCCGGCCAACCGCATCCCGCTGCTGACCGCGAACAAGGTCGACCTGGTGCTGGCCAACTTCACCATCACCCCCGAACGCGCCCAGCAGGTGGATTTCAGCATCCCCTACTTCTCTTCCGGGCAGCAGTTCATCGTCCGCAAGGGCAGCCTCAAGTCGCCCGACGACCTGAACAAGTGGCGCGTCGGCGTGGACAAGGGCACCGTCAACGAAGGCGTGCTGCGCGAGAAATTCCCCGGCGCCAAGGTCGTCGCCTACGACGACACGCCGTTCGCCTTCACCGCCCTGCGCAACGGCCAGGTCCAGGCCATCACCCAGGACGGCCCGAAGCTGATCGGCCTGCTGGCCAACGTGCCGGACAAGGACAAGTACGAAGTCCCGCCCTTCACCATCTCCAACGACCTGATCGGCGTCGGCATTCCCAAGGGCGAGAAGGCCCTGGGCGAGTTCGTCAACCAGAGCCTCACGGAGCTGGAAGCCAGCGGCAAGGCCCAGGCCATCTACGACACCTGGTTCGGCCCGACCACCAAGACGCCCCTGGCGCGCCTGTACAAGATCGGCGACAAGAGCTGACCTTCGCCGCGCGCTGCGTTCCACCGCACGCCCCACGCTCGTGGGGCGTTGCCGTTCCTACCCTTGATGGATTCCCACGATGTTCGGCGAACTGCTCGCCCCGACCTACCTGAGCTGGCTGCTCGACGGTTTTCTGCTCACCCTCGGTATTTCCCTGTTCTGCTGCGTGGTCGCCACGCTGCTCGGCGCGCCGCTGGCCATCGCCCGGCAGGCGGCGACGCGCTGGCTGTCGTGGCCGGCGCGGGCCTATCTCGCGCTGTTTCGCAACACGCCGCTGCTGGTGCAGCTGTTCTTCTGGTACTTCGGCGTGCCGGCGCTGCTGCCCGAGGACCTCGTTGCCTGGCTGAACACGCCCCATGAGCTGGGTGCCCTGGCGTGGCCGTCCTTCGAGTTCATCGCCGCCGCCTGGGGCCTGACGCTCTACACCAGTGCCTTCATCGCCGAGGAATTTCGCGCCGGCATCGCCTCGGTCCGCCCGGCGCAACGCGAGGCCGGCATGGCGCTGGGCCTGCGCCCGCTCCAGGTGTGGCGCTGGGTGATCCTGCCGCAGGCGCTGCGGACGGCGCTGCCGCCGCTGATGGGGCAATACATGAACGCGCTGAAGAACTCCTCGCTGGCCATGGCGATCGGGCTGGCCGAGCTGTCCTACGCCTCGCGCCAAGTGGAGACGCAGACCTTCAAGACCTTCCAGGCCTTCGGCATCGCCACCCTGCTCTACATCGGCGCCATCGCGCTGATCGAGGCACTGGGCCAGGCGCTGCAGCAGACGCGCCGCTACCGCCAGGGAGCCTGACATGGACTTCACCGTCATCCACGACAACCTGTCCTACTTTCTCCTTGGCGCCTACCCGGACGGCCCGCTGGGCGGCGCCGCGCTGACCGTCATCCTGGCCCTGGCCTCCGGTATCGCCTCAGCGGTCATCGGCCTGGCGCTGGGCATCGCCCTGTCGGTATTGCGCGGCAGGCCGCGCCTCGTGCTGGTGGCCTTCCTCGGTTTCTTCCGCGCCATCCCGGTGCTGATGCTGATCTTCTGGACCTACTTCCTGCTGCCCATCGTCTTCCAGATCGACGTGCCGGCGCTGGCCACGGTCGTCTGCGCGCTGTCGCTGATCGGCGGCGCCTACCTCGCGCACTCGGTGCATGCCGGCATCGACAGCCTGCCCAAGGGCCAGTGGGACGCCGCCCGCGCCCTGGGCCTGCGCCCCTGGCAGGTGCTGACCCTGGTGATCCTGCCGCAGGCGCTGCCGATCATGCTGCCGTCCTTCCTCAACCAGTGGGTGTCGCTGATCAAGGACACCTCCCTGGCCTACGTGATCGGCGTCGGCGAGCTGTCCTTCGTCGCCACCCAGGTGAGCAACCGGGTGATGGTCTACCCCACGGAAGTCTTCCTGTTCGTCGCGCTGCTCTATTTCCTGCTGTGCTCGACGCTGGACCTGGCGGCGGCACTGCTGGCGAGGCTGCGCCCGGCGTATCGCAAGGCCGGGTAAGCGTCGCGCCCGCCGTGGCGATGCCGTGCCCACGCTTCCCGCACCGGCCGCGCGGCCATGGCTAGACTAGCCAGCAGGCCGGCTTGAGGGGAGCGATACGGGTGGCGGGATTTCCATGGATTCGCTGATCACGGCGGCGGCCAGCGCGCTGGCGGCGGGCGACCCGTTCGCGGCGCTGAACCGCGTGGCGCTGCGCGAGGACCCGCCCGCACTGGCCCTGCGCGGCATCGCCATGGCCCAGCTGGGCGACTTCCCCCGTGCGCGCGCCCTGTTGCGCCGTGCCGCCCGCGGCTTCGGCAACCACGAGCCCGTCGAGCGCGCGCGTTGCCGAGTCGCCGAGGCGGAAGTGGCGCTGGCCAGCCGCGAGCTGAACTGGCCGACCGCGCCGCTGGAGCAGGCTACGCAGGTGCTGCAACACTACGGCGATGCCGACAATGCCGCCCACGCGCGCTACCTGCTGATCCGCCGCGCCCTGCTGATCGGCCAGCTCGACGCCGCCAGTGCTGCGCTGGCCACTCTCGAACCGGCAGCGCTGCCGGCGCACCTGCGCGCGGTGCATTGGCTGATCCTTGCCGGCATCGCCGTCCGCCGGCTACAGGCAGCCCAGGCGCGGGCGGCGCTGGGTCAGGCCGCCGACGCGGCTGCTGAATCCGGCATTGCCGCCCTGCGCGCGGAGGTCGACCAGGCCGCGCAGCTGCTTGCCGCCCCGGCCGCCCGGCGCATCGATCGGCAGGCCACGCTTCTGCTGTCGCTGGACCAGGTGGAAGCCCTGCTGCACAGCGACGCGCTGGTGATCGATGCCTGTCGCCACCGCGTCGGCCACCTGTCGCTGGCCAGCCGCCCACTGCTCTTCGCCCTCGCTCGCGCCCTGGGCGAAGCCTGGCCGGACGATGTGGCACGCACAGACCTGATCAACCGGGTGTTCCGCACCCGCCACCCGGACGATACCCACCGCGCCCGCCTGCGCGTGGAAATCGGCCGGCTGCGGCGTCTGTTGCAACCCTTGGCGGGCATCGAGTCGACCCCGCGGGGGTATCGGCTGGTCGCCGCCAATCCGCTGGTCCTTGCGCCACCGCGGGAGGAAGCCAACGCTGATGTGCTGGCGCTGCTCAGCGATGGCCAGGCCTGGGCCAGCTCCGCCCTGGCGTTGGCCCTGGGTACCAGTCAGCGCAGCGTGCAGCGCGCCCTCGAAGCGCTCGCAGGCGCCGGCCAGGTGCAGGCGCTGGGCCAGGGGCGCACGCGGCGCTGGACGCTGCCGCCGGCACCGGGATTCGCGACGACCTTGTTACTCCCCGCGCCCTTCGGTGTCTGAATAGGCTGAAGGCTCCCACCCACCACGTGCAGGGCTACACCATGACCACCCACTACAAGCAATCCCCGGCGCAAGTGTTGCAGGAGTACGGCCCGTTCCCCGGCGTCAGCACCGTCCATGGCCTGACCTTCGATGGCCGGCGCGTCTGGTTCGCCGTCGGCGAGCGGCTGCAGAGCCTTGATCCGCAGGACGGCAGGCTGGAGCGCGCCATCGAGGTGCCCGCTCACGCCGGCACCGCCTTCGACGGCACGCACCTGTACCAGATCGCCGAACGCCGCATCCAGAAGATCGACCCGGCCAGCGGGCAGGTGCTCTCCACCATCCCCGCGCCCGGCAACGGTGGCGATTCCGGCATGGCCTGGGCGGAAGGCTCGCTCTGGGTCGGCGAATACCGTGCGCGGAAGATTCATCAGATCGACCCGGAAACCGGTGAAGTCCTGAGGACGATTGATTCAAATCGTTTCGTCACCGGCGTGACCTGGGTCGAAGGCCAACTCTGGCACGGCACCTGGGACCCGGAATCGACCTACAGCGAGCTACGCCGCGTTGACCCGCAGTCCGGCGCGGTGCTGGAGCAACTGGACATGCCCGAGGGCATGCACGTCTCCGGCCTGGAAGCCGATGGCGGCGAGCGTTTCTACTGCGGTGGCGGCACCAGCGGCAAGGTGCGCGCGGTGAAACGGCCGCGCTGATCGCAACGATCTGGGCTAGTGTTGGCACCTCACTGGACATGGCCGCACTGGCCCGGAGATACCCATGGATTGGCTGGAACACCGTATTCCCCCGCCCCTGGTGGCGATCGTCAGCGGCGTGCTGATGTGGCTGGCGGTGCGTCCCATCGCGCCGCTGGGCGGACGCCTGTGGTTGGCGCTGCTGGTCGTGCTGGCGGGCGCTGCGGTCTGCCTGGCGGGCGTGGCGTCGTTCCGCCGCGCGCGCACCACGGTCAACCCGCTGAAACCGGAAAGCGCCTCGGCGCTGGTGATCAGCGGCATCTACCGGCACACCCGCAACCCGATGTACCTGGGCTTCGCCATCATCCTGCTCGGCTGGTGCGTTCTTCTCGGCTCGGCGTGGGCGGTGCTCGGCGTCGCGGCCTTCGTGCTGTACATCGGACGCTTCCAGATCCGCCCGGAAGAACGGGCGCTGCGCGAGCTGTTCGGCGCCGAGTTCGATGCCTTCTGCAGCCGGGTGCGCCGCTGGGTCTGAGACGGCGTCGCTGAGGCATTGGCAGATCGCCATTGCCTTCCGGCCGCCGGGAGTGAGATATTTGCAAATGCTAAGTATTCTCACCAAAGAAATTCTCAAGGCTCATCGTGTCCCCTTCGCTCTTGCTGGTGGAAGACGATTCCCGTCTTCGCCTGGACCTCGAACGTCATTTCTGTCAGCGCGGTTTTGCTGTCACCACCTGCGCCAACGGTGACCAGGGCCTGGTGGCCGTCCACCAGAACGACTTCGACCTGGTCCTGCTGGACATCCTCCTGCCCGGCATCGATGGCCTGGCGCTGCTGGATACCCTGCGCCGCGCGCGCACCACGCCGGTGATGCTGATGTCCGCCCTCGGCGCGGAACAGGACCGCATCACCGGCTTCACCCGCGGGGCCGACGACTACCTGCCCAAGCCGTTCAGCCTGGCGGAGCTGGATGCGCGCATCGATGCGCTGCTGCGCAGGGTGAGCCTGGATCGCGCCCGCGAAAAACCGCGGCCCCGGGGTTCGCTGCACTTCGACGATGAGCTGCAGGATGTTTCCCACAACGGTGAACAGGCAGGCCTGACGCATTCCGAATACCGCCTGCTGGCCACACTGAACGCACATGCCGGGGAGGCGCTGAGCAAGAGCTACCTCTACCAGAGCGTGCTGCACCGCACCTATACCCGGCTGGATCGCGGGCTGGACGTGCACGTCTGCAACCTGCGCCGCAAGCTGGCGGCCATCGGCGCGCAGCAGGTGCAGATCCAGGCGGTGCGTGGCCAGGGCTACATCCTGGTGGACGCGGACCGTCACTGATGCGCCGCCATCCCCTGCTGTGGAAGATCGCCGCGCTGCAAATCGGTTTCTGCCTGTTGCTCACCTGGCTGATCTGGAGCTGGGGCCTGTCGCTGGAGCGCAGTACGTACTTCCTCGGCCCCGAAGACCGCAGCTACCTGGCGCGTTACGCCGAACAGGCCGAACGGGTCTGGGAGCAACAGGGCACCTTGGGCGTGGAGCGCTTCCGTCGGGAGCTCGCCGCCGCCGAGGACACCTGGGTCGCGGTGATCGACGACCACCTGCGGAGCCTGGGCACCACCCCGCTGACGGCGGAGGAATTCAGCCACCTGACCTTCATGCGCAAGCTGGACTGGCCCATGAGTCGCCGGCTGCAGGACGAGCTGCCCTACGTCAGCATCGAATTCCCTCGGCATCCCGAGCGCGGGCGGCTGGTCATGCAGTTGCCCGAACGCCTGCTGCCCGGCGGCCTGACGCCCTGGACGCACCTGTTCAGCCACGGCGTGGTGCCTGCCCTGCTGGCCGCCCTCCTGGGCCTGTTGATCTACCGTCACCTGGTCGTGCCGCTCAACCGCCTGCGCGCTCGCGCCGATGCCCTGCGCGCCGACGACCTGGACAGCGAAGGCCCCGGCACGCCGCTGGCCCATCGTCGCGACGAACTGGGCGAACTGGCGCTGGCCTTCGACCACATGGCCGACCGCCTGCGGCATAGCCTCGCGCAGCAACGCCTGCTGCTGCGCACGCTGTCCCACGAATTGCGCACGCCGCTGGCGCGCCTGCGCATCGCCCATGACAGCGACCTGCCGGCAGGGCAGTTGCGCGAGCGGCTGGACCGGGAAATCCAGGACATGCAGCGCCTGCTGGAAGACACCCTCGACCTCGCCTGGCTGGACACCGAGCGCCCGCAGCTGGAGCGCGAGCCGGTGCTGGTCCTGTCGGTGTGGGAAGCCTTGCGTGAGGACGCCTGCTTCGAAAGCGGCTGGGAGCCCGGGCGGCTGCCCTGTTCGCTGGGCACCGACTGCGTGGTGCAGGTGCACCTGGACAGCTTCGCCCAGGCCATCGAAAACCTGCTGCGCAACGGCATTCGCCATTCCCCGCGCGGCGGCAGCGTGCGCCTGGATGGCTGGCGCGAGGGCGAATTCTGGCACCTTCGCGTCAGCGACGACGGCCCCGGCGTGGCCGAGCAGGATCTGGAGCGCATCTTCCAGCCCTACCAGCGGCTGCAACCGTCCGAGTCCAGCGGCTTCGGCCTTGGTCTGGCCATTGCCCGGCGCGCCGTGGAGCTGGCGGACGGGCGTTTGTGGGCCGAGAACGGCAGCGGGAACGGCACGGCCGGCCTTTGCCTGCACCTGCTGCTGCCGGCCGCCGCGGCCCGCCAGGACGTGGCAAGTGTTTAGAAAGTTAATGCGCTTTACTAGCAAATAGCATTAATTATCATTTGGCGATCTTTCAGTTGTCGGAGATCACCGATGCCGTCCCGCCCGATGCACTTCCTGCCGCCCTTCCTGCTGCTCTCCAGCAGCCTGCTGTCTTTCGCCGTGCAGGCCGCCAGCGCCGATTCCGAGCCCGTCGAACTCGACAGCGAGACCATCGTCGCGACCGCCGCGGAGGAAGCCAAGCAGATGCCGGGCGTGTCGATCATCACCGCCGAGGACATCAAGAAGCGTCCGCCGGCCAGCGACCTGTCGCAGATCATCCGCACCATGCCGGGCGTCAACCTGACCGGTAACTCCACCAGCGGCCAGCGCGGCAACAACCGCCAGATCGACATCCGCGGCATGGGCCCGGAGAACACCCTGATCCTGGTGGACGGCAAGCCGGTGTCCAGCCGCAACGCCGTGCGCTACGGCTGGCGTGGCGAGCGTGATTCGCGCGGCGACACCAACTGGGTGCCGGCTGACCAGGTGGAGCGCATCGAAGTCCTGCGCGGCCCGGCGGCGGCGCGCTACGGCAACGGCGCGGCAGGCGGCGTGGTGAACATCATCACCAAGCAGGCGGGCCAGGAAACCCACGGCGACGTCACCGTCTACAGCAACTTCCCGCAGCACAGCGACGAAGGCGCCACCCAGCGCATGACCTTCGGCCTCAACGGCCCGCTGACCGACAACCTGAGCTACCGCGTGTACGGCAACGTCGCCAAGACCGACTCGGACGACTGGGACATCAACGCCGGCCATGAATCCAACCGCACCGGCAACCAGGCCGGCACCCTCCCCGCCGGCCGCGAAGGCGTACGCAACAAGGACGTCAACGGCCTGCTCAGCTGGCACCTGACGCCGGAGCAGACGCTGGACTTCGAGGCCGGCTTCAGCCGCCAGGGCAACATCTACACCGGCGATACGCAGAACACCAACAGCAACGCCAACGTGAAGTCCATGCTCGGCCACGAGACCAACCGCCTGTACCGCGAGAACTACTCGATCACCCATCGCGGCGAGTGGGACTTCGGCAGCTCCATGGCCTACCTGCAGTACGAGAAGACCCGCAACAGCCGCATCAACGAAGGTCTGGCCGGCGGCACCGAGGGCATCTTCAGCAACACCGATTTCTACACCGCCACCCTGCGCGACCTGACCGCCCACGGCGAGGTGAACCTGCCGCTGCACGCCTGGCGCGACCAGACCCTGACCCTGGGCAGCGAGTGGGTGCAGCAGAAGCTCGACGACCCCAGCGCCAACACCCAGACCACCAGCGAAGGCGGCTCGGTGCCGGGGCTCACCAGCACCAACCGCGACACCACCTCCCAGGCGCAGATCTTCTCGCTGTTCGCCGAAGACAACATCGAGTTGCTGCCCGGCACCATGCTCACCCCGGGCCTGCGCTGGGACCACCACAGCATCGTCGGCGACAATTTCAGCCCGTCGCTGAACCTGTCCCACGCGCTCACCGACAGCGTCACCCTGAAGGCCGGTATCGCCCGCGCCTACAAGGCGCCGAACCTGTACCAGCTCAACCCCGACTACCTGCTCTACAGCCGCGGCCAGGGCTGCTACGGCCAGAGCACCAGCTGCTACCTGCAGGGCAACGAGGACCTCAAGGCGGAGACGAGCGTCAACAAGGAACTGGGCATCGAGTTCCAGAAGGACGGCCTGATCGCCGGCCTGACCTACTTCCGCAATGATTACAAGAACAAGATCGAGTCGGGCCTGTCGCCCATCGACCAGGCCAGCGGCGGCACCGGCAGCTATGCCAACGCCGCGATCTACCAGTGGGAAAACGTGCCCAAGGCGCTGGTCGAGGGCCTGGAAGGCACCCTGACCATCCCGCTGCTGGAGCAGCTGAAGTGGAGCAACAACTTCACCTACATGCTGCAGTCGAAGAACAAGGAAACCGGCGACGTGCTCTCGGTGACGCCCAAGTACACCCTGAACTCCATGCTCGACTGGCAGGCCACCGATGCGCTGTCGCTGCAGGCCAGCGTCGCCTGGTACGGCAAGCAGACGCCGAAGAAGTACGACTACCACGGCGACCGCGTCACCGGCAGCGCCAACAACCAGCTCTCGCCCTACGCCATCGCAGGGCTGAGCGGCACCTATGTGTTCACCAAAAACCTGAGCTTCACCGCCGGGGTGGACAACGTCTTCGACAAGCGCCTGTTCCGCGAGGGCAACGCCCAGGGCGTGAACGGCATCGAGGGCGCCGGCGCCGCCACCTACAACGAACCGGGCCGAACGCTGTACACCAGCCTCACCGCGTCGTTCTGATTTGTAGAACGAGAAAAGCCTGATGAGAATCCGCCTCCTGGCCCTGGCACTGGCTATCGCCGTGCCGGGGCTGGCAGCGCACGCCGCGCCTGCCCCCGACCAGAAAATGGACACCCACCTGCTGCAACGCCACGACCTGGCCTACCGCTTCAGCGAGCTGAAACTGGACTCCGCCGACGGCCAGCGTCACTACCAGCTGTGGATCGCCCGCCCGAACCATCCCGCCCCTGCCACCGGCTACCCGGTGGTGTGGATGCTCGACGGTAACGCCGCCCTCGGCGCACTGGACGACAAACTGCTGGCCGAACTGAACGACGGCCGCGCCCCGCTGCTGGTCGCCGTCGGTTACCAGACGCCTCTGCGCATCGACCGGGCGAGCCGCACCCGCGACTACACTCCGCCGCGCCCGCAGCTGGCGGAGCAGAAAGACCCGCTCACCGGCGACCCCAGCGGTGGCGCCGACGCCTTCCTCGACCTGATGCGTGACCGGATGCTGCCGGCGGTGGCCGCGCAGGCGCCCATCGACCGTGCGCAACAGACGCTCTGGGGCCATTCCTACGGCGGCCTGCTGACGCTTCACGCGTTGCTCACCCGGCCGCAACAGTTCAGCTTCTACGCTCCGGCCAGCCCTTCACTGTGGTGGGGCGACGGCGCCATCCTCGAGGAGCAGGACGGTTTCGCCCAGCGCCTGGCCGGCCACTCTGCGCAACTGTTGCTGATGCGCGGCGGCGAGGAACCCTTCCGGCCGCGCGAAGGCATCACTCCCAGCGCACCCCGAGCCGCCCAGCAACTGGTGGAAGACGTCGGCAAGGTGCCCGGCATGCAGGCGCAGTTCCATGCCTTCGACGGCCTGAGCCATGGGCAGACGCTGGAGGCGTCGCTGAAGTACCTGTTGCGGCTGCGGTTCGTGGAGTGATACGGCAAAAGGCCCCTGCCTGGCGGCGTTGTTCGCGAGCAAGCTCGCTCCTACAACAGCGCGCGGAGTTTCCCTGTAGGGGCGAGCTTGCTCGCGAACCCGCCCAACGCCCCGCGTAGGAGCGCGCTACGCGCACGGTCGCGGGCATGGCCCGCTCCTACAGGCGTGAATCGCCGTCAGACCGATGCGGCAATCTGCTCCCGCAGCCACCGGTGCGCCGGATCGCGGTGCGAGCGTTCGTCCCAGAGCATCGACATCTCGTACCCCGGCACCTCCACCGGCGCCTCCACCACGCGCAGCGCCGGGTTATCCCGCACCAGCCGCGCCGGCACCATGGCCACCAGGTCGCTGCTGGCCAGGGCGGAGATGACGAAGAGGAAATGCGGCACCGACAGCGCCACGCGCCGGCTCAGGCCGACCGCCGCCAGCGCCTCGTCGGTCACGCCGCTGAAGCCGCCGCCATCGGGCGACACCATCACGTGCTCCAGCTGGCAGAACTGCGCCAGGCTCGGCTTGCGCTTGAGCCTGGGGTGGCCGGCGCGGCCGGCCAGCACATAGCGCTCGCTGAACAACGTGCGGCGGCGCATGCCCGGCGGGCTGCCGTCGGTGGTGTGGAACGCCAGGTCGATCTCGCCCTGCTCCGCCTGCCGGGCGATGCGCGGCGGCGACAGCTCCAGCAGGGCCAGACGGGTGCCCGGCGCGCTGTGGCGAATGGCGTTCAACGCCGGCAGCAGGATGGTGGACTCGCCATAGTCCGTCGCGGCGACGCGCCAGGTGGTTTGCGCCTGGGCCGGGTCGAAAGGCGCGGCGGGCGCCACCGCCTGCTCCAACGCCTCCAGGGCGAGGCGCAGCGGTTCGCGCAGGGATTCCGCCCGCGCCGTAGGACGCATGCCACGGGGGCCAGGCAGCAGCAGCAGGTCGTCGAAGATGTCGCGCAGCTTGGCCAGGTGGACGCTCACCGATGGCTGCGAGAAATTCAGCCGCTGCGCCGCGCGCGTCACGTTGTGCTCGGACAGGAGCACGTCCAGGGTCACCAGCAGATTGAGGTCAAGCCTGCGAAGATTATTCATCCCTATACCTGGAATACCGGATATTCATTTCTACTATACCGGCGGCCATCGCATCCTGCGCGCATCCCTTCTCAACGGAAGCCGCCAGCATGAACGTACTGATCGTCTACGCCCACCCCGAGCCGCGCTCGCTCAACGGCTCACTGAAGGACTTCGCCGTGCGCCGCCTGCAGGCCGCCGGGCATGACGTGCAGGTCTCCGACCTCTACGCGATGAACTGGAAAGCCACGCTGGACGCCGCCGACAGCCTGGACCGCGACCCCGAGGCGCGCTTCGACCCCTCGCTGGACTCCAAGCGCGCCTACGCGGCCGGCCGGCAGAGCAGCGACATCGCCGCCGAGCAGGACAAGCTGCGCTGGGCCGACACGGTGATCCTGCAGTTCCCGCTGTGGTGGTTCAGCATGCCGGCCATCCTCAAGGGCTGGGTTGAGCGGGTGTACGCCTACGGATTCGCCTATGGTGTCGGCGAGCACTCCGATGCCCGCTGGGGCGACCGCTACGGCGAAGGCAACCTGGCCGGCAAGCGCGCCATGCTGGTGGTCACCACCGGTGGCTGGGCGTCGCACTACGGCCCGCGCGGCATCAACGGGCCGATCGACGACCTGCTGTTCCCGATCCATCACGGCGTGCTGTTCTACCCGGGCTTCGATGTCCTGCCGCCCTACCTGGTGTACCGCACCAGTCGCGTGGACGCGGAGCGCTACGCGCAGATCGAGCAGGAACTGGGCGCGCGCCTGGACAGCCTGCAGACCACCGCGCCCATCCCCTTCCGCCGGCAGAACGGCGGCGACTACGACATCCCCGCGCTGACCCTGCGCGAGGAGATTGCGCCGGAGGTCAGTGGGTTTGCCGCGCACCTGGCCTGAGCGCAGTTCGCCAGCACGTTCGCTCCTGCCGGGGTGCGAGCGGGACCCTGCGCAGGCGCCCGCCTGCTGGCGAACCGGGGAGGCGGCCATCGCCTGAACCCGCGGGGCGCTTGCAAAGGCCGGGTTTTCCTGCGAAAACGCACGCCCTTGCGGCACCGCGCCGCCCGTTTCCCCGGAGAACGCCATGAGCAGCGAACTGCAGATCGAAGATATCGTCGTCGGCGACGGCAAGGCCGTGGTCAAGGGCGCCCTGATCACCACCCAGTACAGGGGCACCCTGGAGGACGGCACCGTGTTCGATTCGTCCTACGACAAGGGCCGCCCGTTCCAGTGCGTGATCGGCACCGGCCGGGTGATCAAGGGCTGGGACCAGGGGCTGATGGGCATGAAGGTCGGCGGCAAGCGCAAGCTCTTCGTGCCCGCGCACCTGGCCTATGGCGAGCGCCAGGTGGGCGCACACATCCAGCCCCACTCCAACCTGCTGTTCGAGATCGAACTGCTGGAAGTCCTCACCCGCGACGACTGACTGACGCTCCCCCAGGCTCAGGCCGGAACCGTTTCGACGGTGCGCCGCATCGCCAGGATCGCCGTCGGCCCCTGGGCCTTGCGGGTGAACCAGAACACCCGGCTCACCCCGCGGGTGATCGCCACGTAGGCCAGGCGCAGTTGTTCATCCTGCTGGGCCTGGTCATAGCTGCTGGCGAAGAAGCCCGAGGCCGCGTACAGCGCGCTGCGCAGCGGATGTTTCTCCGGCGGCGCACAGTCATCGACGATGATCGCCACTTCCGCCTGCAAACCCTTGGCGCGGTGGATGGTCATGCCCTTCACCGGCAGTTTGCGGTCCAGCTCGCCGAGGATGCTCTGCAGGGTTTCGTTGCGCCGGCTGAGCACCAACACGGCGGTTTTCTCCCGCGAACCGCGCGCGGCGACGTGCTCGCACTGCTTGCGGATTTCCTCGAGCAGGATCGGCAGGCTGTTGCGCGCGTCGAAGCGCTGCACCAGCTTCACCCCGTGGTCGCCCGGCTCCGCCGACTTGAAGGCGCGACAGGTCTTGGCCTGCTTGTTGGCCACGCCCACCAGCACCCGCTCGCCGTCGCGGATCACCGGGTCGATGCTGCGGTAGTTGGTTTCCAGCAACAGCACGCGGCTCTTGCGCCGGCCCTTGCTGGGGAAGTGCCGGTCGAAATCCATGAACAGCTCCGGCGAGCTGCCGCGCCAGGCGTAGATCGACTGCCAGTCGTCACCGATGGCCATCAGGCTGACGCTTTCGCCGCGCTTGGCCAGGTCGCGGTGCAGCGCCTGCAGCCATAGCACGATCTGTGGCGAGACATCCTGGAACTCGTCGATCAGCAGATGCTGGAACGGCGCCAGTGCCTGTGCCAGCAGCGCACCGTCGCCGAGCTGGTCGGTGAGGCGCTGGAAGGCCAGGTTGAAGGTCAGCAGGCCCTGCGCCTGCAAGGCGCTGTCGAAGGCTGCCCAGAACAGCTGCAATGCCTCGATGAACTGGCGCTCGCGCGGTGGGCAGGCGAGCCTCGATGGCTGCAGCTGGGCAATGCGCAGGCCGATGCTCTCGATGAAGCCCGACTGCGCGTAGAACGCCTCGAACAGCGGCAGCGCCACGAACTCGCCCGGCAGCTTGAAGGCGTCCAGCGGCGCCTTGCCGATGCGCGGTGGCTTGCCGTCCTCGCCGGCTTCGGGCGCTGGCGGCAGCTCCAGCAGCTGGTGCACCAGCGTGCGGAACGCCGGCTGTTCGGCGTAGCACTGCTGGTAAACCTGCTTGAGCAGACGCTGCTGCGCCGGGCGCAGGCGCCCGGCAAGCAAGGGGTTGTCCAGCTCATCGGCCGGGGTGCGCTCGTCCAGTTGCTCGAACCAGCGCGGGTTCTTCAGCGCCACCTTGGCCAGGGTGCCCATGGCCGAATGGAAGGTGCGCACGCACTGCCGCGCCTGGGCCGCGTCGAAGGGATGCCCCCAGTAGCCGAGCACCTTCACCAACTGCTCGCGCAGCTGTGCGCAGGAGGCGTTGGTGAAGGAGATCACCGTGACCTTTTCCGCGTCGATGCCCAAGTGGCAGAGCATGTAGACCACCCGCAGCACCAGCGTGGTGGACTTGCCGGAACCGGCGCCGGCGAAGATGCGCGTCAGCGGCTCGGGCGCAAGGATCATCGCCCATTGCTCGTCGGACGGCAGGCTGACGATCCCGTGGGCCGCCGCCTGGGCCACGCGCTGGCGCATATCCATGGCGTGCTGCTCGTCGGGCGCGGTGGCGCTGCCGTAGATGCCGGCCGCCGCTGCGCGCGGGCGTTTGGGCGCCGGCGCATCGCCGTCCGGTTTGGGCTTGGCGCTGCGCTTGGCCGGCGCCTTGGCCTTGCCTTTCGCCTTGCCGCGGGTGCCAGGCTTGGGCTGCGAGGCTTCGCGCTCGGCGCGCAGGTATTCGGTGGTACGGGGGAAATAACGCGCAAGGGCTTCGGCGACCAGCCGCTTGTAGCGTTCGACAGCAGACTCCATGGGTCCTACCAGATCGTGTACGACGTTGAATCATAAGCGGTTTGCGACAGGGACAGGCAACCCATCCAGCAGTTCCGCGACGCCTTGGAAAATTGATAACCATTAGCGATTGCATTAGAGTCAGGCTCCCGCTTTTTCCGGCCACGCCGCCGAGATGGATGACCCCATGTTCGAACTGGAAAACGTCAGTTTCAGCGTCCCCGGCCGCACCCTCCTGCATCCGCTGAGCCTGCAACTGGGCGACGGCAGGATGATCGGCCTGATCGGTCACAACGGTTCGGGCAAGTCCACCCTGCTCAAGCTGCTGGCCCGCCAGCAACAGGCCAGTGGCGGCAGCATCCGCCTGGATGGCAAGCCGCTGCAGGACTGGGGCAACCGCGATTTCGCGCGCCAGGTGGCGTATCTGCCGCAGCAGCTGCCACAAACCGATGGCCTGACTGTGCGCGAGCTGGTCGCCTTCGGCCGCTACCCGTGGCACGGCGCGCTGGGGCGCTTCACCGGCGAGGACAGACAGCAGATCGACCGCGCGTTGGACCTCACCGACACCCTCGCCTTCGCCGAGCGCCCGGTGGATCTGCTCTCCGGCGGCGAACGCCAGCGTGTCTGGCTGGCCATGCTGCTGGCGCAGAACAGCCGCTACCTGCTGCTGGACGAACCCACCTCGGCACTGGACATCGCCCACCAGGTGGAAGTGCTCTCCCGCGTCCACGACCTCAGCCGCGAACTGGGCCTGGGCGTGCTGGTGGTGCTGCACGACATCAACATGGCGGCGCGCTACTGCGACCACCTGATCGCCCTGCACGGCGGCCGCCTGCTGGCCCAGGGCTCGCCGGCGGAGCTGATGCGCGGCGAGACGCTGGAGCATATCTACGGCATCCCCATGGGCGTGCTGAGCAACCCGGTGGACGGGTCGCCGATCAGTTATCTGCGCTGATATCGGCACTTCGTGCAGGAGCGGGCCATGCCCGCGATTGCCCCACGGGCACGCCTGCACGTCCGCTGCGCACGTGAGCGGACGTCGGCCATGCCGACGGATCGCGGGCATGGCCCGCTCCTACGCAACGCGATGCTTCGGCGCTCTGGCTCCGCCACGCAGGGTGGATAGCGCCTGCGGCCGCAGCATGGCGTCGGTGCCGGGCGGTTCGCGAGCAAGCTCGCTCCTACGAAAAGCGATGTTTCAGTGTTTGCCTGCAGTTGCACATTCCGCCGCGATGGGATTCGCGGACAGGGTCCGCTCCTACGAAACGCACTCCGGCGCCCCCCCTGTAGGAGCGAGCTTGCTCGCGAACACAGCGCCTGCAGACGCGTGATTCACAGGTCGCTGGGTTCGGGCGGCGGCTCGTCGATCAGCGGGCAGTTGTCGCAATGCCCGAGGGTGTCCAGGCGATAGCGGATGCAGCAGGTCCGCCGCTGCCGCCAAAGGCCATCTGGCCGCTGCGCGCAGGACACCTCGACATACCGGACCGGCTGGTACAGCGGGTTGCGCGTGCCATCCGGGCGGCGTTCGGTCGCCAGCAGTTCGCGGCCGTGGCCGAGCAGCGGGGCCAGCGGCGGCAGCTTGGCCATCTCGCCGATGAACCATTCGAAATAGTTGCCGGCATTGCTCCAGAGCACCCTTGGCGACAGGCGCGCCTCGCCGGCGAGGGTCTGGATGAAGGGCTGCAGATGGTCTTCCAGCAAATGGGCGAAGCGCTGGAACGGATCCTGGGGCGGCGCGGCGAACGCTGCGCCCTCCCCCGGCAGCTTGAACGCCTCGGGGATGCCCTGGGCATCCAGCACCACCTCCACCTCATCGAACGCCAGCGGCAACCGGCGGCCAAGCACCAGCGCGGCGGCGACCACGGGCGGGACGAGGCGCACCAGGTACCACTTGGACCACTGCGACGCCAGGGCACGCCTGTCACTGTCGGCGTTGGGAGGGTCGAAGCGGCGCAGCACGCTGTCGAGCATTTGCCGTTCCAGCAGGGCGCGCGCCGGGATCGAAGCACGGGGGTCGTCGCGCGTCACCAGCACCTCGCGGTAGCTGGCGAACTCGCCGAAATACAAGGGTGAGAGGGCTGCGATCACCGGCCGCCCTCGACCCAGCGGCGTACCGCCGTCAGCACAGGCGGCAGCGCTCGAAGAAGGTTTCCCGGCTCTGCACCATCAGGGCGGCGCGCTTGTGCGGGAAGTTGAATTCCTTCTCGCGCCAGAAGCCCAGGCGCTGCATGTGGCCGATCATCTTCGCGTTGTCGGCGCGCGGTTCGGCGACGATGCGCCGGGTGCGCGGGTCGTCCAGCAGCAGGTAGTGCACCAGGGCGGTCATCCAGCTTTCCACCTTGTGCGGGCCGCGATGAGTCTCCTCGCCCACCAGCATGTGGATGCCACGGTCGTAGTCGTCCACCTCATAGAAGGGTGCGATGCGGTCTTCCTTGGCCCAGTAGGCTTCGTAGTAGGCGAAGGGTTCGTCGTCGATGCAGCCGATCAGGGCAGTGGTGTGCGGGTCGGAAGCGCCTTTTTCCAGATAGGCGCGGTGCTGCTCCAGGGTGCCGCCTTCCTGCCAGAACTCCAGCACGCGCGGGCTGTTCTGCCAGCGGTTGAAGCGCTCGAGGTCACGTTCGATATCCAGCGTGCGCAGGGAAATCCACTGGCCCAGCTTGGCGTCGAAGCGGCGATAGACCTCGCCCTGGGGCTTTGGAGCACGCAGCGGATGACGGCGGCCGCCGCTCATGCGGTAGACCAGCGGGTAGTCGGCACGGGCCGCGCCCTTGTGCCACGCAGCGGGCAGTTGCCAGAAGGCGGCGCGCTCGATCTGCAGGCGCCCGCCGACCTCATCGCGATTGACCAGCCCGTGCGCGAAGGCCTCGGCCGGCACATCGGCAGCCGCGAACGGCACCCGCTCGCTCAGCGCGTCGCCGGCAAACGTCCAGTAGGCGAGCGCCCACAGCGCCTCCATGGTGGGCTCGGAGGTCAGTTGCCAGCACTCGCCGTCGCGCTGCGCGCTCAGCAGCGGCTGGCCGTCCAGCAGCAGGGTCAGGCCGTGGGTGCCGGCATCGGCGCCGAGTGTGCGGCCATCGGGCAGCGGCAGGGAAAAATTGGGCGTCATGGTAGGTAGCCTTTGGGTGAATGCAACGACCCCGCTCGTATGACGAGCAGGGTCGGCCGGAATTTAGTCGCCCGGATGTCGATGCCGGGCGCCGTGGGTCAGGCGCTTTCCGCCGCCAGCGGACGCGCCGGCTTGTGCGCGGCTTCCTGGGGCGGCAGGTGCTCGAACAGCGAGGCGGCGATTTCCTGCGCACGCATCGGCAGCACCGACAGCAGCGTGTCGCTCAGGCCGTGGCTGTCCTGGGTGAAGCCCTGCAGGTAGATGCCGGCGTGCAGGCGCTCGTCGGCCAGCACGCGGTAGTCGCGGCCCACCTCGAAGTCCCCCAGGTATTCCTGCAGCGGCGCAAGCAGCTCGCGGTGCGAGGTACGCTCGTAGCCGGTGGCGAGGATCACCGCGTCGTAGCGGTGTGTTTCCACCGCGCCGGTGGCACTGTCGCGCAGGGTGAGCTCGATGCCGTCGGCGTCGGCCCTGGCGGCTTCGACATGGCGGCGGCAGAGGAAGGCGTGGCGGTCCACCCCGGCGACTTTCTGCCGGTAGAAGATGCCGTAGATGCGCTCGATCAGGTCCAGGTCCACCACCGAATAGTTGGTGTTGTGGAACTCCTGGATGAGCTTCTCGCGCTCGGCCTTGGGCTCGTTGAACACCAGGTCGGTGTAGCGCGGGGCGAAGATTTCGTTGACGAAGGGGCTGTCGTCGGCGGGCTTGAGCACCGCGGCGCGCAGCACCATGTCGACCTGCACCGAGGGGAAACTGTCGTTCAGGTCGATGAAGGCTTCGGCGGCGCTCTGCCCGCCGCCGATCACCGCGATGCGCATCGGCTCGTTCTGGTTGCAGCGCTGCTTGGCGATGCACTCCAGGTAGCGGGCGTGGTGGAACACCCGCGGGTCGTCGCGCAGGTGGCTGAAAGCCGACGGGAAGCGCGGCGTACCGCCGGTGCTGACCACCACGCTGCGCGCCAGGCGGAAGCGCTCGTGGCCGCGGGCATCGGTGGACAGCACCTTGACCAGCTCTATGCCGTCCGGCCCCTGCACCGGCTCGACGCGGCTGACGGTCTCGCCGCAGACGCGCTGTTCGGCGAACTGCTCGCTGACCCAGCGCAGGTAGTCGTTGTACTCCATACGGCACGGGTAGAAGGTGCCCAGGTTGGTGAAGTCGATCAGCCGACCCATGGCGTGCAGGTAGTTGACGAAGCTGTACGGGCTGGTGGGGTTGCGCAAGGTCACCAAGTCCTTGAGGAAGGAAATCTGCAGCTCGCTCTGCGCCACCAGGGTATTGCCGTGCCAGCGGTAGTCGGCCTGCTTGTCGAGGAACAGGGCATGGTAATGCCGGCCCTCGCGTCGCGCCTGCTCCTGCAGGGCGATCGCCAGCGCAAGGTTCGAGGGGCCGAAACCGATGCCGAGCACGTCGTAGGTCGGGGTGATCATCTGGGTCATGGTGCCAATGTCCTGTATCGCGATGGCCGAGGGGCGTGACCACGCGGGAGCCGGCGGCTTACTGCTGAGCCCTGCCTGGAGCGCCCCGCCGCGTGGCGGCCGGCACTCGATCCTGCGTGTCGCCGATGATGTGCGCTGTCGAGAGCGCGTTATCTGGAGAGACGAGACAGGTGCGGAGAAATTTAGAATGATTCTCAATAAGTCATGAAAATTTCAGAATGACGAGCCGAGATCGGCAGGGACAGCGGGTGGGGCACGCGGGACTAAATCCGGACGGAGGTGGCGCGTCTTTTCTTCTGGGTGACGGGCTCTCGCAGAGCAGTGGACGGAGTGTGCTCCTGCCTGAACAATCGCGCCGCGGCGTGCCCTCTCAACCGCCCTGGCTGCGCGCCCCGCTCCGAAGGGAAAGGTAGCTAAAGCAGCCGGCTGACACGGCGGGCGCAACCTGCACCGACCGGTCCCCTCTCCCTTCAGGGAGAGGGTTAGGGAGAGGGAAACTCAGGCACGGACTTTCAGAAGGAGACAGTTGCTCCTACCTGAAAATCGAGCCGGGGCGTGCCCTCTCCCCCGCCCTCTCCCTGAAGGGAGAGGGAGCTGTCCGTGCCGACTGAGACCATGGATTCCTCCTGCACCGACCTGCCCCTTCCCTTCGGAGCGGGGCGCGCTGCCAGGGCGAAGAGAGGGCTGAGGCCAGCGCAGGACTATCCAGGTAGGAGCGGACTCCGTCCGCGATGTTTCAGTCCAACTCACCGTCGCACATAACTGCAGTGAGTCGATCGCGGACGAAGTCCGCTCCTACGCACAGGGATGGGCCCTGGCGATCGCGCCTGAAGCCTCGTGCTGACAGCGCCCACCTGGCTTATTTATAATCAGTCGCATCAACACACGAAGAAATTGCGATATCGGCCGCCAGCGGCCCTAGCGGAACACCTGATGACCACCTCCCCCGCCCCGTTCGACGACGACCGCATCAGCGCCGAAGCTGCGCACTGGTGCGCGCGCCTGCACGACGAGGGGTGCAGCGACGCCGAACGCGAGGAATTCGCCCAATGGCTCGCGCGCGACCCGCGGCACGCGGTGGAGTACCAGGCGATGCTGGAGATCTGGGAGCTTTCGGCACGCCTGCCGGCGTCGCCGCCTGTTGCCGTCGCCCCTCTGGCGCATGAGCTACGGCACGGCGCCCGTTCGCGCAGCCGCCGCCCGCGCAGTGGCAAGCGCATCGCCGCGGTGGCCGCCGGCGTGCTGGCGGCCATCGGCGCCGCGTGGTCGGCGGGCTGGTCCGCCGGGTGGCTGCCCTCGCAGGTCGGCTACTACGCCGCCCAGCCCAGCCCCCGCGAAGTCGAGCTGGCCGACGGCTCGACGGTCGAACTCAACAGCCACTCGCAACTGTTCTTCGCCCACTTCCGCGACCGTCGCAGCGCCTGGCTGAAAAGCGGCGGCGAGGCGTATTTCCACGTCACCCACGACACCCTGCAACCCTTCTCGGTCTACACCGACAACGGCAACGTGCGCGTCACCGGCACGCGTTTCAACGTCTGGACCGATCCCCAGCAAATGCTCGTCACCCTGCTCGAAGGCTCGGTGGTGGTCAGCCCGCCGGACAGCGTCGACGGCAACAGCGCCCAGCTCACCCCGGGCATGCAGGCGCGCTACAGCCGCGGCGCCGAGCGCATCGAACTGGCCCAGGTCGCCCCGGCCGGCGCCATCGCCTGGCTCGACGGCAAGCTGGTGATCGACGACCTGACGCTGCAATCGGCCATTCCGCTGATCAACCGCTACCTCCCGCAACCGGTGTACCTCGACGACGCCACCGTTGCCGCCCTGCGGATCGGCGGCATCTACCGCACCGACGACCTGCAGGCGTTGGTGGAGTCGCTGCCCAAGGTCCTGCCGGTGGAGCTGCGCAAGGACAGCCAGGGCCGCACCCTGCTCGCCAGTCGTTACGTGCAGCTCTAACCGGGCTGGCGGATGACCCGGTCCAGGTCATTTGCCCTGCGCCTGGGTTCGGTGCCACGCCCGTTCGCGAGCAAGCTCGCTCCTACTGGGTCCGGGTTAGCCGGGTGCGCAGGAGCGGACTCTGTCCGCGATGTTCTCCGGCGCGATGCGAACCTATCGCGGACGGAGTCCGCTCCTACGCGCGATCCGGCACCGGGCAGGAGCGAAACCTGCGCAGATCACCGGGGCGGTTCATCTCATTTGCGAAAAATTCGCAAATTCTCTTCAGTTTTTCCCGCGCTCATTCGTCTTGATAGGAACGATTCGGATTTGCCGATGATTTCCTGATTCGCGCGCCGTCTCGTCCCGTAGTGCGGCCTGCTCCTTCGCAGGCCGGGTCCAGGAAAAGACGATGCAAACACCCGCTCCAAGCGCCTTTGGCGAGATGCTCAAACTGCTGCGGCCGCACTGGCTGCCGCTGACCGTCGCCACCGTGTTGGGCATGCTCGGCGGCGCCGCCATCACCGCGCTGCTCGCCACCATCAACTACAGCCTGCACTCCGAGGGCGGCATGCCCGCCGGCCTGCTGCTGGGCTTTGCCGGGCTGTGCGTGCTGGCGCTGCTGGGCTCGATCATTTCCGACCGGGGCACCAACTACGTTGGCCAGCATGTGATTGCGCGGCTGCGCAAGGACCTGGGCCGCAAGATCATCGCCGCGCCCATCGAGCAGATCGAGCGCTACCGCAGCCACCGGCTGATCCCGGTGCTGACCCACGACATCGACACCATCAGCGATTTCGCCTTCGCCTTCGCGCCGCTGGCCGTCGCCCTGACCACCACCCTGGGCTGCCTGGGCTACCTCGCCTGGCTGTCGCCGCCGATGTTCCTCGCCACCGCCGTCGCCATCGTCATCGGCAGCGCCGTGCAATACGTCGCGCGGGCCAAGGGCATCAAGGGCTTCTTCGAGGCGCGGGACAAGGAAGACGAGCTGCAGAAGCACTACCGCGCCATCGCCGAGGGCGCCAAGGAGCTGCGCATCAGCCGGCCGCGCCGCTTCCAGCACTACAGCGAGCGCCTGCAAGGCACCGCCGACGAGATCTGCGACATCCAGCTGCGCTCGATCAACCTGTTCAACCTCGCCAAGGGCTTCGGCTCGACGCTGTTCTTCATCGTCATCGGCGTGGCCCTGGCCTACCAGTCGCTGTGGCCGAGCACCGACCGGGCGACGCTGTCCGGCTTCATCCTGGTGCTGCTGTACATGAAGGGCCCGCTGGAAGGGCTGATCGGCCAGCTGCCGGTGGTGAGCCGCGCCCAGGTCGCGTTCCGCCGCATCGCCGAGTTGTCGGTGCGCTTCTCCTCGCCGGAACCGAACCTGCTGCTTGCCGACGACGGGCGCCCGGCGCTGGACTTCCAGCGCCTCGAACTGCGCGACCTGGCCTACCACTACCCCACCGATGACGGCGCGCGCGGCTTCGGCGTCGGCCCGCTGAACCTGACCGTCAACCGCGGCGAGATCCTGTTCATCGCCGGCGAAAACGGATGCGGCAAGACCACCCTGATCAAACTGCTGCTGGGGCTCTACGCGCCGCGCGGCGGCGAGCTGCTGCTCAACGACGCGCCGGTGACCGACGCCAACCGCGACGACTACCGCCAGCTGTTCACCACCATCTTCGCCGACTACTTCCTCTTCGAGGACCTGCTCAAGGGCAGCCAGGATATCCCCGCCCAAGCCAGCCGCTACCTGGAGCGCCTGGAGATCGCCCACAAGGTCAGCCTGGAAGGCCAGGCGTTCTCCACCACCGATCTGTCCACCGGCCAGCGCAAGCGCCTGGCGCTGGTGCAGGCCTGGCTGGAAAAACGCCCGGTGCTGGTGTTCGACGAATGGGCGGCGGACCAGGATCCGGAGTTCCGCCGGATTTTCTACACCGAGCTGCTGCCCGAGCTGCGCGCCCAGGGCAAGACGCTGATCGTGATTTCCCACGACGACCGTTACTTCAACGTCGCCGACCGCCTGTTGCGCATGAGCGCCGGGCAGATCGTGGCGATCGAGGACCATCGCGCCGCATCGCCGCCCCATGGCGGCTCCGACGTGGCCATGGGTTGAGCGCCGGGCGGTGCGGCTTGCCGCCCTTCACCCGGTCTTTACCCGGCAGCAACAGAGCGAACGGATTGTTCCGGTGCCTGCACCGGCGTGCCACCTAGCTGAATCATTCTTATTAGAAACTGCAACACGATCATAGGAGCAACACACGTGAGTCGCACCCGCACTGCGCTTCAAACCCGGCACAGGGTCAAACCGCTGGCCCGCCTGGTCCGCGCCACCGCCCTGGGCATGGTCCTCACCGCCACCGCCGCGCAAGCGGCGCCGGTCCGCATCGACATTCCGGCTCAATCGCTGGCCTCCGCGCTGACCAGCCTGGGCGCGCAGTCGAACCTGCAGATCGTCTTCAACCAGACCCAAGTGCAGAACCTGCGCGCGCCCGGCGTGCGCGGCGAGATGGAGCCGACCCAGGCGCTGGAGCGCCTGCTGCAAGGCACCGGCATCCAGTACCAGGTCGATGGCAGCCGCGTGACCCTGCTGGGCGCAGACGCCGCGGGCGGCGATACCCTGAACCTCTCGTCGCAGACCATCACCGGCGCCGTCGAAGGCGAGGACAGCTACGTGCCGCGCACCTCCACCAGCGGCAGCAAGACCGACACGCCGCTGCTGGAGATTCCCCAGTCGATCTCGGTGATCACCCGCAAGCAGATGGATGCCCAGGGCGCGCAGACCGTGACCGAAGCGCTGCGCTACGTGCCCGGCGTCAAAGTGGAAGCCTACGGCCTGGACCCGAAGGGCTTCGACTGGATGTACATCCGCGGCTTCAACGCCCAGGCCACCAGCGACTACCTCAACGGCCTGCGTCAGCAGAACAACAGCTACGCGTTCTTTCGCAGCGAGCCCTATGCCTTCGAGCGCATCGACGTGGTCCGTGGCCCGTCTTCCAGCCTGTTCGGCCTGGGCGACGCCGGCGGTATCGTCAACCGCGTGAGCAAGAAGCCCACTGCCAACCACGTCAACGAAGTCCAGCTGACCGGCGGCAACCATGACCGCAAGCAGGGCCAGTTCGACCTCGGCGGCGCGCTGGACGAGCAGAACCAGTTCCTCTACCGCGTGGTGGGCCTGGCCCGCGACGCCAACACCCAGGCCGAGTACGACGACGGCCACGAGGTCGAGGACGACCGCTACTACATCGCCCCGTCCTTCACCTGGGCGCCGGACGAAGACACCAGCCTGACCGTGCTCACCGACTTCCTGCGTGACCGCAACTCCGGCTCGATCTTCGACTACAGCGTCAATGGCCACACCACCGGCACCCTGCTGGGCGACCACAGCTACAACCACTTCAGCCAGGACCAGTACACCCTCGGCTACGAATTCCGCCATCGCTTCGACGATGTCTGGGAGTTCCGCCAGAACGCGCGCTACGGTCAGGTCGACCTGGTCTTCGCCAACCTGCTGCCGCAGGCCCAGGTGGGGCGCAACATCATCCGCACCGCGGATCGCTTCGACCAGCACCTGGACACCTTCAACCTGGACAACCAGTTGCAGGCCAACTTCGACACCGGCGCCATCAAGCACACCCTGCTGATGGGCGTGGACTACAGCTGGCAGGACGCCGACATCGCCCGCTGGCGCACCCTCGGCCCGTCGCTGAACCTGGACAACCCGCAGTACGGCCAGAGCGTGCAGCGCCCGACCAAGGACACCACCCTCCCCGGCCAGGCCATCGACTACGACCAGAACATCGAGCAGATCGGCGCCTACCTGCAGGACCAGGTCAAGTTCGACGACCACTGGATCCTCACCGCCGGCGGCCGCTACGACTATGTGCGCAACGACCTGGACAGCCACACCGGCGCCCACAGCATGCAGAAGGACAACGCCTTCACCGGCCGCGTCGGCCTGACCTACCTGACCGACTTCGGCCTCGCCCCCTACGTCAGCTACTCCGAGTCGTTCGTGCCCAACTCCGGCATCGGCCCGGATGGCGGCGCATTCAAGGCCAGCGAAGCGCACCAGTACGAAGCCGGCGTGAAGTTCCAGCCGGACGACACCCTGCTGATCACCCTGGCCGCCTACGAGCTGACCAAGGAAAACATCCTCACCCCGCAGCTCAGCGCCAACGGCGTGCCCACCGGCTTCAGCGAGCCGACCGGCGAGCAGCGGTCGCGCGGCATCGAGGCCGAGTTGAAGGCCAAGCTGGACCAGAACTGGGACCTGCTCGCCTCCTACACCTACACCAAGGCCAAGATCACCCAGAGCAACGACGGCAACGAAGGCAACCGCCCGGCCAACGTGCCCGAGCACATGGCCAATGGCTGGCTGAACTACACCTTCCACGAAGGCGCGGTCGACGGCCTCTCCATCGGCGGCGGCGTGCGCTACACCGGCTCGCTCTACGGCAACAACGCCAACACCTACCACGTCGACAACTACACCCTGTTCGACGCCGGCGTGAGCTACCCGCTGAACAAGAACGTGACCCTCTCGGTGAACGCCCAGAACCTGCTGGACGAGGACTACGCCGCGACCTGCGACAGCCCGATCTCCTGCTACCCGGGCCTGCGCCGCACCGTCATGACCAGCGTGAAGTACAGCTGGTAAGGCGCTCGCGGAGCGGGCCACGGGCCGGCTCCGCCAGTCGCTGCCGGGCTCCCTGTTCGCAGGGGGCCCTTTGTTGTTTCAGGAGCCTGTCGTTTGATCGAGCGGAGAAGTCCCATGTCCCTCACCCGTCGCCACCTGCTGCAGGGTCTCGCCATCGGCGGGCTGGCCTGCGCCTCCGGCCTGCCGGTATTAGCCGGCGAGCGTCTGACGCGGATCGTCGCGCTGAACTGGGTGGCCGCCGAGACGCTGCTGACACTGGGCGTACCGCCCCTGGCGATCTCCGACGACCGCTACTACCGGGTGCGCATGCCGACCCTGCCGCTGCCCGACAGCGTGCGTGACGTGGGCCCGTACTGGGAACCGAACCTGGAGCTGATCCAGCAGTTGCAACCGCAGCTGATCCTCAGCGACCCGATGACCCCGACCCTGGAGCGCCGCCTGAACGGCATCGCGCCCACCGAGCGGGTAGCTATCTATCCGGCCGCCAACGGCGCCTGGCGCGCCACCACGGACTTCATGAACGACCTGGCGCAGCGCCTGGGCGTCGAGCAGGCCGCCAGCGAGTACATCGCCGCCGGTGAACGGCGCCTGGCTGCACTGCGCGCCACGCTGGCGAAGCGCACTCTGCCGCCGGTGTGCGTCGCCGTGCTCAACCAGGACGGCCGCCACGCCGCCGTATACGGCAAGAACAGCATGGTGCAGGACGTGCTCGACCGTCTCGGCGTGGAAAACGCCTGGCAAGGGCCGGTCGGCCCGGTGGGGCTGGCCATGGTCAGCATCGAGCGCCTGGCCGAGCGGCCGGACGCGCACCTGGTCTACGTCGACATTCCCACCACCTCCGCGCGCCTGCAGAGCCTGCGGCAGCCCAACGACCTGTGGGCCAACCTGCCCGCCGTACGCCGCGGCCACACCCTGACGCTGCAACGCTTCTACCCCTACGCCGGCGCCGCTTCGGTGCTGGACCTGGCCGAGCGCATCGCCGCCTACCTGGACAGCGCCACGGAGCTCGCCCATGTCTGAATCGACCCTCGGCCTCGCCACCGCGCGCCCCCGCCTGCAATGGGGCCCGGCGCTGTGCACGCTGGCCCTGGCAATCCTCGCGGGGTTGCTGGTGCTCCACGGCCTGCAGGGCGCCCTGCCCCGCGACCTCTGGTGGCAGGCGCTATGGGCGCCGGACCTGGACGACGTGCGCCAGGTGCTGCTGCACTTCAGCTTCTTCCCGCGCCTGGTGGTGAGCCTGATGGCCGGCGCCGCGCTGGCCCTGGCCGGCACGCTGTTCCAGCAGATCCTGCGCAACCCGCTGGCCGAACCGGTGACCCTGGGCGTCTCCGCCGGCGCCAACCTCGCCCTCTCGGCGGCCACCATCTTCGCCCCCGCACTGCTGGTCCACGGCCTGGAGGCCGTCACCCTGGCCGGCGCGGCGCTGGCCGCCGCCCTGCTGTTCGCCTTCGCCTGGGGCCGCACGCTGTCGCCGCTGCGCTTTATCCTCGCCGGCATGGTCATCAGCCTGTACTGCGTGTCGCTCAACGCGCTGCTGGTGCTGTTCAACCACGACTACCTGATCGATCTGCTGCTCTGGCAGGCCGGCTCGCTGAACCAGAGCGGCTGGGATGGCGTGCTGTATCTCGCCCCGCGCCTGGCGCTGGCGATGGTGATTGCCCTGCTGATGGTGCGCCCGCTGGCGGCGCTGGGCCTGGAAGACGAAGGCGCCGCCGCGGTGGGCGTGAACCTGTTGCGCACCCGCGTGCTGGGCCTGGCCGTGGCCGTGGCGCTGAGCGCGTTCGTCACCAGCGCCGTGGGCATGCTGGCCTTCGTCGGCCTGGCCGCGCCGGCGATCGCCCGGCTATGCGGAGCGCGCACGCTGAAGCAGCGCTTGATCTGGGCGCCGCTGCTGGGCGCGGCGCTGCTCTGCGGGGTGGACCAGATCGCCCGCGAGCTGTCGCGCTTCGCCGGGGAGATCCCCGCCGGCATCCTCACCGGCATCTTCAGCGTGCCCCTGCTGCTGTGGCTGCTCAGCCGCCAGCGCAGCGGCGGCATCGTCCCGCGGCCGGCGCCGGCGAAACCGCAGCGCGAGCATCCGTGGCGGCTGATCATCGGCGCGGCGATCCTGCTGGGCCTGCTGACGCTGCCGGCAATCTACTTCGCCGTGGACGCCAACGGCTGGCACTGGGGCGACGCCGGCCTGGGCGACGCCATCGCGCAATGGCGCCTGCCGCGCGTGCTCGGCTCCCTGGCCGCCGGCGCCATGCTCGCCGTGGCCGGGCTGCTGGTGCAGCGCCTGACCGGCAACCCGATGGCCAGCCCGGAAGTGCTGGGCGCCACCTCCGGCTCGGCGATCGCCGTGCTGGTGCTGTTCCTGGTGATGCCGCAGCCGCAGGCCTACATGGTCCCGGCGGCCAGTATCGGCGCGCTGCTCGCCCTTGGCCTGCTGCTGTGGTTCGCCTGGCGCAAGACCTTCAACGCCGAACGCCTGCTGCTCACCGGCGTGTGCCTGACCACCCTGCTGCACTCGCTGAGCACGCTGCTGCTGGCCAGCGGCGACCCGCGCATGACGGCGATGATGAGCTGGATGACCGGCTCGACCTACCAGGTGGACACGCTGTCGGCGAGCACCGGCCTGGTGGTGGGCGCGCTGATGATCGGCGTCAGCCTGCTGCTGGCGCGCCCGCTGGACCTGCTGACGCTGGGCAACGGCACGGCGACCGCGCTGGGCCTGCGGCTGCGCCTGAGCCATTTGGCGATCCTGCTGACTGCCGCGGTGCTCACCGCCACCGCGACCATCATCGTCGGCCCGCTGAGTTTCGTCGGCCTGATCGGCCCGCACATCGCCCGCCACCTGGGCGTGCGCCGCGCCGCGCCGCAGGTGCTGCTGAGCGCGGTGGCCGGTGCGCTGATCATGGTGGTGGCGGACTGGCTGGGGCGCAACATCGCTTATCCCTGGCCGGTGTCGGCGGGGCTGCTGGCGGCGTTCATCGGCTGCCCGTACTTCCTGTGGCTGATGCATCGGGAGCGCAAAGGCTGAGCGAGTGCCTGCGGTGGCGCGGACCCTGTCCGCGGATCGCGAGCATGGCTCGCTCCTACAGTGAGCGCGGGATTGCCCTGTAGGAGCTGGCCATGCCGGCGACAGCCCGAGCGCCACAGCACCGCGGACGCAGTCCGCTCCTGCGCCTGGGCTGACATCGGCGTTCGGTGCGGGCGCGGACGTTGTCCGCGGATCGCGAGCGTGGCTCGCTCCTACAACCGTGCGCCGAGCCAACCCTGTAGGAGCTGGCCATGCCTGCGACGGCCCGGGCGCCAGAGCATCGCGGACGGAGTCCGCGGATCGCGAGCGTGGCTCGCTCCTACAGGGGGAACAGCATTGACCTGTAGGAGCTGGCCATGCCTGCGACGGCCCGAGCACCAGACCATCGCGGACGGAGTCCGCTCCTACGCCTGGATTGGCATTGGCGTTCGGTGCGGGCGCGGACCCTGTCCGCGGATCGCGAGCATGGCTCGCTCCTACAGTGAGCGCGGGATTGCCCTGTAGGAACTGGCCACGCCTGCGACGGCCCGAGCACCAGACCATCGCGGACGGAGTCCGCTCCTACGTATGGATTGGCTTCCGCGTTCGGTGGCTGGCGCGGACGTTGTCCGCGGATCGCGAGCATGGCTCGCTCCTACAGGTCCGGCATCAGGCCTGCTGCAACGCGCGCGGGCGGCTGCTGCGGTCCTGGGCATCGGCGGAGGCGGCCCGCTGCAGTTGGAAGTCGAACTCGATCTCGGCAAAACGCCCTTCCACGCCGCGCGCCTGGGCGGCGGCTGCGTCCTCGATGAAACGCACCTCGCCGATCAGCCCATCGCGGGTGGCGTAGGCGAAGTCATCCCACAGGTATTGGTCACCGGCCAGGTTGATCTGCGTGGTCAGGTGGCGATGCCCCGGCGCGGAGATGAAGAAGTGGATGTGCGCCGGGCGCTGACCGTGGCGGCCGAGCTGGTTCAGCAGTTCCTGGGTCGGGCCGTCCGGCGGGCAGCCGTAGCCGCTGGGCACGATGCTGCGCGCCTGGTAGCGCCCTTCGGCATCCGTGACGATGCGCCGGCGCAGGTTGAACTCGGACTGGGTGCTGTCGAAGTACGAGTAGGTGCCCTGGGTGTTGGCGTGCCAGAGATCGACCACCGCGCCGGCCAGCGGCGTCCCCTCCGGGTCGAACACGCGGCCGGAGAGGAACATCACGGTGCCCGGGTCCTTGCCGTCGTCCATCCGCGCCTCTCCTTCGGACACCGGCGCGCCGGCCACGTACAGCGGGCCTTCGATGGTGCGCGGGGTGCCGCCGCCGATGCCGGCCGCCGCGTCCTGGGCGTCCAGCAGCAGGTCGAAGTAGTGCTCGATGCCCAGGCCCGCGACCACCAGCCCAGCCTCCTGGCGCGCGCCGAGGCGGTTGAGGTAGTCCACCGCCTTCCAGAACTCGTCGGGGGTGACGTTCATGTCTTCGATGAGCCGGGCCGTATCCTGCAACACCCGCAGGACCAACTGCTTCACCCGCGGGTTGCCGCTCTCGCTCAACGCGCCACTGGCTTCCTGGAAGAACGTCTGGATCTCGGCAGTCTGGGAAATCTTCACGGTCATGGTCTTACCTCGTTTTTGTTGTGGGACGGCTCAGCTGGCGCAGCGCACCGCCTCACGCTCGACGCGGTGGAATACGCGGTTGAAGTACACCAGGCTGTCCTGGCGCTCGCGCACCGCGACCTTCTCCAGTTCGACGAACATGACGGTGTGGGAGCCGACCTCCTTGCAGTCGCTGATCCGCCCTTCCAGGCTGACCAGCGCCTGGCGCAGCACCGGCAGGCCGGCGTAGCCGTCGTCCCACAGGTCCCAGGCGAAGCGCTCCTCCATGGAGACCTTGGTCATCCCGGCGAAATGCCGGGCCAGCTCTTCCTGCTCGCCGCACAGCACGTTGACGCACAGGTGGCCGTTGCTGCGGAACACGTCGTGGGTGGCGCTGCCGCGGTTGACGCAGACCAGCACGGTGGGCGGCGAGTCGGTGACCGAGCACACCGCGCTGGCGGTGATGCCGCAGCGGCCTTCGGGGCCGTTGGTGGTGATGATGTTCACCGCCGCCGGCAGCTGCGCCATGGCGTTGCGGAAATCGATCTGAGTCTGGCTGAGGGTGTTGGCCATTTCGTCGCCCCTTGTTCTGCGGTGGCCGGCACGCCCGGCCTTTCCTGGATGGGGCCAGCGTAGGGCAGCACGACGGCGCGCCATATTCAGACGATCACCACGCCAGCGGGTGGAGTCCGCTAGTCATGTAGGTGGTTTCTTTATCGTCAGCGTCGACGACTATGGGTATGCTCCGGGCAAGACCTTGCGGCGACCGCGGCAAAAAGCCCGGCGTACCGCGGCCTACGTGCAGCTTCACAACGATAAGAAAGACAGTGGCGACGCCTGATGGAAGCTAGAAAACCCGTGGTCTACATCGTCGACGACGACAAGGACCTGCGCACCTCCCTCGCCTGGCTGCTCGATTCGGTCAGCATCGAATCGCTGTGCTTTGGCGGCGCCGAGGAGTTCCTGCGCGAATACGACCCGAAACTCCCCGCCTGCCTGGTGCTCGACGTGCGCATGCCCGAGACCAGCGGCTTCCAGCTGCAGGAGATGCTCAACGACAGGGGCATCGCGCTGCCGACCATCTTCGTCAGCGCCCACGGCGACATTCCCATGTCGGTGAAGGCGATGAAGAACGGCGCGCTGGATTTCGTCGAGAAGCCCTACAACCCGCAGCAGATGCTGGACCGCATCCAGGCGGCGCTGAAAAGCGCGGTGCAGGTGCATGCCGGCCAGGAGCAGCGGCAGCACCTCAAGCACAAGCTCGACCTACTCACCGGGCGGGAACGGGAAATCCTGATGATGGTGGTGGACGGCAAGGCCAGCAAGGTGATCGCCCGCGAGCTGAACATCAGCGTCAAGACGGTCGATGTGCACCGCACCAAAATCAAGGAAAAGATGGGCGTGAGCAGCATCGCCATGCTGGTGCGCGAAGTGCTCAACGTACCGCTGGAAGAATCGCGCCCGTAAGCGGGGCGCGCTCCTTGTCGTTCAGTCGACGCGCTCGCCGCACAGGTCGAGGGCGAACAGGCGCTCCACGTCCGCCGCCGCCAGGCCGCAGCCCAGCAGGCTGAACAGCTTGCCCAGCGCCGCTTCGCGGGTCATGCCGCCACCGGACACCAGCCCCGCGTCGCGCAGGCGGCTGCCGGCGGCATACACGTCGAAGGCCACGTGGCCTTGCGGGCATTGGCTGATCGCCGCCAGCACCACGCCACGGGCATGGGCTTCACGCAGGACGGCGAGCAGCTCGTCGTTGTCCGACGGGCCGGTGCCGCTGCCGAAACACTCCAGCAGCAGCGCCTGCACGCCACTGCCCAGCAGCGCGCGCAGGTGCTCGGCGCGCAGGCCGGGGAACAGCGGCAGCACCGCGAGGTTCACCGGTTGCCGCGGCTGGCGGTAGTCCAGCTCGGCGGGCAGCGATTGCGCACGCTCGCCCTGGCGCTCGCGCGGCAGCACGGCGAAGGCATCGAACGCCTCGCTGCGCAGCTTGGTGACGCGCGCGCCGTGCATCATCGTGCCGTTGAAATACAGCCAGACGCCGGTTTCGACACCGCTTTCCAGCGCCTTCAGCGCGCCCAGCAGGTTGCCCGGCGCATCGCTGCCCGGCACGCCCATGGGCTGCATGGCGCCGGTCAGCACCACCGGTACGTCCAGGCCCAGCAGCAGGAAGGACAGCGCGGCGGCGCTGTAGGCCAGCGTGTCGGTGCCGTGCAGCACCAGCACGCCGTCATGGCCGCCCTGCTCCACCGCATGGACGATGGCATCGCGCATGGCCAGCCAGTTGGCCTGGGTCATGTTGGCGCTGTCGAGCAGCGGCTGCAGCTCGGCGAAGCGCCAGTCGAGGCGCAGCTGGTGCTCGCCCTGCAGTTGTTCGCGCATGCGAGCTTCGAAGCCGCCCGCCGGGGCCAGGCCTTCGGCGGTCTGCAACATGCCGATGGTGCCGCCGGTATAGAGGACGAAGAGGTTCTTCACTCGACGCATGCCAGTGCTCTTGTAGGAAAGTTCACAGGATAAACCGCAAGGCCGGGAGAAGTCCCGGCCTTGCGTGTCAGACCTTGCTTAGGAAGCGGTCCGGGAGGGATCAGCCCTGGGCCGGCAGGCTGCCGTGGGCCGGAGCGGTCGCGTTGATCTTGTGGGCATCGCGCCAGGCGTCGTGGTCGATGTCCAGATCGGCGAACTTGCTGGCGTCGAACACCGGGCGCTCGATGCCGGCGCGGCGCTGCTCGTCGTAGTCGCGCATCACGCGCAGGCCGGTCTTGATCAGCAGCGCCAGGGCCACCAGGTTGACGAAGGCCAGGCAGGTCATGGTGATGTCGGCGAAGGCGAACACGGTGCCCAGGTTCTGCATCGAGCCCCAGAGGATCAGGCCCAGCACCAGCACGCGGAAGGCGATCAGCGCGGAACGGCTACGGCCGACGATGAACTGCAGGGCGTTCTCGCCGAGGTAGTAGTTGTAGGTGATGCAGGTGAACACGAACAGCGACAGCGCGACGCTGACGAAGATGCGGCCCCAGTCACCGACCACGGCGGCCAGCGAGTTCTGGGTCAGGGTGATGCCGTCGCCTTCGAAGCCGGGGGTGTAGAAGCCCGAGAGCAGGATCAGCAGCGCGGTGCAGGTGCAGATGACGAAGGTGTCGAGGAACACGCTGAACGCCTGGACCACGCCCTGGGACGCCGGGTGACGCACGGCGGCTACGGCGGCCACGTTCGGCGCGCTGCCCAGGCCCGCTTCGTTGGCGAACACGCCACGCTTCACGCCCATCACGATGGCGCTGCCCAGCAGGCCGGCGAAGGCCGGTTCCAGGCCGAAGGCGCTCTTCACGATGGTGGTCAGCATGCCCGGCACCAGTTCGATCTGGGTGACGATCACGTACAGGGTGACGGCGATGTAGGCCAGGGTCTTGACCGGAACCAGCAGGTCGGAGACCGCGGCGATGCGCTGGATGCCGCCGAAGAACACGATGGCCAGCAGCACGGCCAGCGCGATGCCGGAGTACAGCACCGGAATGTCGAAGGCGTTCTGCAGCGAGTGGGTCACGGTGAAGGCTTGCAGGCCGTTGAAGGCGAAGCCGTAGGTGACCAGCAGCAGGACCGCGAAGGTCAGCGCCATCCAGCGCAGCTTCAGGCCGTGCTGGATATAGTAGGCCGGGCCGCCGCGATACAGGCCGTTGCCGTCGCTGCGCTTGTAGACCTGGGCCAGGGTGCACTCGAAGAAGCTGCTGGACATGCCCACCAGTGCGGTGACCCACATCCAGAACACGGCGCCGGGGCCACCCAGGGTCACGGCGATGCCGACACCGGCGATGTTACCCGCGCCCACGCGGCCGGCGAGGCTCAGCATCAGTGCCTGGAACGAGCTCAGTTGGCCGGACTGGCCGCGGATCGACTCCTTGAACACGCCGAACATGTGGCCGAAATGGCGGAACTGGACGAAACGGGAGCGGATGGTGAAATACGCGCCGAGTCCGACGATGAGGACGATGAGGACTTTCCCGGAGAGGAAATCATTGATCGCGTCGAGCATGTGCTGGGGCCTCGATTGTTATTGTGGGAGCACGGACCTGGGGCTGGCCCGCTCACTGGGGGCGCATGGTTGCGCCCGAAGCGTCTCGAAACAATTTCGCGGCTTGCTACGAATTGATGCTACCTGACGCTATAATGGCGCCACTCGCATCACCTGGACCTGGTACGCATGTCCGAGAACCTCGGCCCCAATCTCAAACTGCTGTGCGCGCATTACCGCTCTATCTCGGAGGTTTGCCGCAAGCTTTCGATCAATCGTGCGCAATTCAACAAGTACCTCGGCGGGCAGAGCCAGCCCACGGCGTACAACCTCAAGCGCATCGGTGATTTCTTCGGCGTCGAGGACTACGAGCTGCAACTGCCGCCGGAGCAATTCGCCCGCCTGATCGGTGCGCGAGGCACCTCGCCGGCCAACGTGCAGCGTGACGATCCGCTGATGGAGATGCTGCGCCCGCTGCGCGATCACGCCGGCAACCTGTCGCGCTACTGCGGCTACTACTTCGAATATTCCAACTGCATGTCGGTGCCCGGCTCGATCCTGCTGTCGCTGGTGCACCTGTACGAGCAGGACGGCAATTTCCTCTTCGAGCGCCAGGAGCGTCAGGAGCGCTCCAGCAGCACCGACGTGCAGGCCGAAGACTGGGTGCGCTGCCGCTACCTGGGCGCGGCCTTCCAGCTGCAGGACCGGGTGTTCCTGCTCGACTACGAGTCGCTCACGGTCAACGAGATGAGCCAGACCATCCTCATCCCCAGCTTCAAGAGCCGCATCACCCGCCTCAACGGACTGAAGACCGGCGTCTCCAGCGGCGACCGGCGCACACCGGCGTGCACCCGCGTGGTCTGGGAATACCTCGGGCCGGAGATCAACCGCATCAGCGCCTACCGCCAGGTGAAGCTGTACCAGCCGGACGACCCGCGCATCGACGACGACGTGCGCCAGCGCCTGCAGGTCGGGCCGATCCGCCACGGATTGTTCGAGATCGAGTAACCCCGGCTTTTGTAGGAGCGAGCTTGCTCGCGAACGGATTCTCCGGCGACTCCATTGCTGGGCTGTTCGCGAGCAAGCTCGCTCCTACAGGCTGGAAGCTATTTTCTGCGGCTCTGCAACCACGCCGCCGCCAGCCCGCTGCCGCAGATCACCGCGATACCCAGCAGCGCAGACGGCTCGGGCGTATGGCCGAAGATCACGAAGCCGAGCAGCCCGGCGAAGACGATCTGGCAATAGCTGAACGGCGCCAGCAGCGCCGGGGCGGCATGCTTGAAGGCCTGGGTCAGGAACAGGTGCGCGGTCATCCCGCAGGTGCCCAGGGCCAGCATCATCAGGCCATGAACCAGCCCCGGCCATTGCCAGAAGAACGGCACCAGCGCACTGACCACCAGGGTGTTGCACAGGCCGGCGAAGAAGTTGCTGGTGGTCGGGCTGTCCACCTGGCTGAGCTTGCGGGTCAGCAGCTGGTAGAAACAGAAGAACAGCGCCGAGCCAAACGGCAGCAACACCGCCGGGGTGAACAGTTCGCCGCCGGGGTGGACGATGATCAGCACACCGATGAAGCCGACGATCACCGCCGCCCACTGCCCCACCGTCACCCGCTCTCCCAGCAGCGGCACAGACAACGCCGTCACCAGCAACGGCGCGAGGAAGTTCACCGACGTCGCCTCGGCCAGCGGGATGTACTGCAGCCCGGTGGTGAACAGGAAGCTGGTGCCCAGCAGGCACAGCGCGCGGGCCGTCTGCAGGAAGGGACGGCGGGTACGCAGCACCGCCAGGCCCGCCCGCGGCAGGAAGATGCCCGCCATCAGCAGCGTATGCACCACATAACGCGCCCACACCACCATGACGATGGGATAGATGCTCGCCAGGTACTTGGACAACGCGTCGTGGCTGGAGAACAGGAACGTCGCCAGGACGATGAGCAGGATGCCCTTGAAGGGCTGGTGGGCGCCGGACAGCGGCGATTGGCGGGTACTCATCGACTCAGGGATTCACAAGGCAGGTGCGGCAGACACGAGGAGCACGACAGCCTAGCAGGACGCAGCGCAGAAAGAATCCGCCACGCCGCGGCCGGAGCACCTCGCGGGTCCGCTGGAAGGCCGGGCGATACACGTCCCGCCCAGCATTGTGTGGGTCATCCTACGCGCAATGGCGCGCGAGGAATGTTCCGTTTGGTTAATTGGTGTTCGAACAGCGAACAATTATGCCTCGGGCGAATTGCGGCGCGCCCTGCGCGCGCACCACTATGGCCCCAGCCGCCGCCTCGATGCGGCGCCAACAACTATAAGAAAGGTCCGTTCACATGCTCATGCTCACCCTCGCATGCCGCCGCGCGTGCATCGCCCCAAGCTCCCCTCCTCGCATCCCCGTCGCGCCTGGCTGATCGCCTGATCCGCGCTCGCTGACCACGTCTGCATCGCTATCCGCCGCTCCCGACAGAGCTCCGCGGAGGCCCCCGTTCGCCCGAACAACGACAAGAATGCCGAGGGAACACCCATGCTCCGCCACCTGCCCCACTTCACCATCAGCGCCTGCCTGCTGCCCGTCCTGCCCGCTCTCGCCCAGGCTGGCGAAGGCGGCTTCCTCGAGGATGCCAAGGCCAGCCTGCTGCTGCGCAACTTCTACATGAACCGCGACTACGTCGGCACCGCCCGGCAGAACAAGGCCGAGGAGTGGACCCAGAGCTTCATTCTCGACGCCCGCTCCGGCTACACCCAGGGCACGGTGGGCCTGGGCCTGGACGTGCTCGGCCTCTACAGCCTCAAGCTCGACGGCGGCAAGGGCACCGCCGGCACCCAGTTGCTGCCGACCCACGACGACGGCCGCCCTGCCGACGAATTCGGCCGCCTGGCGCTGGCTGGCAAGGCCAAGGTGTCGAAGACCGAACTCAAGGTCGGCGAATGGATGGCGGTGCTGCCGATCCTGCGTTCCGACGATGGCCGCTCGCTGCCGCAGACCTTCCAGGGCGCCCAGGTCACGTCGAAGGAAATCGACGGCCTGACCCTCTACGGCGGCCAGTTCCGCCAGAACAGCCCGCGCAACGACGCCAGCCTGGAAGACATGTCGCTGTTCAACCGCCCGGCGTTCACCTCCGACCGCTTCAACTTTGCCGGTGGCGAATACCGCTTCAATGGCGACCGCACCCTGGTGGGCCTGTGGAATGCGCAGCTGAAGGACATCTACCAGCAGCAGTACCTGCAACTGCAGCACAGCCAGCCCGTGGGCAATTGGGTGCTCGGTGCGAATATCGGCTACTTCTGGGGCAAGGAGGATGGCAGCGCCCGGGCCGGCGACCTGGACAACCGCACCTTCTCCGGAATGTTCTCGGTCAAATACGGCGCGAGCACCTTCTATCTCGGCCTGCAGAAGGTCATGGGCGAGGACGAGTGGTTCCGTGTCAACGGCACCAGCGGTGGCACCCTGGCCAATGACAGCTACACCGCCAGCTACGAAAGCGCGAAGGAACGCTCCTGGCAACTGCGCCACGACTACGACTTCGCCGCGCTCGGCGTGCCCGGCCTGACCCTGATGAACCGCTACATCCATGGCAGCAACGTGCACAACGCCAGCACCGACGACGGCAGCGAGTGGGGACGCGAGAGCGAGCTGGCCTACACCGTGCAGAGCGGCACCTTCAAGACGTTGAACGTCAAATGGCGCAATTCCACCATGCGCCGCGACTGGGGCAGCACCAACAGCTTCAACGAGAACCGGCTGATCATCAGCTATCCGCTGTCGCTGCTGTAATCCGGCGAGCCGATGCACCCCCTGTAGGAGCGGGCCATGCCCGCGACCCGTCGGCAAGGGCGACGTTCAGCGCTCAATGGAACTGTCCGTGCTGCGCCTGTCGCGGGCATGGCCCGCTCCTACAGGGACTTCCCTCCCCATGAAAAAAGCCCCGGCATGCCGGGGCTTTTTCTATCGATGGCGAATCATCAACCGGCCGGCTTCTCGGCGTCTTCCGCTTCGATTTCTTCCAGCGCCAGTTCCAGCCCCCAACTGGAGGCTTCCACCGGTGGCGTGGTCACGGGCGGTGCGGCCGGAGCCGGCGCGGCGGGTTTGGCGGCTGCGGGAGTAGCCGCGCTGCCAGGGTTGTCCTTGTACAGCTTGAGCTTCAGACGCAGGTTGTTCGCCGAGTCGGCATTCTTCACCGCCTCTTCCTCGGTAATCGCGCCTTCCACCGCCAGGTCGAACAGCGCCTGGTCGAAGGTCTGCATGCCCAGCGCGCGGGACTTGTCCATGATCTCCTTGATCGAACTGAAATCGCCGCGCTTGATGATGTCGCTGATGGTCGCCGTGCCCAGAAGTACTTCGACCGCCGCACGCCGCTTGCCGTCCTGGGTACGCACCAGCCGCTGGGAGACGAAAGCCTTGAGGTTGTTGCCCAGGTCATTGAGCAACTGCGGCCGACGCTCCTCGGGGAAGAAGTTGATGATGCGGTCCAGCGCCTGGTTGGCGTTGTTCGCGTGCAGTGTGGAGATCGCCAGGTGGCCGGTGTCGGCGAAGGCCAGGGCGTGCTCCATGGTCTCGCGGTCGCGGATCTCGCCGATCAGGATCACGTCCGGCGCCTGGCGCAGGGTGTTCTTCAGCGCGGCGTGGAAGCTGCGGGTGTCCACGCCCACCTCGCGCTGGTTGATGATCGACTTGCGGTGCCGGTGCACGTATTCGATCGGGTCTTCGATGGTGATGATGTGGCCGCCGCTGTTGCGGTTGCGGTGGTCGATCAGCGCCGCGAGCGACGTGGACTTGCCCGAGCCGGTGCCGCCGACGAACAGCACCAGGCCGCGCTTCTCCATGACCACCTTGAGCAGCACATCGGGCAGTTTCAGATCGGCGAACAGCGGGATGTCCAGCTTGATGTTGCGCGCCACGATGGACACTTCGTTGCGCTGCTTGAACAGGTTGATACGGAAACGGCCGACACCTGCGACGGAAATCGCCAGGTTCATCTCCAGCTCACGGTCGAATTCCGCGCGCTGCTCCTCGTCCATCAGCCCATAGCCGATTCGGGCGACGTCACCGGCCTTCATCGGTTCGTTGGTCAGCGGCTTGAGCACGCCGTTGAACTTGGCACAGGGCGGCGCACCGGTGGAGAGGTAAAGATCCGAACCATCCTGGGTGGCCAGGATCTTGAGCATCGCTTGGATATCCATTGAACTGCATCCGTACGCAAGGTGGCGGCGGACGCTGTCTGCAAGCAGCGTCCTATAAATAAGAATTTGCTTATTGACTCTATGGAGCGCTCCTACGCCAGACAATGCAACCCATCGCGAAATGCGACCTGCATCACTGCTGCCGTACAATGCCGCCCAGACGCTTTCATTGAAGGACACGAACCAATGCCCGTCGCCATGGCCCGCCACATCCTGGTCAAGACCGCCGCCGAAGCCGAGCAGATCAAGCAGCGCCTGGCCAAGGGCGAGGACTTCGCCGCCCTGGCGCGCAAGCATTCCACCTGCGCTTCCGGCAAGCGTGGCGGCGACCTGGGCGAAGTGCGCCCCGGCCAGATGGTCCGCAGCATCGACCAGGTGATCTTCAAGAAGCCGGTCGGCGTGGTGCACGGGCCGGTGAAAAGCCAGTTCGGCTACCATCTGGTCGAAGTCTATTTCCGTGACTGATCCCATGCGCGCCTGAACAGAACGCGACCGAACGAAGGAACGCCCATGACGCCGCAACAGATCGCCCGCTTCTGCCTGGACCTGCCCGGCGCCCGCGAAGACATCAAGTGGGGCAGCAACCGGGTATTTTCGGTGGCCGGCAACAAGATGTTCGCCATCCTCGACTTCCTCGACAGCGGCAACGGCGGCCTGGCCTTCAAGGTCGGCCCGGAGCTGTTCCTGGGCTACGTCGACCGCCCCGGCATCCGCCCGGCGCCCTACTTGGCGCGAGCCTTCTGGATCGCCATGCAGCGCCCCTACCCCATGGGCGACGCCGAACTGCGCGAGGCGCTGACCCGCTCGCACCAACTGGTGGTTGCCCGCCTGCCTAAGCGCCAGCGCCTCGGCCTCGTACTGGAGGCGCCCTGATGCGCACGCTGAATTGGGAAGGCATCTGGCACGCACCGACCGCCAGCTGGGAATCGCTGCAACTGGGCAAGCGGCGTGCCGACAGTCAGTTGCGCGCCATCGACGAGGCGGGTGGGCCGTCCTATCAGCTCGACTACCAGCTGGAATGGGACGACCACTGGCGCCTGCGGGAGGCACGCTTGTGCGTGGAAAGCGCCCGCGGCACGCATCCGTTGCACCTGCTGACCGATGGCGAGGGACACTGGCGCACCGGCGAAGGCCAGGCACTGCCCGAGCTGGACGGTTGCCTGGACATCGACATATGGCCCTCGCCATTCACCAACACCTTCCCCATTCGCCGCCTGCAACTGGCCGACAACGAGCGCCGCGAACTGGCGGTGGTCTACGTGGAAGCACCGAAGCTGAAACCCGTCCGGATGCGCCAGGGCTACACGCGCCTCGATGCCCATCACTACCGCTACGAAAACCTGGAGGGCACGAACTTTCAGGCGCTGCTGACAGTGGATGACGACGGCCTGGTGATCGATTACCCCACCCTCTTCCGCCGGGTCTGAAGCCCCGCTGCCTGGGGTTGGTGCTTTTATGTAGGAGCGAGCTTGCTCGCGAACCGTAACAATCTCGATGCTCACCGAAGAAAAGCGTTCGCGAGCAAGCTCGCTCCTACAGGTGCTGCGCCCCGTTGGCGGCAAGATCTTGTAGGAACGGGCCATGCCCGTGATCGCGGGCATGGCCCGCTCCTACACGTTCGCGCCCGACCTGAGCGTAGGAGCGGATCCGCCAGCACAGGAAAAGTAGTTCGTTAGCTAGCTTTCCTACAGGCCCTGCGCGGTCCATCATGTAGGACCACCCGCCGTACCGAACCGCTGCACATGTCCGCCGATTCCCGCTCGTCCTCGTCCACCACCCTGCAGGTGGTGTCCGTCGTCCTCTTCACCTTCATTGCCTACCTGACCATCGGCATTCCGCTGGCGGTGCTGCCCGGCTACGTGCACAGCGACCTGGGCTTCGGTTCGGTGATGGCCGGCCTGGTCATCAGCATCCAGTACCTCGCCACCCTGCTCACCCGGCCGTACGCCGGCAAGGTCATCGACACCCTCGGCCCCAAGCGTGCGGTGCTCTACGGCATGCTCGGCTGCGCCGGCAGCGGTGCGCTGATGCTGGGCTCCTGGGCCACGCAGGGCCTGCCGTGGATCAGCCTCGGACTGCTGATGGTCGCGCGCCTGGTGCTGGGCACGTCCGAAAGCCTGGTAGGAAGCGCCTCGATCGCCTGGGGAATCGACCGCGTGGGTGCGGCGAATACCGCCAAAGTGATCTCCTGGAACGGTATCGCCAGCTATGGCGCCCTTGCCATCGGCGCACCGCTGGGCGTGCTGATGGTCGGCCAGCTCGGGCTGGCCAGCCTGGGTGGCAGCGTGGTGCTGTTGGCCGCACTCGGCTTCGCCCTGGCCTGGCCCAAACGCGCGGCCGCGCTGGTCCACGGCGAGCGGATGCCCTTCCACCACGTGCTCGGCCGCGTATTCCCCCACGGCATGGGCCTGGCGCTGGGTGGCATCGGCTTCGGCACCATCGCCACCTTCATCACCCTGTACTACGCCAGCCTGGGCTGGAAGGACGCGGTCTACTGCCTGACCGCCTTCGGCGGCTGCTTCATCGGCGCGCGGCTGATCTTCGCCAATGCCATCAACCGCCACGGCGGCTTCCGCGTCGCCATTGCCTGCCTGTCGGTGGAAAGCCTCGGCCTGCTCCTGCTGTGGAGCGCCCCAACGCCGTGGATCGCCCTGGCCGGCGCAGCGCTGACCGGTTTCGGCTTCTCCCTCGTATTCCCCGCGCTAGGCGTGGAAGCGGTCGGCCTGGTGCCAGCGTCCAATCGCGGCGCGGCGCTGGGCGCCTACTCGCTGTTCATCGACGTGTCCCTGGGCATCACCGGGCCGCTGATGGGCGCCGTTGCCAATGGCTTTGGCTTCGGCACCATCTTCCTCTGCGCCGCGCTCGCGGCATTCAGCGGACTGATACTCAGCCTCTGGCTGTATCAGCGCTCCTGAGGCCAGACGTGACCGATGTCGCGCGGCATTTCGCCGCGACTGCGCCCATTGGCAGCGAGCGCCCTTGATCCGGCGGGCATCGCCGTTGATCAGATCAATATGACCGCCGCGTGACAGGGGCTGGACGAAAAAGTTCGATCCTCTGTTATGATCCGGCGGCGCCGGGGCGACCACGCCCCGAATACAACCAAAAGAATAGGCCAGCACAGACTCCCCTACCCCGTTCACGCACTTCGGGGCGGAGAGCTTTTTTCTATCTGTTCGCTGGCGCTGCACCATTAAGGAAATCAAGATGCTGAACCACCGGATCAGTCTGCTCGCACTGGGGATCCTCGCGTCGACCGCCGCCATGGCCGAAGACCAGTCCACCGCCAAGGGCTTCACCGAAGACAGCCATCTGGACCTGTTCTTCCGCAATGCCTACATGAACCGCGACTACAAGCATGGCCGCGACGACAAGGCCGAGTGGGGCCAGGCCGCCACCGCGACCTTCACCTCCGGCTTCACCCAGGGCACCGTGGGTTTCGGCGTTGACGCGTTCGGCATGTACGCCCTGCGCCTGGACGGCGGCCAGGGCAAGAGCGGCGCTGCCGGCATCGACTTCTTCAAGCAGGGCGACAGCGGCGAAGCCGCCAACGACCTGGCCCGCGCCGGTGGCGCGGTGAAGGCGCGCTTCTCCAACACCGTGATCAAGTACGGCGACCAGATGCCCGCCCTGCCGATCCTCAGCTACGACAACTCCCGCCTGCTGCCGGAAAGCTTCACCGGCACCCTGATCACCTCCAAGGAGATCGAAGGCCTGGAGCTGAACGTCGGCCGCTTCACCTCGGAAACCCGCAAGAGCGCCGAAGGGCGTGACAGCGGCGGCCTGAAGCGCATCGACGTGTTCGGCGGCAGCTACAAGTTCACCGACAACTTCAGCGGCTCGCTGTACGGCTACGAGAGCGAAGACGTCGCCCGCAAGCAGTACATGAACCTGAACTACGTCATCCCGGTCGCCGACAAGCAGTCCCTGACCCTGGACTTCAACGGCTACCGCACCCGCGTCAACGAAGACTTCGCTGCCGACAACGGCATCGACGGCACCAAGAACACCATCTGGAGCCTGTCGGCCGCCTACAACATCGGCGCGCACACCTTCATGGTCGCGCACCAGCGCAACAACGGCGATTCCGGCTACAACTACGGCTGGTACCAGAACCAGGGCGGCCTGGGCGACGGCGGCACCACCATCTGGCTGGCCAACTCCTACTGGTCGGACTTCAACGGCGAGGACGAGCGCTCCTGGCAGGGCAGCTACAGCCTGGACTTCTCCGAATACGGCGTCCCGGGCCTGAGCTACACCGTGGCCTACGTCTACGGCGACAACATCAAGACCGCCGAGACCAGCAACGGCAAAGAGCGCGAAATCTTCAACCAGCTGAAGTACGTCGTACCGAGCGGCCCGGCCAAGGACCTGTCGGTCAAGCTGCGCGGTTCCTGGCTGCGCGTGTCCAACGACGCCCGCTCCTACAACGACGACGGTAACGAAGTGCGCGTCTTCGTCGAGTACCCGGTCAACATCTTCTGATGACCTGAGCAGGCTCGACACAAAACGCCCCGGGGCATCGCTGCCCCGGGGCGTTTTTCGTTCAGGCGCTTATTCCAGGCTGCGCCGCCGGCCCAGCCACGGCATCGGCGGCAACGCCATGCGCAGGATGTGCAGGCACAGCAGCAGGATCAGACCGCCCGCCAGGAAGGAGCCCAGGCGTTGGGCCGGATCGAGCGTGTCGTTGAGCACATTGAGGAACAGCATCGCGCTGCCGCCCAGCATACAGGCCAGCAGGAATACCGAGAGGATGTAGATCTTCAGCGTCAACAACCGCCAATGCCAGCGCATGCGGCGGCGAACGGGGACTTCATCGGGGGGAAGTGGCGGCATGATCCTTTGCCTCCTGACAGGTTTCTGACGGGCTCACGCACGAACGGCATGCGACGTCGAGATACTGGCAGGATGCTAGTCGGCATCGTGCAAAATGCCAAGCCGCGCAGCGCGCGACCGTCGGGTCACGTGCTGCGCGCCGATGAACGGTTACTGCGTCAGCGCACCACGCTGTTGATGTCGTGGCGGTTCAGCGAGGTGCGCATTTCCTCGTACCAGTCGGGGATGACATCGCGCAGGCGCTCTTTCGCGTCCTCCAGCTTGAACGGCTGGGTGTAGCGCTTCTTGCGGTACGAGTAGATGTAGTAGGTGCCATCGCGGTAGAGGATGCGGTCGAAGGTGTAGAAGGCGATGTGCGTGCCGTTGCAGCGCGCGGTCAGCACCATGTCGCCCTCTTCGTACGGCAGCACGCCCTCGGCGCATTCGTAGGTGAAGAACTCGCGCACGTCGTCCCAGGCCACGCCGTCGCTGCTGGCGCGCAGGAAGGCTTCGGCCTTTTCCTCGGAGTCATCGGAATGGTCGCTGTACCAGATGAACAGCGGAATGCTCTGGTTGGTTTCATCGCCCAGCCAGCTTTCGCCGTCCAGGTACTGCGCACTGCGCGCCAGGCTCGCCTGCACGCGGCGATGGCTCTGGCGGTACTCCTCCAGTTGCTCGTCGAAGGCTGGCGAGTCCTCGCCCAGCACCACGCCCGGCATGCCCTTGATCTCGCTGACGCGCGCCAGGTAGTCGGCGTACAGCGCCGCGTCCTGGATCACCGTGCAGCTGTCGCGGGTCAGGCTCAGGCCGATCTCGGTGAAGTTGGCGCTACCCAGGATGACCACGTCGGGCTCGATCAGGATCAGCTTCCAGTGCACGCTGTTCTGCGCGCGGAAATCGACGTGCAGGGTGACATCGGCGCCGGCATCGCGAACGCAGAAATCGATGAAGTCCGGCGAGGTGAAGGAGTTGATGGTGCCCACCAGCAGGTCCAGGCGATTGCCCTTCTCCACCAGGGTCTGGATCAGTGACTCGGTTTCACTGGCGGAGGCCGAGACCACGGTGATCAGCTTGCCGCTGACTTGCTCCAGGTACTGCTTGAGCGAATGTTGAGCGTTAAGGATTTTCATACAGCCCCCACCAGAATTCTGAACACCGAATTCTGATGCAGGACACTGGCGGCTTTCAACTGTCTGATACCGTCGCACGCCCGAATAACGGGCGCTACAGCGGCAAACATGCACGCCGGCCCCGGCCTGTGGCATAATAGGCGGCTTTGTCGGAAGCGCACTTCAGCGCCCGCCTTCCCTGCCCGCCCGCGCCGTTCGCGCCCGGCGCGCACCATGTTCCAGCCAAGGGTTACCCAGTTGATTTCCACTGCGAATATCACCATGCAGTTTGGCGCCAAGCCGCTGTTCGAAAACGTTTCCGTCAAGTTCGGCAACGGCAACCGCTACGGCCTGATCGGCGCCAACGGTTGCGGCAAGTCCACCTTCATGAAGATCCTCGGCGGTGAGCTGGAGCCTTCCAGCGGCCAGGTCATGCTGGAAAACGGCGTGCGTCTGGGCAAGCTGCGCCAGGACCAGTTCGCCTACGAAGACTTCAGCGTGATCGACACCGTGATCATGGGTCACGAGGAACTGTGGAAGGTCAAGGCCGAGCGCGACCGCATCTACTCGCTGCCGGAGATGAGCGAGGAAGATGGCATGGCCGTGGCCGAGCTGGAAGTCCAGTTCGCCGAGTTCGACGGCTACACCGCCGAATCCCGCGCCGGCGAGCTGCTGCTGGGCCTGGGCATTCCGCTGGAACAGCACTTCGGCCCGATGAGCGCCGTCGCTCCGGGCTGGAAGCTGCGCGTGCTGCTGGCCCAGGCGCTGTTCTCCGATCCGGACCTGCTGCTGCTCGACGAGCCGACCAACCACCTGGACATCAACACCATCCGCTGGCTGGAAAACATCATCACGGCGCGTAACAGCACCATGATCATCATTTCCCACGACCGTCACTTCCTGAACAGCGTCTGCACCCACATGGCGGACCTGGACTATGGCGAGCTGCGCCTGTTCCCGGGCAACTACGACGAGTACATGACCGCGGCCGAGCAGGCCCGCGAGCGCCTGCTGTCGGACAACGCCAAGAAGAAGGCGCAGATCGCCGAACTGCAGACCTTCGTCAGCCGCTTCTCGGCCAACGCCTCCAAGGCCAAGCAGGCCACCAGCCGCGCACGCCAGATCGACAAGATCCAGCTGGAAGAGGTCAAGCCCTCCAGCCGCGTCAGCCCGTTCATCCGCTTCGAGCAGCACAAGAAACTGCACCGCCAGGCGGTGACCCTGGAGAAGGTCAGCCAGGGCTTCGACGGCGTGGATCTGTTCAAGAACCTCAGCCTGCAGGTGGAAGCCGGCGAACGCATCGCCATCATCGGCCCCAACGGCATCGGCAAGACCACCCTGCTGCGCACCCTGGTCGGCGACATGCCGCCGACGTCCGGCGAGGTGAAGTGGACCGACAGCGCCGACGTGGGCTACTTCGCCCAGGATCACGCCGAGGACTTCGAGGACGACTACAACCTGTTCGACTGGATGGCCCAGTGGACCCAGGGCGGCGAGCAACTGGTGCGCGGCACCCTTGGCCGCATGCTGTTCTCCAACGACGACATCAAGAAGTCGGTGAAGGTGATTTCCGGTGGCGAACAGGGTCGCATGCTGTTCGGCAAGCTGATCCTCAAGCGCCCGAACGTGCTGGTGATGGACGAACCGACCAACCACCTGGACATGGAATCCATCGAGGCACTGAACCTGGCGCTGGAAAACTACCCGGGCACGCTGATCTTCGTCAGCCATGACCGCGAGTTCGTGTCCTCCCTGGCGACCCGCATCATCGAGCTGTCGGAAAACGGCGTCACCGATTTCAGCGGCACCTACGACGACTACCTGCGCAGCCAGGGCGTGATCGTCTGATCGCTTCCACGCAGCGATGAAAAAGCCCCGCCAATGCGGGGCTTTTTCTTTGGCGTTGTGTAGCGAACCCGCCTGACGCCGGCCCTGCCGGCGGTGTCGCGGGCAGGGCCCGCTCCTACACGGGCGCGATGCTGCGAGGATCGGAGCCCGCCAAGGGGGATTTCGCGGACAAGGTCCGCTCCTACAGGAGATATCGCACCGAGAGCTGCCCTCTCGCGCGCCCCGCTCCGAAGAGAGAGGGAGCTGTCCGTGCCGGCTGACGCGGTGGATTCCTTCTGCTCCGAACAGTCCCCTCTCCCTCTGGGAGAGGGCTAGGGTGAGGGCAAACCCGAGCCAGGCGTCTGGTTGCAGGAGTGGCCCTGTTCGCGAGCAAGCTCGCTCCTACAAGGCGGTCGTCGGCAAGGCGGTCAGCGGCCGGAGGTCTGCATCGTTGCGCCGCCTAGACTCTCATCGAAGAACCGGGCCGCCGAGGCCGCCAGGTCGTGGTGGATGATCTTTCGGTCGGCATCCTGGCCATCGGTGCACAGGTCCGCCTGCACCTCCTCCTCGGAACAGGGCGACATGAAGACGCCGTGCCCGACGCCGTCCAGCACCCGCAGGTCCGCCGGCTGCGGCAGCTTGCGCGCCAGGGCGCCGGCATTCTTCTTCCAGTCCAGTACGTGGTCGTCGTTGCCGGTGTAGATCAGCACCGGCACCCGCACGTCCTCCAGCTCATGGGTGCCATACATCAGGCTCAGCGGCGCCAGCAGCAGCAAGGCGCCGACGCGCGGGTCGGCCATGGGCGCCAGGTCGTTGCGATCGGCGCGCACCTTGCCGTTTTCGCTGCACGCATCCCTGTCGTCCGGGCGCTGCTGGCAGTACTTGATCAGGCGGTCCAGTTTGGGCTGGGCGCCGGCGAGGATCAGCGCGGTTTCGCCGCCAGCGGAATAGCCGATCACCCCGACCTTGCGCGGATCGACGATGCTGGCGACCTTCGGATCGAGCAGCGCGGCACTGAGGGTTTCGGACACCTGCAACGGCCGCCCGTAGAGATTGCTCACCGCCCCCAGGCGGCTGTGGTCATGCAGATTGTCGCCGGGGTGCAGCAGCGCGACCACCACGAAGCCCTTGCGCACCAGCGCTTCGATGAGGTCACGGTGGGCCAGCGGCGTGCCGTAGTTGCCGTGGGAGATCACCAGCAGCGGGAAGCGGCCGTTGGCCGTCTGGCCCTCATAGGCGACATCGAGGATGAAATTGCCCAGGTGCATCGGCTGCTCGGCGGCCCGCGTCGGATAGAACGCGATGGCTTTCATCGGCTGCTGGTCCAGCGGGTCGCTCACCTGCAGGCGGTGGAACCCCACGTTCCAGCCGGGCGCCGCCCAGCCAGGGGTACTGAACACGGTACCGAAAGTAACGAGCAAGAGAACCCAGAGCAGCCGCCTCGCCATGGTGCAGTCCGTCCCGATACGACTCCTGATCAGGCACCACGGGGACTTGTTGCAGGAAAAAAAGCCGCCGGGCACCGCCTAACGGAAATATCTGCATAGTACGCGCCAGTTTTCGGACGTTCGAACCAGCGGACGGACGGCCAATGAAAAAGCCCCGCAGTGCGGGGCTTTTTTACGGCAGTGCAGCTCAGGCAGCGGCGAACTGGCTGGCGATGCTCGCCTGGGCGCCGGCGATGGCGTTGCGGCGCGGTTCGTCGCCGTAGGCCAGGCCCTCAGCGCGGACCACCTCGATGTCGGTGATGCCGAGGAAGTTCAGCACCAGTTCCAGGTAGTTCTCATGGGCGATGCCGGTCGGCTGGCCGGCATGGATGCCGCCCGCGGTGGAAACGATGATCACTTTCTTGCCACCGGCCAGGCCTTCCGGGCCGTTCTCGGTGTAGCGGAAGGTCTTGCCGGCCACGGCGATGCGGTCGATCCAGGCCTTCAGCTGGCTGGGGATGGAGAAGTTGTACATCGGCGCGCCGATGACGATGGCGTCGGCACCGAGGAATTCTTCGATGCTCTGCTCGCCCAGGGCGGCTTCGTGCTTCTGCGCGGCGTCGCGCAGTTCAGCCGGGGTGCCGGCGGCTACCAGGCTGGCGGAGGACAGGTGGCTGATGGCGTCGGCGGCCAGGTCGCGGTAGGTCACTTCAACGCCCGGCTCGGCAGCAGCCCAGGCGGCGACCAGTTCGGCGCTCAGTTGGCGGGAAGCGGAGTTGTCGCCGAGGATGCTGGAATCGATGTGCAGCAGTTTCATCTGTGTTCTCCGGGAAAGGGGCCAAGTGGTTTGGCGGAGGAATTCGTCGTTGGTGGCAAGACTACGCATGTAGCCAATTCGAGATAAGTCGGCAAAAATGCAATGATTCGTCTCACCAGTAGGACAATCCCATGCAGGACCTCAACGACCTTTTCTATTTCGCCAAAGTCGTGGAGGCCGGCGGCTTCGCGGCGGCCGGGCGCCTGCTGGGCTTGCCGAAATCCCGCCTGTCGCGGCGCGTGGCGGAGCTGGAAGCGCGCCTGAACGTGCGCCTGTTGCAACGCACCACGCGCAAACTGGCCCTTACCGACCTGGGCGAGCGGTATTACCGGCACTGCCAGGCGATGCTGGTGGAAGCGGAAATGGCCGACGAAGTGGCCGCGCAACTGAGCGCCGAGCCGCGCGGACGGGTGAAGTTGTCGTGCCCGGTGGCACTGGCGGAAACGTCCCTCAACGAGATGCTGCCGGGCTTCCTGGCGGCCTACCCGCAGGTGAACCTGGAGCTGATGCTGACCAACCGCCGCATCGACCTGGTCAACGAAAGTGTCGACGTCGCGCTGCGGGTGCGTGCTCCGGGCGATGAGGACCTGTCGCTGATCTCGCGACGCCTGCGCCGGGCGCAGACCGCACTGGTGGCCGCGCCCGCGCTGCTTGAGGGCGTCAAGCTGCGCACCCCGGAGGACCTGGCCACCCTGCCCGTGCTGGGCGCCATCGAGAGCGACCGCCGCGTGCACATGAAGCTCACCGGCCCGCAGGGCGAAGTGAAGGAAGTCGCGTTCGAAGCGCGCCTGGCCGTGGAGGACTTCAACCTGCGCAAGAACGTGGCGCTGGCGGGGCTGGGCGTCACGATCCTGCCCCTGCATTACTGCACCCAGGAGCTGGAGGACGGCCGCCTGGTGCGCGTGCTGCCCGCCTGGAACGAGCCGGAAGCCTATCTGCAGGCCGTGTACCCGCACCGGCGCGGCGTTCTGCCGGCGGTGCGGGCGTTGCTGGATTATCTGGAGGAAGGCTTTTCCAAGGACGACTGGCCGGTCTGACCGGTCGTTCTCCCGGCGAGGCGCTTACGCCGGGTGGGTGCCCAGCCCCATCAGCGCAGCGATCCAGCCCAGCAGGCGGCCGCCGCTGAGCCAGTCGATCCAGAACAGCTGGTGCAGCACGACGATGGCCCAGAACACCAGTTGGAAGGAAACCTTGCGCGTCTTGTGGCGGAACACCTGCTGCGCGAGGTAGGCGCCGGGCCAGCCGCCGAGCAGTTCCAGCAGATGCAGGCTCTGTTCCGGGGTACGCCATTCATTGCGCTCGGCACTGCGCTTGTCGCGCCAGTAGGCGAAGAATGCCAGCACGCTGAAGACCGGATAGAGCAGCAGGAACCAGACGACGTAGGCATCTCGCAGCCAGAGCAGCGAGCCGATGACGGGCAGCACCAGCAGCGCGGCGAGGATCGCCAGCGCCCGGTTGAGCGAGGTTTTCGGTGCGCTGGGGAAGGCCACTTCGCGGCCGCTGCGCACCCGTTCACGGGTGGCCGCCGGCGCGGGTTTGCGGCGAATTGCCGGGGTATCGATGGCCAGCCCCGCCAGGCGTGCGTGAGCGGCGCGCGGGCGGCCGTCCTTGCCGGTGCCCTCGACATAGCGGACCTGGTCGCCCGCTTCCGGGCGGCGGTCGCCGCGGAAGTCGGAGATGTGCAGGAAGACTTCCTTGCCGCCGGCCTGGGGATGGATGAAGCCGAAGCCCTTGTCATCGTCCCAGCGGCTGATGGTGCCGTTCTTTTCCACGTTCACTCGCAATCGGATCAGGGTTTGGCGCTGCTCCAGTCGATCAGGGCGAACTGCCAGGTCGCCAGGATCAGCAGGCCGAACACGATACGGTACCAGGCGAAGGCCGCATAGCTGTGGTTGGCGATGAACTTGAGCAGCCCGCGCACCGCGATCATGGCGAAGATGAACGAGGTGACGAAACCGACGGCGAACACCGGCAGGTCGGCGGGCTGGAAGATATCGCGGTACTTGTAGCCGGAGTACACCGCGGCACCGACCATGGTCGGCATCGCCAGGAAGAAGGAGAACTCCGTGGCGGCCTTGCGCGACAGGCCGAACAGCAGGCCGCCGATGATGGTGGCGCCGGAACGCGAGGTGCCCGGGATCAGCGCCAGGCACTGGCAGCAGCCGACCTTCAGCGCGTGCTTCCAGTTCATCTCATCGACGCTCTCGGCCTGGATCACGTGCTGGCGCCTTTCCGCCCAGAGCATGATCACGCCGCCCACCACCAGGGCCACCGCCACGGTGATCGGGTTGAACAGGTAGTGGTGGATGTAGTCGGCGAACGCCACGCCCAGCACCACGGCCGGGAAGAAGGCGATCAGCAGGTTGACCGTGAAGCGCTGCGCGTTGCGCTGGGTGGGCAGGCCGCAGACGATGTCGAGGATCTTGCGGCGGAACTCCCAGACCACGGCGAGGATCGCCGCCAGCTGGATGATGATGTTGAAGGCTTCGGCACGTTCGCCGCCAAAGCCGATGAGGTCTGCCACGATGATCTGGTGACCGGTGCTGGAGATCGGCAGGAACTCGGTAAGCCCCTCGACGACGCCAAGAATGAAGGCCTGAAAGGCGCTCCACAGATCCATATACTTCCCCCGCGAGGCACGCTGGCTCGCACACTTCTAATGATTGTTGCTCCGCTGCCTGCTCCTGGCGCCATGGGCGCCGCAGCGGCGTCGGCATGCTAAAGCATTGGCCGTCGGGCGCTACGAAATTCACAAAAATTTCTCGAACTCGGCACTGGCAGTGGCGGTGTTGGCACTTCGGCAAAAAGGCTTTGCGTTCCACCCGCCAGGCAGATGCAGACAGCGGTGATCCGGCCGGGTTCGCGCCATCATGCAGAATGCCTATTGCCCTGAAAAGCCGGCGGCACGCACGTACCCGAAACGATACCAATCCCTTGTTCGTGTTAGCCCGGCGAAACACCCGGCGCTGCGCAAACGCAGACGGGTGCTGCGTCGAGCCCTCCCCGCCCGCGCCCTGTATCAGGAGCGCAACAGAATTCTCCGCCTTGCCGATACGGCCCCCGTGCCAGGGCCTTCGCGCGGGTTTTGCCCGCGGGCGCTGTAACGGCGCCGAGACACGCGCGCCGCGATGGCTCGCATGGCGCAACGCCATGTCATTGATTCTCAAAAGCGGATCAAAAGCGGCACGTCCCCTGCTCCACATTGGAACCGCTGATCAGGGCTCAGCGCACCAAGAAGGAACCGCCATCATGGGGAACATGGACACACGGACAGTCGGCCTGCTGTTCACGCTGGCGTGCAGCGCGGCCAGCGTACCGCTGCTACCGCCCGCGCACGCCGGCGACGGCACCATCGTCCTGCAGCGCCAGGTGCAGCCGCGCGTCGCCACCCGGCCGACGGACATTCCCGATCCGCACCCGGTCACCGTCAACCCGAACATCTCCGAGCAGGTCGTGCGCCAGACCGGCAACGCCGAGCTCAGCGACAGCGACTTCGCCGGCGTGACCAGCGGCTCCAGTCTGCAGCGGCACATCCTGCCCGGCGGCCAACTGGTCGGCATGGACAACGGCGCCAACCAGAGCCTCAACGGCAACAGCCTGGGCGCCGGCGCGGCGGGTGGCGGCGCAGGGATTGCCAACTCGGTGAACCGCACCGTGCAGCAAGGTCTGTCGCCCCTGCGCATGCTGACCGGAGATCGCTGAGATGGACGCCCGCCTGCTCACCCTTCCCCTTCTGTTCTGCTGCGTCACGGCCCTTGCCGAGGATGCCGTCGCGGTCAACAGCGCCGGCATCGACAGCGCCGTGCGCAATTACCGCGGCGTCGCCAGCGTCAACCAGGCTGCCGGCGACTCGCAGCAGCAGGCCAACGGCCGTGCCATCGCCATCGGCAGCAACGCCCAGGCCACCACGCAGTTCCGGCAGACGGTCAACGTCGCCGTCGATCCGAGCCAGGCGGCGTCCGCGCGCATCACCGGCAACGCCTTCAGCAACGGCAGCGGCGCGCTGGGCGTGAACCAGGCCGCCGGCACCGCCAACCAGCAAGTGAACGCCATGCGCATCAGCGTCAGCGCTGTGCCGCAAAGCGTCGATGACAGCGTGCTGTCCCAGCAGAACGTCGCGCTGCCAGTGAACTCAGGCTCGATGCACTCCGCCACGGGCAGCCGGCAGGTCGTTACCAGCGACCAGGCCTTCGCCGGCAGCCGCGGCGTGGTGCAGATGAGCCAGAGCGCCGGGGTGGGCAATCGCATTGCCAACACCCTGAGCATCCGGGTCGCGGATTGACCCACGCCAACTCCTAAAAACACTAAGCACGCCAATCAGCAAGGAGATACACCATGAAACCGAGAATGGCCCTCAAGCCACTGGTTTTCGCCGTCGCAGCGGTCATGGCTGTAGCAGTGCACGCGGATAACCGTAACAACAACGGGCATGGTCACGGTCACGGCAATGGCCACGGTCATGAACAACATCAACCCAAGCCTCCATACGATCCCTACAAGGACCCTAGGGTCGAGGCCGGCGCCAGCGCCGTCGTGGAGGACACCCAGGAAAGCAGCGACAACACCGTCGTCAACATGGGCACGAAGAACACCGCGAACGTGGACGGATCGCTGGGGAGCGCATCCGGCAACGTGGGTGTCAACGTGGCCGGCGGCGACCTGAACCAGCAGGCCAACGCTGCCGCCCTGGCCACCGCGGATGAGAAATTCATCTTCGGCTACGCCCACGCCTCGACGGAGGTCACCCAGACCAACACCGGCAACACCGCCCTCAACCTCTCCACCACCAACAAGGCGACGCTTAACAACTCGGCCAACGGAGCCTCGGGCAACATCGGCATCAACGTCGCCGCCGGCAACTACAACCAACAGAAAAACGACATGGCCGCCGCCGTCTCCGGTGGCGCCACGGCCGATTCCTACAGCGGCGCCACGCAAACCTCCACGGGCAATACGGTGGGCAACGTCGCCTTCCTGACGTACGAGAAGGAAACCCTGAAGTCCGACTTCAAGGCCCACGGCACCTACAAGGGCGCCGGCACCGGCTACGTGGTGGACGAGTCCGGCTATGGCGGGCACGACAGCCGCAACGGCGGCGGCAAGACCGACAAGGACCCGCTGTTCTTCGTCGAGGCCGGCACCGTCGACCTCAAGGGACAGGCGACCTACCAGGTCCTGGTTCCCACCGGCTGGAAGGACCCGGTCAAGAACGACGCCAACCTGACCAATTCCCTGAACAACGTGTCGGGTAATGTCGGGGCCAACGTCGCGGCCGGTGTCGGCAACCAGCAGAGCAACTCGCTGTCCATCGCCGCAGGCTGCAAATCCTGCCTGTAGCGACACGGCGTCGTACCGGAGGCTCCGGCGACGGAGCCTCCTTCTTTCCAAAGCCACTCCAGGCGTCACGATCATGCGTACGTCCGCCCTGCTTTTGCTCGCGCTGTGCAGCCTCACGACGCAGGCCGCGCAACTCCCCTTTGCCATCCTTCCCGGCGGATCGTTGGCCTACAAGCACGTCGAGAGCATCCGCGAGCGCAAGTTCAGCAACCTGGTCCAGCAGAAGACCGACTTCAGCTGCGGCGCCGCCGCGCTGGCGACCATCCTCCGACAGGCCTACGCGCTGGACGTGGACGAAGAGTTCGTGATCAAGGGCATGCTGGTCCGGGCCGACCCGGACCTGGTGCGCACCCAGGGATTCTCCATGCTGGACATGAAGACCTACCTGGAAGGCATCGGCATGCGCGCCCGCGGCTACCGCATCCCGGCGGCGTCGCTGGAGAAGCTGACGATCCCGGTGATCGTGCTGATGGACATCCGTGGCTACAAGCACTTCGTCGTGATGCAACGCGCCTACAAGGGCTACGTCTACATCGGCGACCCGGTGCTGGGCCACAAGCGCTTTACCCAGGACGATTTCCTCAAGGGCTGGAACGGCATCATCTTCGCTGTCATCGGCCCGGGCTACCAGCAGGCCAACGCCCTGATGAACCCGCCCGACCCGCTGACCGCCAGGGACCGCATCGATGCGTTCAGCCCGGTCAAGGACGCGGAACTCATGGAGTTCGGTTTCATCCAGAGCGACTTCCTGTGAGGCCGCACCAGCACGGAAGGGAGGAATCCTTCCGGGGAGAACCCTCATGAAAGCGATCCCGCTGCTTGCCGCCACCTGCCTGGCGGCCTGCCTGCCGGCCCAGGCGGAAAGCATCTTCAGGCCGATAGAGCTGAAGGATCAGGAACTGGCCCAGCTTCGCGGCAAATACGTGATGCCCGGCCGCGTCATCAGCTTCGGCATCGTCATGAGCAGTACCTGGAAGAACGCCGTGGGCGACAACATCGGCGCCAGGGTCAGCATGCAGGTCCAGGAGTCCACCCTCAAACCGCAGTTCTACGTCTCCACCATCGACGAGAAAGGCAGCGGCGCCGCACCGGCCGCGGGGACCGGCAGTGTCAGCGGTGGCGCCGGTCTCAACCAGACCCAGGGGGTCACCCAGAGCGTGCGTGCCGCCGGCGACTACAACACCGCCTCCAACCACGTCAGCATCGACGTCAAGGAAGCCGACCAGGCACCGCCCCTGGCCGCGCCGCAGGGCACGCCACTGGAGGCCGCCCCGGTGGTCGCCAGCAACGGCGCCGGCAGCGTCAGCGTGTCGCCCGGCAACGGCGGCGTGCAGATGGCGATCAACGCCAACGGCCAGGGTGTCGCGATGCAGCAACTCGCCGCCGGTGGCTTGCTCCAGGCCGCGCAGATGGTGGGCGGGAACAATGCCGTCAGCAACCTCGCGCAGCTCTCCGTGGTGCTGAAGAACAACATGCCGTCGACGGGAGCGCTGGACTGCAATCTCGATCAGCTCAAAGGGCTTCGCACCATGGGGATGTGATGCTTCCCCGCGTGCGACCGTGAGGTCCCACCTACACGTCAAGGACAGCGCGCCATGCACCGATCGCTCTCGCTAGGCACTGCAATCTGTGTATCCGCCTTACTCCCCTCGCCCTTCGCCGCCGCGGCGACGGAAGCCGAAGTGGAGGCGTTGAAGCAGGAACTGCTCGAACTTCGCCAGCGCTACGAGGCCCAGCAGAATGCGCTGATGGTGCTCGAGCAACGGGTCCGCCAGGTCGAGGAGGCGCCGGCCTCGCCCGCCCAGCCCAGGCGCCTGGTCACCTCCACCGGCAAGCCCACACCGCCGGGCACCGGCAACACCGTGGCCGCCAGCGGCAGCTCCTACGGCGAGTCGCTCAAGGACGACGCCAGCCCGCCCAAGAGCGTGGAGAACCTCTACGACGAGGCCAGCGGCTTCTTCGGCAACGGCACCTTTAGCGTCGAGACGGGCATCACCTACACCCACTACGACACCAAGCAGCTCATCCTCAACGGCTTCCTGGCGCTGGACACGATCTTCCTGGGCAACATCGGCGTGGACAACATCAACGCCGACAACTGGACCCTGGACCTCACCGGCCGCTACAACTGGAACAACCGTTGGCAGTTCGACATAAACGCCCCGGTGGTGTACCGCGAGAGCACCTTCGAATCGGCCGGCGCCGGCAACTCCACGGCGCAGTCCACCGACGAGAAAGTCACCCGCGACCCGACCCTGGGCGACGTCAACGTCGGTATCGCCTACAAGTTCATGGACGAAACCGAATCGCGCCCCGACGCGGTGGTCAGCGTGCGCATCAAGGCGCCGACCGGCAAGGAACCGTACGGCATCAAGCTCAAGCGCGCCTCGGACAACGACAACCTCAACGTGCCCGAGTCCCTGCCCACCGGCAACGGCGTCTGGTCGATCACCCCCGGCATCTCGCTGGTCAAGACCGTCGACCCGGCCGTGCTGTTCGGCAGCTTCTCCTACACCTACAACCTCGAGGAATCCTTCGACGACATCAGCCCCACGCAGGGCGTGAAGCAGAAAGGCAAGGTCGACCTCGGCGACTGGTTCCAGCTCGGTGCGGGCGTGGCCTTCGCCCTCAACGAGAAGACCAGCATGTCGTTCTCCTTCTCCGACCTGATCGCCCGCAAGAGCAAGATCAAGGCCGACGGCGGCGACTGGACCACCGTCACCGGCAGCGACGCCAACGCCGCGTACTTCAACTGGGGGCTGACCTACGCGTGGAGTCCCAACCTGACCATCGTGCCGAACCTGTCCATCGGCATCTCGCCGGATGCCCCGGATTTCAGCTTCAGCGTGAAATTCCCGTATTACTTCTGAAGGGCTCGTTGTCCTGACGCAATGGCCCCCTTCGGGGCCATGGTCATTCCCTGTAGGAGCGGGCCATGCCCGCGACTGCTCCAGTCCCTCTCCCATCAGGGAGAGGGCCAGGGTGAGGGAACCGTGCAGACAAGGACGTTCAGAAAGCGGCAATCGCCCCGGGGCGAACCGAAAGCCGGGAGCCCAAGGGAATGCCGTGCCGTGGGGGTTCGCGAGCAAGCTCGCTCCTACACAGGTCGGCCGGTGTCGCTCTTCGTAGGAGCGAGCTTGCTCGCGAACCCAACCAACGCCGGAGCTGCCGGCGGGTCGCGGGCATGGCCCACTCCTACACGGGGAGACAGTCAAGCGGGAAGGTGATGGCAGGCCGAATCGGTCCGCGCCGGCCACGCCCGCCTAGCGCAACTGATGCTTGTGCAACAAGCGATAGAACGTCGGCCGCGAGATGCCCAGCATCCGCGCTGCCACGCTGAGGTTGTCGCCGTGGCGGGCCAGCGCATCGCACATGGCCTGGCGCTCGGCGCCGAGCTTGTACTCCTCCAGGGTCACCAGCGGCAGGTTCGCCGTGCGTCCCTTGTCCCGCTCAAGGCCCAGGTCGCGGGCCTCGATCTGTCGGCCCTCGGCCAGCACCAGGCCGCGCCGCACCCGGTTCGCCAGTTCGCGCACGTTGCCCGGCCAGCTGTGCTCGGCCATCGCCGCCAACGCGTCGTCCGAGAAGCGCCGCGGCCGTCTGCCGGTCTCGACGCTATAAAGGTGGGCGAAATGATTGGCCAGCAACGCCAGGTCGCCATTGCGCTCGCGCAGCGGCGAGGTGGACACCTGCAGGACGTTGAGCCGGTAGTAGAGATCCTCGCGGAACTGCCCGGCGCGGATCGCCTGTTCCAGGTCGACGTGGGTCGCCGCCAGTACCCGCACATCCACATCGATGGGCTGGCTGCCGCCGACGCGTTCGATCTGCTTCTCCTGCAGCACCCGCAGCAGGTTGGCCTGCAGTTCCAACGGCAAATCCCCCACCTCGTCGAGGAACAGCGTGCCGCCGTTGGCCTGTTCGAAGCGGCCGATCTTGCGCTGGTGCGCACCGGTGAAGGCGCCCTTCTCGTGGCCGAACAGCTCCGACTGGATCAGCGCGTCGGGCATCGCCCCGCAATTGATCGCCACGAAGGGCCGGATCGCCCGCCGCGACTGGCGGTGCAGCGTGCGCGCCACCAGCTCCTTTCCGGTGCCGCTCTCGCCGCGGATCAACACCGGCGACTCGGTCGGGGCGAACTTCGCCAGCAGCTTGCGCAGCTCGCGCACGTCACGGCTTTCGCCGAGCAGTTCGTGCTCATGCTCGTCGCTGTGCACGCTGCCGCGCCCGCGCAGGCGCGCCATGCCGAAGGCGCGGCCGAGGGTGACCTGCACCCGCGCCACGTCGAAGGGCAAGGTATGGAAATCGAAGAACCACTCGCTGACGAAATCACCCACTTCGGTCAGGGGCAAGGTGTCGGGGCTGAGCACGGCGATCCATTCCGTCCCGCTGCGGCTGATGAGTTCCTTGACGGACTCGCGGCGTTCGAGATGCCGCGGTTGCAGGCGCAGCAGGCCGACGTCGCAGCCGCGATTGCTGGCGTTATCCAGCTCGCAACTGTCGACTTCCCATCCTGCGGCCCGGAGTCCGGGTAAAAGCCTGCGGCAGTCGTCGCACGGGTCGACCACCAGCAGGCGACGAAAATTCGCGGCTGCCTCGAGCATGCTCCCTTCCTTGGCGCCATTATTTTGAAAAACTTTTAAAAACAGACGGTTGGCGCTCCAATTTGTAACGCTAGCAATATATTGACGCCGCCCTCGACCGATTTCCTATAAGGTCAATGCCGAATCGGTCTTACCAGCCATGCCCGCGCCGCTTGGCCTCCAGCCGGCGCACGAACTCTTCCAGCACCAGCTTGTAGAGGTCGTCCCCCAGGTAGACGTCCTCCACCCCGCAATCGATGTTCGGGTTGTCGTTCACCTCGATCACCACCACGCGGTCACCGGCCTGCTTCAGATCCACGCCGTAGAGCCCGTCGCCGATCAGGTTGGCGGTCTTCACCGCCAGCTCCACGACCTTGCGCGGCGCCTCGTGGACGGCCATGGTGCGGAAATCGCCGCTCACTTCCTCGGCGTCCGGGCTGTGGTCGTAGATCTGCCAGTGCCCCTTCGACATGAAGTACTGGCAGGCGAATATGGGTTTCTGGTTCAGCACGCCGATGCGCCAGTCGTATTCGGTATAGAAGAATTCCTGCGCCAGCAGCAGCACCGAACGCTCGAACAGTTCGGCGCTGGCCTTGAGCAGCTCCTCCTGGTTGCTCACCTTGATCACCCCGCGGGAAAAACTGCCGTCGGGGATCTTCAGTACCAGCGGGAAGCCCAGCCGCTCGCCGACCTTCTCCAGCTCCTGCGGGTTGTCCTTGTAGAGTATCTCGGTGGCCGGCATGCCCAGCTTGTGGCTGCGCAGCAGGTCGGCGAGGTAGACCTTGTTGGTGCAGCGCAGGATCGACACCGGGTCGTCCATCACCACCATGCCCTCGCTCTCGGCCTTCTTGGCGAAGCGGTAGGTGTGGTCGCTGACGCTGGTGGTCTCGCGGATCAGCAGCGCGTCGTACTCGGCCAGGCGCGAGTAGTCCTTCTTCTCGATCAGCTCGACGTCGATGCCCAGGCTGCGGCCGATGCGGATGAAGTTCTTCAGCGCCTTGGGGTCCGAGGGCGGGAAGGCTTCCTGCGGGTCATGCAGGATCGCCAGGTCATAGCGGTACTGCTTGCGCGAGCGTGGCTTGCGCCAGACCTGCCGGCTGAAGCCTTCCAGGGCGTTGGCGAACTGGTCCTCCTGGTCTTCGCGCAGCTTGTGGATGTTGCCCGGCTTCACGCCTTCGATGTGCCAGCCACGGTTCTTGCGGAATTCCACCAGCAGCATCGGGCACGGCAACGCCTCGAACAGCTGGCGCGCCAGGTCCTGCAGCGGCTCGATGTCGGTACGGCCGAAGTACAGGGTCAGGGTGAAACCGTCGGTGCTGCCGTAGGGGTGATCGGCCAGCGCCTTGTCGAGGGTTTTCTCCAGGTCTTCCAGGGCCAGGCTGTACAGCGACTTCTTCGCCAGCTCGCTGATGCTGCGCACCGACGGGATCACCTTGTGCCCGCGCGCTTCGGCCAGCAGCGAGCAGTAATAGCCGTGGCCCAGGTACTTGTAGTTGCGGCACAGGTTGATGACCTGCACGCGCTTGCCATTGTCGTCGTCGATGGGCATCTCCAGGTATTCCTGGGCGGTGACCACGTCGTCGCTGGGATAGTACGAGGCCCAGTCTTCCTTGCGTTCCACGATGATGAACAGCTTGCTCACGAGACCTCCGAACCTGGCTGGCGCGCTTGCCGCGCCCTGCCCCTGGGACAATACTGGTTGCAGCTTCGACCACGCCTCACAGCGCCCGTTCGCCGCCAGCAGCGCACACGGTGCGCCCTCACCGATTAACGAATGCTTACCCTATGAAACTCCAGTTCCGCGCCGCCACCGCCGACGACCTGAACGCCCTGGTCGAGATGGAAAACCGCTGTTTCGAGCATGATCGCCTGTCCCGCCGCAACTTCCAGTGGATGATCACCCGCGCCCACGCCAGCCTGACCGTGGCCGAATCCGATGGCCAGTTGCTGGGCTACGCGCTGGTGCTGTTCCACCAGGGCACATCGCTGGCGCGCCTGTATTCCATTGCCGTGGACGAGCGCGCCCGGGGCATCGGCCTGGGCCAGAAACTGCTGGACCGCGCCGAAGCCGAAGCGCGGGAAAACGACTGCGCCTACCTGCGCCTGGAGGTGCGCCCGGACAACCGCGGCGCCATCGCCCTCTACGAGCGCAACGGCTATCGCCCGTTCGCCACGGTGCGCGACTACTACGAAGACCATAGCGAAGCCCTGCGCTTCGAAAAGCGCATCCGCCACCTCAACGAGCGCAACCACCGGCACGTGCCCTACTACCGGCAAACCACCGAATTCACCTGCGGCCCCTCGGCCCTGCTGATGGCCATGGGCGCGCTGCAGCCCCAGCGTCGCCTCGAGCGCCGCGAGGAGCTGCGCCTGTGGCGCGAGGCGACCACTATCTATATGACTGCCGGGCATGGCGGCTGCAGCCCCCAGGGCCTGGCGCTGGCGGCGCTGCGCCGGGGCTTTCGCGTGCGCCTGCTGCTCTCGGAGGATGGCCCGCTGTTTCTCGAGGGGGTGCGCAGCGAAGAGAAGCGCGAGGTGATGCGCCTGGTCCACGAGGACTTCAGCGCCGAGCTGGCGCAAAGCGACGTCGAGCAACTGCTGGTCAGCCAACTGGACATCCAGGGCGCGCTGGAAGCCGGCGGCCAGCCGCTGGTGCTGATCAGCAGCTACCGCCTGACCCGCTCCAAGGCGCCGCACTGGGTGGTGGTCACCGACAGCGACGAGGACTTCGTCTACCTGCACGACCCGGATGTCGACCACAGCCAGCACCGCGAGCCGCTGGACTGCCAGCACATCCCGGTGAGCCACGCCGAGTTCGAGCAGATGAGCCGCTTCGGCCGCAGCAAGCTGCGCGCCGCGGTGATCCTCTACATCCGCTGAGGGCTGCTACGGCGCGCCGCGGCACGGGGTGAAGCAGCTCACTGGCGCCAGCGGCGCGCGCAACTCCGCCGCCGGCAGGTAGCCGTTGCGGGTGTAGAGGAAGTCGAAGCCGAACAGGCTGAGCATCAGCAGGATCGGCAGGACGAGGGTGACGGCGATACGCATGGCGACGCTCCTCTTCTGGTTCTTGTAGCGCCATCCTAGGGCGCGGGCGCGCCGCGCCACCTACTACCTTGGTACTGCCCCAACCGCTACTTTCTGCATATTTGCCGCGCCGCGGGCGCTTCCTATGCTGGCCGCACAAGAACGTGCCGACCCACAAAGGAGTCGCCCCATGCGCCAGTTCGTCCTGCACGGCATGGCCTACCTGCTCGCGGTTGCCTGCGCCGCGGCGTTCAGCCTGGACGTGCGTGCGGCGGATGCCCCTGCGCTGGACATCCGCATCGGCTACCTGGGCTACACCCCCGATCCCGGCCCGCTGCTGTCCAACGTCATTCCCGAGCCCACCGATGCGGGGCTGCGCGGCGCGGAACTGGCGATCACCGACAGCAACAGCACCGGACGCTTCCTCAAGCACCGCTACCGCTTGGACGCCGCCAGCACCGACACCCCGGAAAAGCTGCTCAGCCAAGCCAGGCGACTGCACGACGCCGGCCTGCGCCTGTTCGTGGTCAACGCCCCGGCCGACACCCTGCGCCAACTGGCCGCCGCGCTGCCGGACAGCCTGCTGTTCAACGCCGGCGCCGCCGACGACGAGCTGCGCGCCAGCCAGTGCGCGCCGAACGTGCTGCACACACTGCCCAGCCGTCTGATGCTGACCGACGCCCTCACCCAGTTCCTGGTGCTGCGCAAATGGACGCGCTGGCTGCTGATCGTCGGCCAGCGTCCGGAAGACGCGCAGTACGCCACCGCCCTGCGTCGCTCGGCCAAGCGCTTCGGCGCGAAGATCGTTGAGGAAAAGCCCTTCACCTTCGCCAACGACCAGCGCCGCAGCGCCCAGGCCGACATGGCGCTGTTCACCCAGTCCAGCCAGGACTACGACGCCGTGCTGGTGGCCGACGAACATGGCGACTTCGGCGAATACGTGCCCTACAACACCTGGCTGCCGCGCCCGGTCGCCGGCACCCAGGGGCTGGTCGCCACCGGCTGGCACAAGACCGTCGAAACCTATGGCGCCGCACAGTTGCAGAAGCGCTTCGAGGCGCACGCCGGGCGCTGGATGAACGACCGCGACTTCGCCGCCTGGATCGCCGTGCGCAGCATCGCCAGCGCCGTCACCCGCCTGGGCGACGCCGACCCGCTGGCGATCCGCAGGCTGTCGCTGTCCCCCGACCTGCCGCTGGACGGCTTCAAGGGCTACAAGCTCGGCTTCCGCCCCTGGGACGGCCAGCTGCGCCAGCCGATCCCCCTGGTGCAGCCGCGCGCGCTGGTCAGCACCTCGCCGCAGGAAGGCTTCCTGCACCCCGCCAGCGAACTCGACAGCCTCGGCCTCGATGCGCCGGAAAGCCAATGCCGCCTCGCCGACGCCCCGCCACAACCGGAATGACCCTGAGGAACCTGCCAATGCCCCGCCTCTTTGCCCTCTCCTGCCTGGGCCTCGCCCTCGGCCTTGCGCCCACGGCCTTCGCCGCCACCGCCTACGTATCCAACGAGAAGGACAACAACCTCAGCGTCATCGACCTGGACAGCATGACCGTCACCGGCACCATCGACACCGGCAAGCGCCCCCGCGGGCTGGCGCTGTCCCACGACAACACGCTGCTGTACATCTGCGCCAGCGATTCGGACACCGTACAGGTGCTCGACCTCGCCACCCGCAAGATCATCAGGCAGCTGCCTTCGGGGGCCGACCCCGAGCAGTTCGCCCTGCACCCCAATGATCGCTGGCTGTACATCTCCAACGAGGACGACGCGCTGGTGACCGTCGTGGACACCCAGACTGCCCAGGTGCTCGGGCAGATCGACGTCGGCGTCGAACCCGAGGGCATGGCGGTGAGCCCGGACGGCAAGTGGGCGGTGAACACCAGCGAAACCACCAACATGCTGCACTGGATCGACACCGCGACGCAGACGCTGGTGGACAGCACCCTGGTGGACCAGCGCCCGCGCCACGCCGAGTTCACCCGCGATGGCTCGCAGGTGTGGGTTTCGGCGGAGATCGGCGGCACGGTCAGCGTGGTCGACACCGCCAGCCGCAAGATCCTCAAGACCCTGCGCTTCGCCATCCAGGGCGTGCACCCGGACAAGGTGCAGCCGGTCGGCGTGCAACTGACCAGCGACGGCACGCTGGCCTTCGTCGCCCTCGGCCCGGCCAACCACGTGGCGGTGGTGGACGCCAGGACCTTCGAAGTCCTCGACTACCTGCTGGTGGGCCGCCGCGTCTGGCACCTGGCGTTCACCCCCGACGAGAAGACCCTGCTGGCCACCAATGGCGTCAGCGGCGACGTGTCGGTCATCGACGTGGCCTCGCGCAAGGTCGCCAAGTCCATCAAGGTCGGCCGCTATCCCTGGGGCGTGGTGGTGACGCCATGAAAGCGCTCACCGTCCGCGACCTGAGCTTTGCCTACGGCCCACGGCGCGCGCTGGACAACCTGGCCTTCGAGCTGCCGGCCGGGCGCTTCACCGCCCTGCTGGGCCCCAACGGCGCCGGCAAGTCCACCCTGGTGGCCCTGCTCACGCGCCTCTACGACCTGCAGCAGGGCGAGATCGACGTGCTCGGCTGCAGCCTGCGCCGCCAGCCGCGCCTGGCCCTGCGCGCGCTGGGCGTGGTGTTCCAGCAGAGCACCCTGGACCTGGACCTGAGCGTGGAGCAGAACCTGCGCTACCACGCCGCCCTGCACGGCCTGCCGCGCAGCGTGGCGAACGAGCGGATCGATGCCGAACTGGCCCGCCAGCAATTGCAGGAACGCCGCCGCGACAAGGTCCGCGCGCTCAACGGCGGCCACCGTCGCCGCGTGGAGATCGCCCGCGCCCTGCTGCATCGCCCGCGCCTGCTACTGCTCGACGAGGCCAGCGTCGGCCTCGACCCGGCGGCGCGCCAGGCGCTCAACGAGCACGTGCGCCGGCTGTGCCGCGAGGACGGCCTGGCGGTGCTCTGGACCACCCACCTGCTGGACGAAGTGCGCGACGACGATGCGCTGCTGGTGCTCGATCGCGGTCGCCTGGTCGCCCGTGGCCAGGCGCGCGACATCTGCGCGCCGGACGCCGGCAACCTGGCGCGCACGTTCGACCGCCTGACCCGCCTGGAGGCCTGCGCATGAGTGCCCTGGAGCAACCACGCTTCGGCCCTGCCGCCTACTGGCAGTGCCTGCGCGGCATCGTCGTGCGCGAGTGGCTGCGCTTCGTCCTGCAGCGCTCGCGCTTTCTCAGCGCGCTGGTGCGCCCGCTGCTCTGGTTGCTGGTGTTCGCCGCCGGTTTCCGCGCCGCGCTGGGCATCTCGATCATCGAGCCGTACGACACCTACGTCACCTACGAGACCTACATCGTGCCCGGGCTGTGCTGCATGATCCTGCTGTTCAATGGCATGCAGGGCTCGCTGTCGATGGTCTACGACCGCGAGATGGGCAGCATGCGCGTGCTGCTAACCAGCCCGCTGCCACGCGCCTTCCTGCTGGCCAGCAAGCTGCTGGCCACGGCGCTGGTGTCGCTGCTGCAGGTCTATGCCTTCCTGCTGATCGCCTGGCTGTATGGCGTGCAACCACCGGCCATGGGCCTGCTCGCCGCCTTGCCGGCGCTGCTGCTGGCCGCCCTGCTGCTGGGGGCGCTGGGGCTGCTGCTGTCCAACGGCATCCGCCAGCTGGAGAACTTCGCCGGGGTAATGAATTTCGTCATCTTCCCGCTGTTCTTCCTCTCCTCGGCGCTCTATCCGCTGTGGAAGATGCGCGAAGCCAGCCAGTGGCTGTACTGGCTGTGCGCGTTGAACCCGTTCAGTCACGCGGTGGAACTGGTGCGTTTCGCCCTCTACGAGCGCTTCAACCCCCTGGCGACGGCCGTCTGCCTGGGGCTGACCGTGCTGTTCGCCGGCCTCGCCGTGCTCACCTTCAACCCGCAGCACGCCGCCCTGCGCAAGGGGTGAAACCTACTACTTTGGTACGGGTTCGCCCCTCCTGACGTCGAATTTCCAAAGCCGCAACAGCAGCATCTAATGGCCATTACAAGAAGAACGACAAGAGATTTCGCCATGCCTCGCCTTGCTTATGTTGTGCCCGGCTGCCTGGCCGCCTGCCTGCCCGGCCCGCCCCGGATACCGCCGACCGCCCCGAGCCACGGCACGCCGCTGTGGCGGGCCTGCCCGGCACAGCCTCTCCGCCGCCGCACCGCCGGCGCTGCCAGGCGCCCGCTGCGGTTCGACTGCCGTTCCGATTGCCGGGCGCGCGGAAACGCCAACCGCCGCGCCCGCGCACTGGGCGCCACCCGCCTCTACTGGTACCGTGACGGTATCCATGCCCGGGAACGGGCCGGGCTGCCCCTGCCAGGCGCCCGACCGCACCCTCTTTCGTGACTCCTGAAGTAGCCTGCGACCGCAAGCCGCTCGCCACCCATAACGACAACAACGAGGTGTAGGCCATGTACAAGATTCTGATTGCCGACGATCACCCGCTGTTCCGCGAGGCCATCCACAACGTCATCGCCGACGGCTTCCCCGGCAGCGAAGTGATGGAGACCGCCGACCTCGACAGCGCCCTGGGCCTGACCCAGGAACACGACGACCTCGACCTCATCCTGCTCGACCTGAACATGCCCGGCATGCACGGCCTCAACGGCCTCATGAGCCTGCGCAACGAAGCGCCGACCATCCCGGTGGTGATCGTCTCCGCCGAGCAGGACAAGCAGGTCGTGCTGCAGGCCATCACCTACGGCGCGGTGGGCTTCATCACCAAGTCCTCGCCGCGCGTGCAGATGACCGAGGCCATCGAGCAGATCCTCAACGGCAACGTCTACCTGCCGTCGGACATCATCCGCACGCAGAAGACCTCGCCGCGCCGCAGCGGCCAGGAAGATCACAGCATCCCCCCGGAACTGCTGCAGGCGCTGACCCGCAAGCAGCTGCTGGTGCTGGAGCGCATGACCAAGGGCGAATCCAACAAGCAGATCGCCTACAACCTGGAGATCGCCGAGACCACGGTGAAGGCCCACGTCTCCGCGATCCTGCGCAAGCTCAAGGTGCACAACCGCGTGCAGGCGATTCTCTGCGCCAGCGACATCGACTTCACGGCCTACCTGCGCCGCTGAGCCCCTTCGTGCTGCCGCGATCGCTACCGGGAACCCCTCGATGCCTTCCACCCGCACCCTGAGCCTCACCGGCCTGGCGATGATCGCCTTCGCCGGCAACTCCCTGCTCTGCCGCCTGGCCCTGAAGACCACCGGCATCGACGCGGTGAGCTTCACCGGCATCCGCCTGTTCTCAGGCGCCTTGATGCTCACCCTGCTGCTGAAACTGCGTCATCGCGCCGCCAGCGACGGCGGCAACTGGCGCGCGGCGGCGGCCCTGTTCGTCTACGCCGCCGCCTTCTCCTACGCCTACGTGCAACTGGACGCCGGCACCGGCGCGCTGCTGCTGTTCGGCGCAGTGCAGGTGACCATGATCCTCGTCGGCCTGCTGCGCGGCGAAAGCCTGCGCGGCCAGGCGCTGTTCGGCTTCCTGCTGGCCCTGGGCGGGCTGCTCGTCCAGCTGCTGCCCAGCGCCAGCGCCCCGCCACTGGCCGGCGCGCTGCTGATGCTGCTCTCGGGCGTGGCCTGGGGGCTGTACTCGCTGCTGGGGCGCACCGGCAGCGATCCGCTGGCCATCAGCAGCGGCAACTTCGTCCGCGCCATCGCCTTCGCCGCGTTGCTGGCGGCGATCTTCCACACCGATCTGCGGCTGGACGTGCCCGGCCTCATCTACGCCGTGCTCTCCGGCGCGGTGGCCTCGGGGATCGGCTATGCCATCTGGTACAGCGCGCTGCCAGGCCTGTCGGCCATCCAGGGTGCCTCGGTACAGCTGAGCGTGCCGATCCTCGCCGCCCTCTCCGGTGCCGTCCTGCTGGGCGAGGCGATCAGCCTTCGCCTGGCGCTGGTGTCACTGGCGGTGCTGGGCGGCATCGCGCTGATCCTGCTGGCGAAGGTCCGCGCACCGGCCATCCAGCGCGCCTGACCTGGTTCTGCCTTTCGTAGGAGCGAGCTTGCTCGCGAATCGGGCCGCTTTTCGTAGGAGCGAGCTTGCTCGCGAACCCTGGGCCCGCGGGGCCCGTTCGCGAGCAAGCTCGCTCCTACAGGTTCCTCTGCGTTCACCGACGACGGAGTTCCCCTGTTGGCGCGCGCCGTACGTGCGGGTCGCGGGCATGGCCCGCTCCTACAGGGAGCTTCCGTGTAGGAGCGGACCTTGTCCGCGAATCCCACCGGCGGGCACCGCCATCGCGAAGAAGCTCCGCTGCCGCAAAAGCACGCGCCCATGCCGGCATCGCTCAATGGGCGTTATCGATCAAATGGCACAGCGCCGTCTTCAGCTTCATCGGCCGCACCGGCTTATGCATCAGCGTGTGGCCCAGCTCGCGGACCTGCTGTTTCAACTCGTTGCTGTAGTTGGCGGTGATCATCAGCGCCGGCAGCGGCGTGCCACGGCGGGCATTGATCGAGGCGACCGCGTCGACGCCGTTGAGCCCGTCGTCGAGGTGGTAGTCGACGATCAACAGGTCTGATTCGGCGTGGAAGTTGTCCACCTGCCGCGCCAGGTCTTCTTCCGAGAGCGCCGTCACCACCTGGCAGCCCCAGGTTTCCAGCAGCGTGCGCATACCGGCGCAAATCGACGCGTCGTTATCCAGCACCCACACGCGGGAGCCGCGCAGGCGCTCCACCAGGTCGTCGGCGGTGCGCTCAGGCTCCGGTGCGCTGCGCGCCACGCGTCGCGCCAGGGGGACTTCGATGGCGAAGCGCGAGCCCTTGCCGGGCACCGATTCCACGTGGATGCGATGGCCGAGCATGCGCGCGATCTTCTCGACGATGGCCAGGCCCAGGCCCAATCCACGATCCTGGTGGAAGCGCTGCACATCGCCGCGCTTGAACTCCTGGAAGATCTCGCCGAGCTTGTCGGCGGCGATGCCCACGCCGGTGTCCCAGACCTCGATCCACAGGCTGTGCCGGCGCCGCCGGCAGCCCAGCAGCACGCGCCCGGACGGCGTGTAGCGAATGGCGTTGGTCAGCAGGTTGCGCAGGATCCGCGCCAGCAGCTGGATATCGCTGCGCACCTGGGCGCCGCAGGGCACGAAGTCCAGCGCCAGGCCTTCGCTGGCGGCCACCTGGCGGTACTCGGCGGCCAGGTTGCCGAGCAGCTCGCTGACGTCGAACGAGGCGATGTCCGGCTTGATCACCCCGGCATCCAGCTTGGAAATGTCCACCAGGGTCCCCAGCAGCGTCTCCACGTCCTCCAGCGACTGGCTGATGTTGCGCACCAGCGCCTCCCCGCTGCGCTCCTGCAGTGCGCTGGTGAACAGCCGCGCGGCGTTCAGCGGTTGCAGCAGGTCATGGCTGACGGCGGCAAGGAACTTGGTCTTCGACAGGTTGGCCTGTTCCGCCTCGCGCTTGGCCTCGCGCAGCCGCCCTTCGACCTGGCTGCGCTCGTCGATCTCGCGCTTGAGCTGGTCGTTCAGGCTGGTCAGCTCGGCCGTGCGTTCACGCACCCGTTGTTCGAGGTTCTGGTAGGCCTGGTGCAGCGCCTCCGCGGTGCGGCGGCGCTCGGTGATATCGCGGATCAGCACGAACAGCCCGCTCACCGTGCCGTCGGCCTGGCGGTTGGGCACGTAGGAGCGCTGCATGTAGCGCTCCTGCCCGGCGAGGTTGGTCTCGGCGATTTCGAAGGTGACGCTCTCGCCGGACAGCGCGCGCTCGAAGAACGGTTCCAGGCGCTGGCAGTGCTCGGCGCCGTGCACGTCGCGCAGGTTGCGCCCGAGCATCGAGCCACTGGGCCAGCGGTACCATTCCTCGTACACCTTGTTGGTGAAGGCGTAGTCGAGGTCGGCCGTGAGATAGGCGATCAGCGCCGGCACCTGGTCGGTGATCAGGCGAATCCAGCGCTCGCTTTCGCGCAGTGCCTCGGCGTGGCGGTAGCGCTCGGTGATGTCGGTGAAGGTGTTGACGAAGCCGCCGGTGGGCAGCGCGTGGGTGCGGATCTCCAGCATGCGGCCGTCGAACAGGCGCTGCTCGATCACCCCTTCCGCCTCACCCTTGCGCGGCCGGCTGCGCGGGGTCAGCAGCGGCAGCTCGCTATCGGCCATGACCTCGGCGAACGGCCGGTGCGCCTCGATTGGCGCCAGCCCGCAGAGCTCGAGGAAGCGCCGGTTCCACAGCTCCAGCGCGCCATCGGCGCCCACCATGGCCACGCCCTGGGACAGGTTGTCCACGGCCCGCTGCAACAGGTGCGACTTCTGCGCCACCGCCTGCTCGCGGCGGGCCATTTCGCTCTGCTTGATCTCGGTGATGTCGCTGTAGAGCACCACCAACCCGCCGTCGCGGGTCGGCCGCTCGGTCACGCGCACCCAGCGGTCGTTGCGCAGGCGGTAGAGGGTGTGTTCGTCGTCGCTGCTGCGCTGCTCCTCGACGATCAGCCCGCTGCTCTGCGCCAGCCGGCGGACTTCGCTCAGCCGCGTTCCGGCGCCGACGCGGGCGCGGGTCTGCGCCCAGAACGCGCGGAAGCGTTCGTTGTAGAGGACGATGCGCTGCTGCGGGTCGAACAGCACGAAGGCGTCGGAGATGCTCTCGATGGCGTCGAGCAGGTGCTGGTGGGCGGTCTCGGCGCGTAGCCGGGCATCGCTGAGCAACTGGTTGCTGGATTTCAGCTCGACCATCGCCTCGCTCAGCGCATCGGTGCGCTCGCGCACCTGCTCGGCCAGCACCACCGAATGCTGGAAGGCGCCGTAGGCGTTATCGCCCCGGGAAGTGGCCGACTCGACGCGCTCGATCAGCGCCGCGTTGATCCGCTGCAGCTTGCGGTTGTCGCGCTCCAGTTCGTCGAGGCGCGCGCGCAGGTCAGCGTCCGGCGTTGCCGCGAGGACGGCCAATGGCGACACCGGTGAAGGTCTGGTTGATATGCATGCCATTGAAGTGTTCCCCGTAGGTGTTGAAGCCGATCACCTGCTGGCTTCGGAGAAACGCGGCGGTGGGTTCGGTATCGCCAGCCACTTCCAGCTCCAGGCGACGCAGGAAGCAGTCGCAGCCGATGGTCAGCAGCGGCGGCCCGAGACGTTCGTGCAGGCGCTGGAACTGCGCCTGCAGCCCCGGCAGCAGCGGCCCGGTATGCATGACCGTGAGGACGATGCCGTTCTCCACCGCGCAATAGAACGTCAGACTGAGGTCATCGTTGACCTGCTGGATCGAGCGCACGTAGTACTGGTCGCGCACCCGCACCGCCAGCGGACGCGCCGGGAACGACGAGAAATCCAGCTGCTCCAGCGGCACCCCGACCAGCCGGGCGAACTCCAGGGCGGCCGGCTCGGCGTTGAGTTCCAGCACGCGGCGGCTGTCGCTGTCGGCGCGGGTGACCACCAGTTTCTCCTCGCTGGGCAGCACGTGGTGGGTGGTGAAGACCTCGAAGTCCAGCCAGGTGTTGAACAGCACCACCACCGCCGCGCCGGTATGGAACTGGCCCTGGTAATAGACGTGGGTGTGGGTCAGGTGGTTATCGTCGCCGGCCGAGCCGCCGAAATGCGGGATGGCGCCCAGCGCCGCGCTGAGCGCGGCGAGCACCACTTCCTCGCGGCTGGAAAGGCCATCGAGCAGCGTCAGGGCGAAGCTGTGGTCCTTGATCGGCGCAAGCCCGGCGCTGCGGCAGTCGGCCACCAGGGATTCGACCATCTGCTGCGCGTCGATCAGGCTGAAGCGCTCCATCTCGTCCACCAGCGCGCAGGAGATGGCGAAGCTGCGCAGGTCGAAGCCCACGGCGGTGACGCAGCCGCGGCCGTAGCCCTGCGGGGTGATTTCCCCGGCCGTGGTGCAGCCGGCCAGGTCGATGCCGCCGAAGTACTGCTCCAGCGCGGCGGCCAGCGCCGGCAGGTCGTACTCGGCGGAGCAGAAGAACAGCACGAAGCCGAGGTTGGGGTGGAGCAACTGGCGCGCCAGGTCCTGGGCGACGGCCTCGACGTCGCGGGCACTGGACATGCCGCGAACGACTCCTTGTGTTTCGTGCATGGCGTACGCCCGGTGACGGAAATCGACGCTGGCATTCTACGAAGCAGTCGCGGCGCGCCCCATGCTACTTGGGTCGAGGCGGGTTTATCCGAAAGTAGCGGGCAGGAGCTGCGCTCCTCCGCGATTCGCCGGCGGGGCCGGCGTCAGGCGGGTTCGCGAGCATGGCTCGCTCCTACAGGCGGGCCACACACCGGAATGAACCGGGCAGCGCGGCGTCCAGGGTTACCGCTGGGCGCGCAGCCGACCTGTAGGAGCGAGCCATGCCCGCGACCCGCCCTTTACTCTGGTGGTGCAGGCTCCGCCGCTGGGGGTTGGGTGCTTCTGCACCGCTTCGGCGCGCGCGGGGACATTTTGTTTCGCCCCCTCGGGCGAGTTACTTTGCCAAACGACGCAAAGTAACCAAAGGTCTGCGCCCCACCATCCGGCCCCGGCTTCGCCGGGGTTCCCTCGTTCCATCGAAGTTTCAGGGGCACGCGTCGACGGGCCATCCCTGGCCCGGCGACGCTCTCGCGACATCCCTGTCGCTCAACCCCTGAAACTCCGATTCCACTCGGCCTCCTGAAGGGGCATCCGGAGTGCGCGGATATCTCTGTGGAAGTCCTCAGGAGCGAAGAGCTAAAGCGCCCGGCTGGCTATCGTAGGAGCGGACCTTGTCCGCGAAATCCCTCGCGGCGGTATCCACGACCATCGGTTAACACGGATGCTGATAGCGTTACGCAGGCGCGGTCTCTAACCCCTACGCCGGCAGCGCAGTTCGTAGGGCGCATAACCCGGAACGGGTTATGCGCCGATGGCAGCTGGCGGATAACGCTGGCGCGTTATGTGCCCTACGGTATTGAAGACTTCCAGAGAAGTATCCGCGCACTCCGAACGCCCCTTTCAGGAGGCCTCGTTGGGGCGAAGTTTCGGGGGTTGAGCGGCATGGATGCCGCGAGAGCCGCGATGGGCCAGGGATGGCCCTTCGCGGCGTGCCCCTGAAACTCCGCTCCAGCGAGGGAATTTTTCGCCTAAGCGAAAAACCGGATGGAGGGGCAAGACTTTTTGGTTCCTTTTGTGTCGTTTGACAAAAGGGACTCGCCCGAGGGGGCGAAACAAAATCTCTCTGCACATGCCGAAGCGGCGCAGGAATGCCAAGCCCAAAAGCATCGCGGACAAAGTCCGCTCCTACGAGAGCTGATACTTCATCAGTTCGTAGGACGAATAACCGTCGATTGCCACAAAGGCGGATAACGCTGGTGCGCTACCGCCCTGCGGTCTGTGCAATGCGGTTCGCGAGCAAGCTCGCTCCTACAGCTGCGTATCTTCGGGCTCTTCGCAGAACCGAGGGAGCGCGTAGTCCTTGCTCGCAAACCCACCTGGGCGCGAAACCGGCCGGTTCAGCGAGCTGACCCAACCCTTCGGTCAGCCCTCCTTTAGAGAAAGAAAAAAGGCGGGCGACACACCGTGCCGACCCGCCGAACTACAGCCAAAGGAGTGGGGGGAGTTACCAGTTGAGGACGGCGCCCACCGCGAAGGTGTCGGTGTCCTCGCTGACGGTGGAGCCCTTGCGACCGTCGATCTCGTAGACGTTGTATTCGGCCACCAGCTTGAGGTTGTCGTTGATGGTGCGGAAGTAGGCGATGCCCTTGGTGGAGTAGTCCGCCGCGCTGCCCAGGCCGTTGCCGTCGTCGCGGGTCTCGCCGGTGGACAGCGCCACGCGGTTCTTGCCCCAGGTGTAGGAGCCCTGCAGCAGCACGCCGCGGCTGTCCACTTCACGCAGCGCGGCTTCGCCGACGTTGTTGGTGAAGAACGGGTTGATGCCCTTGGCGGTGAAGCCCGAGCCGGTCAGCGAGAGGCCGCCCATCTTCGCCTGGATGCCGTAGCCCAGGCCCTTGGAGGTCACGTCGTCCACTTCGTCGTTGGTGTTCTTCGAGGTCTGGTAGGCGCCGTTGACCCAGCTGTAGATCTTCGCGCCGCCAACGTCGAACTGGTAGCTGATCTCGCTCTCGTAGCGCGGGTTGTCCTGGTAGGCCTTGTCGTCGAGGCCGTCGCTGGCGTCCTTGTCGATCTGGTTGGTGTCGATCGGGTCCATGATGCCGACGGCGACGTGCAGGCCCTCCACCAGGTTGTTGTTGCGGTAGGTGATCTGCGAGGTCGGGAACGGATACGGATAGCCGGTGCCGATGTTGCCGAAGGACACGCCCTTGCCATCCACCAGGCCGAGGGTGTCGCTGGCGTTGCCGAAGCCGGCCAGCAACTCGTCGAGGAAGATGTTGGAGCGGGAGAACAGGCCGAAGTCCTTGCCGATCAGCACCTCGCCCCAGTCGCCGGCGACGTTGCCGTAGAACTGGCGGACGTCGATGGCGGTGTCGGTGCCGTCCTGTTCGCTGTCGTTGATGGTCACCCAGAACGAGGAGCGCCCGGTCAGGGTCAGGCCGTCGATCTTCTTGCCGAAGTTGAAGCCGATGTAGTTGGGCAGGAAGCCCATCTTCACCCGCGACTGGCGGCGGTCGTAGGTTTCGCCGTTGCGGTCGACGTCGCTGTTCACATAGAAGGCGTTGAAGTAGCCATCGGTGGAAAAGGTGGTGTCGTCCTTGTCGTACAGGGTGATGTCGGCACAGGCGGGGCCGGCCAGGGTGAGCAGTGCCAGCGGCAGGAGCTGGCGGCGGACGGCGATGTTGTTCTTGTTCATGGCGCTCTCCGGGTGGGGATCGACTGCGGCTCAGTCGTGTCGGAGGCGATTATCGAAACCGGCAAAGCCCCGCCATACGCTGCTTTGGCGCCATTTCCACGGGCCTTGCAGCGGTCCTGCGGGAGCGCTGCGCAAGGCGCTGAGACTGCTGCGACCTGGGGCGCGCGGCGTTGGTCGTGGGCACTCGGGACCGCCGGACCGCTACCTTCGAGCACGTCCTCGGGCGTAGGGCAAAAGTCGGTCGCGGCACCGTCCTGAGAAGGGCACCGTGGGCCGGAAGTACAAGATTCAGGCGCGGCTGAGCAGCAGCCAGTGCCCGCCCTGGGCGGAGGTCAGTGCGGCAAGCGCAGCGCGCAGTTCGCTGGCGCACAGGCAATCCAGGGCCTGGACCATCGCCGCCCGGTGTGACGGCGTGACACCGGCCAGCTGATCGTCCCACGCCTGCTGCCGGCGCTCCGTGAAGTCACCCGGCGCGCGGGCCAGTTCCGTGGCCAGCGGGCCCCGCAGGCTGTCGATGCGCTGCGGGTCCAGGCGCAGCAGCGCCTCGCCCTGGCGATAGAGGAAGCTGTCCACCTCGGCCTGCAACTCCACGGCGGAGAGCAGCGGCGACTGCACCGCGAAGAGGATGCCGCGGCGCATGCCGACCTGGCGGAAACCGCAGTAAACGGCATAGGCCAACTGCCGCTCACCCCGCAACCAGTGAAAGAACGCCGGCTCCAGCACGCGCGCCAGCAGGCGCCAGGCGGCTTCGTCCGCCGCCGCGCGGGATGCCAGCGGGCAGAACAGCAGCAGCGCCGCTTCGCCCGGCAGTTCGAGCACCTGGCGGTGGCGGCCGGGCGGCCCGCTGCGCGGCGGCAGCGCGCTGGTGGTCGAGTAACCGGCCAGGGAATCGGGCAGCTCGATGCCCAGGGCCAGGGCGTCCCAGTGGGCAGCGGACCAGTCCGGGGCCGCCTCGCCATCACCGGCGAGCGCCTGCGGCAGCAGGTCGAGCAACTGGCGAATGGGCATTTCCCCTTCCCGGCGCCGACGCTCGGCGGCCAGCAGGCGCGTGCCCTGCCCCTGGAGCGTGGCGGATGGATGCCGGAGGGCGTCGATGGCCGACTCGGCCAGCTCGGCGAGGTGGTGCCTGGCGCCATAAAGCAATAGCGCCCAGTCATTCTCCAGTGCGTCCAGCTGCAGACTCGCGCCCTCGTGCCGCGCCGCACCGGCCAACGGGCGCAGCGCCTGGCGCGCGGCGAGGAAGGCTTGCCGTGCGGGCGCGTGCGGGAAGCGCCAGCGCAGATGCAACGCCGCCGGGTCGACGCCGGCCAGGGCCTGCGTCGGCGCGAACGACCATGACAGGCCTCGCAGCGCGTCGACGCTGCGCGGCGGGCAGCGCGCGACGTCGAGGGTGAAGCCGGCGGAGGTCAGCGACTCGCCGATCACCGTCTCGCCGGTGAGCAGGCGGATCATCCGCGGTGCCACCAGTTGATCGAGCCAGACGCTTGGCACGGCGCTCCGGATGCGGCGTTGCAGCTGTTCCAGCACGCTGCCAGGGGCATCGACCGGCGCGCCGGCGAACACCTCCGCCGGCAGCTTGCGCAGCGCTTCCAGCCAGGCAAGGAACGCGGATTCCACACCCTCGGCGGCATCGGCTTCGGCCAGTTCGATATCGAAGCGCAGCAACCCCTGGCCGTTGGCAAACCGGCTCAGGCGCACGCGGGCATTGTCGGCCAGCCCGTTCTGTCCCAGGTGGGCCAGCAGCGAACCGGGCGCCTCGTCGGCCAGCCAGCCCTCGAGCTGCTCCAGCAGCGCACCGCCCTCGCCCGCCAGGCGATCCAGGGCGAAGGCCAGGACCAGGCGCGGCGCGCCCGGCAGGCGCAGCTTCAATGGCTGGCCCCTCAGCGGCAGCAGCGATTCGTGGCTGGCGACCGCCGCCACGTCCCCCGGCGGGAACACGCCCGCTTCGCGCGCCGCCAATGCGGCCAGTTCGTCCAGCGACTGCGGCCCCTGCAGCCAGAGCTGCAGCGCCCCGCCAGCCTGACAGGCGCGGACGAAGTCCCGCAGCGCCTGCTGGAACTCGGCGGTTTCGACCTTGAGGCTGTCGCGCCGCCCGGCGACGAAGCGGCCCAGCGGGTGGCCCGGCGCCACGGCCAGCGCCAGGGCGGCATCGATCAGGGTATCGGGGTCGCGTCCGCGGGCGAGGAACTCGGCCTCCAGCACCTCGCGCTCGGCGATCTGCTGGGCTTCGTCCAGTTGCGCTCGCGCGAGCATGTCCACCAGCCGTGCCAGCCCTTCGCCCAGGTCAGCGGCCGGCACCTCGAAGAAGTAATCGGTGTGCCGCGCCCGGGTGCTGGCGTTGACCCGCCCGCCGCGGGCCTGCACCCAGGGCATCAGCCGCTCGCCGTCGACGAAGCGCTCGCCGCCGAGGAACAGCAGGTGCTCGATGAAGTGCGCAAGGCCGGGATGGGCCTCGGGTTCGTCGTGGCTGCCACGGGCAATGCGCAGCACGGCAGCGGCGCGGCTGGCGTCGGAGTCATGCACGAGGGTGGCGCGCAGGCCGTTGGCGAGGGTCAGGGTCGTGGCGGGAAGACTGTTCATCGGCATCCGGTCCGGCTCAAGGCGCCACCATCGCCGAAAGCGCGGCGACGGGAAATACGGCTTTGGCAGCAACTGCCGGCCAGCATTGGCCTGGGGCGGCGCCCCGGCTACCATTCGTGGCACCACCCGCCTTTCGGAAGTCTTCCACCATGAGCACCGCCCTGCTGATCATCGACGTCCAGTCCGACCTGTGTACCGGCGACAACGCCTGCTTCGACATCGACAACGTGCTGCAGCGCATCAACGGCATGAGCCGCGCGGCGCGGGCGGCCGGCGTGCCGGTGGTGCTGGTGCAGCACGAGGACGATGACCTGCAGTATGGCAGCGCCGGCTGGCAGCTGGAAACGCGCCTGCTCACCGACAGCGCCGACCTCACGGTGCGCAAGACCACGCCCGACTCCTTCCTGCGCACCGACCTGGCGGAACTGCTGCAGGCGCGCGGTGTGGACCACCTGGTGATCTGCGGCCTGCAGACCGACTACTGCGTCGACACCACTACCCGCCGCGCCCTGGCGCTGGGCTACGCGGTGACGCTGGCGGGCGATGCCCACTCCACGGTCGACAACGCCGCGCTCAGCGCCGCGCAGATCATCGCGCACCATAACGCGGTGCTCGGCAGCATCAGCAGCTTCGGCCCCCGCGCCAAGGTGATTCCGGCCACCGACGTGCCGTTCTGACGCCCTTGCCGAGATCACCATGAACTTCGACTGGAACGACATCCCGATCCTCCTCGCCCTCGCCCGCCACGGCAGCATGAGCGCTGCCGGCCGCGCCCTGGGCGTGGACCCCTCGACCATGAGCCGGCGCCTGGTGGCGGCGGAAAGCGCGTTGCAGACCCGCCTGTTCATCCGCGACAACGCCGGCTACAAGGCCACCGACGCCGGCACGGCCTTCCTCGGTTATGCCGAGCGCATCCTCGGCGACGTGCAGAGCATGCTGCTGGAGACGCGCAACGAGGCCAGCGCCATCAGCGGTTCGGTGCGCATCACCGCAGTGGACTTCCTCTTCAGCCACTGGCTGGTGCAGCACATGCCGCACCTGGCGCGCACCTATCCCAACCTGCAACTGCAGCTGATCCCGGCCAACCGCGCGCTGTCCTTCACCCGCCGCGAGGCCGACTTCGCCCTGCGCCTGGCGCGCCCGGCGGAAGACGCCGCGCTGGTGATGCGCAAGGTCGCCGACATCGGCTTCGCCATCTACGCCGCCACGCCGTTTGCCCAGGTGCCGGCCGAGCACTGGCCGCAGCAGCCCTGGCTGGGCTACGGCGAAGACCTCGATGACACCCCAGAAATGTGCTGGCTGCGCCGCTTCGTCCCGAATGCCAATTTCGCCCTGCGCGCCAGCAGCGTGACCACGCTGATCCACGCCTGCGAAAGCGGCCTGGGCATGGCGCTGCTGCCCTGCTTCCTCGGCGAGCGCGAGGGCCTGGTGCGCCTATCCGGCGCGGTGGTGGTGCGGGAAATCTGGCTGCTCGCCCACCGCGACGCCGGGCGCATCGGCCGCTTCCAGGCGGTCAGCGACTGGCTGCGCGAGGTATTCGACCAGGACGCTGCGCAGCTCAGCGGCGAGCACCTGGACGGCCGCGCGCTCGGCGCGGTGGACGTCAGCCGGGGCTGAACGGCGCCCAGCAAAAAGCCCGGAGGTCGCACGACATCCGGGCTTTTTTCAGGGCGGGGTTACGGCTGGATCGGCGGCACGTACTGCAGGGTGGTGCCCAGCGCCCAGAGCAGGAACAGCACCAGCGGCACGTGGACCAGCAACTGGACGAAGCTGAAACCGATCAGGTCGCGGGCCTTCAGGCCCAGCACGCCGAGCAGCGGCAGCATGTAGAACGGGTTGATCAGGTTCGGCAGCGCCTCGGCGGCGTTGTAGATCTGCACCGCCCAGCCCAGGTGGTATTGCAGCTCGTTGGCCACCTGCATCACGTAGGGCGCCTCGATGATCCACTTGCCGCCGCCGGACGGGATGAAGAAGCCCAGCACCGCGGAATACACGCCCATCAGCAGCGCGTAGGTGTCGTGGGAGGCGATCTGCACGAAGAAGGTGGAGATGTGGTGGGCGATGGTAGAGCCGTCGCCGCCCTTCACGGTGGTCAGGATCGCGGCGATGGAGCCGTACAGCGGGAACTGGATCAGCACACCGGTGGTGGTCGGCACCGCGCGGGCCACGGCGTCAAGGAAGTTGCGCGGACGCCAGTGCAGCAACGCGCCGGCCATGATGAACAGCAGGTTGTAGGTGTTCAGCCCGGAGATCGCGGTGATCGCCGGCTTGGTGCTGAATTCGTGGACCAGCCAGCCACCGGCCAGTGCCACCAGCATCAGGATCAGCAGCGGGCTGTGCTCCAGCCATTCGCCAGGGCGGGTAGCCTTCGGCGCGCTCGGCGGGGTGAAGCTGACGTCCACGCCGCAGGCCTTGGCGTCACGGGCGCTGGCCGCGCCGGGCGCGGTCATGTAGGCGATGACCAGGGACACCAGCACCAGGGCCAGCAGCATCACGCCGGATTGCCAGAGGAAGATGGTCTCGGTGAACGGGATGACGCCGGTGATCGCCAGGATCGACGGTGGCAGGCTGGCAGGGTTGGCCTGCAGCTGCGCGGCCGACGACGACAGGCCCAGCGCCCACACGGCGCCCAGGCCGAGATAGGCGGCGGCGCCGGCGGCGCGGTAGTCCATCTTCAGGTCTTCGCGGCGCGCCAGGGCGCGCACCAGCAGGCCGCCGAACACCAGCGACAGGCCCCAGTTGAGCAGCGAAGCGACCATGGAAATCACCGCGACCCAGGCGACCGCCGAGCGGCCGTTCTTCGGCACGCGGGCGAACAGGTCGATCAGTCTGGAAGCCGGTCCGGAGCTGGCCACCACATAGCCGCCGATGACCACGAAGGCCATCTGCATGGTGAACGGGATCAGGCTCCAGAAGCCGTCACCGAAGGCCTTGGCGGTCTCGGTGGCCGGCGCGCCGATGGCCAGCGCAGCGACAGTGACGATCAGCACCGCGAGCGCGGCGAAGACCCAGGAGTCGGGGAACCAGCGTTCGGCCCAGTTGGAGCAGGCCATCGCGAAGCGTGCCGAGCGGCTGTCCTGCAGGGCCGTGCCGGCGGTGTGCACGTGGGAATTCATAAGGCTCTACCTCGTTGTTCTTGTAATGGCTCATCGTCGAACGGGGTTTGTGGCAATACCCGTCCTGGAATGAAAAACCGCCCGGCCTGCGTGGGGCCGGGCGGTGACGCAAGGGTTTGCCGACGCCGGGGGACGTCGAAAAACCGCGGCAGGATGTGCGTCTGTCGGTGTGCCCACCGTCCATCCCGCCTGCCGGTACGGCATTGCTACATGCCGGCCGGCGCTCGCCAATCAAACGTTGGTCGGATGGCCTCAGTCGCGCACGAGGGCCATCGCCACACCCTGGCCACCGCCGATGCAGAGGGTCGCCAGGCCCTTCTTCGCATCGCGGCGGAGCATTTCATGGAGCAGCGTCACCAGCACGCGGGCCCCCGAAGCGCCGATGGGGTGGCCGAGGGCGACGGCGCCGCCATTGACGTTGACCTTCTCGGCGTTCCAGCCCAGTTCCTTGCCGACCGACAGGGCCTGGGCGGCGAAGGCTTCGTTGGCTTCGATCAGTTCGACCTCGTCGAGGCTCCAGCCGGCCTTCTCCAGGCAGCGGCGGGTTGCGGTGACCGGGGCGATGCCCATGATCGACGGGTCGACGCCGCTGCTGGCATAGGCTTGGATGCGCGCCAGCACCGGCAGGTTCAGACGGCGTGCGCGTTCGGCGCTCATCAGCAGCACGGCGGCGGCGCCATCGTTGAGCGTGGACGCGTTGCCGGCGGTGACGGTGCCGTCCTTCTTGAAGGCCGGCTTGAGCTTGGCCAGGGATTCGGCGGTGGTGCCGGCGCGCGGTTGCTCGTCGGTGTCGAAGGCCACCGGGTCGCCCTTGCGCTGAGGGATCAGCACGGGGGTGATCTCGTCCTTGAAGCGACCGGCTTCGATGGCCGAGGCGGCTTTGAGCTGGGACTGCGCGGCAAAGGCGTCCTGCGCCTCGCGGCTGATGCCGAACTTCTCGGCCAGGTTCTCCGCGGTGATGCCCATGTGGTAGTCGTTGAAGGCGTCGATCAGGCCGTCGCGCAGCAGGGTGTCCTGCAGCTCGGCGTGGCCCATGCGCAGGCCGGTGCGGGCCTTGGGCAGCACGTAGGGCGCGAGGCTCATGCTCTCCTGGCCACCGGCGATGATGGCATCGGCGTCGCCACAACGGATCGCCTGGACACCGAGGAACAGTGCCTTCAGGCCCGAGCCGCAGAGCTTGTTGATGGTCATCGACGGCACTTCCACCGGCAGGCCGGCGCCAATGGCGGCCTGGCGCGCGGGGTTCTGCCCGGCGCCGGCGGTGAGCACCTGGCCGAGGATGACTTCGTCGATCTGGTCGGCTTTCACGCCGCTGCGCTCGAGCAGCGAACGGATGACCAGGCTGCCCAGTTCATGGGCGGGAATGTTCGCCAGGCTGCCCTGGAAGGCGCCGATGGCGGTGCGGGTGGCGGCGACAATCACTACGTCTTGCATCGTGGACTCCGAAGCTGGCATTTGCCCCCTGTAGGAGCGAGCTTGCTCGCGAACGCTCTTGCCCCGGAGTCCGGGCGGGTTCGCGAGCAAGCTCGCTCCTACAAGGGATCACGGGATCAGAAGGTCATTTCCTTCACATCGTCCGGCACGATCAGGCGGCCGGCGGTCTTCTCGGCGATTTCGGCGACGCTCACGCCCGGCGCGGTCTCGCGCAGGATGAAGGCGCCGTCCTCGATCTCCAGGTAGGCCAGATCGGTGAGCACCTTGCGGATGCAGCCGGCGCCGGTCAGCGGCAGCGAGCAGCGCTCCAGCAGCTTGGATTCGCCGTCCTTGGAGGCATGGGTCATGGTGACGATGATGTTGTCCGCGCCGGCCACCAGGTCCATGGCGCCGCCCATGCCCTTCACCAGCTTGCCGGGGATCATCCAGGAGGCGATGTTGCCCTGTACGTCCACCTCGAAGGCGCCCAGCACGGTGAGGTCGACGTGGCCGCCGCGGATCATCGCGAAGGATTCGGCGGAGGAAAAAATCGACGCGCCCTTCACGGCGGTCACAGTCTGCTTGCCGGCGTTGATCATGTCGGCGTCGACGGCGTCTTCGGTGGGGAAGGCGCCCATGCCGAGCAGGCCGTTTTCCGATTGCAGCATCACTTCCATGCCCTCGGGCACGTAGTTGGCGACCAGGGTCGGGATGCCGATACCCAGGTTCACGTAGAAACCGTCCTGCAGCTCGCGCGCCACGCGCTGAGCCATTTGTTCGCGGGTAAGTGCCATGGCTGAATCTCTTCTCTTTTCAATGCGGTTGAAGATCGAGCGAGCTAGCGACTGGCTAGGCGGATCTGAAACGAGGACGCGGAGTTTAGATGCCCTAAATGAGCAGGCCTTGTTTCAAATCCAACGCCGCCAGGCCGACGCGCAGCCGATCCTTAGCGAGTCGTGCGTTTTTCGATGCGCTTCTCGAAGGTGCCTTGGATGATGCGGTCGACATAGATGCCGGGGGTGTGGATCTGGGTCGGGTCCAGCTCGCCCGGCTCGACGATCTCCTCCACCTCGACGACCGTGATGCGGCCCGCGGTGGCGACTACCGGATTGAAGTTCTGCGCGGTGTGGCGATAGATGACGTTGCCGTAGTGGTCGGCCTTCCAGCCCTTGACGATGGCGAAGTCGCCGGTGATGGCGCGCTCCATCACGTAGTGGCGGCCGTCGAACTCGCGCACTTCCTTGCCTTCGGCGACCGGGGTGCCGTAGCCGGTGGCGGTGAAGAAGGCCGGGATGCCGGCGCCGCCGGCACGGAGTTTTTCCGCCAGGGTGCCCTGCGGGGTCAGTTCGACCTCCAGTTCACCGGACAGCAGCTGCTGCTCGAACAGCGCGTTCTCGCCGACGTAGGAGGCGATCATCTTGCGGATCTGGCGGTCCTCCAGCAGCACGCCGAGGCCGAAGCCGTCGATGCCGCAGTTGTTGGAGACCACGGTCAGGCCCTTCACGCCCAGCTTGCGGATCTGTGCGATGAGGTTTTCCGGAATGCCGCAGATGCCGAAACCGCCCGCCAGTACCGTCATGTCGTCGGTGAGCCCGGCGAGGGCTTCCTCGTAACTGCCTACACGCTTGTCGAGTCCTGCCATGTTGCTGCTGCCTCTTGTATTTGTAGGGCCTGCTCCCGCTTCGGCGTGAGCCGCGTTGCCGCGACACGTGTCGCCAGGCTAGACGCGGGACGCAGGCAATGGTGGTCCCTTGGCAAGTCCCGCAACAACGCATGGCGACACGTGTCGCGCAACCCGAAGGGACGGGCCATTTTTTGCGCGGTGCTGCCGTTTCGTGGCTGCCTGGAATCACCAGTAGTCTCTCCTCGCGCCTTACTCCGTGCAGAAAATGGTTCGTCGCGACCGCGACGAAGCGGGAGAAGGCCCTGGGTCCGACCAGCCGGTCAGAGAGCGATTGCAGCTTCACCGCCCTGGACTGATTTGTTAAGTTTGTTTTTCCAATGGATTGATCCGGATTTCTTATCAGTGACCGTCAAGCAACTGCGCGCCTTCCTTGCCGTCGCCCAGACCCTGAGCTTTGCCCAGGCCTGCGAGCGCCTGCACCTGTCACAACCGGCGCTGAGCCTGGCGATCAAGAGCCTGGAGGAATCCCTGGGCGGCCAGTTGCTGGTGCGCACCACCCGCAGCGTGGCGCTCACCCCGGAGGGCGAAACGCTGCTGCCCCTGGCGCGCCGCCTGCTGGCGGACTGGGACAACGCCGAGGAAGTGATGCACCAGCACTTCACCCTGCAGCTGGGCAAGGTTTCCATCGCCGCCATGCCCTCCTTCGCCGGCAACCTGCTGCCCGCCGTGCTGCGGACCTTCCGAGATCGCCACCCGAAGGTGAACGTGGCGGTGCACGACGTGATCAACGAACAGGTGCTGGAGATGGTGCGCAACCGCCGGGTGGAACTGGGCATCGCCCTGGAGCCGGACAGCCTCGACGGGCTGAGCTTCACGCCCTTCTACACCGACCGCTTCGTTGCGGTGCTGCCGGCGGATTCACCGCTGGCGGGCGAATCCAGGATCACCTGGGAGCAATTGCTGGAGAACCATTTCATCACCCTGCAACGCCCGTCCGCCGTGCGCTTGCTGCTGGAGGACCAACTGGCCTCGCGGCATGGGCGGCTGCCGGTAGCGTTCGAAAGTCATCAGTTGGTGACCGTGGGCCGCATGGTCGCCGAGGGGCTGGGCGTCAGCGCCGTGCCGCGCCTGTGCCGGCAGCAGATGGAAGAACTCGGCGCGCGCTGCGTGGCCCTCGACGAACCGCGCATCGAGCGCCGCGTGGGGTTGTTCTGCCTGGCCGAACACCAGCTCTCCAGCGCCGCGCAGGCGTTGAGCGATGTGCTGGTGAAGGGGACGGACTGGGCGGGGATGGAGCGGGAGTGAGCAGGGATTTGTAGGAGCGAGCTTGCTCGCGAACCGGCCCCGCTGCGGAGCTGTTCGCGAGCAAGCTCGCTCCTGCGAAGGCTCTCTCCCTGAAGGCGACTCGCTCTGCCCACCACCCTCTCCCCCGCCCTCTCCCTGAAGGGAGAGGGAGCCGAATCGGCATGAAGCGCAGCGATGGTTTCCTCCTCATGCCAAGGCGTCAGCAAAGCACAGACGCCGCGCCTCACTCGGATACCCCCTCTCCCTTCAGGGAGAGGGCTGGGGAGAGGGCACGCCCGAGCACCGAAACCTCAGACAGTCAAACCTCTCCCCCCATCCGCCCACTCACCTCCCGCGCCATCGCCAGCAACGCTTGGGCCGCCTCGCCATGAGCTTCGGCCGCAAAGCTCGCCTGCGATCCCACCACGGTAATCACCCCAGCCAGTTCCCGGCCGGTCTTGAACAGCGGCACCGACAGCGCATTCACGCCCGGCATCAGCAACCCATGGATGGCGTGCAGCCCTTCGCGGCGAATGCGCTCCAACACCGCCACGTCCGCGCCCTCTTCCAGCCCGGTCTTGTAGGCCGCGAACACCAGCCCGGTGGACGAACCGTGCAGCGGCAGCACCGATCCCACCTGGGTGACCAGCGTGACCATGCCCTGCGCCGGCTCGACCTGTACCACGGTCGGCCCGTGGCTGCCCCAGATGGCCAGGAAGCAGGTCTGCCCCAGCGCATCTCGCAACTCGGCCAGCGCCGGGCTGGCGAGCTTCACCACGTCCAGCCGGCGGATCGCCGCCAGCCCGACATACAGCGCCTCGCGCCCCAGGCCGTAATGGTTGGTGACCGGGTCCTGCTCGGCGAAGCCGCTGGCGATCAGCGCCTGCAAATAGCGGTGGACCTTGGCCGCCGGCATGTCCAGGTACTCGCCCAGGCGCTTGAGCGAGGTGCTCGGCGCCAGGTCCGCAAGCGCCTTGAGGATCTCGGTGCCGACCTCGGCGGACTGCACCTTCTTGCCCTTCGTCGGGACGGAGTCTTCAGCGTCGTTCATGGTCTTCAACTTAAAGGAACCCCCAGACGGGCTTGACGGCCCGCCGACACGAAATTACGTTAATCGTAATTCAATTACGATAACAAGAGAAAAACCACCATGACCGCCTCTCCTGCCTACCAATCCGGGTTCGGCAACGAATTCGCCAGCGAGGCCCTGCCGGGTGCCCTGCCAGCGGGCATGAACTCGCCGCAGCGGGTGCCCTTCGGCCTCTACGCCGAGCAGTTCTCCGGCACAGCCTTCACCGTGCCGCGCAGCGAGGCCCGGCGCACCTGGATGTACCGCATCCGCCCGTCCGCGGCGCACCCGCGCTTCGAGCGCCTGGAACGGCAGATCACTGGCACCGCCCTCGGCCCGGTGACGCCCAACCGTCTGCGCTGGAACAGCTTCGCGATGCCCGAGGAGCCTACCGACTTCGTCGACGGCCTGCTATGCATGGCGGCCAATGCCGAAGCCGAGGCCGTCAGCGGCGTCAGCCTGTATGCCTACCGCGCCAACACTTCCATGCGCCGGGTGTTCTTCGACGCCGACGGCGAGCTGTTGATCGTGCCCCAGGCCGGCCGCCTGCGCCTGGTCACCGAACTGGGCGTACTGGAGGTGGAGCCGCTGGAGATCGCCGTGATCCCCCGTGGGATGCGCCTGCGCGTCGAACTGCTGGATGCTGAAGCCGCCGGGTATGTGGCGGAGAACCACGGCGCCGCCCTGCGCCTGCCCGACCTCGGCCCCATCGGCAGCAACGGCCTGGCCAATCCCCGCGACTTCCTCGCCCCGGTGGCGCACTACGAGGATGTGGACGCCCCGGTGCCACTGGTGCAGAAGTTCCTCGGCGAGCTCTGGGTCACCCAGCTCGACCACTCGCCCTTCAACGTGGTCGCCTGGCACGGCAACAACGTGCCCTACAAATACGACCTGCGCCGCTTCAACACCATCGGCTCGATCAGCTACGACCATCCGGACCCGTCCATCTTCACCGTGCTGACCTCCCCCAGCGACACCCACGGCATGGCCAACATGGACTTCGTGATCTTCCCGCCGCGCTGGATGGTCGCCGAGAGCACCTTCCGTCCGCCGTGGTTCCACCGCAACCTGATGAACGAATTCATGGGCCTGATCCAGGGCGTGTACGACGCCAAGGCCGACGGCTTCGTCCCCGGCGGTGCCTCGCTGCACAACTGCATGAGCGCCCACGGCCCGGACAACGCCACCACGGTGCAGGCGATCGCCGCCGACCTCAAACCCCACAAGATCGACAAGACCATGGCCTTCATGTTCGAGACCGGCCGCGTGCTGCGCCCCAGCCGCTTCGCCCTCGACTGCCCGCAACTGCAGCGTGACTACGACAGCTGCTGGAGCGGCATGCAGAAGACCTTCGACCCGTCCCAGGAGCAGTAACATGAGCGTCGCCCACAACGCACAAAGCTGGATCGAATCGGCCAACGGCCACCCCGACTTCCCCCTGCAGAACCTGCCCCTTGGCGTGTTCAGCCCACCCGGCGACTCTCCCCGTGGCGGCGTGGCCATCGGCGACTACATCTTCGACCTGAAGACCGCCTGCGAAGCCGGGCTGTTCCACGGCGCCGCGCACCAGGCCGCGCTGGTGGCCAGCGGCGACAGCCTGAACGCCTTCTTCGCCGCCGGCCCCACCGCCCGCCGCACCCTGCGCGAGGCCCTGCTCCACCTGCTCAGCGAAGGCAGCAGCGAACGCAAGCGCATGGAGCAACTGGGCGCCGCGCTGCTCAAGCCGCAGGCCGCCTGCCGCATGCACCTGCCGGCCAGGGTGGGCGACTACACCGACTTCTATGTCGGCATCCACCATGCGCAGAACGTCGGCAAATTGTTCCGCCCGGACAACCCGCTGCTGCCCAACTACAAATACGTGCCCATCGGCTACCACGGCCGCGCCTCCACCATCGTGCCGTCCGGCACCGAAGTACGCCGCCCCAACGGCCAGACCCTGCCCGCCGGCCACGACGTGCCGGTGTTCGGCCCCTGCGCGCGGATGGACCTGGAGCTGGAGCTGGGTATCTGGATCGGCCAGGGCAACGACCAGGGCAAAGCCATTGCGATCAACGCCGCCTCCGGGCACATCGCCGGTTTCTGCCTGCTCAACGACTGGTCCGCCCGTGACGTACAGGCCTGGGAATACCAGCCGCTGGGGCCGTTCCTGTCCAAGAGCTTCGCCACGAGCGTGTCGCCCTGGGTGGTCACCGCCGAGGCCCTGGAGCCCTTCCGCGTCGCCCAGCCGGCGCGCCCGGAAGGCGACCCGCAGCCCCTGCCGTACCTGTATGACGAGGGCGACCAGCAGCACGGCGCCCTGGATATCGAACTGGAAGTCCTGCTGCACACCGCGCACATGCGCCGCGAGCACCAGGGCCCGGAACGCATCGCCCTGAGCAACACGCTGAACATGTACTGGACCGTGGCGCAGATGGTGGCGCACCACAGCGTCAACGGCTGCCGCCTGCAACCGGGCGACCTGTTCGGCTCCGGCACCCTCTCCGGCGAAACCCCGGACAGCTTCGGCAGCCTGCTGGAGCTTACCGGCGGCGGCAAACAGCCGGTGGTACTGAGCAACGGCGAAGAACGGCGCTTCCTCGAAGACGGCGACGAAATCATCCTCCGCGCCCGCTGCCGCCGCGAGGGCCATGCGTCCATCGGCTTCGGCGAATGCCGCGGGCGGATCCTGCCGGCGCACTGACGCAGCCCCCGCCGATCGTAGGGCGCATAACGCGCCAGCGTTATCCGCCGGATCGCCGGCGCGCGTTGCGCGTTGCGCGATCGCGGGCATGGCCCGCTCCTACAAGGAGCAACTGCTCTTCGTAGGAGCGAGCTTGCTCGCGAACCGCCCGGCCGCATTGTCATCAGCTGTTCGCGAGCAAGCTCGCTCCTACAAGGTGCCGCTGAACTCCGCGCAAAAAAACGGGCCCGAAGGCCCGCTGCTAAACGAGGGTGTTGCTCTCACTCTCCATCAGTGCGCAATGCACACCGACTTGATCTCGGTATAGGCCTCGACCACCGCGCGGCCGAATTCGCGCCCCATGCCCGACTGCTTCACGCCACCGAACGGCATGCTCGGGTCGAGCAGGACGTGGGCGTTGACCCACACGGTGCCGGACTCGATGCGCGGCACCAGGTTCAGGGCCTTGGTCAGGTCGTTGGTCCATAGGCTCGCGCCCAGGCCGTATTCGCTGTCGTTGGCCATGGCGATGGCCTCGTCGTCCTCGTCGAACGGCAGCACCGCCAGCACCGGGCCGAATACTTCGTCGCGGGCCACGGCCATCTGCATGGTCACGTCGGCCAGCACGGTGGGTTGCACGTAGAAGCCACCGCCGCCGACCCGCTCGCCACCGCAGACGATGCGCGCGCCCTGCTCGCCGGCGCGGGCGATGTGGTCGAGCACGCTGCGCTGCTGTTTGGCCGAGACCAGCGGGTTGATCTGCGCGGTCGGGTCCATGCCCTCGCCCAGGCTCATGCCGGCCACGGCAGCGGCCAGCTTCTCGACGAACTCGTCGTAGCGCGAACGGTGCACGTAGAAGCGCGACGCCGCCGCGCAGACCTGGCCGTTGTTCAACAGCCCGCCCAGCAACGCGCCCTGCACGGCGTTGTCGATGTTGGCGTCGGCGAGGACGATCATCGGGTTCTTGCCGCCCAGCTCCAGGGCGAAGCGGGTCATGTTCTGCACGGCGGCCAGACCAACGCTGCGGCCCACCGCCGTGGAGCCGGTGAAGGAGACCTTGTTGACCAGCTTGTGGCTGGCCAGGCCGCCACCGATGCGCGGGCCGTCGCCGGTCACCAGGTTGAACACGCCGGCCGGCACGCCAGCCTCGAAGGCCAGCTCGGCCAGGCGCAGGGCCGTCAACGGGGTTTCCGAGGCGGGCTTGATCACCACGCTGTTGCCGGTGGCCAGGGCCGGGATCAGCTTCCACACGGCGATCATCAACGGGAAGTTCCACGGCACGATGCCGGCCACCACGCCCAGCGGCTCGCGGCGGGTATACGCGGTGAACTTGGCGCCCGGCGGCAGCGGGATGGACACGTTCAGCGACTGGCCTTCGATCTTGGTCGCCCAGCCGGCCATGTAGCGCATGAATTCGACGGTGGCGCCGACATCCAGCATGCGCGAGATGTTGATCGACTTGCCCTGGCTGAGGGTTTCCAGCTGGGCCAGCTCTTCGCCGTGGGCTTCCACCAGGTCGGCGAAACGCAGCAGGATGCGCTCGCGGTCGGCCGGGCGCAGGTCGGCCCATACGCGGGATTTGTAGGCGGCCTGAGCAGACTGCACGGCGCGGTCGAGCAGGTCGGTGTCGATGTCGGCGACGCTGGAGATCGCCTGGCCGGTGGCCGGGTTGAGCACGTCGGTGCGTGCGCCCTCGGGCACCACCCAGGCGCCGTCGATGAAGCAACCGTGCTTGCGGGCGAGGAAGGCCGTGACCTGAGGCAGGGTCTGTGTGACGTTCATGGTCTCTCCTGGAGGTTCAGTGCTGCTGGCTCAGCCAGCAGGTGAGCGCCCGCCGCTCGGCCGCGTCGGCCAGGCCTGCGAAGGGCATGTAGGTTCCGGGCACGGCGGCCTGGGGGTGGCTGACGAAGGCGTCGAGGTTGTCCCGCGACCAGGCCGCGCCCTTGCCCTTCATCGCCTGCGAATAGCTGAAGCCAGCGAGCGAACCGGCCAGGCGGCCGACCACGCCGTGCAGGTTGGGGCCCATCATTGCGGGGCCGTCGGCCTTGGCGGTGTGGCAGATCGAACAGTCGCGCGCGAAGACGGCTTCGCCCTGCTGGGCGTCGCTGGCCGGGCAGTCGCCGGCGAATGCCAGCAGCGGTTGCAGCAGGGCGCCGGCCAGCAGCAGGCCGAGGGCGCCGAATCGGAGCGTATTGCGGGACATCGGGACTTCACCTTCGAGTATAGCGTGCGGCCGGAGGGCGCGCGTCATCGAAGGTGATTGTTGCCAGCGGCGTCGGGGCGGGTCTTTTCCTCTGTGCCAGTCGTGTTGGCGGGAGTGCCAAGGTGGCGCTCAGGTGACCGGCATCATGAGGGGAAAGCGTTCGCGAGCGAGCTCGCTCCTACAGGATTGGGCTCGGAGCGCTCTTCGTAGGAGCGAGCTTGCTCGCGAACCTGCCTGGCGAGTGAGCAGGCCCCAGGCGGCATGGGTATCGCTGCGCTCCTGCCATCCTACAAGGGGCAGTCGGGGAAGATGGCACAGGGAACGTCAGCGTAGGATGGCGTGGAGCGCAGCGATACCCATCATTCACGGCACGCCACCGTCAGGTATCGCCGTCCACCCAAAGACTCAATTCGCGTAACGCTTGCGGTACTCGCCCGGCGACACCCCGAAGCGGCCCTTGAACGCCGTGGAGAAGTAGCTCGAATCGGAGAAACCCCAGGCATAGCCCAGCGCCGAGAGCTTCTGCTCGAACTGGGCGTTGCGCAGGGTCTCGGCGCAGAAATCCAGGCGGCGGTTCTTGATGTACTGCGCCACCACCAAGCCCTTCTTGGCGAACATGCGGTAAAGGCCGCGCACCGAAATACCTACCTCACGGGCGATCAACTCCGGGCAGAGCTCTTCGGCGCCGATGTGCTGGTCGATGAAGGCGGTGGCCTTGCGGAACATGCGTTCGTGGTTGTCGTGCTCGCCGTCCTGGCTGGCCAGCGCCGGGCGCAGCAGCGTGACGAGGGCGTCCAGCGTCGCCTCGCTCTCCAGCATGCCGAGGCTTTCCTGCTGGCTGGTCTCGACGATCAGGCGGTTGGCGAGCACGGCGATGGGCGAGCTGGCGGGAATCTTCGAGGCGCAGGCCACTTCCGACATGCGCAGGCCGCGCTCGATCACCTGGCGCGGCAGGATCAGCGAGAGCTGCTGGGATTCCTCCAGGTAGGTCATGTCGCTGGGCCGGCTGGCATCGATGAGGGTGATGTCGCCGCGCGACAGCTCCACGCGGTTGTCGCCCTGTTCCAGGCGCGAGCGCCCCTCGAGCTGGAACACCGCGTAATAGTGACCGCCGGCGCTGGCGCCGACCTCCTTGCTGGTCCGGTACAGGTGCACCTGGGCCATGTCGACCACCGAAAGCTTGATCGCACCGCCCTGATATTCGCGCAACCGTCCATGGAACTGGGGGCCCAGGGTGCGCGCATCGAAACGACCGCACGCCCGGTTGACCTGTCCCAGCCACGCCTCGAAAGCGTCATCCCTCAATGTCGATGAAGAATTCATGACCTGCAAAGCCTCACACGCATTGTTTGTTGTTATTCAGCGACGGCCTCCAGGGCCTGTCGTCATCGTTCGCGGCGCCCCGCCGTCAGGAAGGTCGCTTTGCGCTGTCTCCGCCGGGCAACCGCAGCGTTGCAGGGCGAGAGGCATTTTTCACGCCAACTCCTGTCAGTTCAATCCGCCGAAGCGCTTGTAGAAGCTCTCGCCGACGTCCGGTAGCGGGCCGTCGGCGGTTTCCAGATTGCGGTTCAGCCAGTCCTCGGCCTTGGCGTAGATCAGTCGGTAGATGTTGCGGCACAGCTGCCGCGCCGCGCGCCCTTCCCAATCGCCCGGGAGCAGTTCATCGGGCAGTTGTGGGTCACGCAGGAGCAGCCGGCGGTATTCGTGGATCAACAAGGTGCGCGCGAGGAAACAGTCCTCCGGGCGCAGCTGGTCCTGCTCGCGCAGCGCTTGCCAGAGCGGGCGGAACAGCTGGATGAACTCGCTGTAGTGCTCGCCGAGTTCGTCGATCTTCCAGCTTTCGCGCACCTGCAGGCGCATGGCGCGGGAGGCCAGCACGTCCTGGGCGCGGGTCTCGAAGACGATGCTGTCCTCGGTGGCATCCAGGTCCTGCAGGGTGGCCATGACGTCGCTGCGGTCGGCTCGCGGGCAGGCCATGACGGTGGGCGAAATGGCGCCGAAGCCCTGCCACTCCAGTTCCTCGCGGACCTGCTTGCGCTTGTCGGCGGCGATCTGCGAGAGCATCACCAGCGTCCAGGAACCATCCCAGGCCGGCAGGCTGGAGCTGTAGACGCGCTTGAAGGCCTTCTCGAAACGCCGCCGGCCGGTGCCGGTCAGGCTGTAGTAGCTGCGCCGGCCGACCTTCTCGGCGGTCAGCCAGTCTTCCTTGGTCAGGCGGAAGATCGAGGTGCGGATCAGCCGCTCGTTGATGCCGAAGGGTTCCAGCAGATTGATCAGGCTGCCCAGCCAGACGGTGCCGCCGTGGGGCTCGATGGCATCGCCATAGAGGGTGATAATCAGCGAGCTGGCGCGGATCGGCGTCTGTTCCTGGAAGCGATGGATCAGCTGGTTCAGCGGTGCTAGAGCGGTCATGGCACGTTGCGCAGGCGAAGGAGCGGCGACTATACCTGCCCGCCGCACCGCCTGGCCATTGGAGCGAACCCCAGTACTCATGCGCCCTTCCCTGTCTCAACCTTGGGACGGAAGCCGGAGTCGCCCAGGCGCGGGCGCTCCGCTTCCATTTCCGCCAGCGGCTCACACTCCACCAGGCTGTCGATGCAGCGCCGCGCCAGGGCCTGGTACTCCTCGGTGCCACGGCGCTTCCAGGCAATCTCCTCGTCACTGAGGCTGCGCTTGACGCTGGCCGGCGCGCCCATCACCAGGCTTTGCGGCAGACAGTCGAACCTGGCCTTGACGAAGGCGGCGGCGGAAACGATGGAGCGCGCGCCGATCTGCGCGTAATCCATGACCACCGCATTCATGCCCACCAGGGCATCCTCGCCGATACGGCAGCCGTGCAGCACCGCGCCATGGCCGATGTGCCCGTTGCGCTCGACGACGGTGTCGCTGTCGGGAAAGCCGTGCATGACGCAGGTGTCCTGCAAGTTCGCGCCCTCTTCGAGGACGATCCGCCCAAAGTCGCCGCGCAGGGCCGCCAGCGGGCCAACATAGCAGCCGGGGCCGACGATGACGTCGCCGATCAGCACGGCGGTGGGATGGACATAGGCGGTCGGATGAACGACCGGGCGCACACCTTCAAGACTGTAGCTGGGCATGGGTTTCTCCAACGGCGCTGTCGGCATTCCGGCATTACCGCACAAAGCGATTTATTCTTTTGCAAATTTTGTATCACATCAAAGCGAGCACCTCCAATCTAAATCTGACGTATCGCTTCTGAACGACAGCGCCCGGATGGCAAAAAGCCTTAAAAGACCAGTAAATACGCGCATAAGGCGCAAGCATCCAGCACCTTGGACGCCCCACCTGTGGCACTGCGAGAAACACTTTAGACACGCTAATTAACTTTTACAGTTGTTTTTCCGTATCACTTCAGGCCTATACTGCGAGAAGACCGAAGACGGGCCACGCCTGCCTCCCATAATTCCAATACAGCCGGCCATGCCGCCGCGCGTGCAGCCTGAGGACGATGCCATGCCTCGCACCCTTGCCGTTCAGATGCCAGAAGCGGGCGTCCGCCTCATCACCCTGCAGCGCCCCGACGCGCTCAACGCGCTGAACACCGAACTGCTCGGTGAACTGGCCGCCGAACTCGACGCCGCCGAGCAGGACGGCAATACCCGCGCCGTGGTGCTCACCGGCAGCCGCAAGGCCTTTGCCGCGGGCGCTGACATCAAGGAGATGGCTAAGCGCGACCTGGTCGGCATCCTCAACGACCCGCGCGTCGGCTACTGGCAGCGCATCGCCGCCTTCTCCAAACCGCTGATCGCCGCCGTCAACGGCTTCGCCCTGGGTGGCGGCTGCGAGCTGGCGATGCACGCCGACATCCTGGTCGCCGGCGAAGATGCCCGTTTCGCGCAGCCGGAGATCAACCTCGGCATCATGCCGGGCGCCGGCGGCACCCAACGCCTGTTGCGCGCCGTCGGCAAGCCGCTGGCGATGCAGATGGTGCTCACCGGCGAGGCCATCGACGCCCGCCACGCCCAGCGCGCCGGCCTGGTCAGCGAAGTCACCCAACCCGAGTTCACCGTCGAGCGCGCCCTGCAGATCGCCCGCAGCATCGCCACCAAGGCGCCGCTGGCCGTGCGCCTGGCCAAGGAAGCGCTGCTCAAGGCGCAGGACACCGACCTCGCCAGCGGCCTGCGCTTCGAACGCCACGCCTTCACCCTGCTGGCCGGCACCGCCGACCGCAGCGAGGGCATCCGCGCCTTCCAGGAAAAGCGCCCGCCGGCCTACGAAGGCCGCTGAACGTCACCCCTTTCTGCCCACTGTCTGCCCACTGATGGAGCGAGCCCGCCCATGAACTTCGAGCACATCCTGTTTTCCATCGAGGACGGCGTCGCCCTCCTCAGCCTGAACCGCCCGGAGCAGCTCAACAGCTTCAACGCCGCCATGCATGGCGAAGTGCGCGAAGCGCTCAAGCAGGTCCGGCAGAACCCGGACGCCCGCGTCCTGCTGCTGACCGGCGAGGGCCGTGGCTTCTGCGCCGGGCAGGATCTGTCCGACCGCAACGTCGCCCCCGGCGCCGAGATGCCCGACCTTGGCCAATCCATCGAGCAGTTCTACAACCCGCTGATCCGCGCGCTGCGCGACCTGCCGCTGCCGGTCATCTGCGCGGTCAATGGCGTGGCCGCGGGCGCCGGCGCGAACATCCCGCTGGCCTGCGACCTGGTGCTGGCCGCGCGCTCGGCCAGCTTCATCCAGGCGTTCTGCAAGATCGGCCTGATTCCCGATTCCGGCGGCACCTGGACCCTGCCGCGACTGGTCGGCATGGCCCGCGCCAAGGCGCTGGCGCTGCTGGGCAATCGCCTCTCCGCCGAGCAGGCCGAGCAATGGGGCCTGATCTACCAGGTGGTGGATGACGCCAAGCTGCGCGACGAAGCCCTCACGCTCGCCCGCCACCTCGCGACCCAGCCGACCTACGGCCTGGCGCTGATCAAGCGCAGCCTCAACGCCAGCCTGAACAACAGCTTCGACGAGCAACTGGAACTGGAGCGCGACCTGCAACGCCTGGCCGGACGCAGCGAGGACTACCGCGAGGGCGTGTCCGCCTTCATGGAAAAACGCACCCCCTGCTTCAAGGGCCGCTGATCGATGAGCGCACTTTCGAACCACAGCAAGGTCGCGGTGATCGGCGCCGGCGCCATGGGGGCGGGTATCGCCCAGGTCGCCGCACAGGCCGGCCACCCGGTGAAGCTGCATGACAACCGCCCCGGCGCCGCCGCCCAGGCCATCGACGGCATCGACCGCCAGCTCGGCCGCCTGGTGGAAAAAGGCAAATTGCCCGCCGAGGAACGCGCTGCCATCGTCGCTCGCCTGCAGCCGGTGGAAGCCGTCGAAGCGCTGGCCGATTCGCAGCTGCTGATCGAGGCCATCGTCGAGAACCTGGAGGTCAAGCGCGGCCTGTTCCAGCAGCTGGAAGCACTCTGTGCCGAGGACTGCATTCTCGCCAGCAACACCTCGTCACTGTCGATCACCAGCCTCGCCGCCGGCCTGCAACGCCCGCACCAGGTGGTCGGCATGCACTTCTTCAACCCCGCGCCGCTGATGGCGCTGGTGGAGGTCGTCTCCGGCCTCGCCACCGATCCGGCGCTGGCCGACCGGCTGTACGCCACCGCGCTGGCCTGGGGCAAGCAACCGGTTCACACCCGATCCACACCCGGCTTCATCGTCAACCGCGTGGCGCGCCCCTTCTATGCCGAAAGCCTGCGCCTGCTGCAGGAAGGCGCCGCCGACTGCGCGACACTGGATGCGCTGCTGCGTGACGCCGGCGGCTTCCGCATGGGCGCCTTCGAGCTCACCGACCTGATCGGCCACGACGTCAACTACGCGGTCACCTGCTCGGTATTCGCCGCCTACTACGGCGACTTCCGCTTCCAGCCCTCGCTGATCCAGAAGGAACTGGTGGACGCCGGCCGCCTTGGCCGCAAGAACGGCCGCGGCTTCTACGACTACACCGAAGGCGCCGAGCGCCCACAGCCGGCCAGCCTGAGCAGCAACGCCAGCGTCACTTCCTGCGTGCTGGAAGGTGACCTGGGCATCGCCCAGCCGCTGGTGCAGCGCCTGGAAGACGCGGGCATCGCGATCATCCGCCGCGCCGGCAGCGGCCTGCTGCGCGTGGGCGATGCGGTGGTGGCGCTGTCCGACGGCCGCCTCGCCAGCCAGCGCGCCCGGGAAGACGGCCTGCGCAACCTGGTGCTGATCGACCTCGCCCTGGACTACCGCAAGGCCTCGCGCCTGGGCATTGCCGCGTCGGCGGATACCACGCCCGCAGCCCTGGACCCAGTCGTCGCCCTGCTGGCCAAGGCCGGCATCGCCGCCAGCCGCCTGAGCGATACGCCCGGCCTCGCCGTGCTGCGCACCGTCGCCATGCTCGCCAACGAAGGCGCCGATGCGGTGCTGCACGGTGTGGGCAGCGCCCGCGACATCGACCTCGCCATGCGCGCCGGCGTGAACTACCCGCAGGGCCCGCTGGCCTGGGCCGGGCAGATCGGCATCGGCGCCGTGCTGCGCGTGCTCGACAACCTGCAGGCCGCCTACGGCGAGGACCGCTATCGCCCCTCCCTGCTGCTGCGCCGCCTGCACGCCGAAGGAAGCACTTTCTATGACTGACGCCACCCAACTGGCCCGCGCCTGCGCCGAAGCCCTGTACGAGCGCGACGAGGCCACCCGCCGCCTGGGCATCCGGCTGCTGGATGCCGGCCCGGGCAGCGCGACGCTGTCGATGCGCGTGCGCGAGGACATGATCCAGGGCCACGGCACCTGCCACGGCGGCTACCTGTTCGCCCTCGCCGACTCGGCCTTCGCCTTCGCCTGCAACAGCTACAACGACGCCACCGTCGCCATCGGCTGCAGCATCGACTACGTGGCGCCGGCCCGTGAAGGCGACGAACTGATCGCCAGCGCCTTCGAGCAGAGCCGCAGCGGCCGCACCGGCAACTACGACGTGCGCATCGAGAATTCCCAGGGCCGGCTGATCGCCCTGTTCCACGGCAAATCCTACCAAGTGCGCGGCACCGTGCTGGCGCAGGAGACCTCCGAATGAGCGATATGACCGACGCCCTGATCATCGACGCCGTGCGCACGCCCATCGGTCGCTACGCTGGCGCCCTGTCCGGCGTGCGCGCCGACGACCTCGCGGCGATCCCGTTGAAGGCCCTGATGCAACGCCATCCGGAGCTGGACTGGAGCGCCATCGACGACGTGATTTTCGGCTGCGCCAACCAGGCCGGCGAAGACAACCGCAACGTCGCCCACATGGCCTCATTGCTGGCCGGCCTGCCGGTGAGCGTGCCCGGCACCACGCTCAACCGCCTGTGCGGCTCGGGCCTCGACGCCGTGGGCAGCGCCGCGCGCGCCCTGCGCTGCAATGAAGCCGGGCTGATGTTGGCCGGCGGCGTGGAATCCATGTCCCGCGCACCCTTCGTGATGGGCAAGTCCGAGCAGGCGTTCGGCCGCAGCGCGGAAATCTTCGATACCACCATCGGCTGGCGCTTCGTCAACCAGCTGATGAAGCAGCAGTTCGGCATCGACTCCATGCCCGAGACGGCGGAGAACGTCGCCGAGCAGTTCAACATCAGCCGCGCCGAACAGGACGCCTTCGCCCTACGCAGCCAGCACAAGGCCGCCGCCGCGCAAGCCAGTGGCCGCCTGGCGAAGGAAATCGTCCCGGTGGAAATCCCCCAGCGCAAGGCCCCGCCCAAGGTTGTCGAGCAGGATGAACATCCGCGCGGCGACACCACCCTGGAGCAACTGGCCAGGCTCGGCACGCCGTTCCGCGAAGGCGGCAGCGTCACCGCCGGCAACGCCTCGGGCGTCAACGACGGCGCCTGCGCCCTGCTGATGGCAACCCCGGCCGCCGCCGCGCGCCATGGCCTGAAGGCCCGCGCCCGCGTGGTGGCCATGGCCACTGCCGGCGTCGAGCCGCGGATCATGGGCATCGGCCCGGTGCCGGCGACCCGCAAGGTGCTGGAGCTGGCCGGCCTGTCGCTGGGCGACATGGACGTGATCGAGCTGAACGAAGCCTTCGCCGCCCAGGGCCTCGCCGTCCTGCGCGAACTGGGGCTGGCGGACGACGACGCCCGGGTGAACCCCAACGGTGGTGCCATCGCCCTCGGCCATCCACTGGGCATGAGCGGTGCGCGCCTGGTCACCACCGCCCTGCACGAACTGGAGGAACGTGGCGGCCGTTACGCCCTGTGCACCATGTGCATCGGCGTGGGCCAGGGCATCGCCCTGATCATCGAACGGATCTGAGCCATCGGCGGGATCGAACCCCGCGCCGCCAGTCGCTTTGTGCACCGACTGACACGCAGAGCAACGTCCCTGGCAGGGGTTCGAATCCGTCCGCGAACGGGGGCGCTATGCTGCTCCCATGACACTCGCAGCCCTCACCGGCTGGCGTACAAGAACAAATCGAGTGAACCCATGAACATGTACCATGATGCCGAACGTGCCCTGCTTGACCCGATGGAAACCGCCAGTGTCGACGCGCTGCGCCAGCACCAGCTGGAGCGCCTGCGCTGGAGCCTCAGGCACGCGTACGACAACGTCCCGCTGTACCAGAAGCGCTTCAGCGAGGCGGGCGTCCACCCGGACAACCTGACCTCCCTCGACGACCTGGCGAAGTTCCCCTTCACCGGCAAGAACGACCTGCGCGACAACTACCCCTACGGCATGTTCGCCGTGCCGCAGAACGAGATCGTGCGCCTGCACGCCTCCAGCGGCACCACCGGCAAACCCACCGTGGTCGGCTACACGCAGAACGACATCGACACCTGGGCCAACGTGGTCGCCCGCTCCATCCGCGCCGCTGGCGGCCGCAAGGGTGACAAGGTGCACGTGTCCTACGGCTACGGCCTCTTCACCGGCGGCCTGGGCGCCCATTACGGCGCCGAGCGCCTGGGTTGCACGGTGATCCCCATGTCCGGCGGCCAGACCGAGAAGCAGGTCCAGCTGATCCGCGACTTCCAGCCGGACATCATCATGGTCACCCCGTCCTACATGCTCAACATCGCCGACGAGATCGAGCGCCAGGGCATCGACCCGCACAGCCTCAAGCTGCGCCTGGGCATCTTCGGCGCCGAACCCTGGACCGCCGAGCTGCGCCGCGCGGTCGAGGAGCGCATGGGCATCACCGCCCTGGACATCTACGGCCTCTCGGAAATCATGGGCCCGGGCGTGGCCATGGAATGCGCCGAGACCAAGGACGGCCCGACCGTCTGGGAAGACCACTTCTACCCCGAGATCATCGACCCGGCGACCGGCGCCGTGCTGCCCGACGGCCAATACGGCGAGCTGGTGTTCACCTCGCTGTCCAAGGAAGCGCTGCCGATGATCCGCTACCGCACCCGCGACCTGACCCGCCTGCTGCCGGGCACCGCGCGGCCGATGCGGCGCATCGACAAGATCACCGGGCGCAGCGACGACATGCTGATCATCCGCGGGGTCAACGTCTTCCCGACCCAGGTCGAGGAGCAGGTGCTGAAGATCAAGCAGCTCGCCGAGTGCTACGAGATCCACCTGCACCGCAATGGCAACCTCGATTGCATCGACGTGCACGTCGAACTGCGCCACGACCTGCAGGCCCTCTCGGCGGACGAGCAGAAAGCCATCGGCAGCGAGCTGGGCAAGCAGATCAAGACCCACATCGGCGTCAGCGCCCGCGTGCTGGTGCAGCCGTCGCACAGCCTGAAGCGCTCGGAAGGCAAGGCCTGCCACGTGTATGACAATCGGCCCAAGGGCTGAGTGTCGGCGTGCTTGAAAAGCCCCGCTTCGGCGGGGCTTTTGATTTTTTGAAGGAGCGAAGGGGACGCCCAGTCCTTGCTCGCGAACCAGTCTCGCCAGGCGCCGGCTAGCCGGCGGATCGCGGGCATGGCCCGCTCCTACAGGTGAATCGCGGGGCCGGCCTGTAGGAGCTGGCCATGCCTGCGACAGCCCACGTGCTGGAGAATCCCGGTTGACGCCCGTTCGCGAGCAAGCTCGCTCCTACAGGTAATCCGACACCTGGGCGGATATCTTCTTCCCCTGTGACAATCGGCCCAAGGGCTGGGTCTTCGCGTGACAGAAAAGCCCCGCCTCCGCTGGGCTTTTGGTGTCGCGAACCACTCTCGTCAGGCGCCGGCCTTGCCGGCGGATCGCGGGCATGGCCCGCTCCTACAGGTGAATCGCGGGGCCGGCCTGTAGGAGCTGGCCATGCCTGCGACAGCCCACGTGCTGGAGAATCCCGGTTGATGCCCGTTCGCGAGCAAGCTCGCTCCTACAGGTAACCCGGCACCTCGGCGGACATCTTTCCCCCGCCCCGACTCACGGCCACCCGTCGCCCCGCCACCCTTCCCTGTCGATCCCCCGCCCGCCCCTTCGACTACTCCTCAACAGCAGGCGGCATCCGGCCGTCCGTGACCCGCAGGAGATGAACGATGAACTATGTTGATGGCTTCCTCGTACCGGTGCCCACCGCCAGCAAAGCGCGCTACATCGAGGTGGCGCGCAAGGCGGCGGCGATGTTCAGGGAATACGGCGCGCTGGGCGTCGTGGAGTGCTGGGGCAGCGACGTGCCCGAGGGCAAGGTGACCTCCTTCCCCATGGCGGTGAAGCTCAAGGAAGACGAGACGGTCGTATTTTCCTGGATCACCTGGCCCAGCAAGGCGGCGCGCGACGAGGGCATGAAGAAATTCATGGAAGACCCGCGGATGAAGACCGAATTCAGCGACATGCCCTTCGACGGCCAGCGCATGATCTTCGGCGGCTTCGAGGTGATAGTCGAAGCCTGACCCATCCCCGCTCCTGCAGGCGCGCCACCTGTAGGAGCGGGCCATGCCCGCGATCCGCCGGCAAGGCCGGCGCCGGTCCGTACCGCCGCCCTCACACCCCACCACACCGCAGCAACTATTCACCAATATGATACGGTTTACGTATCACTTCGTCGCTTTATGCTCCACCTCAAGCGCATCCTCCTGCCGCGAAAAAACACAACAACCTCCCGAATTTTACCCACGTAATCATTACATTTATCGGAATAAATCCCGATAGATGCGCTTTCTTTTGCCCGCGAAAGCCTCCCAAAGCCTATCCAAGCGATACCAAAACCAATTACGACACATCATTTATTGTTAGACATTCATTTCTGTATCATTTAAAACTACAGCCATGGCCAAGGCCGCCCCACGAACACGACAAAAGGCTGGAGACACAGCATGTACGCACAACTGGTTGAGACCGGCGTGAAGCGCATCAAGGCGCTGGAGGAGATGTCCCCCGAGGAACGCGCCTTCCAGGAAAAGATCGATGCCGAGATCAAGATCGAGGCGAAGAACTGGATGCCCGACGCCTACCGCCAGACGCTGATCCGGCAGATTTCCCAGCACGCCCACTCCGAGATCGTCGGCATGCTGCCCGAGGGCAACTGGGTGACCCGCGCGCCGACCTTGAAGCGCAAGCTGCAGCTGATGGCGAAGATCCAGGACGAGGCCGGCCACGGCCTCTACCTCTACAGCGCCATGGAAACCCTGGGCGCCGACCGTGACGCCGAGATCGCCAAGCTGCACAGCGGCAAGGCCAAGTATTCCAGCATCTTCAACTACCCGACGCTGAACTGGGCCGACATGGGCGCGGTGGGCTGGCTGGTGGATGGCGCCGCCATCGTCAACCAGGTGGTGCTCCAGCGCACCTCCTACGGCCCCTACTCCCGCGCGATGATCCGCATCTGCAAGGAAGAGAGCTTCCACCAGCGCCAGGGCTACGAAATCCTCCTGACCATGATGCGCCACGGCAACCAGGCGCAGAAGGACATGGTCCAGGACGCCATCAACCGCCTCTGGTGGCCGGCCCTGATGATGTTCGGCCCGAGCGACGCCGACTCCCCCAACAGCGCCCAGTCCATGGCCTGGAAGATCAAGCGGCAGAGCAACGACGAGTTGCGCCAGCGTTTCGTCGACCAGACCGTGCCGCAGCTGGAACTGCTCGGCTGCACCGCGCCGGACCCGGACCTGAAGTGGAACGAGGACCGCGGCCACTACGACTTCGGCGACATCCAGTGGGAAGAATTCTACGAAGTGCTCAAGGGCAACGGCCCGTGCAATACCGAGCGCGTCGCCACCCGCCGCAAGGCCATCGAAGACGGTGCGTGGGTCCGCGAAGCAGCGGTCGCCTATGCCCGCAAACAACAACACAAACGCGACGCCGCCTAATTCCGCCTCTGAGCCAGCGAGCTAGAGCAGAACCAGGCGGAAGCAGGCGCGGGCACGGAGTTTACGGTTGTAAATGAGCAAGCCCGTGCCTGTTTCCAACGACGTTATGCCGACGCGCAGCAGCTCATGCCCAACGATCAGGAGAACACCATGAGTGAGTGGACCCTTTTTGAAGTTTTTGTCCGCAGCAAGCACGGCCTGAACCACAAGCACGTGGGCAGCGTCCACGCCGCCGACGCCGCCATGGCCATCGAGAACGCGCGGGAGCTGTACACCCGCCGCAACGAAGGCGTGAGCCTGTGGGTGGTGCCCTCCGCGCTGATCACCGCCTCCTCCCCCGACGAGAAGGACCCGCTGTTCGACCCGTCGCAGGACAAGGTCTACCGCCACGCCAGCTTCTACGAGCTGCCGCCCGAAGTCGGCCACATGTGAGACGCGTGCGATGAACCCGAACAACGACAAGATCGAATACCTGCTGCGCCTCGCCGACAGCGCCCTGATCCAGGGCCAGCGCCTGTGCCAATGGTGCGGCCACGCCCCGGCGCTGGAGGAAGAACTGGCGCTGATGAACGTCGGCCTCGACCTGGTGGGGCAGGCGCGCAACTGGTACGAGTACGCCGCGGAGCTGCTGGACGACGGCCGCGACGCCGACGCCCTGGCCTTCCGCCGCGACGAGCGGGCCTTCCGCAACCTGCTGCTGGTGGAGCAGCCCAACGGCGACTACGCCGTGACCATCACCAAGCAGTTCCTCTATGACGCCTGGCACTTCCACGTGCTGCACGCCCTGAGCGCCTCCCGCGACGAGCGCATTGCCGCCATCGCCGCCAAGGGCCTCAAGGAAGTCACCTACCACCTGCGCCGCTCCAGCGAGTGGATGCAGCGCCTGGGCGATGGTACCGACGAGAGCCATGCGCGCATGCTCGCGGCAATCCCGCAGGTGTGGCGCTTCACCGTCGAGCTGTGCCCCTCTCAGGAGCAGGCGGATGACATCGAGCAACGCCTGTTCGCCGCAGGCGTCGCACCGAACCCGGACGAACTGGCCGCCGCGTGGAAGGCCAAGGTTGCCGACATCTTCGCCGCCGCGACCCTGCCGCTGCCCGAGCCCGCGGTGAACTTCTACCTCAGCGGCCGCCGCGGCCTGCACACCGAACACCTGGGCATTCTCCTGGCCGAGATGCAGTTCCTCCAGCGAGCCTACCCCGATGCAACCTGGTGAGCTGATCAGCAGCGACCGCGGCGCCCGTGCCGGCACGGCTGACGACCTCAGCCGCGCGTGGAACGTGCTCGGCGCGGTGATGGACCCGGAGGTGCCGGTGGTCAGCGTCGTCGACCTGGGCATCGTGCGCGGGCTCGACTGGCGCGACGGACACCTGCATGTGGTGGTCACCCCCACCTACTCCGGTTGCCCGGCCACCGAGGTCATCGAGCAGGACATCCAGCACGCCCTGGAGCACGCCGGCTTCGCCGCGCCACGCCTGGAGCGCCGGCTGAACCCGGCCTGGACCACCGACTGGATCAGTGACCAGGGCCGCCAGGCGCTGCGCGACTACGGCATCGCCCCGCCGGCCGGCAGCACCAGCAAACGCAGCCTGCTGGGCGAGACCCCGGAGGTGCGCTGTCCGCAGTGCGGCAGCCTGCACACCGAGCAGCTCAGCCAGTTCGGCTCGACCGCCTGCAAGGCGCTGTACCGCTGCGTCGACTGCCGAGAGCCGTTCGATTACTTCAAGTGCATCTAGGAGGACGAAGACAAACTGCTGCGCTCGGCCATGCGTCGTTGGAAACGACTTCGAAATGCTCATTCACAGATGTGAACTCCGCTTCCGAAGCCGCTTCCGCCTCGCCTGACCTTCGCTCGCGACGTTTGTATTCGCCCTCCGCGCGGTAGAACCGCAGGAGAACGATAATGAGCAAGTTCCACAGCCTGAAAATCAAGGAATTGCGCGCGGAAACCCGTGACGCCGTGTCCATCGCCTTCGACGTCCCGGCGGACCTGGCCGACAGCTTCCGTTTCCAGCACGGCCAGCACCTGGTCATGCGCACCCGGCTCGACGGCGAGGAAGTGCGCCGCTCCTATTCCATCTGCAGCGGCGTCAACGACGGCGAGCTGCGCGTGGCGATCAAGCGCGTGCCGGGCGGGCGTTTCTCCGCCTATGCCAACGAAGCCCTGAAGGTCGGCGCCAGCCTGGAGGTCATGCCGCCGGCCGGCCACTTCAACGTCGCACTCGACCCGGCGCGCCATGGCAACTACCTGGCGGTCGCCGCCGGCAGCGGCATCACGCCGATCCTGTCGATCATCAAGACCACCCTGGAAACCGAGCCGCACAGCCGCGTCACGCTGCTCTACGGCAACCGCTCCAGCAACGCCGCGATGTTCCGCGAGCAGCTCGAAGACCTGAAGAACCGCTACCTGCAGCGCCTCAACCTGATCTTCGTGTTCAGCCGCGAACAGCAGGACGTGGATCTCTACAACGGGCGCATCGACGCCGACAAGTGCGGCCAGCTGTTCAGCCGCTGGCTCGACGTGAAGAGCCTCGACGCCGCCTTCATCTGCGGCCCGCAGGCGATGACCGAGACCGTGCGCGAGCAGCTCAGGGGCAACGGCATGCCGGCCGAGCGCATCCACTTCGAACTGTTCGCCGCCGCTGGCAGCAACGAGAAGCGCGAAGCCCGCCAGGCCGCCGCCGTGACCGACAGCGCGACGAGCCGGATCACCGTGATCAGCGACGGCCGCGAGCTGTCCTTCGAGCTGGCCCGCAACAGCGCCAGCGTGCTCGATGCCGGCAACCAGCACGGCGCGGAACTGCCCTACTCCTGCAAGGCCGGCGTGTGCTCGACCTGCAAGTGCAAGGTGGTTTCCGGCGAGGTGGAGATGGACAGCAACTTCGCCCTGGAGGACTACGAAGTGGCGGCCGGCTACGTGCTGAGCTGCCAGGCGTACCCGATCAGCGACAGCGTGGTGCTCGATTTCGACCAGCTCTGAGCCACCCCCTGTAGGAGCGGGCCATGCCCGCGAACCGCACGCTGCCGAAGCCCCGGCATTAAGCGGAACCCTGATCGCGGACGGAGTCCGCTCCGACGCGGGGATCGGCATTGGGTAGGAGCGGACTCCGTCCTCGATGGTCCCGCCCAGCGACGAATCGTTCATGTTCCACCGCCCACGGCCCACAAAGCCCTGGCGGACCTTATCCGGCGGCCTCGTCCCGCCACCTGACAACACGCCGCCAACGCCCACCCGGCGTGGCGGCCACCGGCACCTGCCGGCCCCTTGCGTAGCGATCCGGAGGAAAACAACCATGGCCCAAGCGCCAATCCTGCAAAGTTTCATCGGCGGCCGCTGGGTCGGCCAGCATGGCGCCCAGGCGCTGCGTAGCGCGCTCAACGGCCAGACCGTGGCGCGCACCCACGAAGAGACGCTGGACTTCGGGCAAGCCGTCGCCCATGCCCGCGAACAGGGCCTGAAAGAGCTGATGTCCATGGACTTCCAGCAGCGCGCCCAGCGCCTGAAGGCCCTGGCGCTGTACCTGACCGAGCGCAAGGAGCAGCTCTACGGGATTTCCCGCCACAGCGGCGCTACCCGCGCCGACAGCTGGATCGACATCGAAGGCGGCGCCGGCACCCTCTTCGCCTACGCTGGCGTCGGCGGCCGCGAGCTGCCGTCGGGCAACGTCGTCCACGAAGGCCCGGCCATCCCCCTGGGCAAGACCGGCACGTTCGCCGGCAGCCACATCCTGGTGCCGCGCGGCGGCATCGCCGTGCACATCAACGCCTTCAACTTCCCCATCTGGGGGATGCTGGAGAAGTTCGCGCCGAGCTTCCTCGCCGGCATGCCGTGCATTGTCAAACCGGCCACCGCCACCAGCTACATCACCGAAGCCGCCGTGCGCCTGATGCACGAGTCCGGCCTGTTGCCGGCCGGCAGCCTGCAGCTGATCATCGGCGGCACCGGCGACCTGCTCGACCGCCTGCAGGGCCAGGACGTGGTGACCTTCACCGGTTCCGCCGACACCGCCGCCAAGCTGCGGGTCAATCCGAACCTGATCCGCCACTCGGTGCCGTTCAATGCCGAAGCCGACTCGCTGAACTGCGCCATCCTCGCCCCTGACGTCACCCCCGACGACGAGGAGTTCGACCTCTTCGTCAAGGAAGTCGCCCGCGAGATGACCGTGAAAGCCGGGCAGAAGTGCACCGCCATCCGCCGCGCCATCGTTCCCGCCCGGCACATCGACGCCGTGGCCGAGCGCCTGCGTGCGCGTCTGGCCAAGGTCGTGGTCGGCGACCCGTCGGTGGAAGGCGTGAAGATGGGCGCCCTGGCCTCCCACGCGCAGCAGTCCGACGTTGCCGAGCGCGTCGACGCGCTGCTGAAATCCAGCGAGCTGATCTTCGGTGCAAAAGATGGCTTCGCCCCACGTGGCGACGGCGTCAACGAAGGCGCTTTCTTCGCCCCGACCCTGCTGCGCAGCCGCGATCCGCACGCAGAAGGCGGCGCCCACGACATCGAGGCCTTCGGCCCGGTGAGCACCCTGATGGCCTACGACGACATCGACGAAGCCATCGCCCTCGCCGCCCGTGGGAAGGGCAGCCTGGTCGCCAGCCTGATCACCCGTGATCCGCAGGTAGCGGCGAAAGTCGTTCCGGTCATGGGCGCGCTGCACGGCCGCCTGCACATCCTCGACCGCGAATCCGCCGCCGAATCCACCGGCCACGGCTCGCCGCTGCCGGTGCTCAAGCACGGCGGCCCGGGTCGCGCCGGCGGTGGCGAGGAGCTGGGCGGCCTGCGCGCGGTGAAGCACTATCTGCAGCGCACCGCCGTACAGGGCTCGCCGACCATGCTGATGGCCGTCACCGGCGAATACGTGCGCGGCGCCAAGGTCTACGAGACCGAGGTCCACCCGTTCCGCCGCCATTTCGACGACCTGAAGATCGGCGAGTCGCTGCTGACCCACCGCCGCACCGTCACCGAAGCCGACCTGGTCAACTTCGGCTGCCTGTCGGGCGACCACTTCTACATGCACTTCGACGAGCTGGCGGCGAAGGACTCGCAGTTCGGCAAGCGCATCGCCCATGGCTACTTCGTGCTCTCGGCGGCGGCCGGCCTGTTCGTCTCCCCCGGCGTCGGCCCGGTGCTGGCCAACTACGGCCTGGACACCCTGCGCTTCATCAATCCGGTGGGCATCGGCGACACCATCCAGGCGCGCCTGACCTGCAAGCGCAAGATCGACCAGGGCAAGAAGAGCCCCAAGGGCGAGCCGCAGGGCGTGGTGGCCTGGGACGTGGAGGTCACCAACCAGCTCGGCGAACTGGTGGCCAGCTACGACATCCTCACCCTGGTCCTCAAGCGCCCCTGACGCGCTGAGCGCAGCAACCCCCGCGCCACTCTGAACCGGCCTTCGGGCCGGTTTTTTCATCTCTGCGAGGCCCGCCCGGCGTCTACGAAAAGCATCCGGGCCTGGACTGTAGGAGCGAGCTTGCTCGCGAACGAGCCCCCCGGCAGCTCCGCGTCAAGCGGGTTCGCGAGCAAGCTCGCTCCTACGAAAAGCGTCCGGGCCTGGACTGCGGGAGCGAGCCTGCCGAAAAGCCCCGCGATCTGGCAACGACACCCAATCACTTGGCAGACACACGCAACGGCACGGGGCCAGCCCTTACTTAGCATCGGCAGAAGCCACATCCCCTCAATCGACAATAACGAAACGGATGCCTTCGCCATGACACACGCCGCCGTGCTGCGCCCCGCCCTGCTCGCCCTGCTCGTCGCCGGGGCCGGTTCCGCCAGCGCCTACCAGCTCTACGCCACCGACGACACGCACCTCAACGCCGACCTCTCGGCGACCTTCGGACTGTTCCACAGCCAGGAGCGCTACACCATGAGCGGCACCCTGGATCAAGGTTCGTCCTCCTGGCAGGAAGGCTTCGTCAAGTACGGTCTGAGCGGGGACCAGAAGCTCGGCGGCACGGGCACCGCCTACGGCGCCTTCAACCTGCTCAGCTCCGCCACCTGGGGCGACGGCGATGCGGCCGGCTTCAGCGACGGCTCCGAACGCACCACCCGGATCGAGGACGCCTACGCCGGCTGGCGTTCGGCCGGGCTGTTCCCGGTGCTGGGCGAGGATGGCATCGACCTGTCCTTCGGCCGCCAGAACATCGTGGTCGGCGACGGCTTCCTGATCGACGGCGACGCCCTGAACCTGGGCAAGGGCGTCGCCGATGGCGAATTCAACCGTGGCGGCGCCTACTACCTGGCCGGCCGCCGCGCCTTCGACGAAACCGCCGTGCTGCGCATCGGCGGCAAGGAAGGCTGGCGTGGCGACCTGATGCGCCTGAAGTCCGACAACCGCGCCCAGGCGAAGTCCGAGCTATACGTCGCCACCCTCGAACACGTCGCCCAGGCAGGCACCGTCGGCCTGACCTACATCGACGTGAACGACATCGACGAGCAATACGCCTCGCCCGCCCAGCTTGCCCGCAAGGACATGAAGACCTACAGCCTGCGCGGCACCGGCAACGCCGGCGTGGAGAACCTGTTCCTCTCCGGCGAATACGCCTGGCAGGACAAGCGCCACACGGACAATGGCGCCTCATCCGACGAGAATGCCTGGTACCTGGAAGCCGGCTGGACCTTCGCCGACGTCGCGTGGAAGCCCTACGTCAGCTACCGCTTCAGCCGCTTCTCGGAAGGCTACGATCCGCTGTTCTATGGCTTCAGCCGTGGCTTCGGCACCTGGTTCCAGGGCGAAGTGGCGGGCAACTATGCCGGCCCGTTCAACAGCAACACCCGCGTGCACAACATCGGCGCCAAGGTCACCCCGCTGGAGAATGTCAGCGTTGGCCTGCAGTGGTTCGACTTCCACACCCTGGACACCGACCTGGGCAACACCGACGCCAACGAGCTGGACCTCTACGCCGAGTGGGCGGTCAACGAGCACCTGATGATCATCCCGCTGGTGGGCCTGTACCAGCCGAAGAAGAGCGCGGCCGAAGGCGGCACCCAGCTCGGCAACGACAACAGCAACCTCTACAGCCAGTTGCTGTTCTCCACGACGTTCTGAGGGCCGCGTCGCCGGGACGCTCGCGCGCTATGCGGCGATGTCCGGACCGGGACGGCAAACTGCCGGCGCCAGCCGTTCACCGAACGCGCTGGCCAACCGGCAGTGATGAAGGCTGGAGCCGCTTGGCGCCTGGCTCAGACGTCGCTGCAGCTCGGGGTCTGGCGCAGGTATTTGACGGTGTGCTGCTGGCCGTGGGAGTCCAGGTAGACCATGGTGGCCTGGCTGACTTCGCAGCCGGTGTCGGGCTGGGTGATGCTCAGCACCTGGGCGACGTCCAGCGGCATACCGTAGTGGTAGACGACGGCGTCGTCGGCGAAGGCGCTGACGGTCAACAGCAGGGCGGGAATGGCGAACAGGCTGGAAAGGAGGGTTTTCATGGCAGGAACCTCAGGGATCACGCGGGTCGCGTTGATCGTGGCCCACTGCCATAAATCTAGCCGATGCCCACTGCCAGACACAGACCGATTTCGACAATGCATTTCTGCAAATCGCGCAACAATAAAGCCTTGCTAGCCGCGATTCAGCTGTGATTGTGGCGCGCATTGTTGGCTAATTGGCAGCATTCGCTCCCTCGTTGCATTTGCAGCCAGGCGCACCGGCCGCAAGAATGAATGCCATCGATCGGATCGGGAGGCGCGATGAAGCGCGTGGCCATGCTGCTGTTCCCCGGCGTACAGGCGCTGGATGTGTCCGGGCCACTGGACGTATTCGCCGAGGCCAACGCCTTCGTGCCCACCGGCCAGGGCTACCAGGTGGTGACGCTGGCCGCGCCGCCCTTGCCGTTGCGCGCCTCCAACGGGCAGTGGCTCGGTGCCGATTGCACTCTCGATCAGGGCCATCCCGCCGCCGATATCCTGCTGGTGCCGGGCGGGCCGGGATTGCCTGAAGCAGCGCCGGCGCCCGAATTGCTCCACTGGCTGCGCGATGCCTGCGCGCGGACGCCGCGCTACGGCTCGATCTGCACCGGCGCCTTCCTGCTCGGCCACGCCGGCTTGCTCGACGGCAGGCAGGTGACGACGCACTGGAGCGATGCGCGGCGCCTGGCCGAGTTGTTCCCGCGCGCGCGGGTGGAGCCCGATCGCATTCATGTGCGCGATGGCGCGCTGGTGACCTCGGCCGGCGTCACGGCCGGCATCGACCTGGCGTTGGCCCTGGTTGCCGAGGACCACGGCGCGGCGGTGGCGCTGTCGGTGGCGAAACGGCTGCTGGTGGTGGCGCAGCGCCAGGGCGGTCAGTCGCAGTTCAGCCCCTTCCTGCAGGCGCCAGCGGATGAAGCCTCGCCGGTGGCGCGCATCCAGCGCCATGTGCAGGAACATCTCGACCAGCCACTGGGCGTGCCGCAGCTGGCCGCCGAGGTGGCGATGAGCCCGCGCAGCTTCGCCCGCCTCTTCGTGCGCGAAGCGGGCGTGACGCCGGCGGAGTTCGTCCAGCGCGCGCGCATCGACGCGGCGCGCGGGATGCTCGAGGGCAGTGATCACGCGCTGAAGATGATCGCCTGGCGCTGCGGCTTCGGCAGCGCGGCGCGCATGCGCCTGGTGTTCGTCCAGCGCCTGGGCGTGACGCCGACGCAGTATCGCGAGCAGTTTCGTCGCGAGGGGTGATCGGCTCTTGTAGGAGCGGATTCATCCGCGATCGGGTCGGCGCCACGCCGGGCCGCGGGTTCGCGAGCAAGCTCGCTCCTACAGCCAGCCGGGCGGCCCGCAATGGGCCTGTTGGATTCGCGGACAAGGTCCGCTCCTACGCCTGGGCGGGTGCGGGCTCTTGCAGGAGCGGATTCATCCGCGATCGGGTCGGCGCCGCGCCGGGGCGACTGGGTTCGCGAGCAAGCTCGCTCCTACAGACAGCCGGGCGGCCCGCAATGGGCCTGTTGGATTCGCGGACAAGGTCCGCTCCTACGCCCGGGCGGGTGCGGGCTCTTGTAGGAGCGGATTCATCCGCGATCGGGTCGGCGCCGCGTCGGGGCGGCGGGCTCGCGAGCAAGCTCGCTCCTACAGCCAGCCGGACGGCCCGCGACGGGCGCCCTGGCCGCCCGTCAGATCGGCGGCGCCGACCGCAGCATCACCGACTTCAAGGCGAACGCCGACTTGATCCCCGCCACACCCGGGATCTGCGTCAGCGTGTTGGTGAGAAACAGCTGGTACGCCGACAGGTCCTTCACCACCACCCGCAGCATATAGTCGGCGTCGCCGGTCATCTGGAAGCAGCTCATCACCTGCGGCGCCTGGACGATGCGTTCTTCGAACCGCGCGAGGTAGTCGCCGGTCTGTTTTTCCAGGGACACCGAGACAAACACGCTCATGCCGCCGGACAGGCGCTCCTCGTCGAGGCGGGCAAAGTAGCCCTGGATGTACTGCTCCTCCTCCAGGCGGCGCACCCGGCGCAAGGTCGGGGTCAGCGACAGGCCGATGTTCTGCGCCAGGTCGCGCCAGGAGAGCCGGCCGTCGTCGGCCAGGGCGCGGAGGATTTTCAGGTCGGTGCGGTCCAGTTCAGGCATTTTTCCTCAGTACTACGGAAGGTTGTTTTTATAGTTCAAACACACTAATCCGTAAGTTCTGACCTAGTCAATTTGGAGCAAAAAACCAATCGGTCACACCTATACTGAAACCACAACTACAACAACCGAGGACCTCACCATGAGTGATGTCACCACCCGCTGCGCAACCCTGCGCGGCACCCGCACCGTAGCCTTACCCGGCCGGGTGCGCCCGCCAGGCATGGCCGCTTCCGTTCGCTGATCCACACCCACGATCACAACTGGAGACCCGCCATGACCGACTACGCTCCGCTCCGCCTGCACGTCCCCGAGCCCACCGGGCGCCCGGGTTGCAAGACCGACTTCTCCTACCTGCACCTGTCGCCCGCCGGCGAGGTGCGCAAGCCCGCCATCGACGTCGAACCCGCGCAGACCACCGACCTGGCCTTCAGCCTGGTGCGCGTGCTCGATGAAGGCGGCAACGCCGTCGGCCCCTGGGCCCCGGACCTGAGCCACGAACAACTGCTGCGCGGCATGCGCCTGATGCTCAAGACGCGCATCTTCGACGCCCGCATGCTCACCGCCCAGCGCCAGAAGAAGATGTCCTTCTACATGCAGTGCCTGGGTGAAGAGGCCATCGCCACCGCCCACACGATGGCCCTGCGCGATGGCGACATGACCTTCCCGACCTACCGTCAGCAGGGCATCCTGATCACCCGCGACTACCCGCTCAAGGACATGATCTGCCAGCTGCTCTCCAACGAGCAGGACCCGCTCAAGGGCCGCCAGCTGCCGATCATGTACTCCAGCCGCGAGAAGGGTTTCTTCTCCATCTCCGGCAACCTCGCCACCCAGTTCATCCAGGCGGTCGGCTGGGGCATGGCCTCGGCGATCAAGGGCGACACGCGGATTTCCTCGGCCTGGATCGGCGACGGCGCCACCGCCGAATCCGACTTCCACACCGCCCTCACCTTCGCCCACGTGTACCGCGCGCCGGTGATCCTCAACGTGGTCAACAACCAGTGGGCGATCTCCACCTTCCAGGCCATCGCCGGCGGTGAAGGCACCACCTTCGCCAACCGTGGCGTGGGCTGCGGCATCGCCTCGCTGCGGGTCGACGGCAACGACTTCCTCGCCGTCTACGCCGCGTCGCAATGGGCCGCCGAGCGCGCCCGCCGCGGCCACGGCCCGAGCCTGATCGAGTGGGTCACCTACCGCGCCGGCCCGCACTCCACCTCGGACGACCCGTCCAAATACCGCCCCGCCGACGACTGGACCAACTTCCCCCTGGGCGACCCCATCGCCCGCCTCAAGCAGCACCTGATCGGCCTCGGCATCTGGTCCGAGGAGCAGCAGGAAGCGCTGAAGAAGGAGCTGGAAGCCGAAGTGATCGCTGCCCAGAAGGAGGCCGAACGCCACGGCTCGCTGGTGGACGGCCACGTATTCAGCGCCGCCAACCTGTTCGACGACGTCTACAAGGACCTGCCGGAACACCTGCGCCGGCAGCGTCAGGAGCTCGGGGTATGAATGCCATGAACCAGCAACACGAGAACGCCCAGGCGGTCACCAGCATGACCATGATCCAGGCGCTGCGCTCGGCCATGGACGTGATGCTCGAACGCGATGACAACGTCGTGGTGTTCGGCCAGGACGTCGGTTACTTCGGCGGCGTGTTCCGCTGCACCGAAGGCCTGCAGAAGAAGTACGGCACCTCGCGGGTGTTCGACGCGCCGATCTCCGAGAGCGGCATCATCGGCGCCGCCGTCGGCATGGGCGCCTACGGCCTGCGCCCGGTGGTGGAAATCCAGTTCGCCGACTACGTCTACCCGGCCACTGACCAGCTGGTGTCGGAAGCCGCGCGCATCCGCTATCGCTCGGTCAACGACTTCACCGTGCCCATGGTGGTGCGCATGCCCTGCGGCGGCGGTATCTACGGTGGCCAGACCCACAGCCAGAGCCCGGAGGCGATGTTCACCCAGGTCTGCGGCCTGCGCACCGTCATGCCGTCCAACCCCTACGACGCCAAGGGCCTGCTGATCGCCTGCATCGAGAACGACGACCCGGTGATCTTCCTCGAACCCAAGCGCCTGTATAACGGCCCGTTCGACGGCCACCACGACCGCCCGGTGACCCCGTGGTCCAAGCACCCGGCCAGCCAGGTGCCGGAGGGCTACTACAGCGTGCCGCTGGACAAGGCCGCCATCGCCCGCCCGGGTAGCGAGCTGACCGTGCTCACCTACGGCACCACCGTCTACGTGGCCCAGACCGCCGCCGAGGAGACCGGCATCGATGCCGAGATCATCGACCTGCGCAGCCTGTGGCCGCTGGACCTGGACACCATCGTCGAGTCGGTGAAGAAGACCGGCCGCTGCGTCATCGTCCACGAGGCCACCCGCACCTGCGGCTACGGCGCCGAGCTGATGTCGCTGGTACAGGAGAACTGCTTCCACCACCTCGAAGCCCCCATTGCCCGCGTGACCGGCTGGGACACGCCCTACCCGCACGCCCAGGAATGGGACTACTTCCCCGGCCCCGCCCGCGTCGGCGCGGCCTTCAAGCGCGCCATGGAGGTCTGAATGGGCACTCACGTCATCAAGATGCCGGACATCGGCGAAGGCATTGCCGAGGTCGAGCTGGTGGAGTGGCATGTCCAGGTCGGCGATGAGGTCCAGGAGGACCAGTTGCTGGCGGAAGTCATGACCGACAAGGCCACCGTGGAAATCCCCTCGCCGGTGGCCGGCAAGATCCTCGCTCTGGGCGGTGTGCCCGGCCAGGTCATGGCTGTGGGCGGCGAGCTGATCCGCCTGGAGGTGGAAGGCCACGGGAACCATCGCGAAGCCGCGCAGCCCAAGCCCCACGAAGAGGCGCCGGCGGTGAAGCCGGACGCCAAACCGGCGCCGGCCGCCGAAGCCCCCAAACCGGCTCCGCGCGTGGAAAGCAAACCGGTCGCCCCGGCCGCGCGCCCCGCTCCGTCGCCGGCTCCGCGCCGCGCGCCGGGGGAGAAGCCCCTGGCCTCGCCAGCGGTGCGCCAGCGCGCCCGCGACCTGGGCGTGGAGCTGCAGTTCGTCCAGGGCAGCGGCCCGGCCGGGCGCATCCTCCATGAAGACCTGGAGCACTACCTGGAGCACGGCGGCGCGACCATCGCCTCCGGCTACGCCGCGCGCCACGACGAGCACCAGATCCCGGTGATCGGCCTGCGCCGCAAGATCGCGCAGAAGATGGCCGAGGCCAAGCGGCGCATCCCGCACTTCAGCTACGTCGAGGAAATCGACGTCACCGACCTCGAAGCGCTGCGCGTGCACCTCAACGCCAAGCACGCCGCGGCCCGCGGCAAGCTCACCCTGTTGCCCTTCATCGCCCGCGCCATGGTCGTCGCCCTGCGCGACTTCCCGCAGCTCAACGCGCGCTATGACGACGAAGCCGACGTGATCACCCGCTACGGCGCGGTGCACCTGGGCGTCGCCACCCAGAGCGACAACGGGCTGATGGTGCCGGTGCTGCGCAACGCCGAATCCCGCGACCTGTGGGGCAACGCCGCGGAAGTGGCGCGCCTCGCCGAAGCCGCGCGCCACGGCAAGGCCAGCCGCGAGGAACTGTCCGGCTCGACCATCACCCTGAGCAGCCTCGGCGCCTTGGGCGGCATCGTCAGCACGCCGGTGATCAACCTGCCGGAAGTCGCCATCGTCGGTGTCAACCGCATGGTCGAGCGGCCCATGGTGGTCAACGGGCAGATCGTCGTGCGCAAGATGATGAACCTGTCTTCGTCCTTCGATCACCGGGTGGTCGATGGCATGGACGCAGCGGCCTTCATCCAGGCCGTGCGCGCCCTGCTCGAACATCCCGCCACCCTGTTCATCGACTGACGGAAGCCGCTGACATGAAACAGAACCAGACTCTCGAAACCACCCTGCTGGTGATCGGTGGCGGCCCCGGCGGCTACGTGGCGGCGATCCGCGCCGGGCAGCTGGGCATCCGCACCGTGCTGGTGGAAGGCGCCGCCCTGGGCGGCACCTGCCTGAACATCGGCTGCATTCCCTCCAAGGCGCTGATCCACGCCGCCGAGGAATACCTCAAGGCCCGCGAGTTCGCCGGCAAATCGCCGCTGGGCATCAGCGTGCAGGCGCCGAGCATCGACATCCAGCGCACCGTGGAATGGAAGGACGGCATCGTCGATCGCCTCACCACCGGCGTCGCCGCCCTGCTCAAGAAACACGGCGTCACCGTGGTGCACGGCTGGGCGAAGATCGTCGATGGCAAGACCGTCGAGGTCGAGCTGAGCGACGGCGGCACCCAGCCCATCCACACCGAGCACCTGCTGCTGGCGGCCGGCTCGAAATCCGTGGAGCTGCCCTTCCTGCCGGTGGGCGGCAACGTCATCTCCTCCACCGAGGCGCTGGCGCCGAAAACGCTGCCCAAGCGCCTGGCGGTGGTCGGCGGCGGCTACATCGGCCTGGAACTGGGCACCGCGTACCGCAAGCTGGGCGTAGACGTCACGGTGGTGGAAGCGCAGCCACGCATCCTGCCGACCTATGACGAAGAGCTGACCAAGCCGGTGGCCAACGCCCTGCGCAAGCTGGGCATCGAGCTGTACCTGGGCCACAGCGTGATGGGCCTGGAGCCGGACGGCAAAGGCCTGCGCGTGCAGGACGGCGCCGGGTCCCAGCGGGTGATCGAGACCGACCAGGTGCTGGTCGCCGTCGGCCGCCATCCCAATACCGCCGGCTGGAACCTCGATACCCTGCGCCTGGACATGAACGGCCGCGCCGTGCGGATCGACGACCAGTGCCGCACCTCCATGCGCGATGTGTGGGCCATCGGCGACATCGCTGGCGAGCCGATGCTGGCCCACCGCGCCATGGCCCAGGGCGAGATGGTCGCCGAGATCATCGCCGGCAAGCGCCGCGCCTTCACTCCCACGGCGATCCCGGCGGTGTGCTTCACCGATCCGGAAGTGGTGGTGGTGGGCTTCTCGCCGGAACAGGCGCAGGCCGCCGGCTACGAGGTGCTGAGCGCGAGCTTCCCGTTCGCCGCCAACGGCCGCGCCATGACCCTGGAATCCAGCGATGGCTTCGTCCGCGTGGTGGCGCGCAAGGACAACCACCTGATCCTCGGCTGGCAGGCCGTGGGCAAGGCGGTGTCGGAGCTGTCCACGGCGTTCGTGCAGTCCCTGGAAATGGGCGCCTGCCTGGAAGACATCGCCGGCACCATCCACGCCCACCCGACCCTTGGCGAAGCGGTGCAGGAAGCGGCGCTGCGCGCGCTCGGGCACGCCTTGCACGTCTGAAGCCGCCGCTCTCCAACTCTCCAGGCTTCCCCCTCTGACCCGCCGATTGGCGGGTCTTTTTTTGCCGGGAGGGCTTTTCGTAGGGCGCATAACCCGGAACGGGTTATCCGCCGTTGACCAGGCGGCAGATAACGCTGCGGGTTATGCGCCCTATGTCGAAACGCTCATATAGGAGCAGCCGTCTTTCTCTGGTAGTTCCGTGTTTGTGCTTTCCCCCTCACCCCAGCCCTCTCCCTCAGGGAGAGGGAGCAAATCGTGCCGGCTGACGCTGTGGTTTCATACGGCACCGCACGGTCCCCTCTCCCCCTGGGAGAGGGTTAGGGTGAGGGCCGATCCGAACACAGATCTATCCGGTAGGAGCGGGCCACGCCCGCGATCGGCGGACAACTTCCGCCTAGTGGTCCTCTGCCACATCGGACCGATCGCGGACGGAGTCCGCTCCTACGCACCCTGGTCGATTACCGCACGGATTGTGGCATTGCGGCCGACCGGGGCGATTGCCTCGCCCGCATCCTTTCGCGGCCGTTTCAGCCTATTTACCGGCACGAACGCGCTCTTTCGCCACAGTAACGGCGAGAACCCGCCACATTGACCTAATTAACTATTTGGTACATTTTGCTCCCATAGGCCCTGAATCCTGCGGCCATACAACAACAACGGAGCGCCCCTTCATGCCCCACACCCTGCTCGTGCTCAACGGGCCGAACCTCAACCTGCTCGGCACCCGCGAGCCGGCCACCTATGGCCACGAAACCCTCGACGACATCGCCGCGCTGTGCCAGCGCACCGGTGCGGAGAACGGCCTGGACATCGAATTCCGCCAGACCAACCACGAAGGCCAGTTGATCGACTGGATCCACCAGGCGCGCGGCCGCTGCGCCGGCATCCTGATCAACCCCGCCGCCTGGACTCACACCTCGGTGGCCATCCGCGATGCGCTCGCCGCCGTGGAGCTGCCGGTGATCGAAGTGCACCTGTCCAACGTGCACGCGCGCGAGGCGTTCCGTCAGCACTCGTACGTGTCCGGGATCGCCGTGGGCGTGATCGCCGGGCTGGGCAGCGATGGCTACCGCGCCGCCATCCAGCATCTCGCCAAGCGACTGCAGGGGTGAGCACGATGAGCGAATACCGCACCGTACTGGCCGGCCTGATCGGCGCCGGCATCCAGGCGTCGCGCACGCCGACCCTGCACGAACGCGAGGGCGACGCCCAGGGGCTGCGCTATGTGTATCGCCTGATCGACCTGGATGCCCTGGGACTCGACGCCAGCGCCCTGCCCGACCTGCTCGCCGCCGCCGAGCGCATGGGCTACACCGGCCTGAACATCACCTTCCCCTGCAAGCAGGCGGTGATTCCGCTGCTGCACGAACTCTCCGACGAGGCGCGCGGCATCGGCGCGGTGAACACCGTGGTGCTGCGTGAGGGCAAGCGCATCGGGCACAACACCGACTGCCTGGGCTTTGCCGAAGGCTTCCGGCGCAACCTCAACGATGCCCCGCGCGAGCGCGTGGTGCAGCTGGGCGCCGGCGGCGCGGGCGCGGCGGTGGCCCATGCGCTGCTCGCCGAAGGCGTGGGGCAATTGACCATCGTCGAGGTGGACAGCGCCCGCGCCCAGGCGCTGGTGGACAACCTCAACGCGCATTTCGGCGGCCAGCGCGCGCGGGTCGGCCACGACCTGGCCGGCGCCGTCGCCGAGGCGGACGGGCTGGTCAACACCACGCCGGTGGGCATGGCCAAGCTACCCGGCGCGCCGTTGCCGCTGGAGCTGCTGCACCCACGCCTGTGGGTGGCCGAGATCATCTACTTCCCGCTGGAAACCGAGCTGCTCAGGCACGCCCGCAGCCTCGGCTGCCGCACGCTGGATGGCGGCAACATGGCGGTGTTCCAGGCCGTGAAGGCGTTCGAGCTGTTCAGCGGCGTCGAAGCGGACAGCGAGCGGATGCTGGCGCATTTCGCCGCGATGGGAGCGTAGGAGCGGGCTCAGTCCGCGATGATTACGCCCCCCTTGCGCGCCCCCAGCAACGCCGACCCAATCGCGGACAGAGTCCGCTCCTACGCCAACTCCCACCTGTAGGAGCGGGCCATGCCCGCGATCCGCCGGCAGCGCCGGCGCAAGACCGGGCTCGCGAGCAAGCTCGCTCCTACAAAAAGCGCCGATGCGGACCTGTAGGAGCGGGCCATGCCCGCGATCCACCGGCAAGGCCGGCGCAAATCCGGGTTCGCGAGCATGGCTCGCTCCTACAAAGAGCGCTGATACGGACCTGTAGGAGCGGGCCATGCCCGCGATCCGACGGCAAGGCCGGCGCAAGCCCGGGTTCGCGAGCATGGCTCGCTCCTACAAAGGGCACAGATCTGTAGGAGCGAGCTTGCTCGCGAACCGCCCGAATGCGAACGCCCCCGGCTCAGGGCCGCACGTAGCGCAACACCGCCTCGACGATCATGTCCTTGTGCCGCGCCTTCACCGCCGCGTCTTCCAGTTCGATCTGGAACAGCGACCCCACGGTGTGGCGGTTGGACACGCGGTAGAAGCAGAACCCGCTGATCAGCATGTGCACGTCGATGGCCTGCAGGCCGTCGCGGAACTGGCCGCTGGCGGCGCCGCGCTGGAGGATGTCCTCGATGGTGCGCAGGATGTTGCTGTTCATCGAGCGGATCGCCTCGGAGCCTGCGGCGAACTGGCCGTAGTGGATGTTCTCGATGCAGACGATGCGCACGAAATCGACGTTGCGGTCGTGGTGGTCGAAGGTGAAGTCCACCAGCCGGCGCATGGCCTCCAGCGGCTCCAGCTCGGCCAGGTGCAGCGTCTGCTCGGTGCCGCGGATGTCGCCGTAGAGCTTCTCCAGCACCGCCTGGTAGAGCTGTTCCTTGCTGCCGAAGTAGTAGTAGATCATCCGCTTCGAGGTGTTCATGCGCTCGGCAATGGCATCCACCCGCGCTCCGGAAAGGCCCTGCTGGACGAACTCGACGATGGCCGCCTGGAGAATGTCCTCGCGGGTCTTCTCCGGGTTGTTCTTGCGGCCCCGGCGAGCGGTTGCGGCGGGAATCGGCTGGGTAGCGCTGTCGGTCATGGCTCGGCATCGTCTGGCAGGCGCCGGGCGGCGCCTGCTTGGGTGAAGGGATGCGCGGATTATGCGCGCCCCCACCCTTGCGAAGCAAAGCGCGGCGGGGCTAGACCTTGGGCCGCCGCGTCGTGCCGTTGCGCGCCTGGGCCATGGCCGCCAGACGCACCGCCACGTTGGCCGCGCCGTAGCCGGCATAGCCGCCGCGGCGCTGGATGATCTCGAAGAAGAAGCGTCCTTCGAACGGCTCGGTGTACACGTGGAACAGCTCGCCGCCGCTGGCGTCGCGGTCGTAGAGCACGTTGTAGTAGGCCAGCTCGCTGAGGAACTCGTCGTCGAAGTCGAAGCGCGCGGCGAGGTCGTCGTAATAGTTCAGCGGGATTTCCAGCAGCGGCACGCCGGCATCCTTGGCCCGCGCCACCTCGGCGAAGATGTCCTCGCAGGCGAAGGCGATGTGGTGCACGCCGGAGCCGCGGTAGCTGGACAACGCATGGGAGATGGCGGTGTTGCGGTTCTCCGAGATGTTCAGCGGCAGCCGCACGCTGCCGTTGGCGCTGCGCAAGGCGCGGCTCTTCACCAGGCCGTAGGGGTCGGGCAGCACCACCTCGTCGTCGGCCTCGAAGTCGAACAGGCCCTTGTAGAACAGCACCCAGCTGTCCAGCCCGTCCGCCGGCAGCGCCATGGCCATGTGGTCGATGCGCTGCAGCTGGCCGGTCGGCTTCGCCGCGGGGTCGAGGCGGAAGTCGACGTCATAGATGGTCTGCCCGGCGGCGCGCTCCTCCACCAGGTAGATCAGGCTGCCGTCCGGGGCGCGCACGGCGGGAATCTCCCGCTCGTTCGGCCCGACCAGCCCGCGATATGGCTGGCCCTTGTAGTCCTGCGCGCGCTGCAGGGCACCGGCGGCGTCACGCACGCGCAAGGCGGTGGCGCACAGCGACGGGCCGTGGGCCTCGAAAAAGCTGTGGCCGAAGGAGTAAGGCTCGGCATTGAGCACGATATTGATGTCGCCCTGGCGCAGCAGGCTCACTGCCTTGGAGCGGTGCTCGCCGGCGCGGGCGAAGCCCAGGCGTTCCAGCCAATTGCCCAGGCGCGCGCCAAGGGCTTCATCGACGGCGAATTCGAGGAATTCCACCCCGTCCAGCTGGCTGGCCGGCGGCGGCGCGAACAGGCAGTCGAGCTGCTCCTTCGGCGTGCCTTCGCTTTCCAGCCGGGCGCGCGTCTTCTCCTCGAGGTAGAGCAGCGAGCGCAGGCCATCGGCGGCGTTGGCGCGCGGCGGCGCGGCGCGGAAGCCGTCGTTGAAGATTTCCAGCGACAGCGGGCCGCGGTAACCGCTCTTCAGGATCGGCGCGAGGAAGCCCGCCAGGTCGAACTCGCCTTGGCCGGGGAAGTTGCGGAAGTGCCGGCTCCACTCCAGGACGTCCATCGCCAGGACCGGCGCATCGGCCATCTGCACGAAGAAGATCTTCTCCCCCGGAATCTGCGCGATGCCGGCCGGGTCGCCCTTCAGCGAGAGGGTGTGGAAGCTGTCGAGAATCACCCCCAGCGCCGGATGATCCACCTCGCGCACCAGGTCCCAGACCTGCTGCCAGGTATTCACGTGGCGGCCCCAGGCCAGGGCTTCGTAGCCCACGCGCAGGCCGCGGGCGCCGGCGCGCTCGGCGGCCAGCCCGAGGTCTTCGAGGAGGAATTCGCGCTCGCCCAGGGAGTCGGCGGCAACGTTGCTGCACATCAGCACCAGGTCGGTGCCCAGTTCCTGCATCAGGTCGAACTTGCGCTCCAGGCGGTCGAGGTTGCGCGGCAGGCGGTCGCGGCGACAGCCCTCGAAGTCGCGGAACGGCTGGAACAGGGTGATCGCCAGCCCCAGGTCTTCACAAAGCCGACGCACGTCGCGGGGGCTGCCGCCGTAGTAAAGAAGATCGTTCTCGAAGATTTCCACGCCGTCGAAACCGGCGGCGGCGATGGCTTCGAGTTTGTCCGGCAGGGTTCCGCTCAAGGAGACGGTGGCGATCGAACGATGCATTGCTTTGACTCCCGCCGGATGTGCTGAGGGGCTTGTTGGAATCGGTTTCCGGCTGAGTCTGATTATTCTGGCGGTCCGGGTCGCGGGCAATTTAAAGTGTACTAACTGGTTAGTTTTGTGTTCGATTACCGAACCAAAGGCCGTTTATCGAATTGACGCTGTTTCGGCGGCTGCTCAAGATTTAGCCACGTCGACGCAATCCGGCTGCTCCCCAGGCACCTGCCTCCGCCTGGTGAAGTACGCAAAGCCGCTGCGAGATGGCCTGCGTGTCATCCATAACAATTTCAAGAACGGGTAAATGCTCATGTACGTACCTCAGCCTCGCCTCGCCGCCGCCCTTCCCCACCGGCAAACCCTCCTGGCCCGCCGCCTGCCAGGCCTCTGCTCGCTGCTCGGGCGCCCTCGCGCGCACTGATTTTCGCCAGCCACCGCTCGTCTTTGCGATGCCCACGCCGACTGGCGGAGGCGCATGCGCAACGCCTGCGGCACGACAATAATTCCTGAGGCTGCGCGTCAGCCCGATAACGGATGGCCCCGATCATGATCCAAACGCAATCCGCTCCCCTCGCCGCGGTCGCCCCGCACGGTTCTTCCTTCTTCGGCAAGGTGCGTGGCGCCATGGCCGTCGGCAAGGTGCGCTGGGGCATGCTTGCCCTGGTGTTCTTCGCCACCACCCTGAACTACATCGACCGCGCCGCCCTGGGCGTGATGCAACCGTTGCTCGCGCAGCAGATGGCCTGGACGGCCATGGACTACGCCAACATCAACTTCTGGTTCCAGGTCGGCTATGCCATCGGCTTCGTGCTGCAGGGCCGGCTGATCGACCGCATCGGCGTCAAGCGCGCGTTCTTCTTCGCCGTGCTGCTGTGGAGCTTCGCCACCGGCGCCCACGGCCTGGCCAGCTCGGCGGCCGGCTTCATGGTCTGCCGCTTCATCCTCGGCCTGACGGAAGCCGCCAACTACCCGGCCTGCGTGAAGACCACGCGCCTGTGGTTCCCCGCCGGGGAGCGCGCCATGGCCACCGGCATCTTCAACGCCGGCACCAACGTCGGCGCCATGCTCACCCCCGCCCTGTTGCCGCTGATCCTCGCGGCCTGGGGCTGGCAGGCGGCGTTCCTGTGCATGAGCGCGCTGGGCTTCGTCTGGGTGGTGCTGTGGAGCCTGAAGTACTTCAACCCCGAAGACCACCCGACGGTGAAACAGAGCGAGCTGGACTACATCCAGGAAGCCGCCGAGCCGCCGGCCGAGCGCGTGCCCTTTTCCGCCATCCTGCGCATGCGCGGCACCTGGGCGTTCGCCGTGGCCCTTTCGCTGACCGCGCCGGTGTTCTGGTTCTACCTCTACTGGCTGCCGCCCTTCCTCAACCAGCAGTACGGCCTGGGCATCAGCGTGACCCAGATGGGCATCCCGCTGATGCTGATCTGGCTGACCGCGGACTTCGGCAGCATCGGCGGCGGGATTCTCTCGTCCTGGCTGATCGGCCGCGGCATGAAGGCGATCAATGCGCGCCTGCTCTCCATGTTCATCTGTGCCTGCTCGATCATCGGCGTGGTCTTCGCCGCCAAGGCCAGCGGCCTGTGGATCGCCGTGGGCGCCATCGCCCTGGGCGTGGGCGCGCACCAGGCCTGGACGGCGAACATCTGGAGCCTGGTGATGGACTACACGCCCAAGCACATGATGAGCACGGTGTTCGGCTTCGGCGGCATGTGCGCGGCGATTGGCGGCATGTTCATGACCCAGATCGTCGGCTACATCCTCACCGTCACCCACAACAACTATGCGGTGCTGTTCACCATCATCCCCACCATGTACTTCCTGGCGCTGACCTGGATGTTCTTCATGGCCCCGCGCAAGGTGCCCGGCGCGCCGGACTGAGGTCCGATCTGCGCCGCAGTCACATTTGGCAGGCGTAGGGCGCATAACCTGGAACAGGTTATCCGCCCGAACCTTTTTGGCGGACAACGCTGACGCGTCATACGCCCTACGCCCCCTGTCAGGGCCCATTACAGAACCCCGCCAATCGGCGGGGTTCTTTGTTTGCGCTCATTGCTTCAGTGGGGTCAGCACCGGCGCCTTCTCGTCCAGCAGCAGCCACACCAGCAGCTTGGCCGGCTTGTCGTTGCTGGCATTGCGCGACACCAGGTGCGGCGTGTTCGGCGCCTCGTACCAGGACTGGCCGGCCCGGTAGGTCACCGGCTTCTGCCCTTCCAGCTGCGAGATAACCGCGCCTTCGAGCACGTAGGCGAACACCGAACCGCTGTGCACATGGGCACCGGAGGACTGCCCGGGCGCATAGGAGACGGTGACCATCAGGCCCTTCTTGCCCGCCGCGTCGGGAAGTTTCTGCTCCTGCTGGACCTCGACCTGTTCCTGGGTGGCGTCGTGGGCGAAGAGCGGCAGGCTCAGGGCCAGGCCGACGCCGGCGAAGAGGTATTTCAGGGAAGTGGTGGCGGGCATGGCGGGTTCCTCGGAGAGTGAGTGGATGAGTCCACGCTACGCCCGGTGACGGTGAGGGCCAACAGCCAATTCGACGGAAGATCGGGGTGCCATTGGCGCGGCGGTGCCGTGCGGTTCGCGAGCAAGCTCGCTCCTACGAAGAGCACGCAGGAGTCCCCTGTAGGAGCGGGCCACGCCCGCGATCAGGCCGCGCAGCGGCCACAAAAAAGCCCCGCACGATGGCGGGGCTTTGCGGCGCAACGGCAGGATCAGCCCAGCAGCGCGCTCAGGTCCAGCAGCCCATCCTTGCGCGGCGGGCACCAGTAGTAGCCGCCGGTCAGCGGCCGGCTGAAGCGGTACAACGCATCGGTGATGCCGTCTTCCAGCCCGCTCATGCGGCGCAGCTGCACTTCGAAGGCGTCCAGGGTGCAGCCGAAGGCGAGGAACATCAGCCCGGCGTCCTGGCCCTGGGTCCAGGGCATCGAGCGGCGCACGATGAAGGCTTCCGGGGCGAAGCTCTCCTGGGCGGTGCGCTTGACGTGGGCGGACTCCGGCGCGTCGTCCAGCTCTTCGTTGTCGCTCAGGCGACGGCCCATGATGTCGTCGCGTTCGTGCTGCGGCAGCGCCGCGAAGTCCTGCAACTGGTGGCGCCATTGCTGGATCGCGGCGAAGCTGCCGCCGGCAAGGCCAGCGCCCTCGGCGACGATGGCCGCTCTCACGGCGTCCTCATCGTGCGGGTTCTCGGTGCCATCCTCGTAGCCGGTCAGGTCGTGGCCGCTGCCGTGGCGGAAGGCCTCGGTCAGGCTGTTCAGCTCCAGCGCCGGCGCCAGCAGGGCCTGCACTTCCTGGGTGCGCAACAGCAACTCGCCGCGCTCGTCACCGCGCAACCACACCCACAGCGCGTGGGGAGTGGACGGGTTGTCGACGCCCACGCCGGACATCGCCGGGAACTCCCGCAGCCCCTCGATGCGGCGGCCCAGCGCACGCACCAGCGACTCGCCGAAACCGACCACCGCGCGCTCGCCGTCGGCGAACTGCATCAGCCGATCCAGCGCGGCGGGCAGGTCCTGCAGCGACTTCAGATCGAAGAACAGATGGCGGGCGTGGGCGGGAACCGGAGTGGCGAGAATGCCGGGCTGGTAGAGGCTCATGACAGCGTCCTTGAACGAAAGAGCGGCGATTCTAATCGCCCCGCGCGCGAAGCAAAACCGCCCTGTATCAAGGACTTGGCGATCCGTTCGGCGAGGTGCCGGCCTTGCGCTTGCGCCGGTGCCGCGCATACCGCCACACCGCCAGCCCCGCGGACAGCAGCAATACCGTGACGAATACCGGCAGCCGGTAGGGCCGCAGGTTGCCCAGCCATTGTTCGAGCAACTGCCCGGCCCAGTAGCCGGCGCTGGCGAACAGCAGCGCCCAGCAGAACGCGCCCAGCAGGTTGATCAGCAGGAAGCGCAGCGGCCCTACCCGGCTGGCGCCGATCAGCAGCGGCCCCGCCAGGCGCATGCCATAGAGAAAGCGCACGGCGAAGATCGACAGGTGCGGATAGCGCTCGATCAACCCGGTGACCCGCTCGACAGCCAACCCGCGCCGTTGCAGCCAGGGCACCGCCCGCGCGCCGGCGCGCCGCCCGCTCCAGAACAGCAGCTGGTCGCCCAGGGTGCCGGCCACGGTGGCCCAGAACACCACCGGGACGAAGCCCAGCAGCCCCTGGTGGGCGGCGATGCCCGCCAGCAGGAGCATCGATTCGCCCTCCAGCAGGCAGCCGACGAACAGCACCGGATAGCCGTAGCTGGCCAGCAGTTGCGCCAGTGGAATGTGCTCGAACATGCAGTTCCTTGAAAGGGGCCGAAGCCAAGAGCCTAGCGGCTTGACAAGCGTTCTGCTTATCGAACAGAGGCTGTAAAAAATAAACGACTAACCAGTCAGTCAGATTCGTTAGCAACCAATCAAATCAGTCTTTTACCTACTCCATTCGTCTTGAGATGTAATTTTTTTCGCTCATGAGCGATTCAAGTGTTTGACATATTTGACGGATTTGGCAGACTGCGGCCCGTTGTCGCAACTGGTTACGTTTTTCCGGCTCCCCTGCCTGGTGCACCGGACGACCTTGGCCGCGCAACCCAACAAAAACAACTTTGTCAGTCGTGGCCCACCTGCCCGAGTTTCGTCTCGAGGGTGCGGTTCCCGGCGAGCCAACGGAACGAACAAATGCTGATCTGGTTTGTAGCGGTGTATCTGGTGATCACCGTAGCTGTCGGTTTCTACGCCACCACCCGCGTGCACAACTCCTCGGACTATGCCGCCGCCGGCCGGAGCATGTCCTTCCCCCTCGTCGTGACCATGGTGTTCGCCACCTGGTTCGGCTCCGAAGCCGTGCTGGGCATTCCCGCCACCTTCCTCGAAGAAGGCTTCGCCGGGATCATCGAAGACCCCTTCGGCTCCTTCGGCTGCCTGATGCTGGTCGGCGTCGTCTTCGCCCGCCCGCTGTACCGCCTCAATCTGCTCACCATCGGTGACTTCTTCCGCAAGCGCTTCGGCCAGCACGTGGAAATCTTCACCAGCCTGGTGATCATCATTTCCTACATGGGCTGGGTCGCCGCGCAGATCACCGCGCTGGGCGTGGTCTTCAGCGTGCTCTCCGACGGTGGCCTGACCACCACCCAGGGCATGATCATCGGCACCATCATCGTCCTGCTGCACACCCTGTTCGGCGGCATGTGGTCCGTGGCGCTGACCGACTTCCTGCAGATGATCATCATCGTCTGCGGCCTGTTCTACCTGGTCTGGCTGATCGGCGACATGGCCGGCGGCCCGGTCAACGTGATCAGCCACGCCGCCAGCGAAGGCAAGTTCACCTTCCTGCACGGCACTTCGGCCAAGGACATCGTCGCCTTCATCGGCGCCGCGGTGACCATGATGTTCGGCTCCATCCCGCAGCAGGACGTGTATGCCCGCGTGATGTCGGCCAAGACCGAGAAGATCGCCCAGCGCGCCACCATGACCGGTGCCTGCTGCTACCTGGTCTTCTGCATGCTGCCGATCTTCCTGATCTACGCCGCCTCGATGATCGAGCCGGAGATGGTCAAGCACTGGCTGGCCGAGGACTCCCAGCAGATCCTGCCGCACCTGATCCTGGAACGCACCCCGCTGTTCGCCCAGATCATGTTCTTCGGCGCCCTGCTCTCGGCCATCATGTCCTCCGCCTCGGGCGCCCTGCTGGCCCCGTCGGTGACCCTGACCGAGAACATCGTCAAGCACTTCCTGCCCAACATGAACGACCGCCAGGCCCTGCTGGCCATGCGTTGCAGCGTACTGGCGATGACCGTCGCCACCTGCGTGTTCGCGCTGTTCTCCAACGCCAGCATCTACGAGATGGTCGGCAACGCCTACAAGGTGACCCTGGTCGCTGCCGTGGTGCCGCTGTTCTTCGGCCTGTTCTGGAAGCGCGCCACCACCCAGGGCGCCCTGACCGCCATCGCCTGCGGCCTGATCGGCTGGGTGTCGCTGGAGCTGGGCTACCAGGAAGGCGACTTCTGGCCGCCGCAGCTGGTCGGCCTGATCTGCAGCGCCATCGGCATGATCGTCGGCTCCCTGGCTCCGCAGTTCAGCGCCCACCGCGGCGAGAGCGTGTCGGAAATGGCAGCCGCCGCCGGCAACTGATCGCCCGAGCGACACACGAGAAGCCCCGCCTGGTGCGGGGCTTTTTTGTGGGCGATTGCCATGCACCCCATGCCGCGCACCGAGGCTTTTCGTAGGAGCGAGCTTGCTCGCGAACCGCCCGGCATCGGAGCGTCCGGCCGCCTCGTTCGCGAGCAAGCTCGCTCCTACAGGTTGGCCCCTCGCCCTGTGTGCGGGCGCACTGCCGGCGGGCAAACGCGCTCTGCAGCAGCCCGGGGCGGAAAAGCGCCGACGGGAACGACGGCGGTTTCGTCCCGTCGATGTGACGATCGCCGCAAGCCTGCCTATCCTCAACCTCGCCCCGTCACGCATTGGCGGGTAGGCTGCACGTCTTTCACCAGCGCCGGCGCTTACATGGCTCAGACCCCGACACCGCGAACACGCCCCACCCCACAGGCCGGCCCATGAAGCGCTGGAGCCGCAAACCGCTGACCCTGCGGATGCTGATACTGGTCTTCGTGCTGCTCGCCGCGCTGGCAACCCTGGGCAACAGCCTGGTGGTCGCCTACAACGTGCAACGCAGCGCACTGATCCACTCGACCCTGGAAGCCAATCGCGCCTATGCCGCCAAGGTGGCGCAAAGCATCCATGAATTCCTCGGCTCCGCGCGACGCAACCTGGCCTACAGCGCCGGAATACTCGCCAACCATTTCCACGAAGCGCCCGTGCTGCACGCCGAGGCGATGCGCCTGCAGGCGCAGGACACCTTCTTCAACTCCATCATCGTCGCCGACGCCAGTGGCAAGGTGCTGCAGGCCTACCCCGACTCGCTGCAGATCGTCGGCACCACGCTGCGCTCGGAAGCCGTGCAGGACGCCCTGCGCCGCAAGCAACCGACCATCAGCCAGGCCTACGAATCCATCGCCGGCAACCTGGTGGTGCTGATTTCACAGCCGATCACCAGCCCCAGCGGCGAATACCTGGGCCTGGTCGGCGGCTCGGTGTACATCCTCAAGCCCAGCGTGCTGCACAGCATCATCGGCAGCCACTTCCAGCAGGAAGGCACCTTCGCCTTCGTCGCCGACGCCAACCGCCGGCTGCTGCACCACCCTGATCGCCAGCGGGTCGGCGAGATCGTCAAGCACAGCACCACGATCGAAGCCGCCCTGCGCGGCGAGAGCGGCGCGCTGGAAGTGACCAACTACCAGGGCGTGCCGATGCTCGCCGGCTTCGCCCCGGTGCCCGACGCCAACTGGGCGGTGGTCGCCCAGCAGCCGCGCGACCTCAGCCTGTCGCCGCTGCACCTGCTGATGAAGGACATGTTCCTCGGCCTGATCCCGGCCAGCCTGCTCGGTGTGCTGGCGATCTGGGCCGGCACCCTGCTGATCACCCGCCCGCTGCGGCAACTGGCGCAGAGCGCCGAGCAGCTGTCGGACCCGGAGACCCCGCGCGAGCTGCAGGACATCAACACCTGGTACCGTGAGGCGGCGGCGATCCGCAAGGCCTTGCTCACCGGCGTCGGCCTGATGCAGCAGAAGCTCGGCCAACTGAGCCTGGAGGCGCAGAGCGACGCGCTGACCGGCCTGGCCAACCGCCGTGCGCTGGGGGTGGCGCTGGAGGCGCTGGAGCAATCCGGCGTGACCTATTCGGTGCTGGCCGCGGACATCGACCACTTCAAGCGGGTCAACGACACCTGGGGCCACGACGCCGGTGACGAGGCCCTGCGCAGGATCGCCGCGGTGCTGCGCGATTCTTCCCGCGCCGGCGACCTGGCCTGCCGCGCCGGTGGCGAGGAATTCGTCCTGCTGCTGCCGCAGACGTCCCTGGACACCGCCACGGCCATCGCCGAGCGTATCCGCGCCACGCTGGAGACGACCCCGATTCCGCAGGTGGGCCTGCTGACCCTGTCCATCGGCGTCGCCGAGGTGGGGCCGCAGGCGGTGACCCCCGATGCGGTGCTCAAGCTCGCCGACAAACGCCTCTACAGCGCCAAGCAGAACGGCCGCAACCGCGTGGTCAGCGGCGATATCGGCTAGACCGGCGCGTCCAGCGTCGCCAGCCGCGCCGCCAGGGCATGGGCCAGGCCGGCGATCCTGCCGGCATCGCCCAGCCCCGGCGCGATGTAGATGGCCGCGGCGAACGGCACCTCTTCCTCCAGCGGCAACGGCCGGCTGCTCAGGCCCAGCAGGCTGGCCATGCGCGCGGGCACGGTCAGCCCGAGCGGATGGCGGTCCAGCATCAGCCGCGCGGCCAGCGCGCTCTGCACGCGGCAGGCGATGTTCCGGCGCAACCCGCGCAGGCCCAGCTGCAGGTCCACCGGGCAGAGGCCGCCGCGCCGCGCCGAAACCTGGATCTGCGGCTGGCGCAGGTAGTCGGCCAGGGTATCCGGTGGCTGCGCCAGCGCCGCGCCGTGGGCGAAGACGTAGCGGTCAACCGGGACCGCCATGCGCTCGATGCCATAGCCGAACGGCACCACCTGCTCGATATCCAGCAGAATATCCAACTGGCCACCGCGCAATTCGTCGAAGGCGACGCGGCGCTGCGGCTGGTAGAAGCTCACCCGCCAGTCCTCACCCAGGCGCGCCAGCGCCGTGTCGAGGAACAGCGGTTGCAGGCAGTCGATGCAGCTGACCCGCAGCTCGGCCCTGGCCGGCTCGCGCCCGGGCACCTGGCGCCAGCCCTCGCGCAGGCTCTCGAAGGCCAGGCGCACATGGTCGGCCAGGCGATGCGCGGCCGCGGTGGGCGTCACGCCCAGGTGGCTCTTGATGAACAGCGGATCGCCGCAGTGCCTGCGCAGGCGGCTCAGGGCATTGCTCACCGCCGGCTGGCTCAGGCCCAGCAGCCGCGCCGCACGGGTGATGCTGCGCTGCTGGTAGATGGCGTCGAACACCAGCAGCAGGTTGAGATCGAGGTCGTACAGGTCGTGCATGGTCAACCCGCGTCGCGCCACAGGACCAGGCCGAGCAGCAAGCCCGCCGTGAGCATCAGCGCCAGGCACAGGCAGGCCACGGCGCGGCCGTTGCCGCCCCGGCTGGAGCCGGCCAGGGCGCGGCAGCTGCGGCGATAATGGCCACCCTGCCCTACCAGGCAGACCAGCGCACACCCCACCAGCAGCGCCGCGGGGACCAGCGCCAGGGCCGACAGCTCGCCGATCCGCCGCAGCACCAGCGCCGCCAGCACCAGCAGCACCAGCAGGGTTCGGGTCCAGGCCAGGGTGGTGCGCTCGGCCTGCAGGCCGCCATCGCTCATGGTCGGCGGCTCATCGCGGATAGCCGATCAGCCCGGCGGCCAGCACCACGCAGGCCAGCGCCAGCACCGGCACCAGCAGCGGCACCGGCAGCGGCCGGCCATGGCGCAGCGCGCGCTCCACGGTCAGCCAGCGCCAGCCGGCCGCGCCGGCGGTGAGCAGACCGAGGCCAGCCAGCACCACGGCGAGAAAGGTCCGCGCCGCGGGTAGCAGCGCCGGCTCGGCAAAGGCATCCACCGCGATGGCACCGGCCAGCAACGCCATGGCGGTGCGAATCCAGGCCAGGAAGGTGCGCTCGTTGGCCAGGGTGACGCGCGGGTCCGGCTCCTGGCCGCCGCCCAGCAGGCGCTCGGCCAGGCGGCTGCGGCCACTGCTCATCGGCGCGCAGCCATCAGCGGATGCCCAGCCCGCGCAGGGCGCCGGGCGAGTAGTCCGAGGTGGTGGCGCGGAAGCCGAAGTCGTAGCCGCGCGGCTGCTCGTTGCTCATGTTCGAGGCGATGTAGCGGCCGGCCTGCAGGTCATAGAACACCTGGGCGGCGGACAGCAGCACCTGGGCGTCCGGGCGGTAGAAGGTGTGGTTCTCGCCGACCCGCCAGAGCTCGCCGCGACTGTCGTACTGGTCGTTCTCCACCACCGTCCAGCTGTCCTCGTCGAGGTAGAAGCGGCGCTTGGAGTAGATGTGCCGCGCGCCGGGCTTGAGCGTCGCTTCCACTTCCCAGACGCGGTGCAGCTCGTAGCGGGTCGGCGCGGCGTCGATCACGCCGGGCTTGAGGAAGTCCGCGTACTTGAGGCTCGGCGAGGCCAGGCGGTAGCTGTTGTAGGGGATGTACAGCTCCTTCTTGCCGACCAGCTTCCAGTCGTAGCGGTCGGGCGCGCCGTTGTACATGTCGCGGCTGTCGGCGGTGCGCAGGCCGGCGGTGGTCGGGCCGGCGGCGTCGTAGGCGTTGTCCGGGGCGCGGCGCACGCGGCGCTGGCCGGAGCTGTAGACCCAGGACAGGCGCGGCTGCTTCACCTGGTCCAGCGTCTCGTGCACCAGCACCACTTCGCCCACCTGGCGCGACGGCGCGGTAATGCGGTGGCTGTAGTAGAACAGCATGTTGTCCACCTTGCCCGGCTCGTAGTTGCTCACCTGGTCGGCCATGGTGAAGCGCTGCTCGGTGGTGGTGATCACGTAGTCGCCGCCGGCCTGGGGTGCCGCGCTGTCGTTGATCGACAGCAGGCTGCCGCCGCGATAGCGGGTGATGTGGTTCCAGATGGCCTCCAGGCCGTTCTGCGGAATCGGGAAGGCCACCGCGCCGTGGAAGCCCTCGATGCCGTTGCCATCGTTGACCAGCTTCGCGCCCGTGGCGTTCTGCGCCACCCACGCCTTCACCTGCGCCGAGACGCCGACGCTGCGGTGGCTGGGGTAGACCGGCAGCTTGTACTGGCCGGGGTAGCGCTTGAGCAGTGCGATCTGCCCGGCGGTGAGGTTGGCCTGGTACTGCTGGTAGTTGCTCGAATCGATGGTGAACAGCGGCTGCTCGCTGGCGTAGGGGTCGGCCGGCGTGCCGTTGCCCTGGATCTTCAGGCCGTCGCCGGACAGCCCGCCCTGCCAGGCGGGCACCTTGCCGTCGGCGCTGGCAGCGCGCTCGGCGCCCAGGGGAGTCAGGCTGTCTTGCAGCGTGGCGGCCTCCCCGGCCGATACGGCGGCATGCGCGCCGTGGGCCAGGAGGATGGCGGAGAACAGGCAGTAGATGCGTTTCAAGGGGCAGGCTCCGTCAGAAGTTGATGCCGACCGACAGCGAGACGAAATCGCGGTCGCCGCGGGTGCCGTAGTCGCCATCGAAGTAGTTGGTGTAGGAAATGCCGGCGGTGTAGGTGCTGTTGAAGTCCGCATCCAGCGAAACGCCGACCGCCTTGGAACCCTCGTTGAAGCCCGAGACCTCCGCCGGGGCGTAGCCCTTCACGTCGTGGGACCAGGAGAGGCCGGGCTTGAGGTCGATGCCGGCGATGGCGTTGGCGTAGCTCCAGATCGCCCGGGCGCGGTAGCCCCAGGAGAAGGACGTGACGAAGCCGTCGTTGTTGCAGTTCTCCGGCGTCGCCGAGTTGGCGATGCACACCGCGTTGTTGGCCAGCTCGCCGGAGCCGAAGGTGCTGTTGCGCCCGTAGCGTGGGCCGCCATTGCCCTCCAGGCCGCCGACGAAGGTGGCGCCCACCTCGCCCACCAGCACCAGTTGGTCGGCCCCCATGACCTGGCTGACGGTCTGGGTGGCGGTCATCTGCGCCTGGGTCACTTCCTTGCGGCGGTAGCCATCGGTGGCGTGGCTGTCGGCATAGGCCACCACGCCGGCGTCATACAGCGGGGTGCGCGACGGATCGCCCAGGCCGGACTGGATCAGGTCCGGGCCGTTGAACTGCAGCGGCAGGTTCGGCCGGTAGCTGATCTCGCCCTGCAGCGCGGTACCGCTGGACAGCGTGGTGGCGAAGGTCAGGCCGTACAGGCGGATGTCCACGGGGTACTCGACGAAGTAGCTGGAGGTGCCCATGCGCAGCGCGTCGGTCAGCGTCTTGCCGGCGCTGCTGTTCATCAGGCCATTGCACGCCGCGCCGGACAGCCCGAGGTTGCCGCACAACTGCGGCACGAAGCTGGTGTTGGTCAGGTAGGGGCTGCTGACCGAGCCGGTGTAGGGCAGCCGGCTGTGGTAGTTGGCGGCGTAGGCGCCGAACTCGGTGTCCAGGCTTGGCACGAACCAGTGCAGCGACAGGCCCCACTGGCCGCTGTTGCGGGCGTCCTGGTCGGCGCCGCGCTGCAGGCGGATGCCCTCGCTGGTCAGGTCCACGCCGAAGGGCGACAGCGCGCGCACGGCGGCGGCGTTGCCCCGCAGGTTGCGGCCCACGTCCAGGCCCGAGCAGCCTTCGGGGATGTAGTCGTTGCCGGAGAAGAAGGTCCCGCAGTTGTCCAGGTTGGTCTGTTCCCAGTCCAGCTGGTAGAAGAAGTCCGCCGAGAGGTTCTCGCTGAGGTTCTGGGTGACGTAGAACAGGTTCACCGGCACCAGCGCGTCCTTCACCTCCGAACCCGGCCGGCGGATGGCCGACAGGTTGGTCGGGTTGACCACGTTCAGCCCGCCCTGGATGAAGGTGCTCTCGCCCCAGTTCACCACCTGCTTGCCCAGGCGCACCGAGCCCGGCTCATCGGCGATCTGGAAGTTGTGGTAGACGAAGGCGTCCAGCAGTTCGAAGCCTGCTGACTTGTTGGCGTTGCTGCGGCCGGCGTCCTCCACGTCCTTGAAGCGCTGGCCCTCGTCGCGCAGGGCGTAGTCGTACCAGTAGCTGCCGCGCAGGAACACGCCGCTGTCGTTGTACTTCAGCTCCAGGTCGTGGCGGCCCTTGAAGATCTTCGAGAACACGTCGCCGGCGCGGTAGTTGCGACGGCCGTCATCGCCGGACGCGCTGCGCATCAGGCGCTGCTCCGGATTGTGGGTGGACAGGCTGGCGCCCAGCGACAGCGCGGAGTCGAGCTGGCCCTGGACTTCTCCGATTTCGAAGTTGTAACCCCAGGCAGAATGGCAGGTGCAAGTTGCGACCAATAGCCATGAGCCTCGCACCATGATGCGAACTTTCGGCGTCATCACTCTTATCCTCTTTATTCTTTTCGAGCGATCTTCAGGCAATACAAGACCCACCTCGAAAGCACATGAGGCAACATGAACTATCGAGCACAGGCTATTGAATTAGCTGGATATTTTGAGTCGAAGAATTATTCTTCGGATGAACTTTCAGAACACTTTGCAGATTGTTGGCTTATCGTTACCGACCCTTGATTTACGGGGATGGCTCGATACTAAATAGCCCTCTGCCGACGAACAAATATCGTCTTCAGATGGGCCCCATAACAATCCGGCATGGCCGGACAAGGCACGACGATGACCCTCAAGCAGTTGCGTTACCTGATCGCCATCGCCGAGGCCGGCAGCTTCTCCGCCGCCGCCCGCAAGGCCTATATCGCCCAGCCGGCGCTGAGCCGGCAGATCGGCATGCTGGAGAGCGAACTGGAAGTGCAATTGCTGCTGCGCCAGCACGACGGCATCGACCTCACCGACGCCGGCCGGCGCCTGTACGAGGTGGCCCGTTCGGTGGTGCAGAAGATCGATTCGGTGAAGGACGAACTGGTGTCCAGCCGTGGCGACCCACGCGGGCGGGTGTCGGTGGCGATCCCGGTGACCACCTCTGCCCTGCTGCTGCCGGCGATCATCCAGCGCGTGCAGGAGAAGTTCGCCGGCATCGACCTGGTGGTGCGCGACGGCCTGAGCAAGGAAGGTGGCGAAGCCATCGAACTGGGCAAGGTGGATTTCGGCATCGTGCCCAATGCCGAGGAACTCGAAGGCGTGATCGCCGAGCCGATCTTCGTCGAGCAGCTCTACTGGGTCGGTCAGATGCCGCTGGCCAGCACGGGCGACACCATCACCCTGGCCGAGGCGCTCAGCCGGCCGCTGGTGATGCCGCCACGGGGCATGCACCTGCGCCGGCGCATCGAACAGGCGGCCATGGCGGCCGGGCTGGAACTCGACGTGAAGTACGAGCAGCAGTCCGCCTATGGCATCACCGGCCTGGTGGTCAGCGGGCTGGCGGCCTCCATCAGCAACTGGCCGCCCATCGAGGTGGGCTCGCAGTCCCTGGCGCGGCGCATCGTCGAGCCGCAGATCGAACGCACCATCTCCATTGCCCACTCGGCGCACAAGCCGCTGAGCTTCGCCGCGTCCTGCGTGCACGACCTGGTGCGCGAGCTGCTGGTGGAGGTGGTGCGCAACGGCATGTGGAAAGGCGAGCTGATCGAGCGCCCGCCCCTGCCGGCGGTCAATCTCGCGGATTGACCGCCGCTTCGGCACCGCCGATCAATGGGCGCCGGCCAGTTCGCCCGAGAGCTGCGCCCGCGAGCGCTGCGGGCGCATCCAGGCCAGGCCGACCAGCCCCGCCACCACCAGCAGCACGCCGCTGACCGCGAAGCCGTGGGCATAGCCGGCGCCGTCCAGCCCGCCCGAGCGCTGCACCAGGAAACCGGTGACTATGGGCGCGCTCAACCCCGCCAGCGAGGCGAAGGCGTTGCCGATGGCGAGAATGCTGCCGCGCTGGGCAGTGGGCGTGACCTCGGCGAGCATCGCCGGGCCCACCGAGTACATCACCAGCGCCAGGCCGCCGCTGAGGGTCATGTAGGTCATGCGCAGCGCCACCGGCAGGTCCGCCAGCAGGCTGATGGAGAGCACGCCGCTGGCCAGCAGGCAGGCCGAGACGAACACGCCGCGCGCCACCCGCGAGCTCACCCCGGCGCGCAGCAGGCGTTGCGACAGCCACGCCATGAACAGGCTGAGCGGCATGGTCACCAGCACGAACAGGCCGAACAGCCGTCCGGCATTCAGCGCGCTCATGCCCAGGCCGCTTTCCAGGTAGGCCGGCACCCAGGTCAGGGTCAGCGCCAGCGACCAGTTGGCGGCGAAGTGGCAGAAGTAGTTGGCCAGCACCGTGCTGTCGCCCAGCAGACGGCGGTACGGCAGGCGCTCACCGCCGCCGTGGCCGCGCGGGCCGTCACCCAGCCGCCCCTCCTGGCCGAAGAAGAACCAGGCCACGCACCAGATGGCGCCGAAGATCGCCAGCACCGCAAAGTTGCTGCGCCAGCCGTAGTGGGTGCTGATCCACGGGATCATCAGCCCGGCGATCAGCAGCCCCATGGCACTGCCCGAATGCAGCAGCGCCACCGGCAGGCTGCGGCGCTCGTCGGGGAACCACTTGTACAGCGCGTGGGTGGCCACCGGCGAGGCCGGTCCCTCGCCCACGCCCAGCAGCACCCGGCAGGCCACCAGCGTCCACAGCGACGTGGCATAGAGCATCGGCAACTGCACCAGCGCCCAGAAGGCGCCCATGCCCAGCAACAGCCAGCGGGTGGAGCGGCGGTTGGCGAGGAAGCCGCCGACCACCGCGGAGATGGAGAACAGCCAGTGCAGGCTGCCACCGACCAGGCCGAACTCGGCCGGGGTCAGGTTCAGCTCCTTCATCATCGGCACCGCCACCAGGCCGGTCACCACCTTGTCGAGGAAGTTCACCAGCATCATGGCCGCCAGCAGGAAGGCGACCGTCCAGGCGCGGCGGGGCTGATAGGCGTTGTGTCGGGCATCGAAATTGTGCATGTCGCTTATCTCTCTTGTTCTTGTCGGGTGCTGCGCTCGCGCGGTCGGGCACCCGATCAATCGGGCATGAGGATGCCCTTGGCGATGGTGTTGCGCTGGATTTCGCTGGTCCCGGTGAGGATGCGCATCATACGGGTCGCTCGGAACAGCCACTCCACCGGATGCCCGTTGATCAGGCCGGCGCCGCCGTGCACCTGCACCGCACGGTCGGCGATGCGGAAGGCGGTTTCCGAACTGAACACCTTGCACATCGACGACTGCGTGCGGATGTCGCCGCCGGCGTCGTAGCTGGCCGCCGTGGCGTACATCATGCTGCGCGCGGCGTACAGCTCGGTGGCCATGTCGGCGATCATGTGGCTGACCGCCTGGAACATGGCGATCGGCCGGCCGAACTGCACCCGCGTGCGGGCGTAATCCACCGACAGGTTGAGCGCCAGTTCGGCCATGCCGAGCATGGTTGCGCAGTGCAGCAGACGGTTCAGGGTGATACGCCCCATGGCCAGCTTGAAGCCCTTGCCCTCCTCGCCGATGCGGTGCGCCACCGGCACCTTCACCCCGTCGAGGAGGATGTCGCCGTGGGTGCCGGGGCCGGACATCGCCTGGTAGTCGGAAACCACCTGCGCGCCGGGCGCGGCGAGGTCGACGAAGAACGCCGAGATGCCCTCCGCGCCCTTGCCCGGCCCGGTCACCGCCAGCAGCACGGCGAAGTCCGCGTAGGGCGCGCCGGAGATGTAGCGCTTGGCGCCATCGAGCACATAGTGGTCGCCTTCCCGGCGCGCGCTGGTCTTGATCGCCGTCGCGTCGGAGCCGGCCTCGGCCTCGGTCAGGGCGAAGCACACGGCCTTCTCGGCGCGGCACACCGGGCGCAGGAAGTGTTCGACCTGCTCGTCGCTGGCGACGCGGAACAGGTGGCCGATGCGCGGCGGGCCGCTCAGCTCGCCCAGCACATGGGCAGCCAGCACCGCGCCGCTGCTGGCGGCGGCTTCCTTCACCGCGCACAGGTCGGCGATGCCCAGGCCCGCGCCGCCCAGTTCCTCTGGCAGCATGATGTTGTAGAAGCCGCGCTCGCAGGAGCGCCGCCACAGGTTGCGCAGCAGTTCGCGCGGGTGCCTCTCGCCGAAGCGGATGCCCTCGCGCTGCTCCAGCGGCAACAGTTCCTCGCGGATGAAGCCGCGCAGGTCGTCGATGATCGCCTGCGCCTTGGCGCTGGGTTGAATCGCTTGCATGATCGTGCTCCTCAGATCCGCCGTTCCTGGTGCTGCCAATAGGGTTCGCGCACCAGGCGGCGCACGACCTTGCCGTTGGGGTTCTTCGGCAGCTCGCGGACGAAGTCCACGCTGCGCGGCTTCTTGAAGCCGGCCAGCTGCGCAGCGCACAGCTCGATGATCCGCGCCTCGTCCAGCTGCATGCCGGGCTTGAGCACCACCACCGCCTTGACCGCCTCGCCCCACTGCTCGTCGGGCACGCCGACCACCGCCGCCTCGAAGACTTCCGGCAGGCTGTAGAGCACCTGTTCGACCTCGGTGGGGTAGATGTTGAAGCCGCCGGAAATGATCATTTCCTTCTTGCGGTCGACGATGAACACGTAGCCGTGCTCGTCCACCGTGGCGAGGTCCCCGGTGAGGTAATAGCCGTCGCGCATGACCTCGGCGGTCAGCTCCGGCGCCTGCCAGTAGCCCTGCATGATGTCCGGCCCGCGCACGACGATCTCGCCGATCTCGCCGGGCTTCACATCCTCGAAGTCCTCGTTGACCACCCGCAGGTCGGTGTCGAAATAGCAGCGCCCGCAGGAGGCCAGGCGCCTGGGATCGTCCAGCGCGGCGATGTGGTCCTGCTCGGTGAGCACGGTGACCAGCGAGCAGGTCTCGCCGGCGCCGTAGCCCTGGGCGAGGATCGGTCCGAACACCTGCATGGCGCGACGTACCAGGGCCGGCGCCATGGGCGCGGCGCCGTACATCACCAGGCGCAGGCTACTCAGGTCGTAGCTTTCCACGCCGGGGAAGTTCACCAGGCGGTTGATCATCGCCGGCACCAGGAACAGCCGGGTGACGCGCTCGCGCTGGATGGTTTCCAGCAGCAGGCGGTCGTCGTAGCGCTCCACCAGCAGGTTGCACGCGCCGGCGGCGAGCAGCGGCATGATCTGCATGCCGCTGGCATGGGTGATCGGGCCGACGTGGGCCATCACGTCGCCCGGCCCGGACCGGCCGGTCGGGCTGGCGATACTCTTGCGCACCAGCGCCTTGCGGTTGCCGACGCTGAGCATGGCGGCCTTGAGCACGCCGGAACTGCCGGAGGTGTAGTGCAGCACGGCCAGGGCGTCGTCCGCCGGGTCGCAGCTGATGTGCGCCTCGCTGCCGCGTTCGAGCACCTGAGCGTAGGGCACGTCGGCGCCCTCGTCGGCCAGCGGGACGATCAGCCTGAGGTCCGGCAGCTCGCCGCGGCGCTGGTCGATCAGCGCGGCGAAGGCGGCATCGGCGATCACCGCCTGGCTGCGCGAATCCTTCAGCACGCTGATGACTTCGTCGGCGGCCAGGCGCGCATTGATCGGCACCTTGACCATGGCGTTCTTGTAGAGCGCGACCTCCGCCTCCACCAGTTCGACGCGGTTGAGCGCCAGGATCGCCACGTGGGCGCCCTGCTCCAGCCCCAGCGCCAGCAGGCCGGAGGCCAGGCGGTTGGTGCGGCGTTCGAGCTGGGCGAAGGTGAGGCGTAGGCGGGAGTCGACCACGGCTTCGCGGTCAGGCCAGTAAAGCGCACTGCGGCGCAGGATTTTTCCCAGGTCCACTTGTTGTTCTCGTTGTCAGGCTGCTGATGAAAGTGACGAACGAGATGCTAAGAGCCGTGCGCGGCAACCGGCCAATACCATAGGGCGATGCCGGCCATGCCGGAATGCGATGGGTCCCGCGGGGTGGCGCTGGCGCTCAGTCCACCGGCGGTTCCTGGGCCACCCCGCGCGGCCCGGCGACACCCCAGATGGCCAGCCCGACCACCGGGAAGATGACGATCAGCAACGACCACAGGGCCTTGGCATTCACGTCCTTGTCGCTACGGAAAATGCTGACGATGGCCCACAGGTCCAGCAGCACGATGATGATCGCCACGGCGATCCAGAACCACGAGGCAAGGGCGAACGTGGACATTGGCGATGTCTCCTCTTCGGCTTCGGGCGAAGCTCGCCCGTGTCCTTGGGCTGGCCACAATCCACGCCCAAGGTTCATTCCGCGCGATGAAGGTGCGCCCCGCCCTGTAGGAGCGGGCCACGCCCGCGATTCGCCGGCAAGGCAGGCGCCCCGCCCGGCATCACCTGCCAGCCCCCACCCGCCGGATGGGTTTCGCGGCGCGCCCGCGCCATGCCACCTGTAGGAGCGGGCCACGCCCGCGATCCGCCGGCAAGGCCAGCGCCTCGCCCAGCATCACCTGCCAGCACCCACCCGCCGGATGGATTTCGCGGACAAGGTCCGCTCCCACGGGAACGCCGCCGTCGCATGGCGCAACCGTTCGTCCCTGGCGTCGAACACCCGGCGCCCTGCCCGGGTCATCCCCATAGGCGCCGCGAACGACGTCGCCCACTGCCACTGCTCGTGCCGAGCCACTCACACTCGACCCGAATCGCGAGGTGCACACGATGGGCTGGAATGATCATCAGGATGTCGAACGCTCGGAAGGTCTTCGCCGGCTGCTCGAAGACGGCGTACTGGAGGCGGACAGCCGCGAGGAAATCCTCGCCCGCTACATCCTCAACCACGGGTTCGCCGCGCTGTCGGAAGCCCAGCAGCAGGAATTCCACGATCAATTGCTGCCGCTGCTCGACCGCCGTGACCGCGGCGAGGGGCTGATGCCGCAGAGCGACCTCGACCCGGCGATCGACGATCCCGAACTGGCCCGCGCGCAGATCAACGATCCGGGCAACGAAGACCCCGGCTCGCTGATCGAGAGCGAGGTAGCCGAGGGGCTGCGTCCGGGGCACCGGGACCGCCGCTGATCTTTCCATGAGGCTCGAGGAGAACGCCATGACCTTCCCCCTGACCCACTTCTTCGTCCACCCCGAACAGGCCTGGCGCGAGCTGCGCGACAGCTCGGACCAGCATCCGGCCGCCTACCTGCCGTTCTGGCTGCTGATGCCGCTGATCCCCGCGGTGTGCCTGTTCATCGGCACCACCCAGGTCGGCTGGCGCCTGCCCGGCAACGACGAGACCCAGTACCTGAGCCTGGCCAGCGGCGCGCTGCTCAGCTTCTGGTGCTACGTCGGCCTGGTGGCCGGGATCGTGATCATCGCCTACCTGACCCGCTGGGTCCTGTTCCGCACCGAGGTGCGCCCCAACGTCAACCGCAGCATGGGCTTCTCCACCGCCGTGGCGCTGCCGCTGATGCTCGCCGGGGTCGCCGCGCTGCTGCCCTCGCGCTGGTTGCTGATCCTCGCCGCCGGCGTGGCCACGGCGTATTCGGCCTGGCTGTTGTTCATCGGCCTGCCGATCTACATGCGCCTGACCCAGCGCAGCGCGGTGTTCTACGCCGGCTGCATCCTGGGCTTCGGCTTCCTCGTGCTGCTGACCACCGCGTTCGGCTTCCTCGAGCTATGGGGCCAGGCGATGAACGGGTCGGGCGAATATCTGCAGGAATAGCCGGGTCTGGATCCCGGCTCCCGTAGGAGCGGACCTTGTCCGCGAAATCCATCAGACCGCCAGACGCTCACAGGCCTGTCACCAGGGCTGACCGCCGGCCCTGCCGACGGATCGCGGGCAGGGCCCGCTCCTACAGGTCACGTCCACGCGGCTCTTCGAAGGAGCGAGCTTGCGCAGCACCCGACTACGGCAAGGGGCCAGACAGATTGGCTGCCTTGCCGAGCTGCGGAGTACACCGCACCGGATTTCGCGGACAAGGTCCGCTCCTACGAACCCGTCACGCCGGAGCAAACCGGTAGGAGCGTGCCGCGCACGCGATGGCGGACAAAGTCCGCTGTTCCGGGTGGGCGGTTCGCGAGCAAGAACCAGGCGTCCCCCTCGCTCCTACGAAGAGCGACTGCGCGACGGCCTGGCATTGGCTTGGAAGACTTCCAGGAAAACTTCCGAACACTCTGACCGCCCCGTTCAGCAGGCCGAGTGGAGTCGGAGTTCCAGGGGTTGAGCGGCATGGATGCCGCGAGAGCCGCGATGGGCCAGGGATGGCCCGTCGCGGCGGGCCCCTGGAACTGCGATGGAGCGAGGGTATTTTTCGCCTGAGCGAAAAACCGGATGTCCGGGGCAAGACCTTTGCCTTCTTTGGGGCGACTGCCAAAGAAGGTCGCCCGAGGGGGCGAAACCACAACACATCCGCACACACAGAAGCGGCGCGGGAACGCCCAAGTGCCGACGCAGCCAAACAGGATCGCCATTCGAGCACGAACAAGGCGCCGGCCCTGCCGGCGGATCGCGGGCATGGCCCGCTCCTACAGGTGGGCATGGCGGGAGCGGATTTATCCGCGAAATCCCTCTGGTTGGCCGGCGCTCACAGGCATGACGCCAGGGCCTCGCCGGCGGTTCGCGGGCATGGCCCGCTCCTACAATGGGGGCCTATGCCACTTCGCTCTTCACTCCCGCATCCAGGTCCACCAGCAGCTCGATCATCGCCCGTGCCGCCGCCGAGAGGCGGTCGCCGCTGCGGGTGACGATGCCGCAGCGAGCCTGGAGGATGTCGACGTTCTGCGGCAGGTTGCGAAAATGCAGGCGCACCAGTTCGCCGCGGGCCATCGGCTCGCTCAGCGCCTCTTCCACGGCGATGCCGATGGCATCGGTCTGGCCGACGATGCGCACCAGCGACGCCATGTCCTCGCACTGCACGTTGGTGGTGATGTCGATCTTGCCGCTGAGGTTGGCGAGCATCTTCCGCGCGCTGGGCGGGATCAGCGTGGCCGCCAGCGGGTAGGCGAACATGTCGTTGGTGGAGAGGCTTTCCTTGGCCAGCAACGGGTGCCCCTCGCGGCAGAAGAACAGGCCGCTGCGCGGTTTCAGCGCGCGGGTGTGGAAGTTCGGGTCGGCCTCGAAATGACGGATGTCGGCGACGAAGAACTCGATCTCCTCGCGGCTCAGGCTGCGCGCCAGGCGCTCCCAGTTGTCCACGCCGAACTGGATGTGGATGCGCGGGTAGCGCTGGACGAAGCGCGCCACCGCATCGGACACCAGCTTCTGCGCCGGCGCCGGGCCGCTGCCAAAGCGCAGCTCGCCCGAATCCAGCTTGTTCAGCCGGGCCACCGCATGGCTCAGGTTGTTGGCGCCCTGCACCAGGCTCAGCGCGTGCTGCAGCACCACCTGCCCCTCGGGGGTGGGGCGCAGGTCCTTGCTGCCGCGGTCCACCAGGCGGCAGCCCAGTTCCTGCTCCAGGCCCTGGATGCTGCGGCTGAACGCCGGCTGGGTGATGCCCATCGCATCGGCGGCGCGAACGAAGCTGCGGTGTTCGTTGAGGGCAATGAAGTAGCGGAGTTGGCGCAAATCCATGATGCATTTCCGGCATTGAAAATAGTGGGCAAAGGCATTTGCCGCTTTCGTATGCGCTGGTTTTAAATGCAAGCTCTTATTCCGTCAACGAAGAATAAAACAAACATCTATTCTTTTATGAACTAAGAATATAGCTCAGACCAGGAGTCGCCCGATGCCAGCCTTGCACCTCCTTTCCTCGCGAATGTGCCTGTCGCGCTGTCGCTGACAGCAAAAAGCCGCTTCAACCCCACTGAAAACGTCGTTCGCCACTGCTGCGTGGCGCGGCCCCGTTTTGCCCGCGATTGGCGCCGGCAGATAAGGACACAGCATGACTTTTAGACATTCGCCCTTCCCCTTCAAACTTCACCGGCTGCGCTACGCCATCGTCCTGCTGGCCCTGGGCGGCGCGCTGCCGGTATTCGCCGAGGAAGCCGAGGACGGCGGTAACAGCAGTGACGCCAGCAACCCGGTCAGCGCTGCGCCGGCCAAGGCCGACGCGACCCTGGGCAAGGTCACCGTAACCGCCCGCCGCCGCGAGGAAGACTCGCAGAAAGTACCCACGCCGATCACCGTGGTCGGCGGCGAAACCCTGGAAACCCAGCGCGTCTACAAGGTGCAGGACCTGCAGCAGATCCTGCCCAGCGTGAACGTCGCCTTCATCCATGCGCGGCAGTCGAGCATTGCGGTGCGCGGCATCGGCAACAACCCGGCCAGCGACGGCCTGGAAGGCAGCGCCGGGGTCTACCTGGACAACGTCTACCTCGGCCGTCCCGGCATGGCGGTGTTCGACCTGCTGGACATCGAGCAGCTGGAACTGCTGCGCGGGCCGCAGGGCACGCTGTTCGGCAAGAACACCACCGCCGGCGTGCTGAACATCACCACCCGCGCGCCCACCTTCACCCCCGAGCGCAGCGTGGAAGTCTCCGGCGGGCAGGACGGCTACTTCCAGGGCAAGGGCACCGTTTCCGGCGCGCTGACCGACACCCTGGCCGGGCGCGTGTCGGCCTACCGCACCCGCGACGACGGCTACATCAAGAACATCCACGACGACAACTACCTCAACGGCGGCGAGCGCCAGGGCATCCGCGGGCAACTGCTGTTCAAGCCCAACGAGGACTTCGACCTGCGCTGGATCAACGACTACAACGAGGAGGATTCCAGCAACGGCAGCATGGTGGTGTACGGCGCCGCCGACCGCTTCTGGCAGCGCGCGGCCGCGGTGGGCGCCTCGCCGATCCGCGATCCGGACCGGCACAAGGTCAACATCAACAGCCGCCAGCATGTCAGCGTGCACCAGGGCGGCAGCTCGGTGGAGGCCAACTGGAACCTCAACGGCGGCTACAAGCTGACCTCCATCAGCGCCTATCGCTACTGGCACTTCACCCCGGCCAACGACGAGCAGCTCAACGTCTCGGCGATCAACAACACCGGCGTGGAAGTCCACGACCGCCAGTTCTCCCAGGAAATCCGCCTGGCCTCGCCCACCGGTGGCTTCTTCGACTATGTGCTGGGCGCCTACGCGTTCAACCAGAACCTGGGCAACAAGACCTTCACCGACTACGGCCCGCTGGCCGACCGCTACCTGCTGGGCACCAACCTGAATGCGCTGAACAACACCTATTCGAAAGCCAACGGCAAGATCAACACCGACAGCTTCGCGCTGTTCGCCCAGGGCACCTGGCACCTCACCGACAAGCTGGACTTCACCGCCGGCCTGCGCGGCACCTACGAGGAAAAGGACGCCAAGGTCGAGCGCTTCTCGCCGGTGGGCGGCGCGCCGGTGACCGGCGTCGGCGCGGTGGTGCGGCGCAACCAGCTGGGCGCCTACGACTCGGGTGACCTGAGCCTGTACAGCTTCGCCCCCTCGGCGCTACTGAGCCTGAGCTACCAGTTCACCGACGACCTGCTGGGCTATGCCTCGCTGTCCCACGGCGAGAAATCCGGCGGCGTGAACCTGGCCGTGGCCAGCGCCCCGACCGCGGGCGCGGACTCGCTGCTGGTCGGCCCGGAGCGCGCCAACGACGCCGAACTGGGGATCAAGACCACCCTGTTCGACAACCGCCTGCAGCTCAACACCAACATTTTCTGGACCGGCATCCACGGCTACCAGGCGACCACCCTGTACCAGCCGCCGGGCTCGACCCAGCTGGTCTCGGTGCTCTCCAACGCCGGCAGTGTGCGCTCGCGCGGCCTGGAGTTCGAGGCGACCGCCCTGCCGATCCGCGGCCTGACGCTGAACTTCAACGGCTCCTACAACGACGTCACCTACCTGTCGTTCAAGGACGCCCCGTGCCCGGCGGAAGTCTCCACTCAACCCAACGCCCCGGCCACCTGCGACCTCACCGGCCAGCGCGTGGTCGGCGCCTCGAAGTGGATCGCCAACCTCAACGGCGAGTATGCCTGGAACCTCGACGACGGCATCCGCCCCTACGTGACCGGCAGCTACTCCTACCGCTCCGAGGCCGAAGGCACGCTGGACAACTCCGACCTGTCGAAGATCGACGGCTACGGCCTGGCGAACTTCTCCGTCGGCCTGCGCAAGGACATCGGCGACGGCCAGCTGGACGCCTCCGTCTGGCTGAAGAACGCCTTCGACAAGGACTACTACCTGGCCGCCTTCGCCAGCATCAACGGCTCCTACACCGCCTCGGTGGGGCAGCCGCGCACGCTGGGCGCCTCGGTTCGCTACGACTTCTGATCCCCATCCGCCGCGCCAGAGTGCGCGGCGCCATTGCACAGCAAGAGGACGATGAGATGAGCAACGCAGCACAGGCTATCAAGCAAGACCTCGTCAATCTGGACATCCACCCGGTCGCCGGGCGCATCGGCGCGGAGATCCGCGGCGTGACGCTCTCCGGCGAGCTGGACGCCGCCACCGTCGACGCCATCCAGGCGGCGCTGGTGAAGCACAAGGTGATCTTCTTCCGCGGCCAGACGCAATTGGACGACCAGGGCCAGGAGGCCTTCGCCCACCTGCTCGGCAAGCCGGTGGCGCACCCCACCGTGCCGGTGCAGGACGGCACCCACTACCTGCTGGAGCTGGACGGCGCCCAGGGCCGCCGCGCCAATTCCTGGCACACCGACGTGACCTTCGTCGAGGCTTACCCCAAGGCTTCGATCCTGCGCAACGTGGTCGCTCCCGAGGCCGGCGGCGACACCGTATGGGCCAACACCGCCACGGCTTACGACGACCTGTCGCCGGAACTCAAAGCGCTGGCCGACTCGCTGTGGGCGGTGCACAGCAACGAGTACGACTATGCCAGCGTGCGCCCGAACGTCGACCCGGCGCGCCTGGAAGAGTACCGCAAGATTTTCACCTCCACCGTCTACGAAACCGAACACCCGGTGGTGCGCGTGCACCCGGTCAGTGGCGAGCGGACCCTGCTGCTGGGGCATTTCGTCAAGCGCCTGAAGGGCCTCTCGCAGCATGACTCGGCGCACCTGTTCGCCGTGCTGCAGGGCCACGTCACCCGCCTGGAGAACACCGTGCGCTGGCGCTGGCAGCCGGGCGACGTGGCCATCTGGGACAACCGCGCGACCCAGCACTACGCCGTGGACGACTACGGCACCCAGCCGCGCATCGTGCGCCGCGTGACCCTCGAAGGCGATGTGCCGGTGGGTATCGACGGGCAGCGCAGCCGGACGATCAAGAAGGTTTGAAGGTCCTCTGCCGCCGAACCCTTTCCCCAGCCCTCTCCCTGAAGGGAGAGGGAGTATCCGATTGAAGCGTATCTCCCGTGCGGTCCTGCTACGTCGGCGCAGGACTGGCACGTGGTTTCGCCTGGCACCGATCCAGTCCCCTCTCCCTTCAGGGAGAGGGTTAGGGAGAGGGCCGCCCATGCCTGAACGGAGCACTGTAAGATGACCCAATCCGCCCTCCAGCAATCCACCCCCGAACCCTTCGCCATCGTCCCCCTCGACGCCCCGCTGGGCGCCGAAGTCCGCGGTCTGGACGCCCGCGAGCCGCTGACGCCCGAACAGATCCTGGCGATCAAGCAGGCCCACCGCGAGCACCACATCCTGATCTTCAAGGACCAGCAACTGGACGATCAGCAGTACCTGCGTTTCGCCACCCTGTTCGGCGCGGTGTTCCAGCCGCCGGCGGACGTGCCGGTGCTGTCCTCCGGCGCCGATGGCAAGGCCCCGGACATCGTCAAGGTGGCCAACACCGAGGACGGCGAACTGGGCAACTTCGCCCTGCCGGCCCACGTCGACCACCAGTGGACGCCGGTGCCCTCCTCCGGCTCCTTCCTCTATGCGCTGGAGGTGCCGAAAACCGGTGGCGAAACCCAGTTCACCAACCTCGCCCGCGCTTACGAAACCCTGGACGAGGCGACCCGCGCCGAGATCGATCCGCTCAGGCTGATCAACTACAACCCGTTCATTCGCCTGAAGAGCGGCGGCTACAACGGCACCTTCGTGCGCTACCGCACTCCGGACATCGAGCCCATCCAGGGCACCGAGCACCCGCTGGTGCGCACCCACCCGGAGAGCGGCAAGCGCGTGCTGTTCCTCTCCGTGCACACCGAGGTGGAAATCCCCGGTGCCGACCCGAAACGGGGCGCCGCGCTGGTGGAGAAGCTGCGCGAACACCTGCAGAAGCCGGAGCTGATCTACAGCCACAAGTGGTCGGTGGGCGACATCGTTTGGTGGGACAACCAGGCGGTGCTGCATGGCCGCAATGCCTTCCCGGCGAGCGAGAAGCGCCGCCTGAAGCGCATCAGCCTGTCCGGCAGCCGGCCGTTCTGACGCAGCGTAGGAGCGGACTCTGTCCGCGAGGGTTTCCAGGCCGCTCACGGCGCCTGCCTGGGGTTCGCGAGCAAGCTCGCTCCTACGAAGAGCCGCGCGGAACAGGTTTTCCGCCAGCCCGTGCACGGCGGATAACGCTGGCGCTTCATGCGCCCTCCGCGCCTGGATTTTGTAGGAGCGCGCCATGCGCGCGATCGCGGGCATGGCCCGCTCCTACAGGGAAACGCCCTGCGAAAAGGGGTCATTGCCGCGGGCGTTTTTGATCGGGTAGGAGCGAGCTTGCTCGCGAACCGCTTAACGCTGGAGCGGCCGGGTAATCCGTTCGCGAGCAAGCTCGCTCCCACAGGGAACCTGCAGCCCCTAGAGCGAGAATGCCGCCGCGATGGCTCGAAGAAGCCCTACGGACAACGCTCTCTATGCTTATGCAAAATCGATTCTTGTCCTGAATCAATTATTCCTTTTATAGTCTCGCCAACTCGTCATAACAAGTTATGAACTATGGCCGAACTCCTCCCGCTTTCCCCCGTTCCCCTGTACAGCCAGCTCAAGGAACTGCTGCGTACGCGCATCCTCGACGGTACCTACCCGCCGCTCAGCCGCATGCCCTCCGAGGCCGAGCTGGGCAAGGCCTTCGAGGTCAGCCGGATCACCGTGCGCCAGGCGCTGGGCGATCTGCAGAAGGAAGGGCTGATCTTCAAGATCCACGGCAAGGGCACCTTCGTCGCCAAGCCCAAGGCATTCCAGAACGTCAGCACCCTGCAGGGCCTGGGCGAGTCCATGAGCCAGCGCGGCTATGAGGTGATCAACCGCCTACGCAGCTTCAAGACCGTGCCGGCCGACGCCCAGGTCGCCGCCCGGCTGCAGGTCGCCGAGGGCGACAACGTGGTGCAGATCAAGCGCGCCCGCCTGGTCAACCGCGAGCTGGTCTCGCTGGAGATCACCTGGCTGCCCGAGGCCGTCGGCAAGCGCCTGGAGAAGGCCGACCTGGTCAGCCGCGACATCTTCCTGATCCTGGAGAACGACTGCGCACTGCCCCTGGGCCACGCCGATCTCGCCATCGACGCCATCCTCGCCGACGCCGAACTGGCCCGCGCGCTGGAGGTGGAGGAAGGCTCGCCGGTGATGCGCATCGAGCGCCTGACCCACACCGCCGACGGCACCCCGCTGGACTACGAACACCTCTACTACCGCGGCGATGCCTTCCAGTACCGCCTGCGCATCGACCGCCACAAGGAACAACAGCCATGAGCCAGTTCGACCTTTCCCAGGTTCCCGAGGACAAGCACCTCGCCTACGACATCGTGGTGATCGGCGGCGGCACCGCCGGCCCGATGGCGGCGATCAAGGCCAAGGAAGCCAACCGCGAGCTGCGCGTGCTCCTGGTGGACAAGGCCAACGTGAAGCGCAGCGGCGCGATCAGCATGGGCATGGATGGCCTGAACAACGCCATCATCCCCGGCCATGCCACGCCCGAGCAGTACACCAAGGAGATCACCGTCGCCAACGATGGCATCGTCAACCAGGCGGCGGTCTACGCCTACGCCACCCACAGCTTCGAGACGCTGCAGCAGCTGGACCGCTGGGGCGTGAAGTTCGAGAAGGACGAGGTCGGCGACTACGCGGTGAAGAAGGTCCACCACATGGGCGCCTACGTGCTGCCCATGCCCGAGGGCCACGACATCAAGAAGGTGCTGTACCGCCAGCTCAAGCGTGCGCGCATCGAGATCACCAACCGCCTGGTGGTCACCCGCCTGCTCACCGACGCCGAGGGCGCGGTCAACGGCCTGCTCGGCTTCGACTGCCGCACCGCGCAATTCCAGGTGATCCGCGCCAAGGCCGTGGTGCTCGCCTGCGGCGCCGCCGGGCGCCTGGGCCTGCCGTCGTCGGGCTACCTGATGGGCACCTACGAGAACCCCACCAACGCCGGCGACGGCTACGCCATGGCCTACCACGCCGGTGCGGAGCTTTCGAACCTGGAATGTTTCCAGATCAACCCGCTGATCAAGGACTACAACGGCCCGGCCTGCGCCTACGTCACAGGCCCGCTGGGCGGCTACACCGCCAACAGCAAGGGCGAGCGCTTCATCGAGTGCGACTACTGGAGCGGCCAGATGATGTGGGAGTTCCACCAGGAACTCGAAGGCGGCAACGGCCCGGTCTTCCTCAAGCTGGACCACCTGGCCGAGGAAACCATCCAGACCATCGAGGAAATCCTCCACAGCAACGAACGCCCCAGCCGTGGCCAGTTCCACGCCGGGCGCGGCACCGACTACCGCCAGCAGATGGTGGAAATGCACATCTCCGAGATCGGCTTCTGCTCCGGCCATTCGGCCTCGGGCGTGTGGGTCAACGAGAAGGCCGAAACCAGCGTCAAGGGCCTGTATTCGGCCGGCGACATGGCCGCGGTGCCGCACAACTACATGCTCGGCGCCTTCACCTACGGCTGGTTCGCCGGCGCCAACGCCGCGCAGTACGTGGCCGGGCGCGAGTTCAGCGAGGTCGATAGCGGGCAGGTCGAGCGCGAGCGCGAACGCGTCTTCGCCCCGCTCCGTCGCGAGCACGGCCTGCCGCCGGCGCAGGTGGAATACAAGCTGCGGCGGATGGTCAACGACTACCTGCAGCCGCCCAAGGTGACCAAGAAGATGGAAATCGGCCTGCAGCGCTTCGCCGAAATCGCCCACGACCTGGACCAGATGAAGGCCAACAACCCCCACGAGCTGATGCGCGCCATGGAAGTCAGTGTGATCCGCGACTGCGCCGAGATGGCCGCCCGCGCCTCGCTGTTCCGTACCGAGAGCCGCTGGGGGCTGTACCACCACCGCGTGGACTACCCGCTGCGCAACGACGCCGAGTGGTTCTGCCACGCGCACCTGAAGAAGGGCGAGGACGGCGCGATGACCAGCTTCAAGAAACCCATCGAGCCCTACGTGATCGCGCTGGATGAGGATGAGCAGCAGGCTTACGAGAAGCTGCGGGTGAAGAGCGAGGCGGCTTGATGACGTCCGGCAGGCCGAAGAGCCCCTCTCCCCCCGCCCTCTCCCGCAAGCGGTAGAGGGTGCTGTCTGGAGCGAGCGGCAACCACGGAGCCAGCCGGCGATCGCAGGAATACGCGCGAAACGAAAAAACGCTATCCGGCGAGCTCCGCATTACCCGCCGGCACGACCAAGCCCCCTCTCCCTTCAGGGAGAGGGCTGGGGAGAGGGTAACGAGCCACCGCGCCGAACCCTGGCTCTAAAACAACCAGCCCGCCGCCACGACGGCCGGCAAGCAACACCATGAGGACCGCGTGCAATGGCCTACCAACCCCAGGAAATCTTCTTCCGCTCCAGCGCCCCGGTGACGGTGGACGAGGACAAGTGCATCGCCGACAAGGGCTGCACCGTCTGCGTCGAGGTCTGCCCGATGGACCTGCTGGCGATCAACCCCGCCACCCAGAAGGCCTACATGGCCTTCGACGAATGCTGGTACTGCATGCCCTGCGAGAAGGACTGCCCGACCGGCGCGGTGAAGGTCGAGATTCCGTACCTGCTGCGTTGAGCTGCCGCAACGAAGTTTCCCTGTAGGAGCGAGCTTGCTCGCGAACCAGAGCCGGCAGAGGGGCTGTTCGCGAGCAAGCTCGCTCCCACGAAAAGCCCAAGAAACACCAAAAAAAGCAACCGGCCAACGACCGGACGCCTGCTGCAAAACCCCCTCGTTTCCCACCGCAGACCCGCGGCGGAGACGATTCCAACACTGATGATTCGAGGGGAACACCCATGACCTTGCGCACCACCCTGGCCGGCCTCGCGCTGGCCGTCGCCAGCATCACCGCCCAGGCAGAGACGATTCGCGTCGCCATCGGCACCCAGGACACCACCATCAACTGCGCCGCCGGCGGCCTGTTGATCCGCGAACTCGGCCTGCTCGACAAGTACCTGCCCCACGACGGCCAGTACAAGGACGCGCAGTACGACGTGCAGTGGAAGAACTTCACCAGTGGCGCGCCGCTGACCAACGAGATGCTCGCCGGCAAGCTCGACTTCGGCGCCATGGCCGACTTCCCCGGCTCGCTCAACGGCGTCGCTCACGAGGCCGCCGGCAAGCGCAGCCTGTTCATCAGCGTGCTCTCGGGCAGCATCGAAGGCAGCGGCAACGGCATCGTCGTCCCAGCCGCGTCCACGGTGCAGTCGCTGGCCGAGCTCAAGGGCCAGACCATTTCCGTACCCTTCGCCTCCACCGCCCACGGCCTGCTGCTGCGCGCCATCGCCGCGCAAGGCTGGGACCCGGAGAAGGACGTCACCATCATCGCGCAGCCGCCGGAGGTCGCCGGCTCCGCCCTGCAGGCCAACAAGATCGCCGCCCACGCCGACTTCGTGCCCTTCGCCGAGCTGTTCGAAAGCCGCGGCATCGCCCGCAAGATCTACGACGGCTCCCAGGCCAAGGCGCCGACCTTCCACGGCGCGCTGGTGGAAGCGGACTACGCGCAGAAGTACCCGGAAATCGTCGAGGCCTACCTGCGCGCCACCTTTGAAGCCAACCAGCTGCTGGCGAAGGAGCCGGAGAAATACAGCGAGCTGATCGAGAAGGTCGCCGGCATTCCCGCCGAGGTGAACTACCTGTTCCACGGCCCGCTCGGCCTGCAGACCCGCGACCTGACCTGGAAGCCGGAATACCGCCAGGCCGTGGCCACCGCCATCGACACCCTGAAGCTGCTGAAGAAGGCCGACCGCGGGTTGAACGTCGAGCAGTTCGTCGACGACCGCTACATCCGCGCCGCCTTCAAGGCCTCCGGTGCCGACTATGAGCAGGCGCTGAAGAACTACGCCCAGCAACCGCTGCTGGGCAACGACGCACTGACCCACCAGCCGATCACCGACACCCGCAAGGTCGCGCAGATCTGGGTGCGTGGCGAGGCGAAGGTGCGCAGCTATGCGTCCGCCAAGGAAGCGCTGGGCCAGCTCGCCGAACTCAAGCAACAGGGCAAGGAGGTCCGCGCGGTGTACGCCCAGGCCAGCGACAGCGGCATCAAGCTGCTCGCCGGGCAGGCCTGGTTCGTCCGCGGCAAGGACGGCGCGCTGGATGCCTTCCTGCTGCGCGAACAGGCCGACGCCTTCGCCCGCCAGCATGGCGGAGAAGTCGCCGACTTCGCCGCCGCCAGCCAGCAGGCCGTAGCCAGCCGCTGAACCGGCAGCCAACCCTGAACAACAGCCCCGGCGGCCACGCGCCGGGGCTGCGGAGACAAGCCGATGAACAGCACCACCCTCACCCGCTGGAGCCTGCGCCTGGCCTCGCTGCTGGCCTGCCTCGCGCTCTGGCAGGTGCTCAGCGCGCGCCACGTCAACCTCGGCGTGGTCACCTTCGCCAACGTGCCCGGCCCGCGTGACGTGCTGGACGCCGCCTGGAACCTCGCGCAATCGAGCAAGCTCGGCCGCCACCTGGGCAGCAGCCTGCTGCGGGTGCTCGCCGGCTACCTGCTGGCGGCCTTCGCCGGCATCCTACTCGGGCTGGTGATCGGCCGTGGCCGCTGGGCGCGCGACAGCCTGCTGCCGCCGTTGGAAGTGCTGCGGCCGATCCCGGCGGTGGCGTGGATTCCGCTGGCGATCCTGATGTTCCCCAGCTCGGAGCTGTCGATGATCTTCATCACCTTCACCGGCGCGCTGTTCCCCATCCTGCTCAACACCATCCACGGCGTCGAGGCGGTCGACCCGCGCCTGCTCGCCTCCGCCCGCAGCCTCGGCGCAAGCCGCCTGGCGCTGCTGCGCGAAGTAGTGCTGCCGGGCGCCGCGCCGAGCATCGTCACCGGGCTTGCCATCGGCATGGGCACCTCGTGGTTCTGCCTGGTGACCGCCGAGATGATCTCCGGGCAATGGGGCATCGGCTACTACACCTGGGAGTCCTACACCTTGCAGAACTACCCCGACATCGTCGTCGGCATGCTGTTGATCGGCGTGCTCGGCATGGCCAGCAGCCTGCTGGTGCGCCAGCTCGGCGCCCTGGTCACACCCTGGCAGCGCCAGGCCGGAGGCAAGCCATGACCCTGCCCGCCAGCGCACCGGGGCGCGTGCGCGTCGACGGCCTGTCGATCCACCTGGGCAGCGGCCGCGACGCCTTCGAGGCCGTGCAATCCCTGAGTTTTTCCATCGAGCCCGGCGAGTTCGTCTGCGTGCTCGGCCCCTCCGGCTGCGGCAAGTCCACCCTGCTCGGCGCGCTGGCCGGGCACCTGGCGCCCAGCGGCGGCACGCTGGAAGTCGACGGCGCCAGCGTCGCCGGCCCCTCGCCGGAGCGCGGCATGGTGTTCCAGCACCACACCCTACTGCCCTGGCGGCGGGTGCGCGACAACGTCGCCTTCGGCCTGAAGATGCGCGGCGTGCCCCGCGCCGAGCGCCATCGCCAGGCGGATGACATGCTCCAGCTGGTGGGCCTGAACGGCTTCGCCCAGCGCTGGCCATCGCAGCTCTCCGGCGGCATGCAGCAGCGCGTGGAGATCGCCCGCGTGCTGATCAACCAGCCGCGCCTGCTGCTGATGGACGAACCCTTCGGCGCCCTCGATGCGCAGACGCGAATGATGATGCAGGAGCTGCTGCTGGACATCTGGACGCGCCTGCGCACCAGTGTGCTGTTCATCACCCACGACATCGACGAGGCGCTGTTCCTCGCCGACCGCATCCTGGTGATGAGCCCGCGCCCCGGACGCATCCTCGAAGACATCCGCCTCGACTTCCCGCGCCCGCGCCACGCCGACCTGCTCACCACGCCTGAATTCTCCCGGCTCAAGCGCCACTGCCTGGAACTGCTGCGCCACGAAGACGGCCGCCAGCTGCCACGCCTGACGCCACTGGGCCTGCCCACCCAACAACGGATACCGCGATTCGCCATATGACAGCCTTTGACCTCAGCACCGACAACCCCGATATCCTCGACCTGCAGCCGCGCCTGCAGAACGCCGACGCCGGCGTGCGCCGCATCGCCCTGATCGAGCTGGCCGACCTGGAAGAGCCCGACGGCCTGCCCTGGCTCGCCCATGCGCTGAACCATGACGCCGCCGCCAGCGTCCGCGCCGAGGCCGCGCGGCTGCTGGAAGCCTGGGAAGAGCCCGAGGTGGTGGACGCCCTCTGCCAGGCCCTGGCCGACAGCGACGAAGACGTGCGCGAAGCCGCCGCGCAGAGCCTGAGCGAGCTGAAGACCGCCGACGCTGGCGTGCGCCTACTGCCGTGGGCGACCCATGCCGACATCTTCGTCCGCCGCAGCGCCCTGCGTGCCCTGCGCGAACTGCGCCTGGAAGATGCCGCCGAACCGGCCCTGAACGCGTTGGCCGACAGCGACGCCGGCGTGCGTCGCGAGGCCGTGGGCATTCTCGGCTGGCTCAAGCGCACCGACGCGCTGCCGCACCTGGCACGCCTCACCCGCGACGACCCGGACGCGGAAGTGCGCCGCGCGGCGGCCGGCGCCCTCGGCCTGGCCATCGATGCCAGCGTGCTGCCGGCCCTGCAGGCGGCACTGGCCGACCCGGCCTGGCAAGTGCGCGAGGAAGCCGCCGGCACCCTCGGCAAACTGGCCCTGCCGGAGGCCGGCGACGCGCTGGTCAAGGCGCTGGAGGACGACTTCTGGCAAGTACGCCTGCGCGCCGCCCGCTCGCTGGGCAAGCTGCGCTACCTGCCGGCGCTGGAAGGCCTGAAGGGCGTGCTCGGCCACGGCATCAGCAACCTGCGCAAGGAAGCCGCGCTGGCCCTGGGCGAGTTGGGCAGCGGCGATGCCATCGACGCCCTGCGCCACGCCGAGCACGACGGCGACCCGGAGGTGCGCAAGGCCGTGCGCATCGCCCTGGCCCAACTGGGGCAGTCGGCATGAACACGCCGGTCGCCCTGCACCGCTCCAGCGCCGACGGCGAACTGCGCATCCGCTGGGACGACGGCGTCGAACAGTGCATCGGCTTCGCCCGCCTGCGCGGCGCCTGCCCCTGCTCGCAGTGCCGGGCCGCGCGCCTGCACGGGCGCATCGAGCTGGTCTCGGCCGGCGTCGTCCTGCAGCAACTCAACCTGCAGGGCTACGGCGTGCAACTGGTGTTCGACGACGGCCACGACCGCGGCATCTACCCCTGGGCGTACCTTCGCGAACTGGGGCAACCCGCGCTCACCTGATCGCGCGGGACAGGTGTTCGAGCACGCGTTCGACGGCGCGCTCCAGGCAGCCCTTGAAGAAGTGGTCGGCGCCGGCGTAGAGCACCACCTCGCGCTGCGTCGGCCGCGCCCAGTCCAGCAGGTTCGCCAGTGGCGCCATCTCGTCCGCCTCGCCATGCAGGAGCAGGCAGTCGCCCGGGACATCCTGCGCCGCGTAGTCGCGGCCGCCGGGGACGGTGCCGACCGGCAAACCCATCAGCACCAGGGCGTCCGCCGGGGGCGACACCGCGCCGGCCATGCGGGCGAACACATAGGCACCGAAGGAGAAGCCCACCAGCGCCAGTGGCAGGTGCGGATATTCGCCGCGCAGGTGCGCCACCACCGCGAGCATGTCCTGCGCCTCGCCGATACCGTCGGCGTACTCGCCTTCGCTGCCGTCTACGCCACGGAAGCTCGGCCGCACGGTCAGCCAGCCGGCGCCACAGAGCGCGCGCGACAGCGTCAGCGGCACGCGGTGCCGGGGGCTGCCGCCGAGCAGCGGCTGCGGATGGCTGATCAACGCGATGCCCTGCACCGGCACGCCGGGTCGGTCGATCAGCAATTGCAGCTGGCCGGCCGGGCCATCGATCAGTTGCGTACTGCGCAGTTCTGCTTCGGGCATGGGGCGTCCTGGTTGGCGGGGTGGGACCGGCATTGTAGGGGCACGGCGTGCGGCGAGGCAGCATCGGGCTTTCAGGCGCCCGCACAGACAGCAGCGCGCGGCCGTCGTTCGCCCTTTTGTCGGAAGCGCGAAACGAGCAACAGACAAACAGATATTTCCTACAACAAAAGAAGCGAAAAATTTGACCGGCTTCAACCTCGCCGGATCTTGCCTTCCACAGCTCTGTCAGACCATTAACCTGATCGCACCGCCACTTCCGTGGTGATGCGTACGAAACGGCTGACAGCCGTGTAGTGCGTCTTCCGCAAGCCTCTGGGTCTCGCAACCCCGACTGGAGTGCGCAATGAATACCTACCCGTTTGACGAACAGAAGGACTTGTTGCGTTGGCAAGATGTCTGTTACGGAGCGTCACCGCTGATCTTCATCCACGGCCTGGGCTGCGCATCGAGCAGTGACTACCCCCGCGTCGTCGCCTCCGATGCCTACAGCAGGCGCCGCTCCTGGCTGGTGGACCTCCCAGGCGCCGGCTTCAGCGACAAACCCGACGCCAACCTCTACGGCACCACCGCCCAGGCGCAGACCCTGGAACGCTGGATCCGCAGCACGCCGATCAATCGCTTCAGCCTGTTCGGCCACAGCGCCGGCGCCTTCATCGCGCTCAAGCTGGCCGCCGCCCTGCACGAGCGGGTGAACAACCTGATCCTCTGCCAACCCGGCCTCGACGCCTATGGCGTCGGACTGCTCGAATCCATCACGGCGATGAGCGAGCGCGAGTTCGTCAACTCCGGCTTCGCCCTGCTGCTGGAAATGCTCAAGCTCGACGGCGGCCATGAAGCCTGGCTGGGCCCGCTGCAACTGTGCTCGCCCCAGGCCATCTACCAGTGGGCGGCCGCGGCGCTGGCCGATCAGGACAACGGCAACTGGATCGATGGACTGCGCGAGGTGCCCATCGTGAAGAAGGCCGTGATCCTGTCCGACAACGCCCCGCTCAACGACATCCGCCAATACCACCAGGCCGGCTGCCGGGTCGAGATCGTCGCGCAGAGCGGGCACATGATGGCCTACGACAACCCCGACGGCCTGGCGCGGGCGATTTCCCACTTCGTCTACTAGCAACAGCGCCCCGTTTCCGGGGCGCCGCGTCCCTCAGAGAATCGACAGCGGGTAGTCGACGATCAGGCGCAACTCGTTGACGTCGCCTTCCACCTGGTCGGCATTGCCGCGGTGGATCGCCTCGCGCAGGCGCAGCGACAGGTCCTTCGCCGGCCCGGATTGCACCACGTACTTCGCCTCCAGGTTGGTCTCGTGGTGCTTGCCGTCCTCGCCGTAGCCATAGCCGCGGTACTGGCTGTCGGCGGCCATCTTGCTGCCGTCTATGCCGTGGCCGTTGACGTAGCGGGCCATGAAGCTCAGGCCGGGGATGCCGTAGCTGGCCATCGCCAGGTCGTAGCGCAGTTGCCAGGACTTCTCTTCCGGGCCGTTGAAGTCCGAGTACTGGATGGAGTTGGCGAGGAAGATCGAATCGGCAGTATCGCCGGGGCCGTTGACGCCGAAGGCCACGTAGTCGAATGGCGTGTCGCCATGCACCTTCTGGTAGGCCAGCGTCACGGTATGCGCCGTGAGGAAGCTGTACGCGGCGGCGGCGGACCAGGTGGTGTTGTTGATGTCGCCGGCCTTGGCGCTGCCGTCGTCGTTGGTGCGGTAGATGTTGAAGTCGATGTTCAGCGACTGGTCATCGGCCAGCGGCAGGGTGTAGTTGGCGTTGCCGTAGTACTGACGCCACACATCCTCCAGCTTGGAGGCGTACAGCGAGACGTTCAGCGCGTCGTTGATCGCGTACTTGCCGCCCACGTAGTCGATGCTGCTGGCCTCGACGTTGGCGTAGGACGCCCAGATGCCATGGTCGCCGTTGGTGGTCACCGGGCCATTGCCGCCGGTGAAGTGGCCGCCGTCCAGGTCCAGCCCGGCGATCTCGCTGCTGAGCACGTTGAAGCCGGTGGCGGTCTGCGGGAACAGGCGCGTGCCGCCGGCGGCGAATACCGGCGCGGTGGGCTGCAGGTCGCCCCAGCGCAGTTCGGTTTTCGACACGCGCAGCTTCACGGCGCCGCCAGCGCGGCCGTATTCGCTTTCCGGTGAGTCATTCTCGCGCACCGGCAGGTTGCCGGTGCCGGAGGTGCCGGCGCCGCCATCCAGGCGCACGCCCCAGTTGCCGAAGGCCTCGACGCCGAAGCCGACCGTGCCCTGGGTGAAGCCGGAGCTGTAGTTCAGCGTGAAACCCTGGGTCCAGTCCTTGCGGTCGCGGTCACCGGACTTGCGGTCGCTGTTGTAGTAGTAGTTGCGCAGCAACAGCGACGCGGTGCTGCCTTCGATGAAGCCGGTGGCTTCGGACTGGTCGGAAACGGCGGCCGCGTGGGCCAGTTGATACGGAATGCCGGCGAGCGATGCACTGACACAGGCACCGAGCACGGAAAGACGGAACGCGGACATCTGCTACCCCTTTGTTGGTCTTGTCTTGGCAGGTCTATCGAGTGAATGCTGAACAACTTTCTTATGTTTCCCCACCATTGGCAGAGCGTGCGAAGAGATAACAATCCGGTGCCTTTGCCTCAAACCAGCCTCGTCGATAGTCGATATCGAAACGAATGATTCAGCATTTATCGCCCGCACCATTAAGCTTGCGCCCCGATGAAGAACATGAGTCCCGGATGCCCGCTCCAGAGCGTCCGGAGGATTGCTCCACTTCATCATCCTTTGGTTTGGCCGCCTCCCCAGGCGGCCTTTTTTTTGGCTGCGAGAAAGTTCTGGAACAACCGTTCCAGGCGATATTCCCGGCAATTCCAACGTGCCTGGAATTACTCTTTCCTCACAACTTTCCGCTAACTTCGTCGGGCAACTTCTGCAGGATCGGGCAACTTGCGCGTACGCCGGAACGTGCTGCTCGCGCACCGTTCATCCGCTGCGCTTTCCCCCTCTCGATGAGTCACTTGCGCAAAGCAAGCGACCCGATTAGATTACAACCATAATCTTTTACCGACGCCCTTGCCTGTCGCCCTGCCAGGCCCATGGAACGGCGGCCTGGTTAGATGACGACCTTAATTCAAAGAGATGCAGCCATGCGCAGATCGAGCTTCGAACACCTGCCCTGCCCCGTGGCCCAGGCGCTGGACCTGATCGGCGACAGCTGGAACGTGCTGATCCTGCGCGAGGCCTTCTACGGCTCCACCCGCTTCGACCAGTTCCTCGCACGATTGGGCATTGCCAGCAACGTACTGACCCGCCGCCTGCGTGCCCTGGTGGACAGCGGCTTGCTGCAGCGCCACCCCTACAGCGACCACCCGCCGCGCTTCGAGTACCTGCTGACCGACCGCGGCCGCGACCTGCGCCCGGTGCTGCTGACCCTGCTGCAGTGGGGCAAGCGCCACGCCGGCATGGCCAGCGCCGCCGAACTGGTGGACACCCGCAGCGGGCGCCCGGTGCGCATCGCCCTGGTGGACGCCGACAGCGGCGAGCCCATCGGCCCGCAGCACCAGATCCACCGCCGCGAGGGCGAGCGACTCGTCCCGGTGTTCCCGCACGCCACTCCCCAGACCATTCCCCACGCCGATCACGCCTGAGCGAGGCCGCCATGAACCAGCCCGTCACCCTCCCCGCCACGCCAGCCGTCGACACGGCCAAACCCCGGTCCCGCAAGGCCCTCAAGCTCGCCGTCGCCACCGCCGCCATCCTGGGCGCGGGCGCCTATGCCGGGCACTGGTGGCTCGACGGACGCTTCCTGGAAAAGACCGACGATGCCTACGTCGGCGGCGATGTCACCGTCATCAGCCCGCGCGTGGCCGGCTACATCGCCGAGTTGAAGGTGAGCGACAACCAGCGGGTGCGCGCCGGCGACCTGCTCGCCCGCATCGACGACCGCGACTACCGTGCCGCCCTGGCCAAGGCCGAAGGCGCCGTGCATGCCGAGGAAGCGGCGCTGGGCAACGTCGATGCCCAGGCCTCGCTGCAGGACGCGCTGATCCGCCAGAGCCAGGCGGAAATCGACGCCGCCGCCGCCGAGGAAGTGCGCACCCGTGACGACCAGCGCCGCTACGCCACCCTGGTGCGCACCAACGCGGTGTCGGTGGAAGCCGCGCAGCGCGCCGACGCCAGCTTCAAGTCCGCCCACGCCAACAGCGACAAGGCCCACGCCAGCCTCCTCGCCGCGCGCCGCCAGCTGGACGTGATCCACAGCCAGCGCCAGCAGGTTCAGGCCGCCCTGGAGCAGGCCGTCGCCGCCCGCGACCTGGCGCGCCTGGACCTCAGCTACACCGAGCTGCGCGCGCCGGTGGACGGCTACATCGGCAACCGCCGCGCGCGGGTCGGCAGCTACGTCGCCGCCGGCACCCAGTTGCTCGCCGTGGTCCCCGCCCAGGGCCTGTGGGTCGACGCCAACTTCAAGGAAGACCAACTGGCGCGCATGCTGCCCGGCCAGGCGGTCACCATCGAGGCCGACATCCTCCCCGGCAAGGTCTTCCACGGCCACCTGGACAGCCTCGCGCCCGCCACCGGCGCGCAGTTCAGCATCCTCCCGCCGGAAAACGCCACCGGCAACTTCACCAAGATCGTCCAGCGCGTGCCGGTGCGCGTGCACCTGGACGATGCCGACGGTCGCCTGGGCGACCTGCGCCCGGGCCTCTCCGTGCTGGTGGAAGTGGACACCCGCGCCCATGAGCACGGCGACGCCGATCAGCGCGTCGCCCAGAGCACGCGGCCGTGAGCCTCGCCCGCAGCACCTTCTGGAGCAGCGAGGTGGTACCGGTGGCGAGCCTGTCCACCGGCCGCAAGGTGGTGTCCTTCGCCTGCATGTGCCTGGGCATGTTCATCGCCCTGCTGGACATCCAGATCGTCTCCGCGTCGCTGCGCGACATCGGCGGCGGGCTATCGGCCGGCGCCGACGAACTCGCCTGGGTGCAGACCAGCTACCTGATCGCCGAGATCATCGTCATTCCGCTCTCCGGCTGGCTGTCCAAGGTGCTTTCCACGCGCTGGCTGTTCGCCGCCTCGGCGCTGGGCTTCACCCTCACCAGCCTGCTCTGCGCCATGGCCTGGAACATCCAGAGCATGATCGCCTTCCGCGCGCTGCAGGGCTTCCTCGGCGGCTCGATGATCCCCATGGTGTTCACCACCGGCTTCATGTACTTCGACGGCAAGCAGCGGGTGATCGTCGCCGCCACCATCGGCGCCATCGCTTCCCTCGCGCCGACTCTGGGGCCGGTGGTGGGCGGCTGGATCACCGATATTTCCTCCTGGCCCTGGCTGTTCTACATCAACCTGGTGCCCGGCCTGTTCGTCGCCATCGTGGTGCCGATCATGGTGCGCATCGACAAGCCCGACCTGTCCCTGCTCAAGGGCGCCGACTATCCCGCCATCGTGCTGATGGCGCTGTTCCTCGGTTGCCTGGAATACACCCTGGAGGAAGGCCCGCGCTGGAACTGGTTCAGCGACGACACCATCGTCGCCACCGCCTGGATTTCCGGCCTGTGCGGCGTCGCCTTCATCTACCGCAGCCTGACCGCCGCGCACCCCATCGTCGACCTGCGCGCCCTGAAGGAACGCAACTTCGCCCTCGGCTGCCTGTTCAGCTTCGTCACCGGCATCGGCATCTTCGCCACCATCTACCTGACCCCGCTGTTCCTCGGCCGCGTGCGCGGCTACGGCGCGCTGGACATCGGTTTGGCGATCTTCTCCACGGGCATCTTCCAGATCATGAGCATCCCGCTGTACGCCGCCCTCGCCCGGCGCGTCGACCTGCGCTGGATCCTGCTGCTGGGGATGGTGATGTTTACCCTGTCGATGTATGAATTCGCGCCGCTGACCCACGACTGGGGCGCGGCCCAGCTGATGTTCCCGCAGGCCCTGCGCGGCATGGCGCAACAGTTCTGCGTGGCGCCCACGGTGACGCTGGCGTTGGGCTCGCTGCCGCCGGAGCGCCTGAAGCTGGCGTCCGGGCTGTTCAACCTGATGCGCAACCTGGGCGGCGCCATCGGCATCGCCGCCTGCGCCACGGTGCTCAACGACCGCGCCAACCTGCACTTCCTGCGCCTGGCCGAGCACCTGAACAGCGGCAACGAAGCCCTCAACCAGTGGCTGGCGCCGTCCCTGGGGCTCAACGGCGAACCCTCGCAACAAGCGCTGAAACACGTGTGGGACCTGACCTGGCGCGAGGCGCAGACGCTGACCTTCGCCGATGCCTTCCTGCTGGTGGGCGCCTGTTTCGCGGTGACCCTGCTGCTGGTGCCGCTAATGCGCAGGATCGCCCCGCCCACCCAGCCCAGCGCAGACAGTCACTGAGCCGCCATCAGCGCCTCGAGGAAGGCCACGAACACGCGGATGCGGCTGGACTCGCGCAGGCTCGGCGGGTACAGCACGTTGATGATGCCGGACGTGGTGCCGGGATAGGCGTCGTATCCGGCGAGCAGGCGCACCAGGCGCCCGGCGCGGACGTCCTCGGCCACCAGCCAGTCCGACAGCAGCGCAATGCCACCGCCGGCCAGGGCGGTCTCGCGCAGCACGTCGGCGTTGTTGCTCTGCAGGCGTCCCTGCACGTTGAGCGGCCAGGTGTCCTGGCCGTCGGTGCAGGTCCAGGTCAGGTGCGTGCCGCCGTAGTCGAAGCGCAGGCACTGGTACTCCATCAACTGCAGCGGATGTTCCGGTGTGCCGGCGCGTCGCAGGTAGTCAGGGCTCGCCACCAGCCAGCGCTGGAAGTGGCCGATGGGACGACTGATGATGTCGTCGCTGGTGAGGCTCGAACCCAGCCGCACGGAGAGGTCGATCTGCTGTTTCGGCAGGTCGGTGATCTGGTCGCTCAGCGACAGGCTGATTTCCAGCTCCGGGTACTGCGCCAGCAGGCGCCCCAGGTGCGGGGCGATGACCCGGCGGCCGAACTCCACCGGCACGCTGACCCGCAATCGGCCTTTCGCCTCGAGGCCTCGGTCGCTGACCAGGCCATCGGCCTCCACCAGCGCTTCGAGGATCGCCACGGCCTTGTCGTAGTACGCCTGCCCGGCCAGGGTCGGGCTGCTGTGGCGGGTGGTGCGGTTGAGCAGCGTGGCGCCCAGCTCCGCTTCCAGGGCCGCCACCTGGCGGGTCACCGAGGACGTCGCCACGCCCAGCTTGCGCGCCGCCGCCGAGTAGCCGCCGCAGCGGACGGTCCCGACGAACATCGTCAGGGCCTGCAGTTTGTCCATGGCGCAACTCCGGGAGCGGAAAACCCCGGAGTGTACCCAATCACCCACGCGCCCGCCTTGCACGCCTGTGCTCTCAGGCGTGGCTGTCGCCGCGCAGCAGGAACAGCAGAGTGGCGATGGCCGGGATCACCGCGGCGCCGATGGCGAACGGCGTCCAGCTGATGGCTTCGTAGAGCGGGCTGGCGAGCAGCGAGCCGAGCGCGCCGCCGACGAAGATGCTGGTCATGTACACCGCGTTCAGGCGTGCGCGGCTGTGCGGGTCGAGGGCGTACACCTCGCGCTGGCCCAGCACCATGTTCATCTGCACGGCGAAATCCAGCAGCACCGCACACACCACCAGCCAGAAGAACCCCGCGCCGGGCAGCGCCCCGAGCAACAGGGCGAACGGCGCCAGCAGCAGCGCCACCAGGGTGCCCCTGCCGGTGTGCCCGGCGTCCGCCAGGCGTCCGGCGATGGGCGCGGCCACAGCGCCCACGGCACCGACCAGGGCGAACAGCGCGACCTGGGTCTGGCTGAAGCCGTGGTGGCGAATCAACTCGATGGGCGCGATGGTCCAGAAGGCGCTGAACGCGGCGAACAGCAGGCCCTGGTAGAGCGCGCGCTCACGCAGCACGGCGTAGCGCCGCGCCAGGGCGAACACCGAGCCGATCAGTTGCGGATAAGTAGCGCTGTGCGCCGGCACGCGGCGCGGCAGCGCCACCGCCATCACCAGGGTGATCACCAGCATCAGCACCGACGCGGCGAAGAACACCCCGCGCCATCCGAAGACTTCAGCCAACAGGCTCGACACCGGCCGCGACAGCAGGATGCCCAGCAGCAGGCCGCCCATGATGTTGCCCACCACCCGGCCACGGGCTTCTTCGGGCGCCAGGTGCGCGGCCAACGGCACGAGGATCTGCACCGCCACCGAGGTCAGGCCGATCAGCAGCGCACAGGCCAGCAGCACCGACGGCGAATCCGCCAGGCCCGCACCGGCCAGGCACAGCGCCACGGCCAGGGTGAAGCCGATCACCAGCTTGCGGTTCTCCAGCAGGTCCGCCAGCGGCACCAGGAACAGCAGGCCGATGGCGTAGCCGAACTGGGTCAGCGAGACGATCAGGCTGGCGTGCCGGGTGGACAGGCCGATCGCCGGCGCGATCAGCTCGACGATGGGTTGGGCGTAGTAGAGGTTGGCGACCACGGCGCCACAGCAGAAGGCGAGCAGCGCCACCATCGCCGAGGACAGGGTGGGCTGTGCGTGGTCAGCCGGGAGGGACGTCGAAGCGGAGTTCATGACCATTCCTTGCGAGAAAAACAGTGAGGCAAGCCTATGCCGGCCGCCTGCCGCGCAGAATCCGCCGGGCCGGCAAAACAGCGGTGCGCACCACGCAACGCTGCCCGCCGGCGCGGTGTTTCAGGCCATGTCGCTGTTGCTGAATTCCTCGGCGAGGAAATCGATCAGCGTGCGCACCGAAGGCAGCAGGCCACGGCGCGACGGGAAGATCGCGTGGACGATGCCGCACTTGGGCCACCAGCCCGGCAGCAGCTCCACCAGCGTGCCGGCGGCGAGGTCTTCGCGCACCGCCACGCGCGGCACGTGGGCGATGCCGACGCCGGCGATCACGGCGTTGCGCAGGGCCAGCAGGTCATCGGTCACCATGCGCGGCTTGTGCGAGATCAGCAGGCGCTCGCCCTCCTCGTTGAACAGCTCCCACTGGTAGTCGCGCTGCATGCCGCCCCAGTGCAGGCTGGGCAACTGGCCAAAGCCCATGGGCGAACTGTCGCCGGCCATGCGCTCGAGGAAGTCCGGGCGGCCCACCAGGCACTGGGTACTGTTGCCCAGCACCTTCATCACCATGTCGGTGTTCTCCAGCGGCGGGAAGCGCACCCGCAGGGCGATGTCGAAGCCCTCGTGGAGCAGGTCGACGCGGCGGTTGGTGCTCTCGATGAACAACTCCACCAGCGGGTACTTGAGCATGTAGCGGGTGAGCATCGGCCCGACCCAGGAGTTGAGCAGCGTCGTCGGGCAGGCCAGCCGCACCAGTCCGCGCGGCTCGCTGCGGTTGCGCTCGATCACCTCGGACGCCCCTTCGGCCTCGATGCGCATGGCGACGCAACGCTGGTAGTACTCCTGGCCGATCTCGGTCAACGAACAATGCCGGCTGGTGCGGTGCAACAGTCGCACGCCCAGGCGCTCCTCCAGCTGCGCGATGCGCCGGCTGAGCTTGGACTTGGGAATGTCCAGCGCACGACCGGCCGCGGCAAAACCACCCTGCTCCACCACCTGGGTGAAGTAGTAGAGGGTGTTGAGGTCTTCCATGGATCGTTCTCCGCCTGGGACGCTGGGAAATCGGCGCAGCTTACCGCATTGCGCCCCACGAAAGCGCCGACGCCGGCCTGCAGGAGCGAGCTTGCTCGCGAACCCGCACAACGCCGGCCCTGCCGCCGATCACGGGCACGGCCCGTCGCGGCGGGCAGGCGCCCCGGTCAGTCCAGCGGCAGGCGGACGCAGAACTCCGCGCCCTGCCCCGGTTCGCTGCGCAGCTCGATGCGGCCGCCGTGGGCCTGGACGATCTGTTCGGAAATGAACAACCCCAGCCCCAGCCCGGCGACGCGGGCCGCGCCGGCGCCGCGTTCGAACTGCTGGAAGATGCGCTGCTGCTCTTCGGCGCTGACGCCCTCGCCATGGTCGCGCACGCAGAGCTGCGCCTGGCCCTCGTGCACCGCGACCGTCACCTCCACCGGCTGGCCGGGGCCGTAGCGCAGGGCGTTGCTGAGCAGGTTGCTGAGCACCTGCTCCAGGCGATAGGCATCCCAGACGCCCTCCACCACCTGCGGTGCGTTCAGGCTCAGGTCGCAGCCGGCGGCCTGGGCCTGCACGGCGAAATTCCCCATGACGCGGCGGGCGATGTCGGCGAGGTTGGCCGGCTCCGGGCGGATCGACAGCTTGCCGGTGCGGATGCGCGAGACGTCGAGCATGTCCTCGATCAGCCGGTTCAGCCCGGCGAGCTGGCGCTCGTCGCGCTCGAACAGCGCACCCAGGCGCTCCGGCGCGAAGTGCTCCAGCTTGCCCTTGGCCAGGTAGAGGCGGCGCAGCTGGGTATCGAGCATCAGGCCGTTGAGCGGCGTGCGCAGTTCGTGGGAGACGATGGACATGAAGTCGTCGCGCATCTTGACAGCGCGCTGCAGTTCCACCTGGGTTTCGCGCAGCTCGGCGAGCAACGCGTCCTGTTCGTGGTGCGCCTGCTCCAGGGCTTCGAGCTGCCGCGCGAGCACCTTGCGCTGGCGGTAGAGGTCGACGAAGACGTTCACCTTGCTGCGCACCGCGTGGTTGTCCAGCGGCTTGTAGAGGAAGTCCACGGCGCCGCTCTCGTAGCCCTTGAAGGCGTAGTTCAGCTCGCGGCCGGCGGCGGTGACGAAGACGATGGGAATGTTCTTGGTGCGCTCGGTGCCGCGCATCAGTTCGGCCAGGGCGAAGCCGTCCATGCCCGGCATCTGCACGTCGAGCAGCGCCAGGGCGAATTCGTGCTCCAGCAGCAGCGAGAGCGCCTCGTCCGCCGACGAGGCCTTGAACACTTCGCGTCCCTCGCCCTTGATCAGCGCCTCCAGCGCCAGGAGATTCTCCGGCAGGTCGTCGACGATCAGCAGTTTGCTTCCCTGGTTACGCAGCATGTCGGGTGCCCATTCGGGTCAGGAGCGCGTGGATTTCGCGCAAGGAAAGAATGTAGTCCGGGGCGTGCAATGCGATGGCCGCCTCCGGCATGGTGGCCACGGCGGCTTCGGCCGGGTCCTGGACGATGGAGAGCCCACCCTCGCGCTGGATGTGCGCCAGGCCCTGCGCGCCGTCCTGGTTGGCGCCGGTGAGGAGGATGCCGGCGAGCGTGTCACGGTACGCATCGGCCGCCGAGTCGAAGAGGATGTCGATCGACGGCCGGGAGAAATTCCGCGGCGCCTCGCGGCTCAGGGCGAAGGTGCGGTCCTGCTCGATGGACAGGTGGTAGCCGGCAGCGGCGAAATACAGCGTGCCCGGCTCCAGCGGCGCCTTGTCGCGCGCTTCCGCCACGGGAATCGACAGGCGCCGGGCGAACAGGTCCACCAACTGGCTGTCGTGGCTTTCCGGCAGGTGCAGCACGGCCACCAGCGGCAACGCGAAGTCGGCCGGGAGCCCGCCGAACAACCTGAACAGCGCGTCCACGCCGCCCGCGGAGGCGCCGATGACCACGGCCTGCACATCCCGCTGGGCGTTCATCGCTTGCGAAACACCCGTTCGCGGCGGTTGACCACCTCGAACTCGGAGGCGAAATCGGTGAATTCCAGGCTTTCCTTGCTGCCCAGGCCGAGGAAGCCGCGGTGGCACAGCGAGTCGTGGAACAGGCCGATGGCGCGGTTCTGCAGCGGGCGATTGAAGTAGATCAGCACGTTGCGGCAGGAGATCAGGTGCGTCTCGGAGAACACGCTGTCGGTGGCCAGGCTGTGGTCGGCAAAGGTCACGTTGGCGCGCAGCATCTTGTCGAACAGCGCGCCGTCGTAGGCGGCGGTGTAGTAGTCCGAGAGCGAGCCGTGGCCGCCGGCGGCGCGGTAGTTCGCGCTGGCCTGGGCCAGGTCGTCCACCGCGTAGATGCCGCGCTGGGCCTGCTCCAGCGAGCGCGGGTTGATGTCGGTGGCGTAGATCAGCGTGCGCTCCAGCAGGCCCTCCTCGTGCAGCAGGATGGCCAGCGAATGCACTTCCTCGCCGGTGCTGCAGCCGGCCACCCACAGGCGCAGCGACGGGTAGGTGCGCAGCACCGGCACCACTTCCTGGCGCAGCGCGAGGAAGTAGCTGGGGTCGCGGAACATCTCGCTCACCGAGATGGTGAGGTACTGCAGCAGCTCGTGGAAGGCGTGCGGGTCGTGCAGGATGCGCTCCTGCAGCGCCGAGATGCTGCGGCACTCGAACAGGTTGGTGGCGTGCAGCACGCGGCGCTTGAGCGAGGTGCCGGAGTAGTCGCGGAAGTCGTAGCTGTACTTGAGGTAGATCGCCTCGATGAGGAGGCGCAGCTCGATGTCCTGGCTGCGATCAGGCATGTCAGATGCGCTCCAGCTTCGGCAGCCAGACCCGGATCAGCGAGAACAGGCGGTCCAGGTCGATGGGCTTGGCCAGGTAGTCGTTGGCGCCGGCGCGCAGGCACAACTCGTGGTCGTCCTTCATCGCCTTGGCAGTCACCGCAAGTATGGGCAGTTTCTTCCAGCGCGGGTCCTGGCGGATCAGCCGGGTCGCTTCGTAGCCGTCCATTTCCGGCATCATCACGTCCATCAGCACCAGGTCGATGTCGCCGACCTCGGCGAGCTTCTCGATGGCTTCGCGGCCGTTGCGCGCCACTTCCATGCGGGCGCCCTTGTGCTCCAGGGCGCTGGTGAGGGCGAAGATGTTGCGCACGTCGTCGTCCACCAGCAGGATGCGCCGGTCCTCGAAGGCGCGGTCGCGGTTGCGCGAGGTGCGCAGCATGCGCTGGCGCTCGCTGGAGAGCTGCGACTCGACCTTGTGCAGGAACAGGGTCACCTCGTCCAGCAGCCGTTCCGGCGACCGCGCGCCCTTGATGATGATCGAGCGCGAGTACTTGAGCAGCTCGGCTTCCTCGTCGCGGGTCAGGTTGCGCCCGGTGTAGACGATCACCGGCGGGAAGGAGCAGATGTCCTCCTCGCCCATGCGCCGCAGCAGTTCGTTGCCCTGCATGTCCGGCAGCTTGAGGTCGATGATCATGCAGTCGTAGATGTTCTGGCGCAGCAGTTCCAGGGCCTGCTCGCCCTGCTCCACCGCGGTGATCTCGATGTCGTCGTCGCCGATCAGGCGCGAGACGCTGTCGCGTTGCAGCGGGTCGTCCTCCACCAGCAGGATGCGCTTGACCTCCTGGGTCAGCTTGGCCTCCAGCTTGCCGAACACCTCGCGCAGCTGCTCGCGGCTGGTGGGCTTGAGCGCATAGCCGATGGCGCCCAGGTGCAGCGCCGCTTCGCTGCGGTCTTCCACCGAGACCACGTGCACCGGCACGTGGCGCGTGCGCGGGTTGGCCTTCAGGCGCTGCAGCACGGCCAGGCCGGATTCGTCGGGCAGGTGCATGTCCAGCAGGATGGCATCGGGGCCGTGTTCGTCGGCCAGGCGCAGGCCTTCCTCGGCGCCCATCGCCACCAGGCAGCGGTAGCCCAGTTCATGGGCCAGGTCGTAGAGGATGCGGGCGAACTTGGGCTCGTCCTCCACCACCAGCACGCAGCGCTGGCCGATGTTGAGCTGGTCGCGGTCGTCGGCGAAGCTCGCCGCGGCCGGGGCCTGCACCGTCGGCGTGGCGACCGGCGCGGGTTGCGGGGCGACGATCGGCGCCGGCGTGCTGACCGCGTCGTCGCTGGCCGGCGCCTGGTAGTTGACCGGCAGCAGCAGGCTGAACACGCTGCCCTTGCCGGGCTCGCTGCTGACGATGATGTTGCCGCCCAGCAGGTGCGCGAGGTCGCGGGAAATGGACAGCCCCAGGCCGGTGCCGCCGTAGCGGCGATTGGTGGCGCCGTCGGCCTGCTGGAAGGCCTCGAAGATGCGCTGCAACTGGTCCTGCGCGATGCCGATGCCGCTGTCGCGCACGTCGAAGCGCAGGCCCTCGGGCGCGGTGCTCACGTGCAGGGACACCTCACCGGCGTCGGTGAACTTGAAGGCATTGGACAGCAGGTTCTTGAGGATCTGCTCGACCCGCTGGCGGTCGCTGTAGAGCATGCCGGGCGCATCGTCGGCGACGCTGACCACGAAGCTCAGGCCCTTGTCGTCGGCCTGCGGGCGGAACAGCCCTTCCACCGCCTCCACCAGGCGCCGCACGCTGGCGTTTTCCGGACGCACGTCCAGCTTGCCGGCCTCGACCTTGGAGATGTCGAGGATGTCGTTGATCAGGTTGAGCAGGTCGTTGCCGGCGGAATAGATCGACTCGGCGAACTTCACCTGCTCGTCGTCCAGGTTGCCGTGCTCGTTGTCCGCCAGCAGGCGCGCGAGGATCAGCGAGCTGTTGAGCGGCGTGCGCAGCTCGTGGGACATGTTGGCGAGGAACTCGGACTTGTAGCGGCTGGCGCGCTGCAGCTCGTCGGCGCGGCCCTGGAGTTCCAGGCGGGCCTGGTTCAGCTCGGTGTTCTTTCCGTCGAGGTCGTCGCGCTGCGCGGCCAGCTCCTGGGCCTGCTCGGCGAGGCGCTCGTTGGTCTGTTCCAGCTCCGCCTGCTGGGCTTCCAGGTGAGCCTGGGATTCCTTGAGCACGCGGGACTGTTCCTCCAGTTCCTCGTTGGCGGTCTTCAGCTCTTCCTGCTGCACCTGCAGCTCTTCGTTGAGCTGCTGGGTTTCCGCCAGCAGGTCCTGCAGGCGCTGGCGATGCTGGGCCGAGGCGATGGCGCTGCCGAGTGTCTCGGCGACGTTCTGCAGGAAGGCCTGGTCGCGCTCCTGAAGCGGGCGCAGGAAGCCCAGCTCCAGCACACCGACCACCCCGCCCTCGTTGAGCAGCGGCAGCAGCGCCACGCTCACCGGCTGGCCATTGCCCAGCGCCGAGTTGACCTTCAGGTAATCCGGCGGCAGGCCGTCGACCACGCGCAGCTTGCGCTGGCGGGCGGCCTGGGCGATCAGGCTCTCGTCGGGGGCGAAATGGCTGTCACCCGGCGCCTCGACGGTAAAGCCAAAGGTGCCGGACAGACGCAGGCCGCCCCGGTCGTCGCGGACATACAGCGCGCCCACCGGCGAGCCGACGAAATCGCCGAGGAAGTCCATCAGGCTGCGCCCCAGGGCGGCCATCGACGGCTGGCCGATCAGTTGCTCGCCGAGCCGGGTCTGGCCGTCCTGCAGCCAGGCCTGGCGCTCCAGGTGTTCGTTATGGCGTACCTGGCGGCGCAGGGATTCGGCGTAGGACTCGGACAGGCCGAGCAACTGCCGGCGACCGAAATACGCCAGCAACGCGCCCACCACGATGCTGAATACCAGGTAGAGGATGACGACGCCGGTGGAGAGGTTCGAGGCGAACTGGTTGCGGTCGTGGCGCAAATGCTGCTCGGTGTTGATCAGCGAGGCGTACTGCGCGCGGATCGCGTCCATCATGCTCTTGCCGCGCCCGGCCTTGATCGCGTCGGAGGTGTCCTGCCCCTGGCGGCGCTGCTCGATCATCTGCTGGGCGAAGGTCATCCATTCGTCCTGCATCGCGGTCAGGCGGCCCAGGCGCTCGACCTGCGGCGGGTTGTCCACGACCAGTTCGGCCAGGCTCTTGAGCCCGGCATTGATCCGCGGCCGCGCCTGTTCCAGCGGCTCGAGGAAGCGCGGATCGCCGGTGATCAAATAGCCGCGCAGGCCGCTCTCCTGGTCCACGCTCAGGCGCTGCATCTCGTTGGCGCTGGAGATCACCCGGTCGGTGTGCTCGACCCAGCCCAGCACGTTGAGCATGTACAGGATCAGGCCGATGAACAGCACGGCGCCGAGCAGGCAGATACCCAGCGGCAGCGCCATGTTGCGCGCGAGGATGCGGCGGAAGGCGCTTTCGTCGGCGATGGCTTTCTGGTTCATCTGCGGGTTCCCTGATGGACTTTCTTCCCTGGGTGCGAACAACCGGTATGACGGAGATTACGACGGAGGCCAGGTAAGTATTTGAAGTTATTGTACGAACGTTCTTAAAACTGCAGGGATAATAACGCGAAGCGTTGTAGGCTACACCTGAGTTGGCGAGTTGACCCGCACACCGCCGGGTGGTTCGAACTATTTGCCGGGCCGGCTGAAAGAAGTGGAATTTTCCCTCGCCGGGACTTTCCAACGCGTGATGTGGACTGAATGGGTAGCACGGTATGAAAGGATCGGACGCAAGGCCCGCTCCATGCCAGGTTCCGCGGGGATGACTCCCACCGTCACGGCGCCGGGCCAGGGCGACTTCCTCAACAGCAGCAGCGCCATGGCACCGCTGATCCGCCAGCACGACTGGGCGGCCACGCCGCTCGGCCCGATGGAAGCGTGGCCGGCCACGCTCAAGGGCATCCTCGAGGTGGGGCTGAACTCGCGCCTGCCGGTGTGCATCTACTGGGGCCCGGAATTCGTCCTGCTGTACAACGACGCCTGGAGCGCCATCCCCGGCGACAAGCACCCCGCCTGCCTGGGCCAGCCAGCGCGCATCGCCTGGTCGGACATCTGGTCGATCCTCGACCCCATGTACAACGGCATCCTGCAGACCGGCGTCGCCGCCCACGAGGAAGATCGCCTGCTGCCCATGGTGCGCTTCGGCTATGTGGAAGAAGCCTATTTCACCTACAACGTCAGCCCGATCTTCGGCCAGGACGGCAAGCCCATCGGCCTGTTCAACACCGCGGTGGAGACCACCGGCAACGTCATCCAGCAGCGCCGCCAGCGCCTGCTCACCCGGCTGGCCGAACGCATCGGCCAGGCCGACGACGGCGCGCAGATCTGCGCCGATGCCCTTGCCCTGCTGGCCGACGCCAGCATCGACGTGCCGTTCTGCCTGCTCTACCACGGCGGCACCCTGCTCGGCTCCTGCGGCACGGACGTCACCGACCGCTTCGCCCCGGCGCAGCTGACCCTCGACGACGACCCGCTGCACCTGTTCAACGGCCTGCAGCAGGCGCACCAGTCGCCGTTGGGCAGCCAGTACGCACGCGCCTTCGCCCCCTGGCCGGAGCTGCTCGACAGCACCTATGCCACGCCGCTGGAGGGCTATCCGGGCAGCCTCGCGGTGTTCGGCATCAGCCCGCGCCGGCGCCTGGACGACAGCTACGCGACCTTCTTCAACGAGCTGGCCGCCCTGCTCGGCCATGCCCTGGCCGCCGCCAGCCAGCGCGCCGAGGACCGCCGCTTCAAGGAAGCGGTGCAGGAAGAGGCGCGCCAGCGCACCCTGGAGCGCGACCGCGTCTGGGCCATGAGCCAGGACCTGCTCTGCGTGCTCGACCAGCAGGGCAGGCTGCGTAGCGTCAACCCGGCCTGGACCACCCTGCTGGGCTGGAGCGAAGCCCAGCTCACCGGGCGCAACAGCGAAGAGCTGGTGCACCCCGACGACCTCGCGCCGAGCATCGGCACCCGCGCCACCCTGGCCCGCGGCGAGCCCCTGCAGCACTTCCAGAACCGCATGCGGCATGCCGACGGCAGCTATCGCTGGATTTCCTGGCATGCCAGCGCGGACAACGGCCTGATCTATGGCTGCGGCCGCGACGTCACCGAGCAGCGCCGCGCCACCGAGCTGCTGGAGCAGGCGCAATCGGCCCTGGCCAATGCCCAGCGCATGGAGGCCGTCGGCCAGCTCACCGGCGGCATCGCCCACGACTTCAACAACCTGCTGGCGAGCATCCGCTTCAGCCTCGACCTGATCACCCGCCGCGCGCAGGCCAACGCCCAGCCGGAGCTCAACCACATCCTGCACGCTGCCACCCAGGCCACCGAGCGCGCCGCCGAGCTGACCCACAACCTGCTCGCCTTCGCCCGCCGCCAGGCCCTGGCCATGCACCCGGTGGAGCTGGGCCGGCTACTGCGCGACTGGCTGCCCGAACTGACCGAGCGCGCCGGCGCCCGCGTGCGCCTGACCCTGGCCTGCGAAACCAGCGACACCGTGCTGAGCGACCGCGAGCAGTTGCACAAGGTGCTGCAACACCTGGTGGACAACGCCCGCGACGCGATGCCCGGCGGCGGCACCCTGCAGATCAGCCTGCGACGCCAGGAAATCATCGGCGGCGACAGCGACCTGCCGGCCGGCGATTACCTCGCCCTGGCCGTGCAGGACGACGGCCTGGGCATGAGCGAATCGATCCTCACCCACGTCTTCGACCCCTTTTTCACCACCAAGGGCATCGGCCCCAACAGCGGGCTGGGCCTGTCGATGGTCTACGGCTTCATCAAGCAATCCGGCGGGCACATCCGCCTGCGCAGCGAGCCCGGCCAGGGCACCTGCGTCACACTCTATATCCCGAGAGGCAACTCAGTGGTCAGCATTCCCGACATTCCCGTCACCCCCAACGAACCGGCCAACCAGCAGCTGTGCGTCCTCGTCGTCGAGGATAACGACCTGGTGCGCATGCTGACCGTGGAAGTGCTGGAGGAGATCGGCTATCAGGTCCTGCAGGCCGAGGACGCCGAGGAGGCGCTGCCGATCCTGCAGGGCGACACCGCCATCGACCTGCTGCTGACCGACGTCGGCCTGCCCGGCATAAACGGCGAGGAGCTGGCCGCCGCCGCGCGGCAGGCGCGGCCCGAGCTGCCGATCCTGTTCGCCACCGGGTTCGCCGAGATCGTCCATATCGACGGCAGCGAACTGGCCACGCGCATGTCGATGATCGCCAAGCCGTTCTCCATCGACGCCCTGCGCGACAAGGTCAACGACATGCTGGGGCGCAAGGACGGCTGATCGCTATCCCTGGCTCAGCAACAGGCTCAGCGCCGCGCGCAGCTTGCCGGGCTTGAGCGGCTTGTTCAGCAGCGGCATGCCCAGCCGCTGCAGGGCGCGGCGGCAATCGTCGCTGCGGTCGGCGGTGATCATCACCGCCGGCAACTCGCGGCGGAAATACTCGCGCAGCCCGCGCACCGCATCGCAGCCGGTACGCCCATGGTCGAGGTGGTAGTCGGCCAGGATCACCTCCGGCGCCTTGCCATCGAGCACCTTCAGCGCGTCATCGATATTCGTCGCCAGCAGCACCTCGCAACCCCACTGCCCTAGCAACGCGGCCATGCTGGCGAGGATCGCCTGCTCGTTGTCGATGACCAGCAGGCGCCGCCCCGGCAGCGGGTCGCCGGTGACCGGGCGCGGGCCGCTGTCGACCGGGCCGGCAGGCGGCAGGTCGCGCACCAGCGGCGCCTCGATGGCGAACACCGAACCGCGCCCCGGCACCGAGCGCACCTGCACCCGGCAACCGAGAATGCCGGCGATGCGGTCGACGATCGCCAATCCCAGCCCGACGCCGCGCCGCTCCGCCGCCCGGCCAACCTCCAGCTGGTTGAATTCGAGGAAGATCGCCTGTAGCTGGTCAGCCGGAATCCCACGGCCGGTATCCCACACCTCCAGGCGCACACTGTCGGCGCGCCGGCGGGCGGCGAGCAGCACGCTGCCGCGCTCGGTGTAGCGGCAGGCATTGCTGAGGAAGTTGCGCAGGATGCGCGTCAGCAGGCGGTGATCGGTGCGCAGCGCCAGCGGTGGAATCCGCGCACGCAGGCGCAGCCCCGCGGCGCGGGCCACCTCGTCGAACTCCGAGACCAGCGGGCCGAGCAGTTCGTCCAGGGTATACACGTCCAGGTCGGGGCGAATCGCGCTCTGGTCCAGGCGGCCGATTTCCAGCAGGTCGGTGAGCAGGTCCTCGGCGCCTTCCAGGGCCTGGTGCGTGCGCTCCACCAGCACCTGCTCGGCGCTCGGCAGGGAGCGTTCGCGCAGGGTGGAAACCAGCAGCCGCGCGGCGTTCAGCGGTTGCAGCAGGTCGTGGCTGGCGGCGGCCAGGTACTTGTCCTTGCTCTGGTTGGCGGCCTCGGCGGCGTCGCGCGCCTCGCGCAGCTGCTGGTTCAGCCCTTCCAGTTCACGGGTGCGCTCGGCGACGCGCTGCTCCAGTTCCTCGTTGAGGCTCTGCAGGCGCTGCTGGGCCTGGACGCGCTCGGTGATGTCGGCGACGAAGCCTTCCACCAGGCCGTCTTCGCCGGGCTTGATCAGCAGGTTCATCAGGACGATCACATGGCTGCCGTCGCGGCGGCGCAGGCGCGTCTCGTAGCCGAACAGGCCGTCGCGCTCGCGCAGCAAGGCCCGGATGCGACGCATCTCCGCCTCGCCGCCGACGAACAGCTGGCTGGCCATGTCCTGCAGGTTCCACAGCACCTCTTGCGGGTCGTCATAGCCGAGCATCCGCGCCAGCGCCGGGTTGGCGGCGCGCAGGCCCTGGCTCAGGCTGGCCTGGAAGATGCCGTGGACGGCGTGCTCGAACAGCCACTTGTAGCGGTTGCGCTCGGCCTCCAGCTCGTCCAGCCGCGCCACCAGCTCGGGGTAGTGGCTCTTGCGCGCGGAATGGCTGCCCAGCCCCAGCAGCCCGGCCAGGGCCTGTTGCTGCTGCTCGTCAGAGGGCCTCGCCATACACCACCTCGACGTCGCGCTGGCTGGACTCGCGGGGGTTGGTGAGGATGCACGGGTCCTGCATCGCATGGCGCGAGAGGAACGGAATGTCCGAGCTGCCCACGCCGTGCAGGCCGAGGCTTTCATGGAAGCCCACGGCGTTCTTCAGGGCGATCAGGTGCTCCACCAGGCGCTGGCGGATCTGCGCATGGTTCAGGCCACGGCAGTCGATGCCGAAGGTCTCGGCGATCACCTTGAAACGCTCGGGCGCGGCGCTGTAGTTGAACGCCACCACGTGCTCCACCAGCACGGCGTTGCACAGGCCGTGCGGCAGGTCGAGGTAGCCGCCCAGGCTGTGGGACATGGCATGCACCGCGCCGAGGATCGCGTTGGAGAACGCCAGCCCCGCCTGCATGCTGCCCAGCATGATCTTCTCGCGCAGAGCGATGTCCGCCGGGTTGGCGATCATCTGCACCAGGTTGCCGTTGATCAGCCGCATGGCCTCCAGCGCGTGGGGGTCGGTGAGCGGGCCGTGGCCGGTGGAGACGAACGCCTCGATGGCATGCACCAGCGCGTCGATGCCGGTGCAGGCAGAGAGGAACGGGTCCATGGTCAGGGTGGTTTCCGGGTCGATCAGCGACACGTCGGGCACCACCGCCTTGCTGACGATGGAGAACTTCATCCGCTCGTCCTGGTTGGAGATGATCACGAACTGCGACACATCCGCCGAGGTGCCGGCGGTGGTGGGGATCAGGATCAGCGGCGGGCTGGGCACGCGCAAGGTGTCCACGCCCTCGAATTCGAGGATGTTGCGGCCGTGGGCGGCGACGATGCCGATACCCTTGGCGCAGTCCATGGGGCTGCCGCCGCCCACCGCGACGATCACGTTGCAGCCCTCGCTGCGGTAGACGTCGGCGCCGCGCATGACTTCTTCCACGCGCGGGTTGGGCGAGACATCGGTGTAACGGCAGAAGGAAATGTCCTGGGCGGCCAGGCTGACTTCGATGTCGGCGACCCAGCCGGCGGCGACGACGCCGGGGTCCGACACCACCAGCACCTTGCGGGCGCCGAAGGTCTTCACGTAATTGGCGACATTGTGCCGGCATCCGGCACCGAAAATGATCTCTGGCGAGACGAATTTGCGCAGCTGGCTGAGCTCGTGGGACATCGGGGGCTCTGTCGTTATTGTTATGGGATGTTTCCGGGAGCCTACTGCATCCGTCAGCTATTGCAATGCGACCTTGGCAGACGGTTCTGACAGACGCCTACCCGCTGTCAGTGCGCCAGCAACGCCTGGTAGAAGCGCCATTCGGCTTCCAGGGCGTGGGCCAGGTTGCCCGCCTGGCGGAAGCCGTGGCGCTCCCCGGCGTAGCGGTGCACCTCCACCGGCACGCCGCGCTGGCGCAGGGACTCGACCATGGCGTCGGTCTGCGCCGGCACCACCACGGCGTCCAGCTCGCCCTGGAAGAAGATCACCGGCGCACGGATGTGCCCGGCCAGCAGCACCGGCGTGCGCTCGCGGTAGCGCTCGGCGTCGTCGTGCGGGTCACCGATCAGCCAGTCGAGGTAATCGGCCTCGAACTTGTGGGTGGCCCGCGCCAGTGCCTGCGGGTCGCTCACCCCGTAAAGGCTGGCGCCGCCGCGCAGGCCCGGCAGCCGCGCCAGGGCCATCAGCGCGCTGTAGCCGCCGGCACTGGCGCCGCGTACGAACACCCGCTGGCGGTCGATGCGGCCGGCCTTGGCGAGATAGTCCAGCGCCGCGCCGATGTCCTCCACCTCCACCTGGCCCCAGCCCAGGTACAGGCGCTCGCGGTAGGCGCGGCCGTAGCCGCTGCTGCCGCGGTAGTTGAGGTCGGCCACGGCGAAGCCCCGCCGCGTCCAGAACTGGACGCGGCCGTCGAACACCGGGTAGCTGGCCGAGGTCGGCCCGCCGTGCAGGAACACCACCAGTGGCGGCGCGGGCTCGCCGCCGAACGGCGGGTAGAAGAAGCCGTGCCCGCCTTCGTCCGCGCCCACGGGATAGCGGAACGCCTCGCCGCGGGACAGCTCGGCCTCCGGCAGGGGCCGCTCGCCGCCGGCCAACACCTGGGTAACGCCATCCACCCGGCGGATCGCCAGTAAGGTGGGCAAGCGGTCCGGCGCGGCGGCGATGCAATAGAAGTTTCGCTCATCCGCCGCCAGCGCGCGGAAGCGGCTGTACGCCGGCGCCAGCCGAAGTTCGCCGCCGCGTCCGTCATACAACACCAGCAAGCCATGGCCCGCTTCGTAGCGCGTCGCCAGCAGCTGACCGCCCGGTAGCGGGAGAAAGGTGCGCCCACCCAGTTGCCAGGGCGCACTGGCATGGTCGGCGGCAGCACAGGGCAAGGCACCGAATATTTCATGGTACGGCTGCCAGTAACCGTCACGGTCGCTCAGCCAGTGCAGGCGACCGTCCTCGGCGAAGCGCGGCTGCTGGATGGATTCGTGGCTGGCCTGGCCGGCCAGGCAGCGCTGCTCGCCGGCAAAGGATTCGCACAGGCGGGTGCGCGTCCAGGGCTGGTGCGGGCGGTCCCATTCCACCCAGGCGATGCGCTCGGCGCGGGCGTCCGCCACCGGCGAGGCGTAGAAGTCCGCGCCGGCGGCAATCACCCGGCGCCGGCCATCGGCATCCAGGCGGACGATACGGTGAACCGCCCCGCCGCTGCCGTTCTGCTCTTCCACCGCCAGCAGGGCATTCCACGCTGGCACGTAGTGCAGGTCGCCGTAGCGGCAGTCGTCGCGGTGGGTAATGGGCCGGGGTGAGCCGCCCAGGCGCAGCCAGTGCACCTGCTGGTCGCCCTCTTCCACCCAGGCCACACCGTCGGCGGTGGCGCAGCAGGCGCCGCCGCCGTACTCGTAGACGCGGCTGCGCACCGAGGCGCCGGGCGGCGTCAGCTCGACGCTCTGCCCGTCACGACGCAGGAACAGCCGGCAGCGCGCGCTGGCCGGGTCGAACGCCGCCCAGAGCAATCCGCCGTGGGCCACGTGCAGCTCGGCGAAATCCCCGGCGGCGGCTACCGCGCGTTCGGCGCTCCAGTCGCTGCAGTCCATCTCAGGCCTTGCAGATCAGTTGCGAGGCCCGCTCGTTGCGCAGGGTCAGTGCGCTGAGCGGCGCGGCCGCCGTTTCCGCCTCGCGGCGGGCGTCGAGGATGATGCCGTGGTGGGCGGACTTGGCGCACACCGGGTCGGTGGCCTCGGCGTCGCCGGTGAGCAGGAAGGCCTGGCAACGGCAACCGCCGAAGTCGCGCTCCTTCTCATCGCAGGAGCGGCACGGTTCGGGCATCCAGGCGTCGCCGCGGAAGCGGTTGAAGCCGAAGGATTCGTA
>NZ_JBLUQC010000009.1:0-275103 GCF_048068435.1 Pseudomonas sp. NY15437
TTGGAACCACCTGATCCCATCCCGAACTCAGTAGTGAAACGATGCATCGCCGATGGTAGTGTGGAGTTTCTCCATGTGAGAGTAGGTCATCGTCAAGCTCCTAATTCCAAAGCCCCTGATCAGCGAAAGCTGGTCGGGGGTTTTGTTTTTTCGGGGCTGGGAAATGCGGGCACCTTACGTAGGGCGAGTAACCCGGGACGGGTTATCCGCCGCGATGGCGGATAACGCTTGAGGCGTTGTGCATCCTGCGTCCTGCGTCCTGCGTCCTGCGTCCGGCGCCAGCCGGGGAGCCATGACAGATGCGGTTTTCGCGGGCATGGCCCGCTCCTACAAGGGAGTGAGGCGCTTGGTCATGATGAGGGTGCGCTCTTCGCCGTGGAGTTGCTCTCGTACCACGTGATAGCCCAGGCGGGCGTAGAAGCTTTCGGCGGTGAGGGAAGAGGGGACCAGCAGGGCCTCTATGCCGCGCTTCAGGGCGGCTTTCTCGATTCTGGCCATCAGCGCCTGGCCGATGCCTTTGCGCTGCTGCTGTGGCGCTATGAAGAGACTGCGCACGGTATTGCCATCCAGGGCGCCAGTGCCCGCGATCTCTTCGTCCAGTAGTGCGACGAATACCAGGCGTTGCTTGAGTAGCTGGACCACCCGTTCAGGCGAGAAGTTCGCCACCACCGATTCTATGACGCTCAGCGGGTAGTCTTGTCCATTGCTCTCCCTCACGGCCGCTACGATGATGCGGCTAATGGCCTCGGCGTCGTCGCTGTGGCCCTGTCTTATCAGCAAATCCATCGGTGTACGCTCCCTGCTATCGTGTCTGCCCATCCTGACGGCATTAGCGGCGGGAAGGTAGAGCGGAATCGCAGGCAACAAAAAAGGCGCCCTGGGGCGCCTTTTTTGTTGGGATCACCGATCAGCCGTTGTGGCGTTTCAGGATCAGGGTGGCGTTGGTGCCGCCGAAGCCGAAGCTGTTGCTCATGACGGTGTCGATCTTCGCGTTTTCGCGGGTCTCGCGCAGGATCGGCAGGTCGGCGACTTCCGGGTCCAGTTCGTCGATGTTCGCGGAACCGGCAATGAAGTTGCCTTCCATCATCAGCAGGCAGTAGATCGCTTCGTGAACGCCAGCGGCGCCCAGGGAGTGGCCGGACAGGCTCTTGGTGGAGCTGATGGCCGGAGCCTGGTCACCGAACACGGCGCGCACGCCACGGATTTCAGCGACGTCGCCGACCGGGGTGGAGGTGCCGTGGGTGTTCAGGTAGTCGATCGGGGTGTCGACGGTCGCCAGGGCCTGCTGCATGCAGCGGATGGCGCCTTCACCGCTCGGGGCAACCATGTCGTAGCCATCGGAGGTCGCGCCGTAGCCGACGATTTCGGCGTAGATCTTGGCGCCACGCTTGAGGGCGTGTTCCAGCTCCTCGACGACGACCATGCCGCCGCCGCCGGCGATGACGAAACCGTCACGCTTGGCGTCGTAGGCGCGGGAGGCTTTCTCCGGAGTGTCGTTGTACTGGGTGGAGAGGGCGCCCATGGCGTCGAACAGGCAGCTCTGGCTCCAGTGTTCTTCCTCACCGCCGCCAGCGAAGACGACGTCCTGCTTGCCCAGCTGGATCTGCTCCATGGCCTGGCCGATGCAATGCGCGCTGGTGGCGCAGGCCGAGGAGATGGAGTAGTTCACGCCCTTGATCTGGAACGGGGTGGCCAGGCACGCGGAAACGGTGCTGCCCATGGTGCGGGTGACGCGGTATGGGCCGATGCGCTTGACGCCCTTCTCGCGCAGGGTGTCGATGGCTTCCATCTGGTTCAGGGTGGAAGCGCCACCGGAGCCGGCGATCAGGCCGGTGCGCGGGTTGGAGATCTGCTCGGGGGTGAGGCCGGAGTCCTTGATCGCCTGTTCCATTGCCAGGTAGGCATAAGCGGCGGCGTCGCCCATGAAGCGGAAGACCTTGCGGTCGATCAGCTCTTCCAGGTTCAGGTTGACCGAACCGGAAACGTGGCTGCGCAGGCCCATCTCGGCGTAGCTGGGGTTGTGGCGGATGCCAGCACGGCCTGCACGCAGGTTGGCGGAGACGGTGTCTTTGTCATTGCCCAGGCAGGAAACGATGCCCAGACCGGTGATCACGACGCGACGCATGCGGGATACCCTTAGAAGCTGTCAGTGGAGGTGAACAGGCCGACGCGGAGGCCTTCGGCGCTGTAGATTTCGCGGCCATCGACGCTGACGCTGCCGTCGGCGATGGCCAGAACGAGCGATCGATTGATCGTACGCTTGATGTGAATGTTGTAGGTGACTTTCTTGGCGGTCGGCAGGACCTGGCCGAAGAACTTCACTTCGCCCGAACCCAGGGCGCGGCCGCGGCCGGGGTTGCCCTGCCAGCCGAGGTAGAAGCCCACCAGCTGCCACATGGCGTCAAGGCCCAGGCAGCCCGGCATGACGGGGTCGCCTTCGAAGTGGCAGGCGAAGAACCACAGGTCCGGGTTGATATCCAGCTCGGCGACCAGTTCGCCCTTGCCGTACTTGCCGCCGACATCACTGATGTGGGTGATGCGGTCGATCATCAGCATGTTCGGGGCGGGCAGTTGCGCATTACCCGGGCCGAAGAGCTCGCCGCGGCTGCAGCGCAACAGGTCTTCTCGGGTGAAGGCGTTTTGTTTGGTCATGCGAGCTCCTCAAAAATCCTGGATAGCAGGCGTTGTCTGGCTTCTGCCTGCGGCGCCGCTTCCGTTGTTCTTGTCACGGTGTCATGCGGCAGCCTAGTCATAGACTATTGCCTTTGAGTGAAAGTCACAGCAATCGGCGAACGCTTGTTCACTTTTCACCGACGCCAGGTTTCCCTGTCGGGACGCAGGCCTTGGGCCGGTCCGCAGTTTGCGGGCAAGTGCTCGTAGGATCAACGACCTGGAGCAACCCAGCGCTGCAGAATCCGCTGCAACTCCGCACGTTTGAATGGCTTTGCGAGGTAGTCGTTCATTCCCGCCTCCAGGCACGCCTCGCGGTCGCCCTGCAGTGCGTTGGCGGTCAAGGCGATGATCGGCACCTCTTCACCACCGGGTTTGGCGCGGATCTGCCGGGTGGCTTCGTAGCCGTTGAGCACCGGCAGGCGGCAGTCCATCAGAATCGCCGCGAAATCGCCACGCTCGGAGGTGCGCACTGCCTGGGCGCCATCACCCACCAGCGTGACGCGATAGCCCAGGCTGCGCAACATAGCTTCTATGACCGTTTGATTCACCGGGTTGTCCTCCACCAGCAAGACGGACTGACCAGTGGCAAGGGCATCGACGCTGCTCAGCCCATCCTCTGCGGCACGTTGGCGCGCGCGGAAGGGCAGGGGGATTTCCAGGGTGAAGGTCGAGCCGCAGCCTTCCTCGCTCACCGCGCTCAGGGTGCCGCCCATCCGTTCGGCCAACGTGCGCGCGATGGACAAGCCCAGCCCGGTGCCGCCGTAACGCCTGGAGGTGGACGAGTCGGCCTGCTGGAAGGCTTCGAACATATGCTCCAGGCGCTCGCGGGAGATGCCGATGCCGCTGTCCTGCACCGAGCAGACGAGCCACAGCACTTCGTCGTCCAGCGCCTGCCAGGTGGCTTCCAGGCGCACGCCGCCCTCTTCGGTGAACTTCAGGGCGTTGCCCAGCAGGTTGACCAGAATCTGCCGGATGCGTGTGGGGTCGCCTTGTACCTCCAGGTCGTCCAGTCCGTCCTGCACGTTCATTTCCAGCGCCAGGCCGCGCTGCTGGGCGCTGTGCTGGAAGACCTGGATGGAACTCTGGATCAGTTCCAGCAGGTTGAACGGGATGCGCTCGAGTTCCAGCGCGCCGCGCTCGACCCGGGAGAAGTCGAGGATGTCGTTGATCACCTTGAGCAGGTGCTCGGTGGATTCGGTGGCCAGCGCGCTGTATTCCGCCTGTTCCTGGTTCAGGTCGGTGGTTTCCAGCAACTGCAGCATGCCCAGCACACCGTTCATCGGCGTGCGCAGCTCATGGCTCATCATCGCCAGGAAGTCGGACTTGGCGCGGTTCGCCTCTTCGGCTTCCTCTCGTGCCGCCACCAGTTGGGCGATGCTGCGCTCCTGTTCCAGGCTGGCCTGCTGCAGGCCGCGGGCGAGGTTGTTGATGTGCCGGGCAAGGTCGCCGACCTCGCCGTCATCCGGCACCGGCAGGGTGGTGTGGTAGTCCCCGCTCTGGATCGCCTGGACGGCCCGGCCCATGGTGCGGATCGGCGCCGCCAGGCGGCGGGCGAGGCGGCGCGCCAGCAGGTAGGTGAGGATCAGCGCGAACAACGCCAGCAGGCTGGCCTTGAGGAGGATTTCCTGCTGCCGCTCGCTGAAGGCGTCGCTGGCCATGCCCACCACCACGCGGCCGAGGTAGTCACCACTGGGCGGCGCCGCGGCCGGCAGCAGGTCGCTGGAGCCCGCCAGGTCGCTGCCGTTGAGGGCGATGTTCTCGCGCTGGATCGAGGCGTGGAAGATTTCCACCTTGGTGCTCGCCTGGGCGGGATCGGCGGCATGCTCGACGTACACGAGGATATTGTCGCCCCGATCGCGCACCTCGATGAAGCGCACGTGGGCAGTGCTCAGCGTCGCCCGCAACAGGCTCTGCAGCACCGGCAGGTTGCCGGAGATCACCCCGTACTCCGCGGCGGGGGCGAGCTGGTTGGCGATCAGTTGGCCGGTATGGTTGGACTCCAGGCGCAGGTCCTGCAGGCGTGAGTAGGTGAAATAGCTGGTCAGCAGCACGGTCAGCAGCAGCGCCGGGCCGAGGCTGATGGCCAGCATGCGCGTCTGGATGTTCCAGCTCTTGCGGGAACTCATGGTTTCTCTCCTTCGGCCAGGCGCTGCGCGAGTTCCGCGTCAACTGGCAGGTCGATGCCGAGCGAACGCGCCACCTGGCGGTTGCTTTGCACCTTGAAGCGTTTGGGGTAGAGGCTGCGCGGCCATTGCTGCGCGGGTTGCTCCAGCAGGCTGTCGAGGGTTTCCAGCCAGTCGCTCTGGTCGCTGTAGGTGCTGGCCAGGCTTCCGGCCCTCACGAAGGCGGCGGTGGGGCCGATCAGTGCGCGGTTCTCAGCGTAAGCGCTGAGGAGGATGCCCTTGATGGTTTGCGCGTTATAAAGCTGTTTGTCGTCCAGCCCGAGCAGCAGGTCACTGCGTGCGAGCAATTCGCGCAGCGGCCGGCTGTCGTCGGCGCGGGTCTGCCGTTCGCTGACCAGCTCCACTCCCAGCTTTTCGGCCGTGTGCTGCAGCTCCTCCAGGAGGAATTCGCTGCTGGGCCCCAACAGCACGCCGATACGCTGCGGACGTGGGCTCATCTGCAGGGCCAGGGCCAACTGGCGTGCCGGTGGCGGATCGCTCCACAGCAGGGTGAGGTGCGGCACGTCGCGCCCGCCCAGAACCTGCCGGGCTTCGACGCGGCTGACCAGTAACGTCAGTGCCGGCGGCGCGTCGTGGCTGGCCAGGCGCCAGTTCAGTGCGCCGCTGCCCAGCAGCAACAGGCGTGTCTCACCATCCAGCTTGTCAGGCGGGGGCAGGTTCTCGGGGGACTCCAGCCGCACCTGGTCGTGGGGACGGCGTTTTGCCAACGCGTCGGCGAAGTCCTGCAGGGCGGCGCTCTGCTCGGTGCTGACCAGGAGGAGCTCGCGGGCCTGCGCCGGCAACGCGAACAGGCAGGCCAGCCAGAACAGCAGGGCGGTGAGAAGGGGGCCGGGGCTCGTCCATGAGCGGCGGGCAGACATGCTAGAAGTCCACCTCGGCGCTGAAATAGAGCAGGTGGCGATTGTCGTAGCGGTTTTCCGGCCAGGTCAGCGGTTCGTCGTCCAGACGCTGCTGCAGAACGCCGGCCAGCTCCAGCGCCGCGCGGCCCAGGGGAATGCGCTTGGCTACGCGCAGGTCCACGCGCTCGAAGCGGTGTTCGTTCAGCGCATCGTCGCCGTAGTAGAAGAGGGCGCTGGACCAGCCGCGGCCCCAGTCGCGCATCCAGCCGGCGGAGCCGCTGTTGCGCGCGGTCAGGCGCTGGTCGTAACGGCTGCTGGCGTCATAGTCGACGTAGGCGTAGGTCAGGCGCACGCGGTCCTGCCGCGTCAGGCGCCAGTCCAGCTGGGTTTCCGCGCCGCTGAAGCGGATGTCGTTGTCGTTGGTCGGTTCGAAGTCGGAGACCTTCAAGGGATCGCTGATCAGCCCGTGGATTTCGTCGTAGTAGGCTTTGATGTCCAGCGCCAGGCCGAGTTCGTCGAACTGGCCGTTGTAGCCGATTTCCCGCGAGCGCATGCGCTCCTGGTCGAGGTCGCCCGGCCCGTGGGCGCGGGCGAAGTAGTAGGCGCTGGACTGCCCGTACACGGGCGTCGAGAGGTTGCGCACCCGGTAGCTCCAGTTCACGTCGTTCTCGTACATGTCCGGCGAGCGCACGGCCTCGGAATACACCGCGCGCAGGCTGTGGCGCGGGGTGATCAGGTAGTTGAGGGCCACGCGCGGGCTGACCGAGCTGCCGGAGAGCTGGTCGTCCTCCACCATCGCGCCGCCCTGCAGCAGCCAGTGCGGCGTCAGGTGCCATTCCAGCTGGCTGAACAGGCGCCAGATATCGTTGTTCACCGTGCCGTCGAAGTAGGTTTCCGAGGAGGCCTGGTCGTGGCGGTAGCTCATGCCGCTGACCAGCCGCACGCCATCGGCGAGGCTGAGGGTGTCCTGGACTTCGAGGTCGTAGCGGGTCTCGCGGATGTTCTGGTTCACCTGCCCGCACACCGGCAGGTAGGCGCCCGCCGCCAGTTGCCGGACCACCTGTTGGGCCAGCGCCCGCTCCTGCGCCGTTCCGCGGGGAATGCGCGGTAGCGAGTCGGCGAAGTTCTGTACGTATTTCGGGTTCAGCTCCCATAGCTGCGCGAGCTGCGGGCTGAAGGCGATCTGCGCCTCGCACGCGCCGAAATCCTGCAGACGTTCCCAGTGCTCGGCGTAGCCCTGCACGTAGAGGCTGTGCTCGGGGTTCACATCGAAGGTCCAACGCAGGGAGCCGGCGTAATCGCGGGCGGTCAGGTCGGAGTTGTCGTCGCCGGCGGCGATGTTGCCGAAGATCGGCTGGTAGGCGTAGGGCCGCTGGTTGCTGCCTTCCTTCGCGGCGAGCTGCCAGTCCAGGCTGTTGCGCAGGTCGAGGCTGTGGCTGGCGACCAGGTTGAAGCGGCTCAGGCGGCGGCCGTCGCGGTAGTTGCGGTCGAACTGGTCGTGGTCGAAGCCGTCGTCTTCCTGGCCGGAGAGCGACAGTCGATAGTCGCCGGAGCGGTCATGGAGGCCCTGGCTGGCGTACCAGTCGCGGACGCCATTCTGCCCAGCGGTGTACTTCAGCCGTGTGCCCTGGCTGTCGGCGGGGTGGCGGGTGAGGATGTTGATCACGCCCATCAGCGCGTTGGCGCCGTAGCTCACGGCGTTGGGCCCGCGGAAGACCTCGATGCGGTCGATGTCCTCGATGGCCACCGGGATATCGCTCCAGTCCACCGTCGCCAGGCCCGGGCGGTACACCGAGCGGCCGTCCACCAGCACCTGCAGGCGCCGTGCCTCGGTGACGTTGGTGCCGTGGTAGTTCACCGTCGCCTGGTTGCCCGACAGGTAGCCGACCATCATGCCCGGCACCAGGCGCATCAGCTCGGGAATGTCGCGAGCGCCGGAGGCCTTGATCAGGTCGCGGTCGAGCACCGTCATGCTGCCGGGGACTTCGGCCGGGGACTGTTTCAGCCGCGTCGCGGTCAGAACCTCGGGAACGTCGAGGCTGTCCACGAACAGATCGCCGGCCACGGCCTTGCCCGCCAGCAGCGCGGCGAGCAGGGAGAGCGGCAGGGGAGCGCGGACGGGACGGTACACGGAACGGCCTTGTTCTCGGTTTTTTCTGGGGGCGGTCAGCGCCTGCAGCCAGACGTTTTCCACAACAGGGATGTTAAACGAGGCTGCGCTGATTACCAGTCCGGCGATCCGGGCTGGTCGGTCGCCGATGCGGCCTTATAATGCCCCAATCGCCGCTCCCGGGCGGCCACCAATGGAACAGACATGACACAGCAGCAACCGATCGCCGTCCTCGGTGGGGGCAGTTTCGGCACCGCCTTCGCCAACCTGCTGGCGGAAAACGGGCAGTGCGTTCGCCAGTGGATGCGCGACGAGGAACAGGCCGAGGCGATCCGCACCCGCCGCGAGAATCCCAATTACCTCAAGGGCGTGCGCATCCATGCCGGCGTGGAGCCGACCACGGACCTGGCGGCGACCCTGGCCGAATGCGAGATGATTTTCGTCGCGGTGCCGTCCAGCGCGCTGCGCAAGGTGCTCGACGGCCGCAGCGAAGCGCTGGCCGGCAAGATGCTGGTCAGCCTGACCAAGGGCATCGAGGCACAGAGCTTCAAGCTGATGAGCCAGGTGCTCGAAGAGATCGCGCCGAAGTCCCGCATTGCGGTGATCTCCGGCCCGAACCTGGCGCGCGAGATCGCCGAGCACGAGCTGACCGCCACCGTGGTCGCCAGCGAGGACGAAGACCTTTGCGCCCAGGTGCAGCAGGCCCTGCATGGCCGCACCTTCCGCGTCTACGCCAGTGGCGACCGCTTCGGCGTCGAGCTGGGCGGCGCGTTGAAGAACGTCTACGCCATCATCGCCGGCATGGCCGCCGCGCTGGGCATGGGCGAAAACACCAAGGGCATGCTGATCACCCGTGCCCTGGCGGAGATGACCCGCTTCGCCGTCAAGCTCGGCGCCAACCCCATGACCTTCCTCGGCCTGGCCGGCGTGGGCGACCTGATCGTCACCTGTTCGTCACCCAAGAGCCGCAATTATCAGGTGGGCTTCGCCCTGGGCGAAGGCCTGACCCTGGAAGACGCCGTGGCGCGCATGGGCGAGACCGCCGAGGGCGTGAACACCCTCAAGGTGCTCAAGGCCAAGGCTGACGAGCTGCAGGTTTACATGCCGCTGGTGGCTGGCCTCAACGCCATCCTGTTCGGCGGCCGCACCCTGGCACAGGTCATCGAGGCGCTGATGAGCGGCGAGCCGAAGACCGACGTCGACTTCATTCCCACCACCGGTTTCTGAGGAGGTTTCGCCATGTCTGTTGAACGTGAGGAGAAGGAATCCCTGGTCCTGCGCGTCGTCTGGATGCTGGTTTTCGCGCTGGTCTGGTTCGTCGCCGAGATGATCCTCGGCGCCGTGGTCGTCATCCAGCTGATCTACCGCATCATCTACGGTGCGCCCAGCGCCAGCCTGATGGGCTTCGGCGACAGCCTGAGCCAGTATTTCGCGCAGATCGGCCGCTTCGGCACCTTCCAGACTGACGCAAAGCCCTGGCCGTTCGCCGACTGGCCGAGCGCCCGCGCCCCGGAAGGCGAAACGCCGCACGACGTGCCGCCGGCAGCGCACCCGGTGCGCGACGAGGAGCCCAGGCTGTGAAGCTCTGGCTGCTCCGTCACGGCGAAGCCGAACCCCAGGCGCGCCGCGACGCCGAGCGCCGCTTGACAGCCCACGGCACCAAGGAAGTGCTGAAAAGCGCCGCCCAGCTCGCCGGTCAACCGCTGGACGGCATCCTCGCCAGCCCCTACGTGCGTGCCCAGGAAACCGCCGAGCTGGTGCGCGAGGCGCTGGGCTTCGAGGGTTCGGTGGGCACTGCGCCCTGGCTGACCCCCGACGATGACCCCAAGGACGTGTTGCGCTTCCTCGACGGCCGCGGCGAAAAGAACCTGCTGCTGGTCACCCACCAGCCATTGGTGGGCGCGCTGGCCGGCCTGCTGGTACACGGCAGCCGCAGCGACGCCGTGCCGTTCGGCACCGCCACCCTGGCCGAGCTGGAAGGCGAAGTACCGCTGGCCGGCTTGATGGAGCTGGTGTCGCTGTACCACCCGCGGCATTCCTGACGTCGCGCAAAGCCCCTGGGCGTTCTGTGCCTGGGGCAATCCCTCTCCCCAGCCCTCTCCCTTAAGGGAGAGGGAGCCGCTCGTGCCGGCTGATGCCATGGCTGTTCCTCCTGCCGAACAGTCCCCTCTCCCGCTTGCGGGAGAGGGCTAGGGAGAGGGGGCTCTTCCTCCGCACACAATTCTTGCCCGAATGTTTCCGCGCGACGCCCGTCGCAGAGCGGCTGGCGCCCATCCTTCGGTTAAATCCTACAAAAGTTCACACGACCAGCCTTGTTTGCCACGGCATCGCGTGGAATATTCGACCAAGCAAGTGCTTGGTTGATCCATCGCGATATCCCTGAGCTACACCTCTGACAACAAGAACAAAGGAGGGGCACGTGGTTAAAGCAGTCCGATTACCACTCGACCTGTTCTATCAGCGCGAGAAGAGCCATCCGAACAAACGCTACCTGGTGCAGCCGCTCACCGGCGGCGACGTGCAGACCCTGACCTGGGGCGAAGTGGGCGAGCAGGCCCGCCGCGCCGCTGCCTGGCTGCGCAGCCTGGAGCTGCCCGACGGCAGCCGGGTGGCGATCATTTCGAAGAACTGCGCGCACTGGATCGTCGCCGACATCGCCATCTGGATGGCCGGCCACGTCTCCGTGCCGCTGTATCCCAACCTCACCGCCGATTCGGTGCGCCAGGTGATGACCCACTCCGAAGCGCGGGTGGCCTTCATCGGCAAGCTGGACGACTGGCCGGCGATGGAGGGCGGCATTCCCGACGGCGTGCCCACCGTCGCGCTGCCGCTGCACCCGCAGGGCCGCTTCGACCAGCAATGGAGCGACCTGCAGCAGTGGGCGCCGATCAGCGACGACCCGCGCCCGGACGCCGCAACCCTGGCGACCCTCATCTACACCTCCGGCACCACCGGCACGCCCAAGGGCGTGATGCACACCTTCGGCAACTTCGCCTTCGCTGCCAGCCATGCCATCGACCTGTTCGGCGTCGGCGAGGAGGACCGGCTGCTGTCCTACCTGCCGCTGTGCCACGTGGCCGAGCGCATGTTCGTGCAGATGGCGTCGATCTACGCCGGGCAGACGATCTTCTTCGCCGAGAGCCTGGACACCTTCGTCGCCGACATGCGCCGCGCGCGGCCCACGGTGTTCTTCGGCGTGCCGCGCATCTGGACCAAATTCCAGATGGGCGTCTACGCGCAGATGCCGGCGCAGAAGCTCGACCGCCTGCTGCGCCTGCCGATCGTCGGCCGATTGGTTGGCCGCAAGGTGCTCGCCGGCCTCGGCCTGGACGCCGTGCGCTACGCCCTGTGCGGCGCCGCGCCAGTGCCGGAGGCGCTGCTGGACTGGTACCAGCGGCTGGGCCTGAACGTGCTGGAGGTCTATGGCATGACCGAGAACTGCGGCTACTCCCACGTCTGCCGCCCCGGCGAACAGCGGGCCGGCTGGATCGGCCGCAACAGCCCCGGTGTGGAAGTGCGCATCAGCGACGAAGGTGAGGTGCAGGTGCGCAGCGGCGCGACCATGGTCGGCTACTTCAAGGACCCGGAACGCACCGCCGAGACCCTCACCGAGGACGGCTTCCTGCGCACCGGCGACAAGGGCGAGCAGGACGCGCACGGCAACCTGCGCCTGACCGGCCGCATCAAGGAGATCTTCAAGACCGCCAAGGGCAAGTACGTGGCCCCGGCGCCCATCGAGAACCGCCTGGCCGTGCATTCGCGCATCGAGCAGATCTGCGTGGTCGGCGACGGCCTGATCGCCCCGCTGGGCCTGTGCGTGCTCTCCGAAGTCGGTCGCCAGGAAGCCGCCAACGGCTCGCGCAGCCAGCTGGAGCAGAGCCTGCAGGCGCTGCTGACTGAGGTGAACGATGCGCTGGACAAGCACGAACGCCTGGCCGGGCTGGTGCTGGTCAAGGACGTCTGGACGGTGGACAACGGCTTCCTCACGCCGACCCTGAAGATCAAGCGCAACGTGGTGGAAGGGACCTACGGCAAGCGCTTCAATGAATGGGCGGAGCGCCGCGAGGCGGTGCAATGGCATGAATGACAGAAGGAATGCGGAATGACCTGGCGCACCACGCCCGACCTGGAAAAGCTCAACGCGAACCTGAAGAACACCATCGGTGAAGTGCTCGACATCCGCTTCGAGGCGTTCGACGACGACTCCCTGACCGCCAGCATGGTGGTGGATTCGCGCACCCACCAGCCCTACGGCCTGCTGCACGGCGGTGCCTCGGTGGTGCTGGCGGAAACCGTCGGCTCCACCGCCAGCTACTTGTGCCTGGACACCAGCCAGTACTACTGCGTGGGCCTGGAGGTGAACGCCAACCACCTGCGCGGCCTGCGCAGCGGGCGGGTGACGGCGGTGGCCAAGGCGGTGCACATCGGCCGCTCGACCCACGTCTGGGAAATCCGCCTGCACGGGGACGACGGCAAGCCGAGCTGCATCTCGCGGCTGACCATGGCAGTGGTGCCGCTGGAGCGTTGACCCTGCGCGGTATTTCCCTGTAGGAGCGGGCCATGCCCGCGACAGAGCGGCGCCGGGTCAATCGCGGACGGAGTCCGCTCCTACGCGGGCGCCATGGTTCCGCATTTCCTTGCAGGAGTGGATTCATCCGCGATGAATTTCGCGGATAAACCGATTCCTGCTCATCTGTGCGCGTGAACGTGCTCTTCGTAGGAGCGAGCTTGCTCGCGAACCTCGCCGGGAGCCATGACATCAGGCGGTTCGCGAGCAAGCTCGCTCCTACAGGTCCCATGCCGCTCGGCACCCTCGCAATTTTGTCCAAGACCCGCCGTTGCCGTGTCGGTACAGTGGGGCCATGGAACGCATCGAACACCACAGCAGCGGCCTGCCCGGCGTCCGTTTCATCGACGCCGAGTACCGCCGTTTCGCCTTTCCCCGGCATTTTCACCTCGACTACCACGTCGGGCTGATGCTCGACGGCTGCCAGCGCTACACCCATCGCGGTGAGCGTTCGCTGGCCGGGAACGGCGACATCCTGCTGATGAGCCCCGAGAGCATCCACGACGGCGCCAGCGAGGGCGAGGGCGGCTATCGCATCCGCGTGCTGTCCATCGACCCGCAGTGGCTGGACGACGCCTGCCGCGCCTTCAGTGATGACCGCCAGGGTGCGCCGCGCCTGACCGCTGCGCAGTTGCGCGATCCACTGTTGCAGGCCGAGTTGCAGCGTGCCCACGGGCTGATGCTGGGCGGCGAACGGCTGGCGCAGGAAGGCCAGCTCTGGCAGGCCCTGGCCGCGCTGCTGGAGCGCGCCTCCAGCCTGCGCATCCGCGAACCGGGGCAGGGCTTCGACGCACCGACCTGGGCGCGTATTCGCGAGTGGCTGGAGTCGCGCCTGGAAACCCCGCCGACCCTGGAAGAAATCGCCCAGTTCTGCGACCTCAGTCCCTGGCAGGTGCTGCGCCGCTTCCGTCACCAGTGTGGGTTGCCGCCGCACCAGTGGCTGACCCAGTTGCGTCTGGAGCGCGCGCTGCCGCGGGTGATCAAGGGCCAGCCGTTGTCGGAAATCGCCCTGAGCCTGGGCTTCTATGACCAGGCGCATTTCAGCCGCCTGTTCCGCCGTACCTACGGATTGCCGCCCGCGCGACTACGTCAGCGCTGATCCACCCCCCGTTTCCTTTCCCACTGGAGAATCCCGCGATGCAGGAGGTTCACGTCTTGCTCATGCTCACCGCCGTGTTCGCCGTCGCCCTGGTCAGCCCCGGCCCGGACGTCGCGCTGGTGGTGCGCACCTCGTTGCACCAGGGCCGCCGCGCTGGCGTGCTCAGCGCCCTGGGCCTCGCCTGCGGCATCCTGGTCCACGGCACCCTGGTGCTGACCGGCGTGTCGCTGCTGCTGGCGCGTTCGCCGCTGCTGTTCAGTGCGCTGCAACTGGTGGGGGCGGCCTACTTGGGCTGGCTCGGCATCGGCGCGCTGCGCGCGTTGCGCAAGCCGGGCGGGGCAGGGCGCATCGATGGGGAGTTGGCCGAGTCGCGGCTCGGCCCCTGGCTGCGTGGGCTGGCGACCAATCTGTTCAACCCCAAGGCGCTGGTGTTCTTCCTCGCGCTGCTGACGAGCCTGATCCCGGTGGACATGTCCGCGCCGGGCAAGGTTTCGGTGGCGGTGATGCTCTTCGTGATCGGCTTCGCCTGGTTCAGCCTGCTCAGCATCCTCCTCACCCGGCCGTTGTGGCAGCGGCGGTTGTTGCGTGCCGTTCCCGCCATCGACGGCGCGTGCGGCGTGGTGTTCCTGCTGGTGGCGGGCGGCATCCTGTTCAGCGTGGTGAACCACGCGGCGCATTGGGTGTGAGGCTGCCGGCGGGTAACGCGTGCCGCGTTATCCGCCGCAAAAAGGGAGCGATCAGGGCAAACCCGCCGGAGCGCCATGGACTTTGGCCGTAGTGCCGTCATTCGCGGGAGTGCGGGTCATTGCCGCGTCCCCGGTGCTGTCGGAAAATTCAGGCTGTCATTTCCCTGAGTTCACGCAGCATGTCGCAAGCGGTCTTCTTCGCCCACGCCAATGGCTTCCCCTCGGGGACCTACGGCAAGTTGTTCGATGCCCTGGAGCCGGATTACCGGGTCCATCGGCTGGACATGCACGGCCATGACCCTCGCTTCCCGGTGAACGACAACTGGGAAAACCTGGTGGAAGAGCTGCTGCATCACCTGCAGGCGCTGGACGAACCGGTGTGGGGCGTCGGCCATTCCCTGGGTGGTGTGCTGCATTACCACGCGGCGCTGCGCAAACCGGAGCTGTACCGCGGCGTGGTGATGCTCGACTCGCCCCTGCTGACCCTGGCCGACCAACTGGTGATCCGCGTCGCCAAGCGCTTCGGTTTCATCGACCGACTGACGCCCGCCGGCCGCACCCTTGGCCGCCGCGAGGATTTTGGCGACTTCGAGGAGGCGCTGGACTACTTCGCCGGCAAACCCCTGTTCAAGCGCTTCGACCGCGACTGCCTGGAGGCCTATGTCCGCCATGGGCTGGCACCGTCGCCAGCGCGTGGCCTGCGGCTGAAGTTCGACCCGGCCACCGAAATCTCCATCTACCGCAACGTGCCGCACACCGCGCCGGGCCGCGCAACGCAACTGGCCGTGCCGCTGACCATGGTGCGCGGCCGCCATAGCCGCGTGGTGCTGCCGCACCATGCCCGCCTGATCGGCCGCATCCCCATGGGCGAGAGCCTGTCGCTGCCGGGCGGCCACATGTTCCCGCTGGAGCGCCCGCAGGACACCGCCGCGCTGCTCAAGACCGTCTTCGCCCGCTGGCAACAGCGCGCCAACGCCTAAGGAATCGCCATGACCGCCCACGTCCAGGAAATCCGCCTGAACCTGCCGCACATCGAGCTGGCCGCGCACCTGTTCGGCCCGGAGGATGGGCGCCCGGTGATCGCCCTGCACGGCTGGCTGGACAACGCCATGAGCTTCGCCCGCCTGGCGCCCCGGCTCGACGGCGTGCGCATCCTCGCGCTGGACTTCGCCGGCCACGGCCACTCCGGCCACCGCGCGCCGGGGGCCAGCTACCTGCTGTGGGACTACGCGCTGGACGTGCTGATGGTGGCCGACCAGATGGGCTGGGAGCGTTTCTCCCTGCTCGGGCATTCCATGGGCGCCATCGTCTCGGTGTTGCTGGCCGGCGCGATGCCCGAGCGCATCGAGCGACTGGCGCTGATCGACGGCCTGGTGCCCTACACCGGCGAGGCGGATACCGCGCCGCAGAAACTGGGTGAAGCCTTGCGCGCGCAACTGGCGCTGCCGAACAAGCGCAAGCCGGTGTACGACGCCATCGACCGCGCCGTGGAAGCGCGCATGAAGGGTGTGGGCGCCGTGAGCCGCGAGGCCGCGGAGCTGCTCGCCTCCCGTGGGCTGGTGCCGGTGCCGGGCGGCTACACCTGGCGCACCGACGCGCGCCTGACCCTGCCGTCACCGCTGCGCCTGACCCGCGCCCATGCGCGACAATTCGTCCAGTCCGTGCAATGCCCGGCCAGCCTGGTGCTGGCGCAGCAAGGGCTGATGATGGTCGAGCCGGCGACCCGCGAACTGCTCAAGGACCGGCCCTTCGAGGTCCATGAGCTGCCCGGCCGGCACCACCTGCACCTGGACGACGAGGCGGGCGCCGACGCCGTCGCGGCAATCTTCCGGCCCTTCCTCAAGGCCTGAGGGAAACACCCCGTAGCGCCCTGCGGCTTGACTAAAGCGGGGCCGGCCGCGACGCTGCACGGATCGCTTCAGGGAGATTGTGCATGCTCGACATCCAGACCGCCGCGCGCCAGGGGCCGGAACACCCTCACCTCGTCAGGACCGACGCGCACCGGATGTCACGGCTGCTCCGCACGCTGCTCGCCGGCGGCCTGCTCGGCTTCGCCAGCCTCGCCGGCGCCGCCGACCTGCCCGACAGCCATGACCTGGAGGTCCTCCCGCGCTTCCCGCGTTCGGAGATCGTCGACTTCAACCAGGCCGCCAGCCAGGAACGCATCTACCCGCAAGGCTCGATCAGCCGCATCAGCGGGCGCCTGCGCATGGAAGGCGAAGTGCGCGCCCTCGGCGACCTCACCGCCGTGACCTACCGCCTGCCCGACGAGGACTCCAGCCAGAGCGCCTTTGCCGCCGCGCGCAAGGACCTCCTCGCCGCCGACGCCACGCCGCTGTTCTGGTGCGAAAGTCGCGATTGCGGCTCCAGCAACCTGCTGGCCAACGCGGTGTTCGGCAATTCCAAGTTGTTCGGCCCGGACGAGCAGCAGGCCTACCTGCTGGTGCGCCTGGCTGCGCCCCACGAAAACAGCCTGCTGGCGGTCTACACCATCACCCGGGGCAACCGCCGTGCCTACCTGCACGCCGAGCAGCTGGACAGCGCCGCCGCCCTTGGCGAACTGCTGCCCAGCCCGGCCACCCTGATGCGCCTGCTCAAGGCCAACGGCGAGTTGACCCTGAGCCATGTGCCGCAGGAGCCGGGCGGCGCCTGGCTGGACCTGCTGGTGCGCACGCTGCGCCTGGACACCGGCGTGCGTGTGGAACTGGCCGGCCAGCACGCCGGCGACTGGCGTGCCGCGCTCACCGCCCAGGGCGTGCGCGACGCGCGCCTGGAGCAGGGCAAGGATGATGGCGAAGGGCTTCATCTGACCTGGCTGCGCTGATTCCCCTACGCACGAAGGCGAAACGCCCTACACTGGGGCTTTCGAGCCGACTGGGGTTTCCAATGTTCGACAACGATCGCCTGTTGCTGCGCCTGCTGTTGCTCGGCCTGCTGGGCGCGAGTATCTGGGTGCTGCTGCCGTTCTGGTCGGCACTGTTCTGGGCCGCCGTGCTGGCTTTTGCCAGCTGGCCGCTGATGCGCCTGCTGACCCACCTGCTGGGCGGCCGCCAGGCGGCGGCAGCGGGCGTGCTGACCGTCGGCTGGATCGTGCTGGTGGCGCTGCCGCTGGTGTGGCTGGGCTTCGGCCTGGTGGACCGGGTGCGCGAAGGTGTCGAACTGGTGAAGAACCTGCAGGTTGCCGGCTTGCCGCCGCCGCCTGCGTGGATGGCGCGGGTGCCGCTGATCGGCGACCGGCTGATCGGCTGGTGGTACCAGGCCGACCAGCAGGGCGTGGCGATGTTCTCCGCGCTCAAGCCGTACATGGGCGAGGTGGGCAACTGGGCCCTGGCGCGCAGCGCCAAGCTGGGCGCGGGCATCTTCGAACTGGTGCTGAGCCTGGTGCTGATCTTCTTCTTCTACCGCGACGGCCTGCGCCTGCAGGCGTTCGCCCATGGCGTGCTGGAACGCCTGATCGGCCCCGCCGCGCAGCAGTACATGGACATCATCGCCGGCACCGTGCAGCGCGTGGTCAACGGCGTGATCGGCACCGCCGCCGCCCAGGCCGTGCTGGCCACCCTGGGGTTCTTCATCGCGGGGGTTCCGGGGGCCTTCCTGCTTGGCCTGCTGACCTTCGTCTGCAGCCTGCTGATGGTGCCGCCGCTGGTGTGGGGGCCGGCAGTGATCTGGCTGTTCTACCAGGAGAGCTATGGCTATGCGGTGTTCATGGCGATCTGGGGCTTCTTCGTGATCAGCGGCGTGGACAACATCCTCAAGCCCTACCTGATCAGCCGCGGCGGCAACCTGCCGCTGGTGGTGGTGCTGCTGGGCGTGCTCGGCGGCTTGTTGAGCTTCGGCTTCATCGGCCTGTTCCTCGGGCCGGTGCTGCTGGCGGTGGTGTACAACCTGGTCAGCGCCTGGGTCGCCAGCTCGCAACGGCCTCCGCCGCCGCCGGTGGCTTGATGGGTGGGAGCGGGGGCTGCCCTCTCCCCAGCCCTCTCCCTGAAGGGAGAGGGAGCCGTTCGGCACAAGGTTGTCCTTCGGATTCAGCCGGCTGGATTCGAGCTTTCAACGCGCTGCGAGCAGTCCCCTCTCCCTTCAGGGAGAGGGTTAGGGAGAGGGTGCAATCGGCCACTCCGGAGTCCATCGCAAGCGCTGTTCGCGAGCAAGCTCGCTCCTACAGTAGTACTCCGGCGTAGGGCGAGTAACCCGGAACGGGGTGTACGCCTTGCGATCCGGCGAGCTCAGACGTGCTCGCTCCTCACCTGCACCAGCTTGTCCCGCCCGGCGCCCAGGCCGAAGGCGATGGCCGCCAGCGACACCACCACGAAGATCACCCCGGTCGCCGCCCAGCCGCCGGTGGCGTCGTGCACCACGCCGACCAGGAACGGCCCGCAGGCCGCCAGGGTGTAGCCCACGCCCTGGGCCATGCCGGACAGGCTGGAGGCGACGTGGGAGTCCGGCGCGCGCAGGACGATCAGCGCCAGCGCGGTGCTGAAGGCGCCGCCCTGGCCCAGGCCGAGCACCACGGCCCAGCCCCAGATGCCCGACAGCGGAGCCAGCAGCAGGCCCAGCAGGCCGGCGAGGGTCAGCCCCATGACGGTCACCACCGCCAGGCGCTGGTCCTTGCCGCGCGTCGCCAGCCAGGGCGCGACCAGGGCGCTGATCAACTGCACCATCACCGACCCGGAGAGCACCAGGCCCGCTTCCACCGCGCTCAGGCCCCGGTCGATGAGGATCGACGGCACCCAGCCGAAGACGATGTAGGCCAGCGACGATTGCAGGCCCATGTACAGCGTCACCTGCCAGGCCAGCGGGTCGCGCCACAAGCCGCTGACCTTGCGCGCCGCGCGGTGCGCGTGGTGGTTCTGGCGCGTCTGCGGCAGCCAGATCAGCGCGGCGACCACCGCCGGTATCGCCCAGAAGGCCAGCGCCGGCTGCCAGCTGTCGCCCATCAATCCGGCCAGCGGCACGGTGGCACCCGCGGCGAGGGCGGCGCCCAGGCACAGGGCCATGGTGTAGACGCCGGTCATGGTGCCGGCGATGTGCGGAAAGTCGCGCTTGACGATGCCCGGCAGCAGCACGCCGATGATGCCGATGCTGGCGCCGGCCACCACGCTGCCGATGAACAGCCCGGCCACCGGGAACAGGCTGCGCAGGACGATCCCGCCGGCAAGGGTGAAGAGGATCAGCAGCACGGTACGCTCGGCGCCGACGCGCCGCGCGAGCATCGGCGCCAGCGGCGCGAACAGGCCCAGGCAGAGCACCGGCAGGGTGGTCAGCAGGCCCGCGGCCGCCGCGGACAGGCCCGTGCCTTCGCGCACGCTGTTGAGCAACGGGGCGAGGCTGGACAGCGCCGGGCGCAGGTTCATCGCCACCAGCACCAGGCCCAGCAGCAACAGCCAGGTGCGGGGCGGGCGCGGGGCCGCCTCGGGTGAGCTGTCGTCCTCGGCGTCGATCAGCAGTTCGGCGGGCGGGCAGGACACCTTGTGCTCGGTGTCTTTCGGGTCATGGGGCAGGGACATGGTGGGCATTCCAGGGCAGCAAGGCAGAGAACGTTCAGAGTCAGATCAGCAGCGCGCGGTTCGCTCGGGCTGCCGCCTCGGCGTCGCCACGGGCGATGGCATCGAGCAGCTCGCGGTGCAGCTCGAAGCTGGGTTGCGGCCGGCTCGGGTCGCCGATGGTGCGCTCCAGGCCGGCGCGGATCACCTGGGAGAAGTAGCGGTACAGCTCGCTGAGCACCGGGTTGTGGGCGCTGTCCACCACGCGCTGGTGGAAGGCCAGGTCATGGGCGATGTAGGTGTCCAGCGCGCCGCCGTGGTGGGCGGCCGAGGCTTCCAGGGCCTCGCGCAGGGCGGCGAGGTCGGCGTCGCTGCGGCGCTCGGCGGCCAGCCGGCTGGCTTCCACCTCGATGATGCCGCGGGCCTCCAGCGCCTGTTCCACCGAACTGCGGGCGAGCACCAGCATGGCGTCCAGCGGGTTGGCACAGGCGCGCACGTAGGTGCCGTCGCCCTGGCGCACTTCCAGCACGCCGGAGAAAGTCAGCACGCGCACTGCTTCGCGCACGGTGTTGCGGCTGATGCCGAGAATCTCGGCCAGTTCGGGTTCCGGCGGCAGGCGCTGGCCCAGCGGCCAGGTGCCGTCGTCGATGCGCAGGCGGATCTGCTCGAGGGCGATGTCCACCAGCGAGCGTTTCTGAAGGGGGCTTGGCATGGAAACATCCAATCATCGGATGAATTTGGGTGGGCCAAGAGTAGGACAGCGACCAGGGGCTGGCAATGGGAACAAAATCGCCGGAGCGGGGGGCGCTCCGGCGGCGTCGACGCCTGCGAATCAGGCGGCTATGTTCACCAGGCTGCCACTGGTGGCCTGGAGCGCGGTGACGTCGCTGCTCTGGTACTGCTTGAGCAGGTTGGCCACCAGCTTCTGGTAGGCGGCGCCGGTGTTGGCCTCGGTGGCCGCGCTGCTGGCGCTGGCGGCACTGACCGAGGAGCTGCCGGAGGCATCGTCGGACGATCCGCTGAATGCCGAAGGCGGCGGGGGCGGGCCGTCGGGACGCTGTGCCTGCAACGCGCTGGACAGCTCGTCGCTGCTGATGGCGCCGCTGCCATCGGCATCGAGCTGGCTGAACAGGTCGCTCAGGCGCTGGCTGTCGTCGTCGCTGCTGCCCAAGGCGGTGAGCTCGTCGCTGCTGATGCTGCCGTCGCCGTCGCTGTCCAGCGCGCTGATCAGGTCGTCGGCGGAGCCGCCGAGGTTGCCGGGTGGCGGGGGAGGCGGCGGCATGGCCGAGGACAGTTCGTCCTGGGAAACGCCGCCGCTGCCGTCGCTGTCCAGCTCGCTGAGCAGGGCATCGATGTCGATATCGCTGCTGTCCGCCTCATCGGTGGAGGACAACGCGCTGGTCAGCTCATCCTTGCTGATGCTGCCGTCGCCATCGCTGTCGATGGATTTGAACAGGTCTTCCTGGAATTTCGCCGCACCCTGGGCGCCACCGCTGCTGCCGCCTGGCGTGGCGGTGGTGCTGCTGGCGGTCTGGGTTCGGGGGAGCGAGCTGGTGTAGTAGCTCGCATAGCTGCTGCTCACGCCGCTGATCATAGAGCGTCTCCGTGGTTGCCATCGCGGAGGGTTCTCCGCGAGTGACAGCCTCGGGCTCGCCTGTGTCGCGGGTGTGTGCGCTTTGTTTGCCGGTGGCTACAACGGCGCTACGTGGCGGCGCTTCTGGGCAGGCGCAGCACGGCGGTGGCGCCGCCGCCCGGGGTTTCCTCGAAGTGCAGGTCGCCGCCCTGGCGCCGCGCGGCATCGCGGGCGATGGCAAGGCCAAGGCCGACGCCGCCGGAGTTGCGGTTGCGCGAGCCTTCGAGGCGGAAGAAGGGCTCGAACACCTGCTCGCGCAGCTCGGCGGGAATGCCGGGACCGTGGTCGCGCACGCGGATTTCCACCTCGCGGCTGCCGTCGCGCAGCTCGATGCTGACGTCGCCGGCATAGCGCAGGGCGTTGTCCAGCAGGTTGTTCAGGCACGAACGCAGCGCCATGGGCTGGACTTTCAAGGGCGCGCAGTAGCCTTCCACGCCGACGTCGGCGCCGCGCTCGCAGGCGTCCTCGGCCAGCGAGTCGGCCAGGGCCTTCACATCGAACCATTGCAGCGGCTCGCTGGCGCGCTCCTGCTGCAGATAGTGCAGGGTGGAATCGAGCATGCCGATCATCTCGGCGATGTCCTGGCCGATGCGAGTGCGCAGCTGCGGGTTGTCGATTTCCTCGACGCGCAGGCGCAGGCGTGACAGCGGGGTACGCAGGTCATGGGAGACCGCCACCAGCATGCGGCTGCGTTGTTGCACCTGCTCGCGGATGCGCTCGCGCATGCGGTTGAAGGCGTGCGCGGCCTGGCGCGCTTCACGCGGGCCGGTTTCCGGCAGCGGCGGGCTGTCCAGGTCCTCGGAGAGGCGCAGCGCGGCGTCGCCCATGCGCTGCACCGGGCGGGCCAGCAGGCGGGCGCCGATGCCGGCGGCGAGGATCAGCGCCAGCAGCTGGAAGGCGAACGGCGCGCTCCAGAACGGCAGGCGTGGCGGCGGCGGGGGACGAAAGCCCTCGGGGCCGGGCGCGAAACCTTCCGCCGGCGGGCCGCGCTCGACACCTTGCTCCGGTGGCGGCGGAGGCGGCGGCATGTCGGGCCGGTGCGGGCCGTAGTGGTGGAACCAGGCGAAGGCCAGCAGATGGGCGACCACGATGGCCAGCAGGAACACGCCGAACAGCCGGGCGAACAGGCTGTCGGCGCGCTCCAGCGGTTTTTCCCGGGCGCGCTCGGGCGCGGCGTCAGGCGATATCGCGGACATCGAACAGGTACCCCTCGCCACGCACGGTCTTGATCAGCCGGGGCGAGCGCGGATCGTCGCCCAGCTTCTGCCGCAGGCGCGAGACCAGCAGGTCGATGCTGCGGTCGAACGCCTCGATGGCGCGGCCACGGGCGGCGTCCAGCAGCAGTTCGCGGTTGAGCACCCGCCGCGGGCGTTCGAGGAACACCCAGAGCAGGCGGAATTCGGCGTTGGACAGTGGCACCACCAGGCCGTCCGGGGCATGCAGCTGGCGCAGCACGCTGTCCAGGCGCCACTGGTCGAAGCGCACCTGGGCGCGCGGTTCGCCGCGCGCGCCGTCCTCGCTGGGGGGCGTTGCGCCGCGCACCCGGCGCAGGATGGTCTGGATGCGTGCCACCAGCTCGCGCGGCTCGAAGGGCTTGGCCATGTAGTCGTCGGCGCCCAGCTCCAGGCCGATGATGCGGTCCGCCGGCTCGCAGCGCGCGGTGAGCATGAGGATGGGGATATCGGATTCGGCGCGCAGGTGGCGGCACAACGACAGGCCGTCCTCGCCGGGCAGCATCAGGTCCAGCACCACCACGTCGAAGCTCTCGTTCTCCAGCGCGCGCCGCATCTCGACGCCGTCGGCGACGCCGCGTGCCTCGATATTGAAGCGCGCCAGATAGCCACAGAGCAGCTCGCGGATCGGCTCGTCGTCGTCCACCAGCAGGGCGCGTGTCGTCCAGCGGCGTGTGTCGTCGGAAGGGGTCTGGTGCATGAGGGGACCTGTCGCAGGAAAACGTAGGGCAGGGTGGCCAAGGGCCGCGAGGGGCATGCGACGGACGCATGCTAACCCGTCACCGCGTGCGCGGGCCATGGTCGGCGAGGCTGGGGCCGACGGGTGTCGCCAGCGTGTCCGTTGTGTACCAGAGCCGATACAAATCGTGATCGTCGTCGCAGAGCAGTCTTTACGCCTTCTTTACGCCGGCCGGCGGGGTCGGGAATCGCTCCTTTACGCTGTGCTTGCGGAAACTTTTCGTCAGGCGGCAAGCGCCGCATCAAGCGATGGAATCGCCCGCGTGAGGAGAAAGTAAGCATGAGCGTGCTCGACGGTGTATCCCTGGTCCTGGCCACGGGGCTGTTCATCTACCTGCTGGTGGCGCTGCTGCGCGCCGACCGTTCCTAGGAGTGGCCATGAACAGCCATGACGTACTGCTGATCGTTGCCTTCCTGGCGCTGGTGCTGGTGCCGGCGCCGTTTCTCGGGCGCTTCTACTACAAGGTGATGGAGGGCCAGCGCACCTTCCTCAGCCCGCTGTTCCTGCCGGTGGAGCGGGCCATCTACCGCGCCTGCGGCATCCATGCCGAGGACGAGCAGGACTGGAAGCGCTACACCCTGGCGCTGCTGGCGTTCAACCTGGCGGGCCTGGTGCTGCTGTTCGCCATCCTCATGCTGCAGGGGCTGCTGCCGCTCAACCCGCAGAAGCTGCCGGGCCTGGAGTGGACGCTGGCGTTCAATACCGCCGTGAGCTTCGTCACCAACACCAACTGGCAGGCCTACAGCGGCGAAGCCTCGCTGAGCTACCTGAGCCAGATGCTCGGCCTGACCGTGCAGAACTTCGTCAGCGCTGCCGTCGGCCTGGCCGTGCTAGTGGCACTGGCGCGCGGCATCGCGCGCAAGTCGACGAACAACCTGGGCAACTTCTGGGTCGACCTGACCCGCGCCACCCTCTACGGGCTGCTCCCGCTGTGCCTGCTGCTGGCGCTGCTGCTGGTCTGGCAGGGCGTGCCGCAGACCTTCCTCGACTATGCCCACGCGCTCACCGTGCAGGGCGCCGACCAATCCATCCCGCTGGGCCCGGCAGCCAGCCAGATCGCCATCAAGCAGCTGGGCACCAACGGCGGCGGCTTCTTCGGCGTGAACTCGGCGCACCCGTTCGAGAACCCGACCATCTGGAGCAACCTGTTCGAGGTCGTGTCGATCATCCTGATTCCGGCCGCGCTGGTGTTCACCTTCGGCTACTACGTGAAGGACCTGCGCCAGAGCCGCGCCATCCTCGGCTGCATGCTGGTGCTGTTCGCCCTCGGCCTGGGTGCCTCGCTGTGGGCCGAGTACCAGCCCAACCCGGCGCTCGGCGCGCTGCCGGTGGAGCAGGTTGCCCCGCTGGAAGGCAAGGAGAGCCGCTTCGGCACCACCGCCAGCGTGCTCTGGGCGGTGACCACCACGGCGGCTTCCAACGGCTCGGTGAACGCCATGCATGACAGCCTCAACCCGCTGTCGGGCATGGTCGCGATGCTCAACATGATGGTCGGCGAGGTGATCTTCGGCGGCGTCGGCGCGGGCCTCTACGGCATGCTGCTGTTCGTGCTGGTCGCCGTGTTCCTCGCCGGGCTGATGGTCGGGCGCACCCCGGAATACCTGGGCAAGAAGCTCGAAGCCCGCGAAGTGCGCCTGCTGGTGGCGACCCTGCTGGTAATGCCGGTCGGCGTGCTGGTGCTCGGCGCCATCGCCGCCAGCCTGCCGGGCCCGGCCGCGTCGGTGAGCAACCCCGGCGCCCACGGCTTCAGCCAGTTGCTCTACGCCTACACCTCGGGTACTGCGAACAACGGTTCGGCCTTCGGCGGCTTCGGCGCCAACACCCCGTTCCATAACCTGATGATCGCCCTGGCCATGCTGATCGGCCGCTTCGGCTACATCCTGCCGGTGCTGGCGATCGCCGGCAGCCTGGCGGCGAAGAAGGCCACGCCGGTCGGCCCCAACAGCTTCCCGACCCATGGCCTGCTGTTCGTCAGCCTGCTGACCGCCACCATCCTGCTGGTGGGCGGCCTGAACTTCCTGCCGACGCTGGTGCTGGGCCCGGTGGCCGATCACCTGACGCTCGGTTTCTGAAGGACCACGACATGAACGCACATACCCAGGAACTGGCCCTCAACAAGGCCGCCGAGAAACGCCCGACCACCGCGCTGTCCGCCCTGTGGAAGCCGGCGCTGGTGCAGGCCTTCCTCAAGCTCGACCCGCGCCAGCTGCAACGCTCGCCGGTGATGCTGGTGGTGGCGCTGACCGCCGTGCTGACCACCGTGCTCTGCGCCGTGGGCGGCGACTCGGTGCCCACCTTCGTTGCCGTGCAGATCGCCGTGTGGCTGTGGTTCACCGTGCTCTTCGCCAACTTCGCCGAAGCCCTCGCCGAGGGTCGCGGCAAGGCCCGCGCCGACAGCCTCAAGGCTGGCACCCAGGGTCTGCAGGCCCTGCGCCGCACCGCCAGTGGCAACTTCGAGAAGGTCGCCGCCAGCAGCCTGCGCAAGGGCGACGTGGTGCGCGTCGAAGCCGGCGAGCTGATCCCCGGCGACGGCGAGGTGATCGAAGGCGTGGCGGCGGTCAACGAGGCCGCCATCACCGGTGAATCCGCGCCGGTGATCCGCGAGTCCGGCGGCGATCGCTCGGCGGTGACCGGCAACACCCGGTTGGTGTCCGACTGGCTGTTGGTGAAGATCACCGCCAACCCCGGCGAGTCCACCCTCGACCGCATGATCGCCCTGGTGGAAGGCGCCAAGCGCCAGAAGACCCCCAACGAAGTGGCGCTGGATATCCTGCTGATCGGCCTGACGCTGATCTTCCTGCTGGTGGTCGTCACCCTGAAACCCTTCGCCCTGTTCGTCGGCGGCAACCTGCCGCTGGTGTTCCTGGTGGCGCTGCTGGTCACCCTGATTCCCACCACCATCGGCGGCCTGCTCTCGGCCATCGGCATCGCCGGCATGGACCGCCTGGTGCGCCTGAACGTCATCGCCAAGTCCGGCCGCGCCGTGGAAGCGGCGGGGGACGTGCACGTGCTGATGCTCGACAAGACCGGCACCATCACCTTCGGCAACCGCCGCTGCAGCGCCCTGCACACCGCCCCCGGCGTGCAGCCGCTGGAGCTGGCGGAGGGCGCCTTCCTCGCCTCGCTGGCCGACGACACGCCCGAGGGCAAGTCCATTGTGGAGTTCCTCCGCGCGCAGGTCATCCTGCCCGAGCCTGACCGCAGCCGCGTGACACCGATTGCCTTCAGCGCCGAGACGCGCCTGTCGGGGATCGACGTCGACGGCCACGTCTACCGCAAGGGCGCGGTGGACGCCGCGCTGGCCTTCGTCGGCCTGCCCCGCGCGCAGATGCCCGAGAGCCTGTCCAAGGAGATCGAGCGCATCGCCCAGAGCGGCGGCACGCCGCTGCTGGTAGTGGCCGACGGCAAGCTGCTGGGCGCCATCCACCTCAAGGACGTGGTCAAGCCGGGCATCCGCGAGCGCTTCGCCGAGCTGCGCCGTATGGGCATCCGCACCGTGATGGTGACCGGCGACAACCCGCTGACCGCCGCGGCCATCGCCGCCGAAGCGGGGGTGGACGACGTGATCGCCGAAGCCACGCCGGAGAAGAAGCTGGCGCGCATTCGCCAGGAGCAGGGCGAGGGGCGCATGGTCGCCATGTGCGGCGACGGCGCCAACGATGCGCCGGCGCTGGCCCAGGCGGACGTCGGCATGGCCATGAACGACGGCACCCAGGCCGCCCGCGAGGCCGCCAACCTGGTGGACCTGGACAGCGACCCGACCAAGCTGCTGGACGTGGTGCAGGTGGGCAAGGAACTGCTGGTGACCCGTGGCGCGCTGACCACCTTCTCGGTGGCCAACGACGTGGCCAAGTACTTCGCCATCCTCCCCGCGCTGTTCGCCGGCATCTACCCGCAGCTGGGCGTGCTCAACGTGATGAAGCTGGCCAGCCCGCAGAGCGCCATCCTCTCGGCCATCGTGTTCAACGCGCTGATCATCGTCGCGCTGATCCCCCTGGCCCTGCGCGGCGTGCGCGTGCAGGCCAGCGACGCCTCGCAGCTGCTGCGCCGCAACCTGCTGATCTACGGCGTGGGCGGGCTGCTGGCGCCGTTCGTGGGGATCAAGGTGATCGACATGATCCTGGTGGCCGTGGGTCTGGCCTGAGGCGCCAGTTTTTTCCCCTCACCCTAACCCTCTCCCAGAGGGAGAGGGGACCGTCCGGAGTGATCGGGAAGCACCGATCTCGCCGGACACGCCGAACTACCCCCTCTCCCTTCAGGGAGAGGGCGGGGGAGAGGGCAAATGCCCCGCTCCGAACCCAACAGAGGAACACGAAACATGCTCAACCAACTCCGCCCCGCCATCGCCTCGCTGGTCCTGCTCAGCGCCATCACCGGCGTGCTCTATCCGCTGGCCGTCACCGGCATCGCCCAGGTCGCCTTCCATGACCAGGCCAACGGCAGCCTGGTGCGCGACGATCAGGGGGTCGTGCGTGGCTCGGCATTGATCGCGCAGAAGTTCGACGGCGCCCAGTGGTTCCATCCGCGCCCCTCGGCCGGCGATTTCGCCACCGTCTCCAGCAGCGCGAGCAACCTCGCGCCCGGCAACCCGGCGCTGGCCGAACGCATCGCCAAGGACGCCGCCGCACAACAGGTCGGTGGGCAACCGGTGCCGCTGGCGCTGGTCACCACCTCCGGCAGTGGCCTCGACCCGCAGTTGCCGCCCGCCGCCGCGCTGTACCAGGTGCCGCGCATCGCCCTGGAACGTGGGGTGCCGGTGGCAAGCCTGGAGAAACTGGTGGAGGCCAACACCGAGCGCCCGCTGATCGGTCCCGCCGTGGTCAACGTGCTGGCGCTGAACATGGCCCTGGCCAGTCTGCCTCGCTAGACTCCAGCGCCAATACCGAAGCTGCCGCGGTATGAGGAAAAACGTCGGGCCGTCCAGGGGCAGAGGACGGCTCCCGCTCCCTTCAGGGGGCGGGTTGGGGAGAGGGTTTTCGTGAACTCGCTCCCTCATTGAAACGAGCGCCCAACGCGCCCCGAGGATAACCCCATGACCGACCCCAACCGCGCCGACGCCCTGCTGGCCGACCTGCCCCCCATGGGCCGTGGCCGTCTCAAGGTGTTCCTCGGCGCCGCCCCGGGGGTCGGCAAGACCTACGCCATGCTGCTGGCCGCCCAGAGCCAACTGCGCCAGGGCGTGAAGTTGCGCGTCGGCATCGTCGAGACTCACGGCCGCGCCGAGACCGAATCGCTGCTCGCCGGCTTGCCGCAGCAGGCGCTCAAGCGCTCGGTCTACCGCGGCATCACCCTGGAGGAAATGGACCTCGACGGCCTGCTGGGCGACCCGCCGACGCTCGCGCTGGTGGATGAGCTCGCCCACAGCAACGCCCCCGGCAGCCGCCACGCCAAGCGCTGGCAGGACATCCAGGAACTGCTCTCGGCCGGCATCGACGTCTACACCACGGTCAATGTGCAGCATCTGGAAAGCCTCAACGACCAGGTGCGCGACATCACCGGCGTACAGGTGCGTGAAACCGTGCCCGACTGGGTGCTGCAGGAGGCTTACGAGCTGCTGCTGGTCGACCTGCCGCCGCGCGAGCTGCTGGAGCGCCTGCGCGAGGGCAAGGTCTACGTGCCCGAGCAGGCCCGTGCCGCCATCGACGCCTTCTTCAGCCAGACCAACCTGACCGCGCTGCGCGAGCTGGCCATGCAGACCGCCGCCGCGCGGGTGGATGCCGACCTTGCCCACCGCTACCGCCAGCAGGGCGGCGAGGCCCCCGCCGTGCGCGGGCGGCTGCTGGTCGGCGTGGACGGCGAACCCAACGCCGAGCGTCTGGTGCGCCACGCCAGCCGTGTGGCCGAGCGCCGGCACCTGCCCTGGTCGCTGGTGCATGTGGACACCGGCGATGCGCGCAGCGAGGAGTCGCGCATGCAGTTGCAGAACGCCCAGCAACTGGCCGAGCGCCTGGGCGGCGACGTGGTGGAACTGCGCGGCGGCGAAGTCGCGCGCACCCTGGTCGAACACGCCAAGGAGCGCCGCGCCACGCTGCTGCTGGTGGGCCGTTCGCGGCAACGCTGGCATCGCCGGCTGTTCGGCGGCGGCCTCGCGGCGCGCCTGCTGCGCCTGGGCGACGGGCTGGAAATCAGCGTGCTCGACAGCGACGCCGACCTTGCGCCGCCGACCTCGCGACCGCCAACGCCCTGGCCCTGGGGCAACTACCTGCTCGCCGTGCTGGCCGCCGCCGGCGCCAGTGCCCTGGCCTGGGCCGTGGCCAGCGTGCTGGAGCTGCCGAACATCTCCCTGGTGTTCCTCGCCGCCGTGCTGCTGGTGGCGGTGCGCAGCAGCCTCGGCCCGGCGCTGGCCTGCGCGGTGGTGTCGTTCCTGGCCTACGACTTCCTGTTCATCCCGCCGCACTTCTCCTTCTCCATCCAGCGCGAAGAGGACGTGCTGACCCTGCTGTTCTTCCTGCTCATGGCCGGCCTCACCGGTAACCTGGCCGCCCGCCAGCGCCGGCAGTTGCAGGCGCTGCGCGAGACGCAGGAAGAAACCAGCCAGATGCTCGACCTCTCGCGCAAGCTCACCGCCGCCACCGATCGCCAGGCGGTGATGGCCGCCGCGGCGCAGCAACTGGGCGGTTGGGACGGGCTGGATATCTGCCTGCTCGGCCGCGTGCATGGCGAGTGGAAGGTGGAGGGCGGCCTGGATCGTGCGCTGGAGGACCAGGAGCGCGCCGCCGCCGACTGGGCCTGGCAGCACGACCAGCCCGCCGGCCTGGGCACCGGTACGCTGCCCGGCGGCCGCTGGTGGTGGTGGCCACTGTCCGGCGAGGACGGCCCGCTGGCCTTGCTCGGCGTCAGCCCGCGCGACGGCCAGCCGCTGCCGGGTTCGCGGCGTCGCCTGCTCGCCGCCCTCGGCCAGCCGCTGGCGCAAGCCCTGGCCCGTGCGCGCCTGGCCGAAGACCTGGAGGCCGCGCGCCTGCACGGCGAAACCGAACAACTGCGCAGCGCGCTGCTGGCGTCGGTCAGCCACGACCTGCGCACGCCGCTGACCTCCATGCGCGGCGCCATCGACAGCCTGCTGGCCCTGGGCGACGCGATTCCGCCACCGGATCGCCGCGAATTGCTGGAAAGCACCCGCGACGAAGCCGAGCGCCTGGATCGCTACATCCAGAACCTGCTGGACATGACCCGCCTCGGCCACGGCGGCCTGAAGTTGTCCCGCGACTGGGTAGCGCCGGGCGACATCGTCGGTAGCGCGCTCAACCGCCTGCGCGCGGTGGTCGCTCCGTATCGCGTGGAAACCCGCGTGCCGCCGGATCTGCCGCTGCTCTACGTGCATGCCGCGCTGATCGAACAGGCGCTGGTCAACGTGCTGGAAAACGCCGCGCGCTTCTCGCCGCCGCAAGGTCGCCTGCGGATAGCGGTGGAGTCGGGCGAGGGCGAGCTGCGTTTCTCGGTCAGCGATGAAGGCCCCGGCATTCCGCCGGCTGAGCGCGAGAAGATCTTCGACATGTTCTACACCGCCGCCCGCGGCGACCGGGGCGGGCAGGGCACCGGCCTGGGCCTGGCGATCTGCCAGGGCATGGTCGGCGCCCATGGCGGGCGGATCACCGTGGAGGACGGCATCGACGGCCGCGGCACGACCCTCGTGCTGCACTTGCCGCTTCAGCAGCAGCCGGACCTGGAGCAGCTTGATGCCGCTGTCTGAAAGGCTCAAGCTGGACGCCCCCAGCCAGCCCGTACTGCCGATGAACGCCAGCGCCGCCACCATTCTGGTCGTCGACGACGAACCGCAGATCCGCAAGTTCCTCCGCATCAGCCTCAGCGCCGGCGGCTACAAGGTGCTCGAAGCCGGCACCGGCGAAGAGGGCCTGGCCCAGGCGGCGCTGGGCCGCCCGGACCTGGTGGTGCTCGACCTCGGCCTGCCGGACAAGGACGGCCAGGACGTGCTGCGCGAACTGCGCGAGTGGTCGCAGGTGCCGGTGCTGGTGCTCTCGGTGCGCGCCAGCGAGAGCGAGAAGGTGCTGGCGCTGGACAGCGGCGCCAACGACTACGTGACCAAGCCTTTCGGCATCCAGGAGTTCCTCGCGCGCATCCGTGTGTTGCTGCGCCAGGGCGCCAGTGGCGAGACGCAGGAGGCGGTGGTCGCGGTGGGGCCGCTCAGCGTGGATTTCTCCTACCGCCGCGTGCTGCTCGACGGCGAGGAAGTCTCGCTGACGCGCAAGGAATACGCGGTGCTCTCGACCCTCGCGCGGCATGTCGGCCGGGTGGTCACCCAGCAGCAATTGCTCAAGGACATCTGGGGGCCGACGCATACCGAGGACACCCACTACCTGCGGGTGGTGGTCGGGCATCTGCGGCAGAAGCTCGCGGACGATCCGGCGACGCCGCGGTTCATCGTCACCGAGGCGGGGGTTGGTTATCGCTTGCGCGAGGGCTGACCTTTTGAGCAGCACGGAGGGCGCATCACCCGGAACGGGTTATCCGCCGATACCACCGCGGCGGATAACGCTGGCGCGTTATGCGCCCTACGAAACTGGCGACAGGCCCTGTTTAGCGGGATGGTCGTGCAGGCTGGCTGCGTGGTTCCGCTTTGTGCTGGACGGTTCCCTCTCCCGCTTGCGGGAGAGGGTTAGGGTGAGGGGCTTTTGATCTCGTAGGAGCGGAGCTTCTACGCGATGCCCTTGCTTGTGCTTTGGGTGTTTCTGCGCCGCACCGGCGTGCGCGCGGATTCCCCGTTTCGCCCCCTCGGGCGACCTACTTTGGCAAACGACGGATGGCCGCCCCACCCAAAGTAGGCAAAGGTCTTGCCCCGGACATCCGGTTTTTCGCTTAGGCGAAAAATACCCTCCTTGAAGCGAAGTTTCAGGGGCACGCGCTGACGGGCCATCCCTGGCCCGACAGCGCTCTCGCGACATCCATGTCGCTCAACCCCTGAAACTCCGCTTCCACTCGGCCTTCTGAACGGGGCCGTTCGGAGTGCGCGGATGTTTCTCTGGAATCCTCAAGAGCCCAAGCCAGATCGATGCGAACGCTCTTGTAGGAGCGGAGCTTCTCCGCGAATCGCCGGCAGGCGATGTTCGACGGAATAGCCCGGCAACTGCTATGTCCGCCGCGATGGATTTCGCGGACAAGGTCCGCTCCTACGGGCGGGACCCCGCACGCTCTTTGTAGGATCGAGGGGATGCCTGGTTCTAGCTCGCGAACCGCATGGCACTGCTGTTCCCCTGTAGGAGCGGGCCATGCCCGCGATTGCGCGCATCGCGCGCACCCGGGGCCAGCTCATTCAGTACGGATTTTCCGCCTCATACCGATCCAGCGTATCGCTGGCGATCTGCCGGCCGAGGGCGATGAGCTCCGGGGCCTTGTAGAACTCGAAGAAGCGACACACGCGCTTGGGCACGTTGATCAGGATGTCGGGCGGGTAGCCGGCGATCTTGTACTGCGCCAGCGACGTCTGCATCACCTCGAAGCTCTGGTTCACCAGCTCCAGCAGCGAGGCCGGGCTGCTGCTGTCGATCACCTGGCTGCCGGTGGCCGAGCGCGGCGAGCCCTTGGCCAGCGGGGCGGCGGCGGGTTGCTGCATTTCCGGTTCGGCGGGCTCCTCCGACGCAGCCGGCATTGGGTGGAGCAGGGCGTCGGCGATCAACTCGGGTGGCGGCTCGACTTCGCCGCGGCGGAAGAAGCTCAGCTTGTTCGACAACCCCGAGATCACCGAATCGAAACGGCCCTTGAGCGCCGCCGGGCGCTCGATCACCGGCAGGGAATACTGGCGCTGGTTGGTGGCGTTGAGGTTGACCGCGACGATCAGGTCGGCGTGGGTCGAGACTACCGGAACGATCGGCAGCGGGTTGAGCAGGCCGCCATCCACCAGCATGCGGGTGCCCTGCATGACCGGGGTGAACAGGCTGGGGATCGCCGCCGAGGCGCGCATGGCCTGGTGCAGGCAGCCTTCCTGGAACCAGATCTCCTGCTGGTTGGTCAGGTCGGTGGCCACGGCGGTGTAGGGGATCGGCAGCTGCTCGATGTCGATCTCGCCGAGAATTTCGTGGATCTTGCCGAATACCCGTTCGCCCCGGATGGCGCCGAGGCGGAAGCTGACGTCGAGCAGGCGCAGCACGTCGAGGTAGTCCAGGCTCTCCACCCAGTCGCGGTATTCGCCCAGCTTGCCGGCGGCGTAGATGCCGCCGATCACCGCGCCCATGGAGCAGCCGGCGATGCACACCACTTCATAGCCGCGCCGTTCGATCTCCTCGATCACTCCGATATGCGCATAACCGCGCGCGCCGCCGGAACCGAGTACCAGCGCGATCTGTTTTGACATGGGGCAACTCCGCGTGACGAACCCTGCGACGATACGCCGGGGGAAGCGGTCGCGCCAAGCCGGGCTTTGCTAGAATCGCCGTTTGATTTCCCTGCCCGGAGCCTCCCGATGAGCGAACCGATCCGCCTGACCCAGTACAGCCATGGTGCCGGCTGTGGCTGCAAGATTTCCCCCAAGGTCCTGGAGGTGATCCTCGCCGGCAGCGGTGCGCAGAATCTCGACCCCAGGCTGTGGGTCGGCAACGCCTCGCGCGATGACGCAGCGGTCTATGAAATCGACGCCGAGCGTGGCGTGGTGTCCACCACCGATTTCTTCATGCCGATCGTCGACGATCCCTTCGACTTCGGCCGTATTGCCGCCACCAACGCCATCAGCGACATCTACGCCATGGGCGGCGACCCGCTGATGGCCATCGCCATCCTCGGCTGGCCGGTGAACGTGCTGGCGCCGGAAATCGCCCGCGAGGTGATCGCCGGCGGCCGCAAGGTCTGCGACGAAGCCGGCATTCCGCTTGCCGGCGGGCACTCCATCGACGCCCCCGAGCCGATCTTCGGCCTGGCGGTCACCGGGTTGGTGGAGAAGCGCTTCATGAAGCGCAACGACACCGCCACCGTCGGCTGCAAGCTGTACCTGACCAAGCCGCTGGGCATCGGCATCCTCACCACAGCAGAGAAGAAGGCCAAGCTGCGCGCCGAAGACGTGGGCGTCGCCCGCGACTGGATGTGCACCCTGAACAAGCCCGGCGCGCGCTTCGGCAAGCTCGACGGGGTGAAGGCGATGACCGATGTCACCGGCTTCGGCCTGCTCGGCCACCTGGTGGAAATGGCCGATGGCAGCGGGCTGACCGCGCGCATCCGCTACGACGCCGTGCCGCGCCTGGGCAGCGTCGAGTACTACCTGGAAGCCGGCTGCGTGCCGGGCGGTACCCTGCGCAACTTCGACAGCTACGGCGAGCGCATCGCGCCGCTGCCCGAATTGCACAAGCTGCTGCTGTGTGATCCGCAGACCAGCGGCGGCCTGCTGGTGGCGGTGGAGCCCGCGGGCGAGGCGCAGTTCCTCGCCACGGCCAAGGAACTGGGGATGGACCTGGCGCCCATCGGCGAACTGGTCGAGCGACAGAGTCGCGCGGTCGAGGTGATGTGATGCGCGACAACACCCGCCACTACCGCGAGCTGTTCCTCGGCGACGTGAAGATGATGGACGTGCGCGCCCCGGTCGAATTCCACAAGGGCGCATTCCCCCATGTGACCAACCTGCCGCTGATGAACGACATCGAGCGGCAGAAGGTCGGCACCTGCTACAAGCAGAACGGCCAGCAGGCGGCCATCGCCCTGGGCCACGAGCTGGTCATGGGCAAGCTCAAGGCCGCACGCATCGAGGCCTGGGCGAACTTCGCCAGGGCCAACCCGGAGGGCTACCTGTACTGCTTCCGCGGCGGGCTGCGTTCGCAGATCACCCAGCAGTGGCTCAAGAGCGAGGCCGGCATCGAGTACCCCCGCGTGGTCGGCGGCTACAAGGCGATGCGTGGCTTCCTCTTCGACACCACCCGCGCCGCCGTCGAGGAGTGCCAGTTCGTGCTGGTGGGGGGCCTGACCGGCACCGGCAAGACCGAGGTCATCGCCCAGCTTTCCAACAGCCTGGACCTGGAAGGCCACGCCAACCATCGCGGCTCCGCCTTCGGCCGCCGCGCCACGCCGCAGCCGGCGCAGATCGATTTCGAGAACCGCCTGGCCATCGATATCCTGAAGAAGCGCCATGCCGGCATGGAGCAGTTCGTGCTGGAGGACGAGGGCCGCATCGTCGGCAGTTGCTCGGTGCCGCTGGAGCTGTACCAGGGCATGCAGCACTACCCGCTGGTGTGGCTGGAAGACAGCTTCGAGCAGCGCGTGGAGCGCATCCTCAAGGACTACGTGGTGAACCTGTGCGCCGACCATGTGCAGGTGGTGGGCGAAGAGGGCGGCTTCGACGCCTTTGCCACGTACCTGCGCAAGAGTCTGTCCGGCATCGTCAAGCGCCTGGGCGGGGAGCGCTACCAGCGCCTGGCGGCGATCATGGATGCGGCCCTGGACGAGCAGAAGCGCAGCGGCGCGGTGGATCTGCACCGCGGCTGGATCGAGGGCCTGCTGGGCGAGTACTACGACCCGATGTACGCCTTCCAGCGCGAAAGCAAGGGCGAGCGCGTGGAGTTCCGCGGTACCCAGGACGAGGTGGTGGAGTACCTGCGCTTTCGCGCGGAGCGGTGATCGAGTCCGCCGTGGCGGCGGGCCAATCGCGGACGGAGTCCGCTCCTACCCAAGGTCATGCCGGCGCGTAGGAGCGGACTCCGTCCGCGATGGTTTCCAGCCGGCAGTGGATTCAAGGGGCTTACACGCTCTTGCCGTCGTACTCCTTCACCGTCAGGCCGGCCAGGTCCACTCCCGGCAGGCAGCGCACGTTGATCGCCGCCATCGGCGTGCCGTCCGGTGCGTTGGCGTAGGCCAGCGGCGCGCAGCCGCAGGTGGGGCAGAAGCGGTGTTCGATGCGGTGGGTGTTGAACGTATAGGTGCTCATCGCACTCTCAGGAGTGGTCAGCTTCAGCTTGCCGCGCGGCACGAACCACAGCAGCGAGCCCTTGCGCCGGCAGATCGAGCAGTTGCATGACACGACGTCGCCGACGTCCCCTTCCACTTCGAACGCGATCTGCCCGCAATGGCAGCTGCCCTGGTGCTCCATGACCTTCTCCTTCTCGGGGTGTCCCGTGGGCAAACAGTGTAGTAGTCGCTGAAATGCCATTCGTCCGGTGGCATACTGCCGCGCCGTCGCGCAGGCCTCTGCGCCGCGTTCTAAGCTGGATTTGCCCTTATCACCTGCAGGAGTTTCGTCATGCCGCGTATTCCCCTGATCATCGCCATGCTGCTGGCCGTTGCCGGTTGCTCGGGCAAGACCGTGAACCGCGACAGCTGCGCCAACGAGCTGAACGCCGCCTGGCACGAGCTGGACCTGGCCAAGGCCGAAGGCTTCGCCGGGACCGTCAGCTATTCCAAGGCCCTCGGCCTGCTCACCACGGCCAAGACCCAACAGCAGGTCGAGGCGTACGATGGCTGCGCCGACAAGGCCAGCCGCGCGCGCTTCTACATCAAGGAATCCCGCGCCGGCCGCTGAGCCGCGCAGCGCCGGGCCGCGCAGGCGGCCCGGGTCTTCCCACCGTTCTGTCCGGATCAGCCCATGCAACTCGACTTCACCCAACTGCCCAAGGCCGAGGCCTACCGCTGGCTGGCATCCACCGTCACGCCGCGCCCGATCGCCTGGGTCACCACGCTGTCGGCGGACGGCACCAGCAACCTCGCGCCGTTCAGCTTCTTCCAGGTCGTCAGCGACTCGCCGCCGACCCTGCTGGTCAACACCAGCGTGCGCGAGGACGGCAGCCTCAAGGACACCCTGCACAACGTGCGCGAGACCGGCGAGCTGGTTATCCAGCTGGTCAGCGCTGCCCAGGCCGAGCAGATGAACGCCACCGCCGCCTGGCTGCCCCGCGGCGTCAGCGAGATCGAGCACGCCGGCATCGCCACCCTGCCCAGCGAGCGCGTGGCGCCGCCGCGCGTGGCCGGCGCACCGGTGGCCTTCGAATGCCAGTTGGCGGAAATCATGCCGTACCCGGCGGACAACCCCGCCAGCATGCTGATCTTCGCCCGCGTGCTGCTGGCGCATATCGACGACGCGGTGATGCAGGACGCTCGCCACGTCGACCCGGCAAAGCTGGACCTGGTCGGTCGCCTGGGCGGCACCCAGTACAGCTACACCCGCGACACCTTCAGCATGATCCGCCCGAAGTAATCCCGTCAGTCGAACGCCAGCTCCAGGCCCAGGTGCCAGCGGTTGTCGCCGAAGCGGGCGCGCTCCATGCGTTCGCTGAAGTCGTAGAGTTCCAGCAGCAGCGCCTGGCGGTTGCCGAACGCCAGGGCGTCGCTGTGGATCAGGCCGAGAATGGCATGCACCAGCCGCCGCCCGGTTTCCGCGTCGTGCCAGCAATCGAGCCGCTCGCCGGTGGGCTCGTCGCAGTCCAGCGCACAGACGAAATGGCGGATCGGCGGCAGCTCGCGCCAGCTCAGCAGCGGGTCGATGAGCCGCTGCTCGCGGTACAGCTCCGGCAGCGCCAGGCTCGGCGCCAGGCCATTGAGCGGACGCTGCAGGATCAGTCGATAGCGCGCACCCATCCGTGCACCTCCGGCGAGAGAAGAGGTGCAGGAATCTGCCCGTTGAGAACGTGATGATTCTGTCGGCAGCGTCCTTGGTTGCGCTGGAAACTTCTGATCAGTGTTCTGGATACGACCTCGGCGTATCTCTGCGCAGCATCACCGTGCCATCACCGCCTTGCCCTCTATCCAACCGGCGATCGGCGCTCCTAATGTTCCGCGCAAAAGCAGCGATAACGATCAGGAGACCTTCGAGGATTTCCTGCAACGCCATTGCGGATGGGGGGAGATGCCATGGTTGCCTTCGTGCAGCGTCGTCTGGCCGATATGGGAACGGCGAAGAAACTGGCCATCGGGTTCGGCCTGGTGCTGTTGCTGACCGCCCTGGTGGCGGTGATCGGTGTCACCTCGCTGCGGGCGATTTCCCAGCGCTTCGACCTGCTCGGCGACATGTCGACCATCAACCGCGAGTTGCTGGAGATGCGCCAGAGCGAGAAGGACTTCGTGATCGACGCCAGCGACGCCTCTGCCAAGCGCCTGCGCGAGCACGCCGGCGCGCTCAACGACGCCGTCGCGCGGCTCAAGGCCGAGCCCGACCAGGCCGCGGCGATGGCGCGGGTGGAGCAGGGCGTGGCCGACTACCTCGCCGCCTTCGCCCGCTTCGAGCAATCCAGCAAGAGCCGTCGCCTGTCGCTGGACGCTGCCACCTGGTCGGTGAACGGCGCCTCGAACAGCCTGGACATCCTGCAATCCAGCCTGGCCGATGACGGCGCCTATGAACTCAAGGACTCCCAGGGCCAGAAGGGTGAGGAACTGCTGCAGCAGGCCGCCCAGGTCAGCCAGCTCTACCGCCTGGTGCTGCAGGGCCTGAACGAAGCGCGCTCGCGCCTGGAGGCCGGCAGCGAGGAGAAGGCCGAGGGCGGCCGCATCAAGTCCGCCGCCGAGGCGCTGGAGCTGTCCGCCAAGCTGCAGGAAACCATCACCGACCCGACCTACGTCTCGGTGCTCAAGGACGTCATCACCAACATCAACGCCTTCGTCGAGAAACTCGACGAATACACCGCCAGCCTGCAGCAGGAAAAACAGGTCCACGCGCAGATGAACGAGCGCGCCGCCCAGGTCATGCAGCAGGTCGACGATGCCTATGCCGCCCAGCGTGCGGCGATGCAGGGCCATCTGCGCACCAACACTCTGTCGATCATCGGTTCGGCCGCGCTGGCGCTGCTGGTGGGCGCACTGGCGTCGCTGCTGATCACCTGGATGATCGTGCGCCCGCTGCGCCAGGTGATCGGCATGGCCAGCCGCATCGCCGAAGGCGACCTGAGCGTGAGCATCGAGGTGCAGCGCAAGGACGAAGTGGGCCAGTTGATGGGCGCGGTGGGCAGCATGGCCGACAGCCTGCGCGGCATCGTCAGCCGCCTGCGCGACGGGGTCGGGCAGATCACCGCCTCGGCGCAGGCGCTGTCCAGCGTCACCGAGCGCACCCAGCACGGGGTGAACAGCCAGAAGGCCGAGACCGACCAGGTCGCCACGGCGATGAACCAGATGGCCGCCACCGTCCACGACGTGGCGCGCAACGCCGAGGAGGCCGCCAGCTCCGCCGAGCAGGCCGACGGCAAGGTCGCCAGCGGCCAGGACGTGGTGCGCCAGACCCTCGGCCGGATCGAGCAACTGGCCGACGCGGTGCGCGCGGCCACCGACAGCATCGAGCAGCTCGGCCGCGAGAGCCAGAGCATCGGCAGCGTGCTGGACGTGATCAAGAACGTCGCCGAGCAGACCAACCTGCTGGCGCTCAACGCCGCCATCGAGGCCGCGCGGGCCGGCGAGCAGGGCAGGGGCTTTGCCGTGGTGGCGGACGAGGTGCGCGCGCTGGCGCGCCGTACCCAGCAGTCCACCGCCGAGATCGAGACGCTGATCGCCGCCCTGCAGAGCGGCGCCAGCACCTCGGTGCAGCGCATGCAGCGCAGTCACGCGCTGGTGGAGATGACCGTGGGCGACGCGGTGCAGACCGAGGCCGCGCTCGGCACCATTGCCTCGGCGGTGGCGGTGATCCACCAGATGAACCAGCAGATCGCCGCCGCGTCGGAGCAGCAGAGCGCCGTGGCCGAAGAGATCAGCCGCAGCGTCAGCAGCATCCGGGGCATCGCCGACGAGTCGGCACAGGCCATGGAGTCCACCGCGTCGTCCAGCGTCGAGCTGGCGCAGCTCAGCCGCGAACTACAGGGGCTGGTCGGGCAGTTCCGCCTCTGATGGCGGAGCGTTGACGGCCAGCTTGCGCTTGCCCTGTCTGTGCCAGCGCCGGTAGGCTTTGACCCCGGCGCGCACCGAGCTGAACACCAGCGGCGGTTTCACCTCGCCCAGCGCGCCGGAGCGCCTGAGCATTGCCAGGGTTTCGCCGGTGACCCGCGCCAGGGACAGGTGCACACCCTGGGCGTCGAGCGTCTGCTGCACTTCGCGCAGCGTGGTCAGGCCGCTGATGTCCAGGTTGAGGATGCCCTCGGCATTGAGCAGCACCGCCCGCGCGTTCGGCGCCTGCGCCACCACGTCGAGCAGACGCTGCTTGAAGTAGTCGGCATTGAAGAACAGGATCGGCGCGTCGAAGCGGTAGATCACCAGCCCCGGCAGGGTGCGTGCAGTGGGGTATTGCTCGACTTCCACCTGGCCGTCGATGCCGTGCACCCAGCCCATGACCGCGTCGTGCGGGCGATAGGTGAGGTAGAGCAGGCGCAGCAGGGCGAGCATGATAGCGACGAAGATGCCCGGCAGCACGCCGACGCTGAGCACGCCGACCGTGGTCAGCACGCACAGGCCGAACTCGAACCGGCTCAGGGCCCAGAAGCCGCGCAGCGCGCGGAAGTCGATCAGGCCCCAGCCGGCCATCAGCAGCACCGCGCCCAGCGCCGGCATCGGCACCCAGCCCAGCGGCTTGCTGAACAGCAGCAGGACCAGGCCGATCACCAGCGCAGCCACCACCCCGACCATCTGGCTCTCGCCGCCGACCATGTCGTTCACCGCCGTGCGCGAGTCGGCGCCGCTGATGACGAAGCCCTGGGAAATCCCCGCACCGATGTTGGCCATGCCCAGCGCCATGAACTCGTGGTTGGCGTCGACGCTGTAGCCATGGCGGGCGGCGAAGCTGCGGGCGGTGAGCATGGCACTGCAGAAGCTGACGATGGTAATGCCCATGGCATCGCGGAACAGGCTGCCCAGCTCCTCGACGCTGGTCTTCGGCCAGCTCAGGTGCGGCAGGCCCTGCGGCACTTCGCCGAGCAGCTTGATGCCGTACTGGTCGAGGCTGAACAGCGCGGCGACCAGCGAGGCGAACAGCACGCCCACCAGCGCGCCGGGTATCTTCGGGTAGCGCCGTGGCAGCAGGATCATCAGCGCCAGCGTGCCGATGCCCAGCGCCAGGGTTGGCAGGTGCGTGTCGGCCAGGTTGCGCACCAGGGCGATCAAGCCACGGACGAAGCCGCTGGTCTCGCTGTGGTAGCCGAGGATCTTGCCCAGCTGGCCGGCGATCAGGCTCAGGCCGATGCCGTTGAGATACCCCACCAGCGTCGGCCGCGAGAGGAAGCTGGCAACGAAGCCGGCGCGGGCGAAACCGGCGGCGATGGACAACGCGCCGACCATCACCGCGACGATCATCGACAATTGCAGCAGGCGCTCCGGGTTGCCGGCGGCCAAGGGCGTGATGGCCGCCGCGACCATGGCGGCGGTGGCGGCGTCCGGGCCGACCATCAGTTGCCGGGAGCTGCCGACGATGGCGTAGATCAGCATCGGCAGGATGCAGGCGTAGAGCCCGACCTGGGGCGGGAAGCCGATGATCTGCGAATAGGCGATGGCAGTGGGAATCTGCACCGCGGCCACCGACAGACCGGCCTGGATATCGCGCGGCAGCCAGTCGGAACGGTAATGCAGCAGGCTGTTCAGGCCGGGCAGCCAACGGGCGAGCAACATCGAGGGATCTTCCTTGGAATCGACCAAGGGAAATCCTAGCCGGAAAGACTCAACAGGGCTTGTCGGAAATCATCGAGTTAGAGCAGGGAAGTGGGGAAGGTGCCCTGTGGGAGCGAGCTTGCTCGCGAATGTGCCTCCCGACGGGGGCGGAGCTGGGCCGGTTCGCGAGCAAGCTCGCTCCTACAGGAACTGGGGCCAAGCGTAGGAACGGACTTCGTCCGCGATCCGTCCGCATCGCGCCGGAAGCCATCGCGGACGGAGTCCGCTCCTACGGAAGATGCCGGCAACGGCAGCGATCGTCAGACCTTCAGCACCAGCTTGCCGAAGTTCTCGCCGCTGAACAGCTTGGCCAGGGTTTCGGGGAAGGTTTCCAGGCCTTCGACGATGTCTTCCTTCGACTTCAGCTTGCCTTCGGCGATCCAGGTCGCCATGTCCTTGAAGCCTTCCTGGAAGCGGTGGGCGTAATCCATCACCACCATGCCTTCCATGCGCGCGCGGTTGACCAGCAGCGACAGGTAGTTGGCCGGGCCGCGCACGGCCTCCTTGTTGTTGTACTGGCTGATCGCACCGCAGATCACCACCCGCGCCTTGGGCGCCAGGCGGCCCAGTACCGCGTCGAGGATGTCGCCGCCGACGTTGTCGAAGAACACATTGACGCCCTTAGGGCACTCGCGCTTGAGGCCGGCGGGCACGTCCTCGGCCTTGTAGTCGATGGCGCCATCGAAGCCCAGCTCCTCTACCAGGTAGCGGCACTTGTCGGCGCCGCCGGCGATGCCGACCACGCGGCAGCCCTTGATCTTGGCGATCTGCCCGACCACGCTGCCCACCGCGCCGGCGGCGCCGGAGACCACCACGGTGTCACCGGCCTGGGGCAGGCCGACGTCGAGGAAGCCGAAGTAGGCGGTCATGCCGGTCATGCCCAGCGCGGAGAGGTACAGCGGCAGCGGCGCGCGCTGGCTGTCGACCTTGTAGAAGCCCTTGGGCTCGCCGAGGAAGTAATCCTGCACGCCCAGGGCGCCGTTCACTTCGTCGCCGACCTTGAAGTCCGGGTGTTGCGAGGCGATCACCTTGCCGACGCCCAGCGCGCGCATCACGTCGCCGATGGCCACCGGGGCGATGTAGGACTTGGCGTCGTTCATCCAGCCGCGCATGGCCGGGTCCAGCGACAGGTACAGGTTCTTCACCAGGATCTGCCCCGGGCCGGGCTCGCCGACCGGGGTTTCCACATAGGCGAAGGTGTCGCGGGTGGCGGCGCCGACCGGGCGCTGGGCGAGCTGGAACTGGCGATTGATCTGGGCGGACATGGCAGTGAACTCTGTCAGTGGGAAAGCCTAGGTGATAGTCCGCGCGGGGCGTCGCGGCAAGCTCCGTCCGCCGGAGGAATGTCCGCCCATCGGCGTCAGTGATCCTCCTTCGCCGTAATCATCATCGGCATGGATGCAGCGACGTCGCGCCGCCTGATAGTGCTTCGCGCCCGCAGCGCGCTGGCTAGACTGCCACGGTTATCCCTTTTCCCTTGCCCACGCCTTCGAGGAACACACATGAGTCAGCTGCTTTCCGGCCAGGTTGCCCTGGTCACCGGCGCCGCCAACGGCATCGGCCGCGCCACCGCCCAGGCCTTCGCCCAGCAGGGCGTGAAGGTCGTGGTTTCCGACGTCGATGCCAAGGGCGGCGAAGCCACCGTCGAGCTGATCCGCGCGGCGGGCGGCGAGGCCACCTTCATCCGCTGCGACGTGACCCGCGACGCCGAGGTCAAGGCGCTGGTGGAGGGCACCGTGGCCGCCTACGGTCGCCTGGACTACGCCTTCAACAACGCCGGCATCGAGATCGAGAAGGGCAAGCTGGCCGACGGCGAGGAAAGCGAGTTCGACGCCATCATCGGCGTGAACGTGAAGGGCGTCTGGCTGTGCATGAAGCACCAGATTCCGGTGATGCTGGCGCAAGGCGGTGGCGCCATCGTCAACACCGCCTCGGTTGCCGGCCTGGGCGCCGCGCCGAAGATGAGCATCTACGCCGCCTCCAAGCACGCGGTGATCGGCCTGACCAAGTCCGCCGCCATCGAGTACGCGAAGAAGAAAATCCGCATCAACGCCGTGTGCCCGGCGGTCATCGACACCGACATGTTCCGCCGTGCCTACGAGGCCGACCCGAAGAAGGCCGAGTTCGCCGCCGCCATGCACCCGGTGGGCCGCGTCGGCCGCGTCGAGGAGATCGCCTCCGCCGTGCTCTACCTGTGCAGCGACAACGCCGGCTTCACCACCGGCATCGCCCTGCCGGTGGATGGCGGCGCCACGGCGATCTGATCGAAGGAATAATGGCGCAGGGGGAAGGTAAGCCCTCGTACTAATCCACCTGTAGGAGCGGGCCATGCCCGCGATCGCGCGCATGGCGCGCTCGCTGCTACAGGAAGAACGCAGTTTCCGGCCGCATCCGCGCTGGGCGGTTCGCGAGCAAGGACTAGGCGTCCCCCTCGGACCTACAAAAGGTGGCTCGCTCGCCTCACGATCCCGCCCGGTTCGCTACAGACTTTCGCATTTTGTTACAGGATGACGTGGTTTTGGCCCGCAAGGCCAGTTACAAGCGCCCAAGAGGCCGAAACAATCGGCCCACCCCGGTTGGAGAATAATGACAATGACCAACGGTCCCTTGCTGACGCTCTTCATGCCCATCGCTCTGGGCATCATCATGCTGGGCCTCGGCCTGTCCCTGACCCTCGCCGACTTCGCCCGCGTGGTGCGCTATCCCAAGCCTGTGCTGATCGGCCTGGTCTGCCAGATCATCCTGCTGCCCCTGGCATGCTTCCTCATCACCCTGGGCTTTGCCCTGGAAGCGGCGCTGGCCGTGGGCATGATGCTGCTGGCCGCGTCCCCCGGCGGCACCACCGCCAACCTCTACAGCCACCTGGCCCACGGCGACGTGGCGCTGAACATCACGCTCACCGCGGTGAACTCGGTGATCGCCATCCTCACCATGCCGCTGATCGTCAACCTGTCGCTGCTGTACTTCATGAACGACGGCCAGACCATCCCGCTGCAGTTCGGCAAGGTGGTGCAGGTGTTCATCATCGTCCTCGGCCCCGTGGCCATCGGCATGCTCGTGCGGCGCCTGTTGCCCGCCGTGGCCGCGGTGTTGCAGAAGCCGGTGAAGATTCTTTCCGCGCTGCTGCTGGCGGTGATCATCGGCGTGGCCGTGACCAAGGACTGGCAGACCTTCCTCACCTACGCGCCCATCGTCGGCGCGGCGGCGCTGTGCTTCAACCTGCTGAGCCTGGCCGTGGGCTACTGGGTCCCGCGCCTGCTGAGACTTTCCAAGCCGCAATCGATCGCCATCGGCATGGAGATCGGTATCCACAACGGCACCCTCGCCATCGCCCTGGCGCTCAGCCCGATGTTGCTGAACAACCAGACCATGGCGATCCCCGCGGCCATCTATGGCGTGCTGATGTTCTTCACCGCCGGCCTCTTCGGCTGGTGGGTCAGCCGCGGCGTGGCCAAGACCGCGCCGGAGCAGGCGACGGCCTGACCTTCAGGCCAACCGGCGCAGGCACCGGCACTGCGCTTGATCGCGCTCAGGGGCGCTGCTTTCGCTGAGCATGGAATCCGCCGCCGGGGAATTCGCGGACAAGGTCCGCTCCTACACCGCGCGGTGTTCCACCTGTAGGAGCGGGCCACGCCCGCGATCCGCCGGCCGGGCCGGCGTCCGGCGCCGTTCGGATTTACCTTCGGCAGCGGCGAATACCGCCTGAATGTCGCGGACAAGGTCCGCTCCTACACGGTTAGGTGAATCCACCTGTAGGAGCGGCCACGCCCGCGACCCGCCGGCTGGGCCGGCGTTCAGCGGGGCACGCTCAACCAGCGCGGCGCCAGTTGAGCACCAGTTGGGTCAGCAGGCCGGCTACCAGGCCCCAGAAGGCCGAGCCCACGGAGAACAAGGTAAAGCCCGAGGCGGTGACGAGGAAGGTGACCATCGCCGCTTCGCGCTGGCGCGCGTCGGCCATGGCGTTGGTCAGGCCGTTGGTGATCGAGCCGAGCAGCGCCAGCGCGGCGATGGACAGCACCAGCGCCTTGGGCAACGCGGCGAACAGTGCCGCGAGCGTGGCGCCGAAGATGCCGGCGATGCCGTAGAACAGCCCGCACCAGAGCGCGGCGGTGTAGCGCTTGTGCGGGTTTTCATGGGCTTCCGGGCCGGTGCAGATAGCCGCGCTGATGGCCGCCAGGTTGATGCCGTGGGAGCCGAACGGCGCCAGCAGCAGCGAGGCGATGCCGGTGGTGGAGATCAGCGGCGAGGCGGGCACCTGGTAGCCGTCGGCGCGCAGCACGGCGAGGCCGGGCATGTTCTGCGAAGCCATGGCGACGATGAACAGCGGGATGGCGATGCTGATGGTGGCGGCCAGGGAGAAGCTCGGCGTGGTCCACACCGGGCGGGCGATTTCCAGCTGGAAGTGGCTGAAGTTGAGCAGGCCGAGGACGCCGGCCAGGGCAACGCCCACCAGCAGCGCGGCGAATACCGCGTAGCGCGGCGACAGGCGCTTGGCGACGAGGTAGCTGACGAACATGGCCACCACCAGCGCCGTCTGCTGCTGCGCGGCGTTGCAGATCTCGATGCAGATCCGGAACAGCACGCCGGCCAGCAGCGCCGAGGCCAGCGCGCCGGGTACCTGGCGCATCAGGCGGTCGAAGCTGCCGGTGAGGCCGCAGAGGGTGATCAGGCCCGCGCAGACGATGAACGCGCCGATGGCTTCGCCGTAGGGCACGCCGGGCAGGCTGCTGATCAGCAGCGCCGCGCCGGGGGTGGACCAGGCGATGACGATGGGCGTGCGGTAGCGCAGGGTCAGGCCGATGGTGGTCAGGGCCATGCCGATGGACAGCGCCCAGATCCACGAGGAAATCTGCGCGGTGGAAAGCCCGGCTGCCTGGCCGGCCTGGAACATCAGCACCAGCGAGCTGGTGTAGCCGGTGAGCATGGCGACGAACCCGGCGACGATGGCGGCGGGGGAGGAGTCGGCCAGCGGGCGCAGCGGCGCGGTGGCGGGAGTGGTGTCAGTCATGCACGTATTTCCATCAGGTGCGGGTGAACAGAGGGTAGAGCGAAGCGACCAGCAGCGCCGCCATGCCGACGTTGAACAGGCGCAGCCGCAGCGGGTCTTCCAGCCAGCGCCGCAGCAGGCTGCCGAGCACCGTCCAGACGCCCACACTGGGCAGGTTGACCACGGCGAACAGGGTGGCGATCAGCACCACGTTGCCGATCCAGCTGTTGGCCGGCAGGTAGGTGGCGATGGCGCCCACGGCCATCACCCAGGCCTTGGGGTTGACCCACTGGAAGGCGGCGGCCTGGAGGAAGGTCATGGGCCTGGCGCTGTTTTCGCCCCTCGCCTCGGGGGCGCCGGAGCGGGCGATCTTCCAGGCCAGGTACAGCAGATACGCGCCGCCAGCGTAGCGCAGCGCGATGTAGGTGGCCGGCACGCGCTCGAACAACTGATGCAGGCCCAGGCCCACGGCGACCACCAGCAGCAGGAAGCCGATGCTGATGCCGAGCATGTGGGGCAGGGTGCGGCGCACGCCGAAGTTCACGCCCGAGGCCAGCAGCATCATGTTATTGGGGCCGGGGGTGATGGAGGTGACGAAGGCGAACAGCACGAAGGCGCCGAGGAGTTCGAGGGGCATGGCGGGGTACCGGTCTTGTTTTGGGGGACTACTTTTTCTGGAGCTTTGTGCCAGGGTTTTCCCTCTCCCTAACCCTCTCCCTGAAGGGAGAGGGGACCGTGCGGTGCAGGCTGAAGCCAAAGCGTCAGTCGGCACGGAAGCGCCCTCTCCCTTCAGGGAGAGGGCGGGGGGAGAGGGGCACCCCAGGCAGAGTCTTAAGTAGGACCAGCCTAATCCCCCAGCTTCCGGCCTGTCCCATAACAGCCAGTCGCCGAACGGCCCGTACAGTGCGAGCGACAGTGGCATGCGCGGCAGTGCGCCGGTATGGTGCGTGGAAGCCGTACAACTGATGGAAGATCGCCACCATGGACCAGAACCCCTATGCCGCTCCCAAGGTCGAGCTGGTGGATCAGAGCGTTCCCGGCGCGTTCCTCGGCGGGCGTTGGCGTGCGGGCCAGCTGCGCCTGCTCGCCTGGCTGAGCCTGGCGCTGCTGCTGTGCAACCTGGTGCTGTTCGCCCTGTCCTTCGCGACCGCCCTGCAGGCGTCCGGCACGTGGCAACGCTACGAACTCTGGGTCGGGGTGCTCAGCACGGTGCTCGGCTGCTTCCTGCTCTGGCGCACCCGGCGCTTTCTCGAAGACCGCTTCAATGCCCGTGGGCTGGCCTGGCCGGTTGGCCTGTCGATTGCCGTCGCGCTGGTGATGCAGGTGTACAGCCTGATCTTCGACGAGCAGCTGAGCGGCGAATTCAACGGCGCGCTGATGGGCTTCATGGGGCTGTTCGTGCCCACTGGCGTTGTCACCCTGTGGTACGGCATCCGTCTGCTGAAGATCGAGTTGCCGTACCCGTCGGTGAAGGTCATGGGCTGGCTGGAAGTGGCCTCCGGCGTGTGCCTGATCAGCGTCGTGCTGTTCCTGCCCGGCACCGCCCTGGCGATGGCCAGCCTCCTGCCGCTGGCGTTGATGTTCCTGCGCGCGGCGCGCGAGCTGGACGACTCCGCCCGCTAGCCCTCGTCCTGCGAGTGGGCGATGGCCTGATTGACGGCCAACCAGCCGCGCACCGCGTCTTCCCCGGCCTCGTCGAAGGCGCGTTGCAGCAGGCGGCCCTGCTCCTGGCGCAGGGCCTTTTCCAGCTTGCCGCCTTCGGCTGTCAGCTCCAGCAGGCGCCGACGCTTGTCGTTGTCGCAGGCTTCGCTGCGGATCAGGTCACGCTCGAGCAACTGGCGCAGCGGCACGTTCAGCGCCTGCTTGGTCACGCCCAGCGCGGCCAGCAACTGGCTGACGGAGAGCCCCGGGTTGCGCGCGATGAAGAACAGGATGCGGTGGTGCACGCGGCTCAGGCCGCGGCGTGCCAGCATTTCGTCGGGTTTCGCGGTAAAGGCCCGGTAGCTGTAGAAGAAGGCTTCCATGGCCTGGAGTTGCAGGGTTGTTTTTGTTAGGTCAGGCATATTGACGTATCCGTCTCGGGCGTCGTAGCTTCGGTCAAGCAGTTTGACTCATTCTTCCGTGCTCCCGCTACCGGTGACCCCATGGCCTTCTCCGAACGCATCGCCCGACTGAAAAGCTCTCTGATCCGTGAAATCCTCGCCGCGGCGCAGCGCCCGGAGGTGATGTCCTTCGCCGGCGGCCTGCCGGCCGAGCCGATGCTGCCGAAGGTGAACTGGGACGCCATGCCGGCGAGCATGGGCCAGTACGGCATGAGCGAAGGGGAGCCGGCGCTGCGCGAGGCCATCGCCGCCGAGGCACGCGCGCTGGGCGTACCTTGCGAGGCGAGCCAGGTGCTGATCGTCAGTGGCTCGCAGCAGACGCTGGACCTGGCCAGCAAGCTGTTCATCGATCCGGGCACCGAGGTGCTGCTCGAAGCGCCGACCTATCTCGCCGCGCTGCAGGCCTTCCAGTTGTTCGGGGCGAACTGCCTGACCGTGCCGCTGGGCGCCGAGGGGCCGGACGTTGCCGCGTTGCGCCAGCGCCTGGAGACCAGCAAGCCGGCCTTCGCCTACCTCATCCCGACTTTCCAGAACCCGTCCGGCGTGCGCTACAGCGAACAGCGCCGCGATGAAGTGGCCGCGGTGCTCGATGAGTTCGGCGTGACCCTGATCGAGGACGAACCCTACCGCGAGCTGGTGTTCGACGCGGGCGCCGCGACGCCGCTGGTCAGCCGCCTGAAACAGTCCAGCTGGATCTACACTGGCACCGTGTCCAAGACGCTGTTGCCAGGCCTGCGCGTGGGCTTCCTGATCGCCACGCCGGACCTGTTCCCGCACTTGCTGCGCCTGAAGCAGTCCGCCGACCTGCACACCAACCGCGTCGGCCAGTGGCAGGCGCTGCAGTGGTTCGGCACCGAAGCCTACCGTGGCCACCTGGCCGAACTGCGCGACTTCTATCGCCTGCGCCGTGACGCCATGCAGGCGCAGTTGCAGGAACATTTCGCCGACCTGGCGGAGTGGAACGTGCCCCAGGGCGGGCTGTTCTTCTGGCTCAAGCTCAAGCAGCCGCTGGATACCCGCACGCTGCTGGACGCCGCGCTGGCGCAGAACGTGGCGTTCATGCCCGGCGAGCCGTTCTTCGTCGAGCCGGATGCCAACCCCGGCTATTTGCGGCTTAACTTCAGCCACGTGGCGCCCGAGCGCGCCGGCGAAGGCTTGCGTCGCCTGGCCGCGGTGATCCGCGACGCCCAGGCTCAATGAGGAGATGAGCATGTACACCGTTTATGGCGATCGGCAGTCCGGCAACTGCTACAAGGTCAAGCTGACCCTGCACCTGCTCGGCTTGCCGTACCAGTGGCGCGACGTCGACATCCTCAAGGGCGAGACGCAGACCGCTGAGTTCCTGGCGATGAACCCCAACGGCAAGGTGCCGGTGCTGCAACTGGAAGACGGCACCTGCCTGTGGGAGTCCAACGCCATCCTCAACTTCCTCGCCGATGGCAGCGAGCTGCTGCCCCGCGAGCCGCGCCTGCGCACCCAGGTGCTGCAGTGGCAGTTCTTCGAGCAGTACAGCCATGAGCCCTACGTGGCGGTAGCGCGCTTCATCGAGTTCTACCTGGGCCTGCCGGAGGAGCGCCGCGAGGAGTACGCGCGCTGCCACAAGGGCGGCTACAAGGCGCTGAAGGTGATGGAGAAACAGCTGGAGCAGACGCCTTATCTGGTGGGGGATACCTACTCCATCGCTGACATCACCCTGTACGCCTACACCCACGTGGCGCACCAGGGCGGCTTCGACCTGTCGAACTTCCCGGCGATCAATGACTGGCTGGCGCGGGTGGCGGACCATCCGCGGCATGTGGGGATGCAGGACTGATCCTCAAACCCCGCCCCTGAAAACGCCGCTTCCCCGGAAGCGGCGTTTTTTATTGGGCTGCCGGGGGCGTAGGAGCAACTGTCTTTATCTGAAGCCTCGTGCTGGCGATTTTCCCCTCTCCCTAACCCTCTCCCTGAAGGGAGAGGGGATATCCGTGCCGAGCGATCTTCCGTGTCTGCCGATGAGCTCGGTGATGACCGCGCATGCCGAACGGCGCCCTCTCTCTTCAGGGAGAGGGAGAGGGCTGGGCCCGGCGCAGGGCTATCGCGGGAGGAGCGGACGCTGTCCGCAATGGGACCGGCCAGCTCGGAGCCGTCGGCAAGCGATCGCGGAGGAAGTCCGCTCCTACGCACAGTTTCTCCAGGCGAGTGGTGAAAACCGGCAAATTGCTATCAGATAGATCCGAAAAACCCCTCTAAATTGCGGATTTCGGCGCTATGGGGTTGACCGGCATCATGGCGGCGTTTTGCCGCCCTCCCTACCCTTGATCGCGCTGCCATGCGGGATGTACCGATGTGGCCGGACGCGAGCGGCAGGCAGTGTCGTCGTCCGGCATGGGGAGGGAAAGATGGCCTATCTGGTCTGGCAGGCGGATCTCGATACCGGGATCGGAGTGATCGACGCACAGCACAAGCGCATCGTCGAAATGATCAACCAACTGCACGAGGCCCAGGCCCAGCACGACCGAGCCATGCTCGGCGGGGTGATCGAGGAACTGGTGGACTACACGATCTCCCATTTCGCCTTCGAGGAAACCCTGCTGGAGGACTCCGGCTACCAGTTCACCCGCGCGCACAAGAAGGTCCACGAACTGTTCATCAAGCGCGTTTCCGACTACCACCTGCGCTTCGACGCTGGCGAGGACGTTGCCGAGGAGCTCAAGGGCCTGCTCGGCCGCTGGCTGTTCAACCATATCCGCAACGACGACGCCAACTACGTCGACGCGGTGAAGGCGACCATGCACGAGCTGACCCGCGACCAGAGCCATGGCGGCTGGCTGTCGCGCTCGATGAAGCGATTCTTCGGCTGAATCTTCAGCCACTTCGGCGGTGAATGCCGGCGCGAATCCGCCTTGGCTGACTATGCTCTGTGCACAACGACAAGCAATGCCAGGGGGTATTCGCGCATGAAGACGCTGTTGAAGTCACTGCTGCTGCTTTCATTCCTTTCGTCCTTCCCGTTGTTCGCCGCCCAGTCGAGCACCACCGCCCAGACGGATGACCAGCGCGCCAAGGCGCTGCTGGCCAAGGCGGTGGCCGCCTACAAGCAGGACGGTGACAAGGCGTTCGCCGCGTTCAGCCGGCAGGGCGAGTTCGTCGATGGCGACCTGTACGTCTTCGTGGTGGACAGCAAGGGCACCATGCTCGCCAGCGGCGGGCCGTCGGTAGTGCTGATCGACCGCGATGTCTCGTCCACCCTCGATCCCTCGCTCAAGGAACAGTTCGCCAAGGCGCTGAAGTCGCCGGAAACCGGCAAGGTGCAACAGGCCGACTACCGCTGGAAGAACTGGGCGGACGGCAAGGTCGAGCGCAAGCACGTGTACTACCAGCGCGTCGGCGAGCGCTTCCTCGCGGTGGGCTACTACATCCCGCGCGCCTCGGCGCAGCAGGCGGCGGCGATGCTGGACAAGGCGGTGAAAGCCGTCGAGGCCGATCCGCAAGGCACCTTCAAGAAGATCAATGCGCTGGACAAGTCCTTCATCGAGGACGACCTCTACGTCTTCGTGGTGGACCTGGATACGTCCAGGTTCGTCGCCCACGGCTTCAATACGCGGATGGTCGGCACCGATTTCGAATCGCTGAAGGACCCGGGCGGCAACCCGGTGGGCCACGCCATGCTGGAGCTGGCCAAGTCCAAGGGGGAGGCCGAGTTCGACTACCAGTGGCGCAACCCGGTGACCAGCAAGGTGGAAAACAAGCACGCCTTCCTGCGCAAGGCCGGACACTATCTGGTCGCGGTGGGCTACTACACCCGCTGAGCCCTGTGCCGCAGGCAGAAAAAAACCGGCCCTTGGGGCCGGTTTTTTCATGGCGGCGGTTCGCTTCAGTGGATCAGGCTGAGGAACTCGCTGCGGGTGGCGGCGTTCTCGCGGAACTCGCCGAGCATCACCGAGGTGACCATGGAGGAGTTCTGCTTCTCCACGCCGCGCATCATCATGCACATGTGCTTGGCCTCGATCACCACAGCCACGCCCAGCGCGCCGGTGACCTGCTGCACGGCCTCGGCGATCTGCCGCGACATGTTTTCCTGGATCTGCAGGCGGCGGGCGTACATGTCGACGATGCGCGCGACCTTGGACAGGCCCAGCACCTTGCCGTTGGGGATGTAGGCGACGTGGGCCTTGCCGATGAAGGGCAGCAGGTGGTGTTCGCACAGCGAGTAGAGCTCGATGTCCTTGACCAGCACCATTTCGCTGTTGTCGGAGCTGAACAGGGCGCCGTTGACGATCTCCTCCAGCGTCTGCTGGTAGCCGCGGCAGAGGTACTGCATGGCTTTGGCGGCACGCTTGGGCGTATCCAGCAGACCTTCGCGGGTGACGTCCTCACCGAGCTGGCTGAGGATCGCGGAGTAGTTTTGTTCCAGGGACATGATCTACCTGTGGCAATGACAAAAATAAGAACCGTGGCGCAGGGTAGGGCGCGCGGTCCCCTCTGGCAAGCGCCTGCTGCCGGCTGGCGCGTTATGCCGGGCGCTCTGGCGCCAGGCGCCGTGCCACAGCTGCCCCGGCGGATTTACTCGTCGCGGCCTTCGAGCATGGTGCGCCGCAGCATCACGTAGATGGCGCCGGTGCCGCCGTGGCGCGGCAGGCAGGAGGCGAAGCCGAGCACCTGCGGGTGCTGGCGCAGCCAGGTGTTGACGTGGCTTTTCACCATGGGGCTGCGGCCGTCGATGCGCGCAGCCTTGCCGTGCGTGACGCGGACACAGCGGATTTCGAAGCGGGTGGCCTCGGCGATGAAGTCCCAGAGGGTTTCACGGGCGGTTTCGATCTTCATGCCGTGCAGGTCGAGGCTGCCTTCGAACGCGATCTGGCCAGCCTTGAGCTTGCGCATCTGGCCTTCCTGGACGCCGTCGCGGGCCCAGTAGAGTTCGTCCTCGGGACCGACGTCGATGACGAACTGGTCGGAGAGGCCATCGACGCGAATGTTCTCAGTGCGCACGGTTGCGTTCTGCCGCAGCTCCTTGAGCTGCTTGCGGTCGGCCTTGGGCTTGCCGGTATCGGCCTGGTCCACGGTGATGCGCTTGACGCCGCGCATCTCGCGGGCGAATTGAGAAAAGTCGTCGTCTTGCATGCGCACCTCCTGAAAGAGCCGCGCAGTTTAACGGATCGAACTGGTCCTACGGAAATTCGCCACCTGGCCTGTAGGAGATTAGTCGCGGCGCTTCATCAACCGCGGAGACAGGCTCAGGCCGTCGCGGCCACGGGCGCGGCGGCGCGCAGCGCGCCAGAAGATGATGCCCAGCCACAGGCAGAGCAGGCCGATCACCAGCAGCACCGCGCCGGCACCCGGCTCGATGTGCATCACGCCCACCGCCGGCTGCCGGCGCAGCAGGGCGGCGACACCGGCCATGGCGGAGAGGATGCCGAAGGTGGCAATCACCGCGGCGAGTGCGGCGGCGAAGCGCCAGCGCCAGCGGCCCGGGCGTTTGGGGCGCAGGCTGCGTGGATCGAAATTGTCCGTCATCTTCATCCCGACTTCCTCATCTATATGAACGAGGCTATGACCGGTGGGGATGGGTGGGGTTCCAACCCCAGGGTCGGGAAGTACTGCGAACCCGCAGTGTGAGCGGGTTCGCACACTTTCGCGCCTAAGCTGAGCCTAACCCCGGGCGCTTGTCGCCGCCGTCCGTCGGGACGAATGGCCTCAGACCAGCGCCTGGGCCTGGGCCACCACGGCGGCGAAGTTGTCGCCCAGGGCGGCGATTTCGGCGCGGTGCAGGTCGCGGGCGGCGAGCACGCCACCTTCGGGGGTGGGGATGTCGCGGGTGGCGCAGGCGGCATCCACCAGGGTGCAGCGATAGCCGTAGTCCTTGGCGGCGCGCACGGTGGTGCTGATGCTGGAGTGGGTCATGAAGCCGCAGACGATCAGGTCCAGGCGGCCGCTGGCCTGCAGGCGGTCATGCAGGTCGGTGCCGGCGAAGGCGTTGGGCAGGCGCTTGTCCACCACCACCTCGCCCGGCAGCGGTGCCAGCTCGGGCAGGAAGCGGCCACGCGGGCCCTGCGGGTCGAGCAGGCCGCCGACTACGCCCAGGTGGTGAACGTGGACGATGGGAGTGCCCATGGCCCGGGCCGTCTCCAGCAGCAGGCGAATCTGCGCCACCGCCGCGTCCAGGTCAGGCAGCGCGAGTACGCCGCTGCGGTACTCCTCCTGGGCGTCGATGATCAACAGAGTGCTCTGGCGCAGGGTGGCCGGCGGATATCCGCGCCCACTGATCTGCAGCATGCTGAGCGGATGGGACATGTCTGGACTCCTGTAAATGCATGTTCATTCATTGTGGGCCGTAACGCGTCTGCTGTGAATCTTTGCGAACTCGCGCCAAAGTGGTATTGGCATTCTTTCCCGGAACTGGCTGGAGGCGCCCCAGCGCCTCCCTGCTGAGCTAGAATGCGCCCCTTTTTGCGAGCTGCGAGGACACACTGCCGTGACCGAATCCCGTTTGCTGACCCTGCGTGACCATATCCGCTGGGCCGTGAGCCGCTTCCACGCCGAGGAACTGTTCTTTGGCCACGGTACCGACAACGCCTGGGACGAAGCCCGCCAACTGGTGCTGGGCGCGCTGCACCTGCCCTGGGAAATGGCCGATGCCTACCTGGACTGCCGCCTCGAGGACGAGGAGCGCGAGTACCTGATGCACCTGCTGCGCCGGCGCATCGAGGAGCGCGTGCCCACCGCCTACCTGCTGGGCGAGGCCTGGTTCTGCGGCATGCCCTTCGTGGTGGACGAGCGCGTACTGGTGCCGCGCTCGCCCATCGCCGAACTGATCGAACGCCGCTTCGAGCCCTGGCTCGCGGCGGACCCGGCACGCATCCTCGACCTGTGCACCGGCTCGGGCTGCATCGGCATCGCCTGCGCCAGTGCCTTCCCGGAGGCCGAAGTGGTGCTGGGCGACTTGTCGTTCGATGCGCTGGAAGTGGCCAACATCAATATCGAGCGCCATGAACTGGGCGAGCGCGTCTACACCGTGCAAGGCGACGGCTTCGCCGGCCTGCCGGGCCAGCGGTTCGACCTGATCGTGTCGAACCCGCCCTATGTCGACGCCGAAGACTTCGCCGACATGCCCGCCGAGTACCACCACGAGCCGGCGCTGGGCCTGGCCTGTGGCAACGATGGGCTGGACCTGGTGCGGCGCATGCTGGCCGAGGCCGCGGACCACCTCAGCGAGCGCGGCACGTTGGTGGTGGAAGTGGGCAACAGCCAGGTGCACGTGGCGGCGCTCTATCCGGAAGTGGACTTCACCTGGCTCGACTTCGAATACGGCGGCCACGGGGTGTTTCTGCTCTCGGCGCAGCAGTGCCGCGAGCACCAGGCGCTGTTCAAGTCCCGCGTAAAGGCCTGAATCCGAACCTGTAGGAGCGAGCTTGCTCGCGAACAGTGCTCACCGGCCGCGACGAGACTGGGCGGTTCGCGAGCAAGCTCGCTCCTACGAAAAGCGGCTTCGGGTGGGTTCAGCGCGGGGCTTGGCCAATCGCGGACGAAGTCCGCTCCTACGCGAATTTCTGTGCGGGGCAGCCCTCTCCCTGAAGGAAGAGGGCGCTATCCATGCCGGCTGACACTGTGGTTTCAGCCGGCACCGATCCAGTCCCCTCTCCCTTCGGAGCGGGGCGCGTAGCCAGGGTCAGGGAGAGGGAAATCGCAGGTACAAATAAAGACAGTTGCTCTTACGCGAGGGCGAGCTTTGGGTAGGAGCGGACTTCGTCCGCGATCGCGTGCATGGCACGCTCCTACAGGTGGCGCGTGGTTCGTGTAGAAGCGGGCGGCCCCGCCGATGTGTCGGCGGGGCGATGGCTCAGTGCGTGGCGATCCAGATCAGCAATCCCGCCTGGAACACAGCGAACACCGTCAGGCAGGCGATGGTGAAGCGCAAGCTGGTGTCGTCGCGGCGGAAGGTCTCGATGCGTTGCTCCAGCCGGCGGATTTCGTTGGCTTGGCTGGCAAGGTTCTGGTCGGCCTGTTCCAGCATCGAGCCGGCTTCCAGCAGCGGCAGTATCTGCACCTTGTCCTTGTGCCAGTCGTCGTACAGCTCGCTGACCCGGCCGACGCTATAGCGCGCCTTCAATAGCCGCGAGTCCTCATAGATCACATCGAAGCCCTGGGCGCGCAGGAAGTGGTCGCGGCGTTGCCGGGCCTCTTCGTTGGGCGCGTCCTTCATCGCCAGCGCGCCGCCCTCGACGCGGTAGTGCGACCATTTCTTTTTCGCCCAGGCCACCCCCTGGGCCAGCAGGAAGCGGCCCAGGCCGCGGTTGAGCGGCTCGGTGGCGAAGCCCGAGTCGGCACCGAAGCGCACTTCCTTGTTGCGGTGGTCCGCCCAGACCTCCAGCAGGTTCACCTCCTTGCGCAACACCTGGCCCGGCACCTGAACGCTCAGGCGCAGCAGGCTCTGCTCGGCGTTGTGCCGCTCCACCCGGCCCAGTTGCACGAAGCGCAAGGGCCGCGCGCCGGTAGTGCGGTCGGTGGGCAGCGGCGCCAGGCGCAGCAGGCGATAGTGTTCCGGCGCCAGCTCCGCCCAGGGATGCGGGCGGGCGGCGCTCTCGTCGGCGGCGACGGCGGTCTGTTCGGCTTCGGTCATGGGGATCCACCTCGGGCCTGGCGGGCGTGACCAGGCTTCTTCCGTGGTTTATCGACGCAGCGGCGAATTTCTTGAGACGCTCGCTCCAGATTCCGCCAGCGTGCCACCGGGCAGGGTCTGCGCGTGCCGGATGAACGCCGTGAGTCGCTCCACCAGCTCGCGAGCCAGCGGCAGGTTGGGGTTGTTGTAGGACGCCAGTTGCTGCGGACCGCTGGTCGGAACGATGCGCAGGATGTGGTTCATCCCGGCGATCAGGTGGAAGTCGCTGTCGGGCTTGGCGCGCTGCAACGCCTGGGCGTCCTCGACGCCGACCTGGATGTCGTTGGTGCCCTGCAGGATCTGCGTGGGCAGCTTGAGCGCGGCAAAGGCGCGGGCCGGGTCCTGGCGGAACAGCGAGATCAGGTAGGGCTGCACGCTGGGGCGGAACAGCACCTTCAGCGGCTCCGGCACCCGCGGTTGCAGGCGCCCGGCCTGCAGGCCGTCGATCAGTTGGTCGGCCTGGGCCAGCAGGGGAGGCGGCAGGCGGCCCTGCAATTGCTCGCGCAGCACGTCGCCGATGGGGCGGGCGCTGCCGGCCAGGGACACCAGCGCCTCGGCGTGGGTGTCCGGCGCAGCCAGGCTGGCGATCAGCGCGCCTTCGCTGTGGCCGATGAGGATCTGCCGGCCGAAGCGCGGGTCGTGGGCCAGCCTGTCGCTCCAGGCCACCACGTCGCTGACGTAGGCCTCGACGCTGAGCTCTTCCTCCCGCGGCGCCGCCGGAAGGCTGCGGGCCACGCCGCGCTTGTCGTAGCGCACGCTGGCGATGCCGTTTTCCGCCAGCGCCTCGGCCAGCTTGCGCAGGTAGGCGTTCTGCCCGCCCTCGGGGTTGTTGCCGTCGCGGTCGGTGGGGCCGGAACCGGCGATCAGCAGGGCCACGGGCGGTGGCGTGGCGGTTTGCGGCAGCAGCAGGGTGCCGCGCAGGACGCCATGGCCGGTATCCAGGTCATAGGGGCGTTGCAGGATGCTGGTGGGCGCGGCCTGGGCGAGGGCGGCGATGAACGACAGGCAGAGCAGGGCGAGACGACGCATCGAGGACTTCAGGCAAGGGCTGATGGCGCTTTGATCCTAACGGGGCGCGAAGGTTCGCAGGGCGGATTGACGCAGGTATACTGCTCGGCCTTTTCGAATCCCAGTCTTTTCGCGGAGCCTCGCATGTCCGGCAACACCTACGGCAAGCTGTTCACCGTCACCACCGCTGGCGAAAGCCACGGCCCGGCGCTGGTCGCCATCGTCGACGGCTGCCCGCCCGGCCTGGAGATTTCCCTGGAAGACCTGCAGCGCGACCTGGACCGCCGCAAGCCCGGTACCAGCCGCCACACCACCCAGCGCCAGGAAGCCGACGAGGTGGAAATCCTCTCCGGCGTGTTCGAAGGCAAGACCACCGGCACCCCGATTGGCCTGCTGATCCGCAACACCGACCAGAAGTCCAAGGACTACTCGGCGATCAAGGACCTGTTCCGCCCGGCCCACGCCGACTACACCTACCACCACAAGTACGGTATCCGCGACTACCGTGGCGGCGGCCGTTCCTCGGCGCGGGAGACCGCCATGCGCGTGGCTGCCGGCGCCATCGCCAAGAAAGTGCTGGGGGGCATGGGCATCACGGTGCGCGGCTACATGAGCCAGCTCGGCCCGATCGAAATCCCGTTCAAGACCTGGGACAGCGTGGAAGAAAACGCCTTCTTCAGCCCCGACCCGGACAAGGTGCCTGAGCTGGAGGCCTACATGGACCAGCTGCGCCGCGACCAGGATTCGGTGGGCGCGAAGATCACCGTGGTCGCCGAAGGCGTGCCGCCGGGCCTGGGCGAGCCTATCTTCGACCGCCTGGACGCCGAACTGGCCCACGCGCTGATGAGCATCAACGCGGTGAAGGGCGTGGAAATCGGCGCCGGTTTCGCCAGCGTCGCCCAGCGCGGCACCGAGCACCGCGATGAGCTGACCCCGGCAGGTTTCCTGTCCAACAACGCTGGCGGCATCCTCGGCGGCATTTCCTCCGGCCAGCCGATCGTCGCCCACCTGGCGCTCAAGCCAACCTCCAGCATCACCACCCCCGGCCGCTCCATCGACGTGGACGGCAACCCGGTGGACGTGATCACCAAGGGCCGCCACGACCCGTGCGTGGGTATCCGCGCGACCCCCATCGCCGAGGCGATGATGGCTATCGTGCTGCTCGACCACCTGCTGCGCCACCGCGCACAGAACGCGGATGTGAAGGTCACCACGCCGATTCTCGGCCAGCTCTGAGCCAGAAGCGGCAAGCGCTGAGCCGCCCGGCTCTTCGCCTGCCGCCTCACGCTTGCCGCTTATGCCTGTTCCTTATTGGCGCCTGTCCAGCTTCTACTTCTTCTACTTCTGCCTGCTGGGCGGGACGGCGCCGTTCCTTGCGCTGTATTTCCATCACCTGGGCTTTTCCAGCGCGCGCATCGGCGAGCTGGTCGCCATTCCCATGCTGATGCGCTGCGTGGCGCCGAACCTGTGGGGCTGGCTGGGCGACCGCAGCGGCCAGCGGCTGGCCATCGTGCGCTTTGGCGCGGTGTGCACGGCGCTGTGCTTCGCCGGCATCTTCCTCGGCCATAGCTATGCGTGGCTGGCGCTGGTCATGGCCGGGCATGCGTTCTTCTGGCACGCGGTGCTGCCGCAGTTCGAAGTCATCACCCTGGCGCACCTGCGTGGGCGCACCGAGCGCTACAGCCGTATTCGCCTGTGGGGCTCCATCGGCTTCATCTGCACCGTGGTCGGCCTGGGCAGGTTGTTCGAGTTCGCCAGCCTGGATGCCTACCCGCTGGCGCTGCTGGCGATCATGCTCGGCATCGTCGGTGCCAGCTGGTGGGTGCCCAACGCCCAGCCGCCGGCGCGGCAGGACGAAGCCACCGCCGGCGGCTTGCGCCAGCAACTGCTCAAGCCCGGCGTCCTCGCCTTCTACCTGTGCGTGTGCCTGATGCAGCTGTCCCACGGCCCGTACTACACCTTCCTGACCCTGCACCTGGAATCGCTCGGCTACGCCCGCGGGCTGATCGGCCAGCTCTGGGCATTGGGCGTGGTGGCCGAGGTTCTGCTGTTCCTGGTCATGCCGCGCCTGCTCACGCGCTTCTCCCTTCGCCAGGTGCTGGTGGCAAGCTTCCTCCTGGCGGCCTTGCGCTGGCTGCTGCTGGGCACCCTGGCCGGGCACCTGGGCGTGCTGTTGTTCGCCCAACTGCTGCACGCGGCGACCTTCGGCAGCTTCCACGCGGGCGCCATTCACTTCGTCCAGCGCAGCTTCCAGGCGCGCCAGCAGGGCCAGGGGCAGGCGCTCTACGCCGCGCTGGCCGGCACCGGCGGCGCACTCGGCGCGCTTTACTCCGGCTACAGCTGGGGTAGCCTTGGCCCGGCCTGGACCTTCGCCATTGCCAGCCTTGCCGCGCTGGCGGCCGCTCTCATCATCTGGACCCGTCTGAACGAGGACCCGCATGCACGCCAACCGTGAACAACTGACCCAGCAGATCATCGAGGCCGGACGTTTCCTCTACGGCCGCGGCTGGTCGCCGGCCACCAGCAGCAACTATTCGGCGCGCCTGGCGGCCGACCGCGCACTGCTCACCGTCTCCGGCAAGCACAAGGGCCAGCTCGGCGAGGACGACGTGCTGGAGACCGACCTGGCCGGCAATAGCCTGGAACCGGGCAAGAAGCCGTCCGCGGAAACCCTGCTGCACACCCAGCTCTATGCCTGGCGCCCGGAGATCGGCGCCGTGCTGCACACCCACTCGGTCAACGCCACCGTGCTCTCGCGCCTGACACCCGGCGACTGCCTGGAGCTGGAGGACTACGAATTGCAGAAGGCCTTCGCCGGTGTCACCACCCACGAAGGCCGCGTCACCGTGCCGATCTTCGACAACGACCAGGACATCGCCCGCCTGGCCGCGCAGGTGCAGCCCTGGCTGGAAGCGCATCCGGATTGCCCCGGGTACCTGATCCGTGGTCACGGCCTGTACACTTGGGGGCCACGCATGGCCGATGCCCTGCGCCAGATCGAAGCCTTCGAATTCCTTTTCGAATGCGAACTGAAAGTACTGAGCCTTCGCGGCGGCACACGCTGAGCGAATCCGGCCCGCTTTTGCGGATAAAGCCCAGAAGGATACCGACCATGAGCAGCCTGACCGTCTACCACGAATCCAACCCCGAGCAGCCGCTGAAGCTGCTGACCCACGCCGAGGACATCGCCTCCACCCTGGGCGAGCTGGGCGTGCGCTTCCAGCGCTGGGCGGCCAACGCGCCCATCGCCCCCGGCGCCAGCCAGGAAGAAGTGATCGCCGCCTACCAGCACGAAATCCGCCGCCTGCAGGAAGAGGAGGGCTACGTCACCGTCGACGTGGTCAGCCTGACCGCCGATCACCCGCAGAAGGACGAGTTGCGCGCGAAATTCCTCGACGAGCACCGCCACGGCGAGGACGAGGTACGCTTCTTCGTCGCCGGCCGTGGCCTGTTCACCCTGCACATCGAGGATCACGTTTATGCCGTGCTGTGCGAGAAGAACGACCTGATCTCGGTGCCCGCCGGCACCCGCCACTGGTTCGACATGGGCGAGCGCCCGCACTTCGTCGCCATCCGCCTGTTCAACAACGCCGAGGGCTGGGTCGCGAAGTTCACCGGCGACGAGATCGCCAAGCGGTTTCCGTTGCTGGAAGACTGAAACGCAGCTGTAGGGCATCCCTTGCTCTGCGCTCTTCGTAGGAGCGAGCTTGCTCGCGAACAAGCTCCGCAGCGGAAGCGGTTCGCGAGCAAGCTCGCTCCTACAGGGTCACACCGTCCGCTCGCCGCAGCAGCGGGCATTTGGAGTTCCCATGCCCATCAAAGCCATTCTCACCGACATCGAAGGCACCACCAGCGCGGTCAGCTTCGTCTTCGACGTGCTTTTCCCCTATGCCGCCGCGCACCTGCCGGACTACGTGCGCGAGCACGCCACCGAGCCCGCCGTGGCCGAGCAACTGGCCGCCGTGCGCGCCGACAGCGGCGAGGCGAATGCCGATACCGAGCGCTGCATCGAGATCCTCCTGGGCTGGATCGCCGAGGACCGCAAGGCCACGCCGCTCAAGGCGTTGCAGGGCATGGTCTGGGAGCAGGGCTACCGCGCCGGCCAGCTCAAGGGGCACGTCTACCCCGATGCCGTCGATGCGCTGCGCCACTGGCACGCCGAGGGCTACCAGCTGTACGTCTATTCGTCCGGCTCGATCCAGGCGCAGAAGCTGATCTTCGGCTGTTCCGAGGCTGGCGACCTGTCGCCGCTGTTCTCCGGCTACTTCGACACCACCAGCGGGCCCAAGCGCGAGGCGGCGTCCTACCAGCGCATCGCCGCCGCCATCGGTCTGCCGGGGGAGCAGATTCTCTTCCTGTCCGATGTGGTGCAGGAGCTGGACGCCGCGCAGCAGGCTGGCCTGCAGACCATTGGCCTGGCTCGCGAGGGTGGCGTGCTGGAAGGTCACGACACTGTGGCCAGCTTCGCGGTGATCGACCCGGCGCGGGTCTGAAGCCATGCCCGTGCCAATGCGGCGCGGGCGGCTATGCTGATCAGACCTCAATCATCCAAAGGGATTTTCTACATGGGTTCGACCCTGAGTGGCCTGATCAGTCTGATCATCTTCGCCCTGGATATCTGGGCGATCATCAACGTGGTGAAAAGCAACGCCGAGATGGGGCTGAAGATCATCTGGATTCTGGTGATCGTCATCCTGCCGGTGCTGGGCCTGATCATCTGGGCCGTCGCCGGGCCGCGGGGGAATGTGAGGGGCTAACGCCTTGTAGGAGCGGGCCATGCCCGCGATCCCCCGGCAGGGCGGCGTTTGTCCTGGCTCCAAAGGTGGAGGTTCTTTCTGCTTCAGCTTGGGTATTTCAGCGCTGCTTCGGCGTGCGCTGGGATCTCTGGTTTCGCCCCCTCGGGCGAGTCACTTTGCCAAACGACGCAAAGTAACCAAAGGTCTTGCCCCGGACATCCGGTTTTTCGCTTAGGCGAAAAATTCCCTCGTTGAAGGGGCGTTTCAGGGGCACGCTGCGAAGGGCCATCCCTGGCCCATCGCAGCTCTCGCGGCATCCATGCCGCTCAATCCCTGAAACTCCGCTTCCACTCGGCCTCCTGAACGGGGCGTTCGGAGTGTGCGGGTATTTCTCTGGAAGTCTTACGAAGCCAAACCGGAGGCATGGGCTTCTTGCAGGAGCGAGCTTGCTCGCGAACCGCACGGCATGGTCATGCCCGTAGGAGCGGACCTTGTCCGCGAAATCCCGCCGACCGCACCTCAACGCCCGGCCGCCGCTCAATCGAACCGATAATGCATCCGCACGCACCCCGGCTCGATGACCTTGGCCGACAGCAATGTCGGCGACGCTCGCAGCCCGGTGGCGGGGAACAGCGGATGACAGCCGCCGATGATCTCCGGCATCACGTAGATCTCCAGCTCATCGAGCGCCCCGCGCTCCAGGAAGGCCATCTGCAGTTGGCCGCCGCCGAGCATCCACACATCGCCATCGTCCAGCGCACGCAGTTCGGTGATCAGCGCGTCGAGATCGCTGCGGGTTTCCAGCGGGCCTTTCGGTTCGTCGATAGGGTGAGACGTCACCACCAGCACCCGCTGCTTGCCGTAGGGCCAGGGGTTGGGGTCGCCAGCGAGGAAGTCGTAAGTCGCGCGGCCCATGACCACGGTGCGGATGCGCTCAAGGAACAGGTTGTAGTCGTGTTCGCCCAATTGCAGCTGGTCGTGCTTGAACAGCCAGTCCAGACCGTGCTGCGGGGTGGCGATGAAGCCGTCGAGGCTGCTGGCGATGTAGCCGAGAATCGCCATGGGGTGTCTCCTGGATGAGTGCTGTGCCAATATATAAATGAACGTTCATTTATAAAAGAGGGCAGCATGGCTCGAACCCGGACGGTCAGCGACGAAGCGATACTCGACGCCGCCATGGCGCTCATGGTGCGCGAAGGGCCGGAGGCAGTGACGTTCGCGGCGGTAGGGCGTGAGGTCGGGCTGTCCGCCGCCACGCTGGTGCAGCGGCACGCGACCAAGGCGGAATTCCTGCGCGCGGTGCTGTTGCGTGCCTGGGATCGGCTGGATGAACAGACCGCACAGCTCGACGCGAGCGCCGAGCTGAGCCCGGAAGGCGCGGTGCAGATGCTGGTGGCGATGTTCCCGGTGGGCGAGGGCGAGACGGATTTTGCGCAGGGCCTGCTGATCCTGCGCGAGGACATGCGCGACGCAGCGTTGCGCGAGCGCGGTGCGCAGTGGGGCGTGACGCTGGCCCAGGCGTTGGGGCGGCGATTGAGCGACGACCCGCAGCGCCAACCGATACTGGGGCGCTTGATGGCCAGCCAGTGGCAGGGCGCCCAGATATGGTGGGCCTTCGAGCGCCAGGGCGACCCCGCCGGCGTTATCGGCGCGGAGCTGCGACGCTGGTGCGAACTGGTGCTGAAGGCCGAAAGGGTTGCCGGATAAGTGTTCGTGGGGGACACTCGCCAGATGCATTACTGCCTGATCGACACCGACCTCGGCTGGTTCGGGCTCGCCTGGAGCCCGCACGGAATCACGCGCGCCTACCTGCCGGGCGATCCGGTACACAGCCTGCGCGAGCGCTTCGACAGGTTCGCCAGCGAAACCGCGCACTGGCCGGCGTTCATCGACGAGGCGCGGCAGTTGATCCTGGGGTACGCGCGGGGCGAGGCGGTGTGCTTCGACACGCTGCCGCTGGATCTCTCCGCCGTCAGTGATTTCCACCGTCGCGTCTACGCCGACATCCTGCAACTGGGGCGCGGCGAAACCACGACCTATGGCGAGATCGCCCGGCGCCTGGGCGACGTTGGCTTGTCCCGCGCGGTCGGGCAGGCGATGGGCAGTAATCCGATCCCGTTGATCATCCCCTGTCACCGTGTGCTCGCCAGCGGCGGCAAGACCGGCGGCTTCTCTGCGCCCGGCGGCGGTACCTCGAAAATGCGCATGCTGGCGCTGGAAGGCTACGAGGACCCGCAGGCGGCGCAGGCCACCTTCGACTTCTAGGCTGGCTCCAGCGCGCCCTCCAGGCGCAGCAGCAGCTCCTTGCGCGGCAATCCGCCGGCATAGCCGGTGAGGCTGCCGTTGCTGCCGATCACCCGATGGCAGGGCACGATGATGCTGATCGGGTTGGCGCCGTTGGCCGCCCCCACCGCGCGGATCGCCGTGGGCCGGCCGATGCGCCGGGCGAGTTCCGCGTAGACGGTGGTATAGCCATAGGGGATATCCACCAGCGCCTGCCAGACCTGACGCTGGAACGTGGTGCCGCCGGTGTTCAGGCGCACGTCGAAGCGCCGCCGCTTGCCGGCGAAATACTCGTCCAGTTGGCGCGCCACCTCGTCCAGCAGCGGGCTGCCCTCGCGCCAGTCCGGCTCGGGGTAGTGGCGGGTCTCCAGGTCCATGTAGAGCATGCGCAGGCCGCCTTCGTCGCCGGCCAGCAGCAGGCGCCCGGTGGGGCTGTCGTGGTAGCGGTAGTGCATGCTCATCCTCCGGTGCGGCCCGCCTGGGAGTAGGCGTGCCAGAGATAGACGGCGGCGTAGGCCCGCCAGGGCCGCCAGGCTTCGGCGCGGCGTTGCAACTCGCGGGCGGTGATGCCGTCGCTGCCCCAGACCGGCGATTTGAGCAGGCCCAAGTCGGCGGCGGGGAAGGCGTCCGGATCGCCGAAGGCGCGCAGGGCGACGTACTCGGCGGTCCACGGGCCGATGCCGGGGAGGGCGCAGAGGCGCTTCACCAGGTCGTCGGCGCCGTCGTCGACGTGCAGCGCCAGCGCGCCGCTGGCGCAGGCGGCGGCGAAGCGCTGCAGGGTTTCCACGCGCTTGCCGGGCATGCCGATGCCGGCGAGGTCGGCGTCGGCCAGCGCCGCCGGTGTGGGGAAGAGGCGGGTGGGCTGGCCGTCCACCGCGCCCGGCAGCGCTTCGCCCAGGCGCTGCACCAGCCGCCCGACGATGGTCACCGCGGCTTTTACCGTGACCTGCTGGCCGACGATGGCGCGCACGGCCTGTTCGAACGGATCGAAGGCGGTGGGCAGGCGCAGGCCGGGGGCTTGCTGCAGAAGGGGGCCGAGTACCGCGTCGTCGCCCAGGTGGTCGGCGATCACCGCGGGGTTGCTGTCCAGGTCGAACATCTTGCGCACCCGCGCCGTCAGCGCCTCGACATGGGCGGCCGGCAGGTGCAGTTCGAGTTCCAGTTCGGCGCTGCCCTCCAGCGGTGCAACGCTGAACCAGCCGCACTCCGCGCCCAGCCGCACGCTGCGGGCGTAGCGCCGGGGCGACAGGCACTCGACGCCGGCCAGGCTGCGCAGGGCGAAGTGGTCGTGGAACTGCTGCCAGTCCCACGGGGCGTGGTAGGGCAGGCGGATGAGGCGGGAATCGAGGGCAGTATTCGTCATGCAGCGACCTTACCTGTTGCGCGCTGGGCTGTCGTCCCGCGTCTGGCTTTCAAACCCCAGCGGGAACCCTGCTTTATCGGAAAGCACCGACGGCAGGGTTCGACCTGTCATCGTCCGGCACGTAGAATGCGCGCCTCTTTCGGGGCGGCGCGGCCGTCCCCTCCTAGTGTCTTGTCCCGACGGGAGCCCATTGCATGCACGATTACCAGGAAACCCTCTACGACGGCTATGGCCAGCGATTCAGCGTCGACAGGATGCTCCACGAGGTGCGCACCGAGCACCAGCACCTGGTGATCTTCGAGAATGCGCGCATGGGCCGGGTGATGGCGCTGGACGGCGTCATCCAGACCACCGAAGCCGACGAATTCATCTACCACGAGATGCTCACCCACGTGCCGATCCTCGCCCATGGCGCTGCCAAGCGCGTGCTGATCATCGGCGGCGGCGACGGCGGCATGCTGCGTGAAGTGGCCAAGCATGCCAGCGTCGAGCACATCACCATGGTGGAGATCGATGGCACCGTGGTCGACATGTGCAAGGAGTTCCTGCCCAACCACTCCCAGGGCGCCTTCGACGATGCCCGGTTGAACCTGGTGATCGACGACGGCATGCGCTTCGTCGCCACCACCACAGAGAAGTTCGACGTCATCATCTCCGACTCCACCGACCCGATCGGCCCGGGCGAGGTGCTGTTCTCGGAGAACTTCTACCAGGCCTGCCATCGCTGCCTGAACGACGGCGGCGTGCTGGTGACCCAGAACGGCACGCCCTTCATGCAGCTGGACACCGTGCGCAACACCGCTGGCCGCATGAACGGCCTGTTCGCCGACTGGCACTTCTACCAGGCGGCCGTGCCGACCTACATCGGCGGCTCGATGACCTTCGCCTGGGGCTCGACCCACCCGGCGCTGCGCCAGGTCGACGTGGGCACCCTGGCCCAGCGTTTTGCCGCCAGCGGCATCCAGACCCGCTACTACAACCCCGCCATCCACCAGGGCGCCTTCGCCCTGCCGCAGTACGTGCTGCAAGCCATCGGCAAGCCGGCCAACGACTGATCGGGGGAGGGCGCCGCGCCGTCGCCTGGCGGCGCGGCCCACCACGCGCCCTCGCTCGCTCCGCGACATTTTCTTCACGCCCCGCCCTGCACCATGGCCGCCCTCAGGCGGTGCAGTGCCGCGCCGGTTCTCGTTCGCATCATCTCGAAACGATTCCCCGGCCAGGCTTAAGGTCTGCTTAAGCGGCACACAATAGAATGCGCCGCCGCTGCTTTTGCGGTGTAATGCCGCAGCCTTTTCGCGCTCGCGCGGGCAACCCCTGCTGCCCGGCCATGGCGATGCGCCTTCGAACCCGAAACGTTCACAACGGAACCAAGACATGGGCCAATCAGAAGTCCTGACCAACCGCCAGACCGGTGCAAGCCTCACGCGGCCCACCGTGTCCAGCCACCTGGCGTTCACCGCGCTCAGCGTCGTCGCGCTGATGGCGATGTTCTCCCTGCTGCGCCTTGCGCTGTTCATCTACAACCGCGAGCTGATCGGCAACACCCCGGCCTCCACCTTCGTCGAGGCGTTCCTCACCGGCATGCGCTTCGACATCCGCGCCGTGGTCTACATCGTCGCTCCGCTGGTCTTCGCGGTCGTCAGCGTGCGCGCCATGGGCTGGCGCTGGCTGTGGAAAACCTGGCTGACCATCGCCGCGAGCATCACGCTGTTCCTGGGCGTGCTGGAGATGGACTTCTACCGCGAGTTCCACCAGCGCCTGAACAGCCTGGTGTTCCAGTACATGTCAGAAGACCCGAAGACGGTCATGAGCATGATCTGGTACGGCTATCCGGTGGTCCGCTACCTGCTGGCCTGGGCCATCGCCACCTGGCTGCTGTACCTGCTGTTCCGTGGCATCGACCGCGCCACCCGCCCGGCCGCCAGCGGTCCGTCGGCCGCTGCCTGGTACCTGCGCGTGGCGGCGCTGCTGGTGCTGATCGCACTGTGCGTGGTCGCCGCCCGCGGCACCCTGCGCCAGGGCCCGCCGCTGCGCTGGGGCGATGCCTTCACCACCGACTCGCAGTTCGCCAACCAGCTCGGCCTGAACGGTACCCTGAGCCTGATCAAGGCCGCCGAGAGCCGCTTCTCCGAAGACCGCGACAACATCTGGAAATCCACCCTGCCGCAGGACCAGGCCCTGGCCACCGTGCGCAAGATGCTGGTGATGCCGGACGACAAGCTGGTCGACGCCGATGACGCGCCGGTTCGCCGCGACTACACGCCGCCGGCCGATGGCACCCTGCCGGTGAAGAACGTCGTGGTGATCCTGATGGAAAGCTTCGCCGGTCACTACGTCGGCGCGCTGGGCGCTCCGGGTAACATCACCCCGTCCTTCGACAAGCTGGCGAAGGAGGGGCTGCTGTTCACCCAGTACTTCTCCAACGGCACCCACACTCACCAGGGCATGTTCGCCACCATGGCGTGCTTCCCCAACCTGCCGGGCTTCGAGTACCTGATGCAGACGCCCGAAGGCGGCCACAAGTTCTCCGGCCTGCCGCAGTTGCTGTCGGCACGCAAGTTCGAGGACGTCTACGTCTATAACGGCGACTTCGCCTGGGACAACCAGTCCGGCTTCTTCGCCAACCAGGGCATGACCTCCTTCATCGGCCGTAACGACTTCGTCAATCCGGTGTTCTCCGACCCGACCTGGGGGGTGTCCGACCAGGACATGTTCGCCCGCGGCAACGAAGAACTGGACAAGCTGCACGCCACCGGCAAGCCGTTCTATGCGCTGCTGCAGACGCTGTCCAACCATGTGCCCTACGCGCTGCCCAAGGATCTGCCGGTACAGCCGGTGACCGGCTACGGCAGCCTGGACGAGCACCTGACGGCCATGCGCTACTCCGATTGGTCGCTGGGCCAGTTCTTCGAGAAGGCCAAGAAGTCGCCGTACTACAAGGACACCATCTTCGTCGTCGTCGGCGACCACGGCTTCGGTACCCCCGAGCAACTGACCGAGATGGACCTGTTCCGCTTCAACGTGCCGCTGCTGATCATCGCTCCCGGCATCCAGGAGAAGTTCGGTGCTACCCGCGACACCGTCGGCACCCAGATCGACATCGTGCCGACCATCATGGGCCGCCTGGGCGGCGAGGCCCGCCACCAGTGCTGGGGCCGCGATCTGCTGAACCTGCCTGAAGGCGACAAGGGCTTCGGCATGATCAAACCGTCGGGCAGTGGCCAGGACGTGGCGCTGGTCTATGGCAATCGCATCCTGATCAAGCCCAAGGAAGGCGACATCCGCGTCTATGACTACAAGCTCGGCAAGGACTTCGGCGCGACTCGCGTCCAGGACACCCCGGAGCAGTCGGAAATGAAGGGCCGCCTGGAATCCTTCATCCAGACCGCCACCCAGGCCCTGCTGGACAACAAGACCGGCGTGGTCGACGGCAAGCCCGACGTGAAGTGATCGAGCGGTAAGTGAAAAGGGGCCTGCGGGCCCCTTTTTCATTCCCGAGGATTGATTGATGTATCGTTCTTGCAACGACACATTGGCGCCGTACGGTTGTTGAGCGAGCTCGCTACGATGGGCTGCTGCCTCAGCGCTGTACACCACTCCAGATCTGGCTCTCAGGATTTCGCCCGAGGGGGCGAAACATGGAGTCCGCTCGTACGCCAAAGCGGCGCTGGGACACCCACGCCGAAGCAGGAAATCTGTCCCTTGATATCGGCGCACACGCCGGTCCTACCGGCGGTTCGCGGGCATGGCCCGCTCCTACAGGGTGCATGCCAGACGCTGCGGAGCGGCGGAAAAAATGGTTAAAGCAAGTTATAAAGTAAGACGATATCGATCTAATGAATTATAAGAAAACTCGTTATCCTGCCGCCCACACCACGAGGTGATCAGTTTCGCCAGTCAGGACGCGTAGATGGATGTTGGCAATATCGGTTTCGTAGTCGCGGGTCTTGTCGTTGGCTTTATCGTTGGAATGACCGGTGTCGGCGGCGGCTCGCTGATGACGCCGATCCTGCTCTGGTTCGGTATCAACCCCGCTGCCGCGGTGGGCACCGACCTGCTCTATGCCGCCATCACCAAGTCCGGCGGCGTCCTGGTTCACCGCAAGAACGACAACATCGACTGGCGCATCACCGGCTGGCTGGCCCTGGGCAGTGTTCCGGCGGCGGCGCTGACGCTGCTGTTCCTCCACAGCCTGCACGCCGATACCGCAACGATGAACGCGGTGATCAAGAACGCCCTGGGCGTCGTGCTGCTGCTCACTGCGCTGGCCGTGCTGTTCAAGAAGCAGGTGCTGGCCTTCGCCCAGCGCCATGCGGGCGACAGCTTCCACTTCAGCGGCCCGAAGCTGAACGCGCTGACGGTCGTCACCGGCGCCATCCTCGGCGCGATGGTCGCGTTGACCTCCATCGGCGCCGGCGCGCTGGGCACCGTGGCCCTGTTCATCCTCTATCCGTTCCTCGCCACCCGGCGCCTGGTGGGCACCGAGATCGCCCACGCCGTACCGCTCACCCTGGTCGCCGGCCTCGGCCACGCCAGCATGGGCAACATGGACTGGGGCCTCCTGGGCTACCTGCTGATGGGCTCGCTGCCGGGCATCTACATCGGCAGCCATCTGGCCGGCCGCATCCCCGACGGCGTGTTGCGCCCGTGCCTGGCGGTAATGCTGGCCATGATCGGCTACAAGCTGGTCTTCTAAGCGCCGGTTTCCCAGAGCGCTCAGCCGCGGCGGAAACGCCCCGGCGTCACGCCTTTCCAGCGGCGGAAGGCGTGGATGAAGTTCGACACCTCGCCATAGCCGAGCCGCTCGGCAATCTCCTCCAGACGAATCGCCCCGGTGGCCAGCAACTCCTCGGCCAGCGCCTGGCGCACCTCATCGAGCAGGGCGCGATAACTGCTGCCCTCGGCTTCCAGCCGGCGGCGCAGCGTGCGCGAGGTCATGTGCAGCTCGTTCGCCAGTTGCTCCATGTCCGGCAGGCGTCCCGGCGTGCCCAGCAGACGATCGCGGATCAGCCCGGACAGCCCGGTGCGCACCTGACGCCGGGCGAGCAGGGCGCGGCATTGCTCCTCGCAGCGTCGCGCCACTTCCGGGTTGGCGCCGGGCAGTGGCATGTCGAGGATGCGGCTGTCGAAGACGATGCGGTTTTCCGCCTGCCCATAGAGCGGCATTACCCCCAGGTGCTCGATGTAGGGCGAAAGGTCGGCTGGCGCCTCGCGGCGGAACAGCGCCTGGCGGATCGGCGGCGGCTGGTTGGTCAGGTCGCGCTGGATGCGCAGCACGCCGCCGCCGTCGCGGTCGATGAGAAAGTCGCGCAGGTCTTCCGGCACCGCCGAATCGTCCAGCACCAGGTGCGCCTCGCCGTCGTGTTCCTCCAGCGTCATGCGGTGGAAGGCGTAGGTCAGGTCGAGGTAGCGCAGGCCCAGGTGCGCGGCGCTGAGGAAGGTCGAGCTGCTGAGCAGGGCGAAGCCCCAGATGCCATAGGTATTGAGGTGATAGCGGAGGCCGGCCTTGAGGCCGATGCCGGGGCGCTGGCCGATCTGCCGCTGGATATTGCGCAGCAGCGCCAGCTCCTGGCTGGCTTCCACCTCGGCGCCGGGGTCGGCGAGCACGCCGATGTCCAGTCCGGTGCCGTCCAGGCACTGCTCCAGGGTCATGCCGTGGTCGAGGCCGAACTGGGTCATGAGCTGCACGCTGATGGCGCTGCGCCGGGGCGACCAGGGCGGGGTGGCAGGCATCGGGACCTCGGATGGCAGGGTGACCGAAAATCAGGGGTGACCGAAAGTCACAATTTTATGTCCGACTATGCCATAACCCTGGGTGGGAAGTCGCACTAGGATGTCGTCATCCGCCGCCGTGCGGACTTCAGAACCGGGAGCACAACAATGACAACACCTTCCCGTCGACCGGCCGCCCCGCGCGTGCTGATCATCGGTGCCGGCTTCGCCGGCCTGGGCCTGGCAATCCGCTTGCAGAAGGCCGGCATCCAGGACTTCCTGATCCTCGAGAAGGCCGCCGACGTCGGTGGCTGCTGGCGCGAGAACGTCTATCCGGGCGCCGCCTGCGACGTGCCTTCGCACCTGTATTCCTTTTCCTTCGAACCCAAGGCCGACTGGTCGCGCAAGTTCGCGCCCCAGGCGGAAATCCTCGACTATGCGCGGCACTGCGCGGACAAGTACCGCCTGCGCGAGCGCATTCGCTTCCGCTGCGAGGTGCGCGAGGCGAGCTTCGACGAGGCGGCCGGCGAATGGCGCGTGACCTGTGCCGACGGCGAGGAGTTTCGCGCCCAGTCGCTGGTGTGCGCCCTCGGCCAGTTGAGCCGCCCGCTGATTCCGACCTTGCCGGGCATCGATCGCTTCCGGGGCAAGGCCTTCCACTCCGCGCAGTGGGACCATGATGCGCCGCTGGAGGGCAAGCGCGTCGCGGTGGTCGGCACGGGCGCCAGCGCCATCCAGTTCGTTCCGCAGATCGCCCCGAAGGTGGCCGAGTTGCTGCTGTTCCAGCGCAGCGCCGCCTTTGTCATCCCCAAGCCGGACCGCCCCTACGCCGACTGGGAACGCCGTCTCAAGGCGCGGTTGCCCTGGCTGCAGCGCCTGGACCGGGGCCTGAAGTACATCCAGCACGAGGCCCGCGCGCTGGCCTTCACGGTGTTTCCGCCGCTGATGAACGTCATGCGGATCAGCTTCCACCGGCACATGCGCAAGAGCATCGCCGACCCACAGCTGCGCGCCCGGCTGGAGCCGGACTACCCCATGGGCTGCAAGCGCATCCTGATCAGTAACGACTACTACCCGGCGCTGGCGCGCCGCAACGTGAAGCTGGTGGACAGCGGCATCCGCGAGGTTACCGAGGACGCCATCGTCACCCGCGACGGCGTGTGCCACCCGGTGGACACCATCATCTACGGCACCGGTTTCGCCGCCACCGAATTCCTCGCCCCGATGCGCGTCACCGGCCTTGCCGGCCGCGAGTTGAACCAGGCGTGGAGCGATGGCGCGGAGGCGTACAAGGGCATCAGCGTCAGCGGCTTCCCCAACTTCTTCATCCTCTACGGGCCCAACACCAACCTGGGGCACAACTCCATCATCTACATGCTGGAAAGCCAGTTTCCCTACGTGCTCGGCTGCCTGCAACGCATCCAGCGCGACGGCCTGAAATACCTGGACCTCAAGCCGCAGGTGCAGCAGGGCTTCAACCGCCAGTTGCAGCACGACCTGCAACACACCATCTGGGAGCGCGGCTGCAGCAGCTGGTACAAGACCGCCAGTGGACGCAACACCGTGAACTGGCCGGGTTTCACCTTCCGTTATCGCCAACAGACCCGCCAGCCGGAGTTCGCCGACTATGACTGCATCCGTTGAACCGCAACTGCCGCTGTCGACTCGCCAGAAGCTGCTGACGGCCACCCTGCGCGGCACGCTGAACCTGCTGTTCCGCGGGCTGATGGGCCCGCCGTTGCCGGTGAAGGCGCAGCGTGCGCTGCTGCGTGGGCTGACGGCCGCCACGCTGACGCCGCGAGGCGTGCATCGCGAACAGACGAGCCTGGGCGGCGTGCCCGCCGAGGTCTGGCGGCCGCAGGGCGCGAGCGAGGGCCGGGTGATCCTCTACCTGCACGGCGGCGCCTACCTGATCGGTTCGCCGGCCACCCACCGGGCGATCACCGCCAACCTGGCGCGGCTGTGCCAGGCCGAGGTCTGGGTGATCGACTACCGCCTGGCGCCGGAGCATCGTTTCCCCGCCCAGCGCGAGGACGCCGTGGCGGCCTACCGGGCATTGCTGGATAAAGGCGTCCCGGCCCGCGCCATTGCGGTGGCGGGGGATTCCGCCGGCGGCCACCTGACCCTGCAACTCGCGCTCCAGGCCAGGGCCCAGGGCCTGCCGGCGCCGGGGGCGCTGGTGACCTTCTCGCCGGTGACCGATCTTTCCAACGAACACCTGCACGCGCCGGCGGCGGGCGACCCCTTGATCACCCGCGCCTGGATGGACAGCGCCATGGCGATGTTCTGCCCGCCGGGCCTACCGCGCGCGGATGCGCAGCTGTCACCGCTGTATGCCGACCTCAGCGGGCTGCCGCCGTTGCTGATCCAGGTCGGCGAGGACGAGGTGTTGCGCAACGACAGCCTGCGCTTCGCCGACGCCGCGCGGCGCCATGGCAACACCGTGCATCTGCAGCGCTTCCCCGGTTGCTGGCATGTGTTCCAGGCCCACGCCGGCCTGCTGGACGTGGCCGACCGCGCCCTGCAGGACGTCGCCCGCTTTGTTGCCAGCCATGTGCAACCTGCCACTGCGCAAGGAGCGCCGCGATGAACACCATCCTGATCAGCGGGGCGGCCTCGGGCATCGGCGCCGCCACCGCGAAGCTGTTCCACCAGCGTGGCTGGCGTGTCGGCCTGCTCGACCTCAACCCCGAGCCGCTGGCGGCGCTGGCAGCCGAGCTGGACGGCGCCTGGCAGCGGGCGCTGGATGTCACCGACGCCGACGCGGTAACGGCGGCGGTGCGCGAGTTCGCCGAGGCCAACGCCGGACAGCTGCGCTTGTTGTTCAACTGCGCGGGCATCCTGCGCTTCGGCCGTTTCGAGGACATCAGCCTCGCCGAGCACAACCGCATCATCGCCATCAACGTGCAGGGCGTGCTCAACTGCTGCTATGCCGCGCTGCCGTTCCTCAAGCGCACCCCGGGCGCGCAAGTGCTGAACATGGGCTCCGCCTCGGGGCTGTACGGCGTGCCGCAGATGGCCAGCTACTCGGCGTCGAAGTTCGCCATCCGCGGATTGACCGAAGCGCTGGAGCTGGAGTGGCGCGAGCTGGGCATTCGCGTCGCCGACCTGATGCCGCCCTTCGTGCGCACGCCGATGGTCGCCAGCCAGACCTTCGAGCCGCCCGTGTTGCGCCGCCTGGGCGTGACCCTGGTGGCGGAGGACATCGCCCGCGCCGCCTGGCGCCAGGCCCAGAGCAGCGGGGTGCACCGGCCCATCGGCGCCATGTTCCGCGCCATGTACTGGTCCGGCCAGCTGTCGCCGCCGGCGCTCAACCGCTGGGTGATGGCCTGGCTCAGCCGCGCCTGAGTAAACTGCAGGGGCGGCGAAGGAGGCCGTCCCATGCAGCAGATCCTGGAACCTCAGCCATCGGCCTGGCAGCGTGTGCTGCAGGACATCACCTCACCGTTCGACCGCATCAGCGAGATGACCTACGGGGTGATCATGACCCTGACCATCATCTCGGTGATTTCCGCCGCCAGCGGCGGGGCGAGCCGGCAGGACCTGATCGTCGCTGCGCTGGGCTGCAACCTCGCCTGGGGCCTGGTGGATGCGCTGATGCTGCTGGTGCGTCTGAGGGTCGAGCGGGTGCACCAGCACGGTCGCCTGCGCGCTTTGCGCGGCAAATCCGATGACCGCGATTTCCGTGACGGACTCGGCGAGTTCCTGCCTCCACGACTGGTGGCCGCGCTGCAGCCGGACGAGGTCTGGCGGCTGCGCCAGCGCCTGATGCGCTCCGAACTGGGCACCGGGCCGCTGCGCCATGGCGGAGCCGAGGTCTGGCTGGCAGCGCTGCTGATCGTGTTGTTGGTGACCGGCATCACCCTGCCGCTGATCCTGCCGCTGTGGCTGGTGCCGGACGAGCTGCTGGCGCTGCGTCTGGCCCAGGGCATCGGCGTCGCCATGCTGTTCGGCCTGGGCTGGCTGCTCAGCCGCTGGTCCGGCGACTCGCCCTGGCCGGGCGCGCTGGGTTTTACGGCGCTGGGCGTCGCCATGACCGGCCTGTGCATCGCGCTGGGCGGCTAGTGGCGCAGGCTTTCCCCCGACTGCCGCCTGTCGCCGCCAAACGGTTGGAAGCATGTAAGGAGCGGCGCGGGCTGCCGCCAGGCGCTACTCTGAGGAAGTGGCCGGGAAATTTCCGTTGCGCCGCTCGGCGCGTTCGGCGGAGTTGGCCACCATTTCGGGGGACGTTGCGTCATTTGACGTTTCCCGGCGGCACACTGAAGTGCCCGGAACATGCCCGCCCAGGGCGTGTTCGTTGGCGGGGAATACACTCTGAACGTCTCGACAGGAGGTGCGTACCATGGAAAAGCCCCTCTCGGAGGATATCAGCGTCAACGTGTTGCGCCGGATGAAGGAAGGTGGCTTCGATTTCGCTCGCATTCATCCCATCGATTTTTTCGCCATCTTTTCCGATGAACAGAACGCCCGAAAAGCTGCCCGGCAGTTTCGCGGAGAGTCGCTGAGAACCCAGGTCGAAGCCCGCGATGATGGCGGCTGGAACCTGCAGATCAGCAAGGTGATGTTCGCCACCCACGCCGCCATCGGCGATTTCGAGCACGACCTTGAGGAAGTCGTGGTGCCACTGGGCGGTATTCTCGATGGCTGGGGAGTGACCCAGGAGGTCACCTCCCTGCGTTGAGCGCAACGCAGCGTTGAGCTGTCGCAGGACGGCCCATCTTCTACCCGCGTCTTTACCCGCAAGCCACGAAAAAGCGTGCCGTCGCCAGCGGTGACGGCGCGCCTTTCTTCGTTGCCTTTCTTCGCTGGGCAGCGTGCCCTGGGCGGCAGCCGTGCAACCACGCGCTTGCGGACACGCCAGGTTTCTTCAGCGCCCCCGATGCGGCAGACTGCCGCGCGGAGGTGACCATGACCGATATCCTGATCCTGACCCACGTCGATTTCTGCCCGCCCGGCCACTTGGGCGCGCTGCTCGACCGACTGCAACTGCCATTCGACGTGCGCCGCGCCGACCTCGGCGAGCTGGAAGGCTACGACCTGGAACGGCCGAAAGCCGTCGCCATCATGGGCGGGCCGATGAGCGTGAACGACGACCTGCCATGGCTGCGCGATGAGATCGCTGCGATCCGCCGCTTCATCGCGCGCGACGTGCCGATGATCGGTCACTGCCTGGGCGGACAGTTGCTGGCCAAGGCGCTGGGCGCGGACATCCATCGCCTGCCGTATACCGAAATGGGCTGGCAGCCGATGCGCCGCCAGGAAGGGCAGAGCCCCTGGCTGGCGCACCTGCCCGAGGAGTTCCCGATCTACCAGTGGCACGGCGATACCTTCGATATTCCCCCAGGCGCCACCCGCCTGCTGTCCAGCCCCTGGTGCGAGAACCAGGCCTTCAGCTTCGGCGAGCGCATCCTCGGCCTGCAGGGCCATCCGGAGATGACCGAGGAGCTGGTGAGCGGCTGGGTCAATGGCTTCCCGGAATACCAGGATCCCAGCCAGCCGAGCCAGGAAAGCGCCCAGGCGATGCTGGCCGACCTGCCGCAGAAGGTGGCTGCGATGAACCGGGTGGCGGAGGGGTTCTACCAGCACTGGCTGAAGTTGGCGGGGCTGGTCTGAGCCGCGCCTATCACGGCATGCAATCGCGTGTTCGGCTCGACGTGATTCGCTTCTGTAAGGGCGGATTCATCCGCGATCTCGGCGCGGCGGTTGGGACATCGCGGACGGAGTCCGCTCCTACGAGATATTTCTTCGCGCGGGCCTGCCCTCTCCCTAACCCTCTCCCTGAAGGGAGAGGGTACCGTCCGGTGCAGGATGAAACTGTGGCTTCAGCCGGCACAATCTACTCCCTCTCCCTTCAGGGAGAGGGCGGGGGAGAGGGAAAGCCCAGGCACGGGTTCTCAGAAGAGGGCAGTTTTTGCTGCGCAAGCTGGCTCGACCGTACGGCATACAACCGTTCGCGGTTACATGCCGATGCGGCGGCTCAATGCTTGAACATGATGTGCCGCGCCACGGTGTAGTCCTCCAGGCCATACATGGACAGGTCCTTGCCGTAGCCGGATTGCTTGAAGCCGCCGTGGGGCATCTCGCTGCACAGCATGAAGTGGGTGTTCACCCAGGTGCAGCCGTACTGCAGGCGCGCCGCCACCCGTGAGGCGCGGCCGACATCCTTCGTCCACACCGACGAGGCGAGGCCGTAGTCCGAGTCGTTCGCCCAGCGCACCGCTTCGTCCGCGTCGCTGAACGGGGTCACCGATACTACCGGGCCAAACACTTCGCGGCGGACGATTTCGTCGTCCTGCTGGGCGTTGGCCACCACGGTGGGCTCGTAGAAGAAGCCGCTGCCGCTGACCACCTTGCCACCCGTGGCGATCTGGATGTGCGGGCTGGCCTTGGCGCGCTCGACGAAGCCGGAGACGCGGTCGCGCTGGGCGGCGGTGATCAGCGGGCCGAGTTCGGTGTTCGGGTCGTTCTGCAAACCTGTCTTGAGGCTCGATACGGCGCTGGCGAGGTCGGCGACGAAGTTGTCGTAGACCTTCTTGCCCGCATAGATGCGGCAGGCCGCGGTGCAGTCCTGGCCGGCGTTGTAGAAACCGAAGGTGCGGATGCCGGCGATCACGTCGTCCAGGTCGGCGTCGTCGAAGACGATCACCGGGGCCTTGCCGCCCAGTTCCATGTGCAGGCGCTTCACGCTGTCGGCGGCGCTCTTGATGATGGCCTTGCCGGTGCCCACCGAGCCGGTCAGCGAGACCATGCGCACCAGGTCATGGCTGACCAGCGGCGCGCCCACGCTCGGGCCGCGGCCGAACACCAGGTTGACGACGCCGGCGGGGAACAGCTCGGCGATGAACTCGGCGACTCGCAGGGCGGTGAGCGGTGTCTGCTCGGAAGGCTTGAGCACCACGCAGTTGCCGGCGGCCAGCGCCGGGCCGAGCTTCCACGCGGCCATCATCAGCGGGTAGTTCCAGGGCGCGATGGAGGCGACCACGCCCACCGGGTCGCGGCGGATCATCGAGGTGAAACCGGGCAGGTACTCGCCGGCGGCGGAGCCGGGCAGCACGCGGCAGGCGCCGGCGAAGAAGCGGAACACGTCGGCGATGGCCGGGATTTCGTCATTCAGCGCGGCGGCGTAGGGTTTGCCGCAGTTGTCCGACTCAAGCCTGGCCAACTCCTCGGCGTGTTCCTCGATGCGGTCGGCCAGGCGCAGCAGGAGCAGGGCGCGGTCTTTGGGGGCGGTCTGCGACCAGCCGTCGAAGGCCGCATCGGTCGCGCGCACGGCGGTGTCCACCTGGGCTTCGCTGGCCTCGGCAACCTGGCCGATCACCGTGCCGGTGGCGGGGTTGAGGATGTCCAGCGCGGCGCCTTCGCCGGCGACGAACTGGCCGTTGATCAGGAGTTTGGTTTGCATATCGGGCTCCTCTTCGTGAGCGGGTTTCCCTCACCCCAACCCTCGGCTTTGGCATCCTGCGTCGCTCTAACTCCTGCATCCATGCAGTCGTCTCCCAGAGGGAGAGGGGGCTGTTCGTGCCGGCTGACACCACGGTTTCAGCCGGCGCCGATCCGGTTCCCTCTCCCTTCGGGGCGGGGCGCGCAGCCAGGGCTAGGGAGGGGGCGTTTGGCACGGAGTCACTTGCCACTCCCCGCCACATCGCTGGTCCCGCGCGTCAGGTAGTACGCACCGAGGATCGGCAGCATGGTGGCGAGCATCACCAGCATGGCGACGACGTTGGTCACCGGCACGTCGCGCGGGCGGGTCAGCTGGTTGAGCAGCCACAGCGGCAGGGTGCGTTCGTGGCCGGCGGTGAAGGTGGTGACGATGATTTCGTCGAACGACAGGGCGAAGGCCAGCATGCCGCCGGCCAGCAACGCCGTGGCGATGTTCGGCAGGATGATGTAGCGGAAGGTCTGCCAGCCGTCGGCGCCCAGGTCCATGCTCGCCTCGATCAGGCTGAAGGACGTGCGGCGGAAGCGGGCGATCACGTTGTTGTAGACGATCACCACGCAGAAGGTGGCGTGGCCGATGACGATGGTCAGGAAGCCCGGCTCGATGCCGAGGGTCTTGAATGCCGAGAGCAGGGCGATGCCGGTGATAATCCCGGGCAGGGCGATGGGCAGGATCAGCATCAGCGAGATGCTCTCCTTGCCGAAGAAGTCGCGGCGGTACAGCGCGCCGGCGGCCAGGGTGCCGAGGACCATGGCGATCAGCGTGGCGACGCAGGCGATCTTCACCGACAGCCAGATGGAATCGAGCACGTCGCCGCGGGCGAAGGCGATGCTGAACCACTTCAGGGTGAAGCCCTGCAACGGGAAACTGTAGGCCGACTCCTCGGTGTTGAAGGCGTAGAGCAGGATCACCAGGATCGGGAAGTGCAGGAACACCAGCCCGCCCCAGGCCGCCAGGCGCAGGAACCAGGAGGGCCGATCGGTGGAATGGGCGTCAGAGCGCATCGAAGGCCCCCAGCCGCTTGGCGATGGACAGGTAGGCGGCGATCAGCACGATGGGCACCAGGGTGAAGGCCGCCGCCAGCGGCATGTTGCCCACCGCGCCCTGCTGCACGTAGACCATGGTGCCGATGAACAGACCGCTGGGGCCGACCAACTGGGGGATGATGAAGTCGCCCAGGGTCAGGCTGAAGGTGAAGATCGAGCCGGCCACCACGCCGGGGAAGGCCAGCGGCAGGATGACCTGGAAGAAGGTCTGCCGCGGGTGCGCGCCGAGGTCCGCCGAGGCTTGCAGCAGCGACGGCGGCAGGCGTTCCAGGGCGGCCTGGATTGGCAGGATCATGAACGGCAGCCAGATGTAGGTAAACACCCAGAAACGCCCGAGGTGCGAGGTGGACAGGGTGTTGCCGCCCACGCCCGGCACGCCCAGCAACAGGTCCAGCAGGCCCAGCAGGTGCAGGCGCTCGATCACCCAGTAGAGGATGCCGCCCTTGGCCAGGATCACCGTCCAGGCGTAGGCCTTGACGATGTAGCTGGCCCACATCGGCAGCATCACCGCGATGTAGAAGAAGGCTTTCTCCTTCGGCCCGGCGTAGCGCGCCATGTAGTAGGCGATGGGGAAGGCGAGGATGGCGCTGGCCACCGACACGGCAATTGCCATGCTGAAGGTGCGCAGGACGATGTCGTAGTTGGCCGGGTTGAACAGCGCCCGGTAGTTGGCCAGGGTCAGGTCCGGCGTCACCGCCATGGTGAAGTCGTCGAAGGTGTAGAAGCTCTGCCAGAGCAGGGCGAACAGCGAGCCGATGTAGATCACCCCGAACCACAGCAGCGGCGGGATCAGCAGCATCAGCAGGTAGAGCGTGCTGCGCCGGTAGAGGAAGCTGGAGATCGCCCTCACGGCGCCGACTCCTCGCGCAGCGGCACCAGCGCGCTGCGGGCCCAGCAGGCAGTCACCGCATCGCCCGGTTTCGGCCGTTGCTCCTCGCGCTCGCCGTTGGGCAGGGCGGCGACCAGGCGCGCGCCGTGGTCCAGTTCGATCTCGTAGCGGCTGCTGGCGCCCATGTACTGCACGTCGAACAGCGTGCCGCTGACTTCCAGTTCGCCCTCTCCGGCGCGGCCGAAGCGTACGTGCTCGGGGCGCAGCGAGTGCGGGCGCGACTCGCCCAGCAGGCGTTGCGCGAGGTCGCCGCGCAGCACGTTGGCGGTGCCGACGAATTCGGCGACGAAGCGCGTGGCCGGACGGCGGTAGAGGTTGCCCGGGGTGTCGACCTGTTCGATGCGGCCCTTGTTGAACACCGCCACGCGGTCGGACATGGACAGCGCTTCGCTCTGGTCATGGGTGACGAAGATGAAGGTGATGCCGAGCTGGCGTTGCAGTTTCTTCAGCTCCACCTGCATCTGCTCGCGCAGTTTCAGGTCCAGCGCGCCGAGGGGTTCGTCCAGCAGCAGCACGCGCGGGCGATTGACCAGCGCGCGGGCGAGGGCCACGCGCTGGCGCTGGCCGCCGGAGAGCTGCGCCGGCTTGCGCGTGCCGTAGCCGGCCAGGGCGACCATGCCCAGGGCCTCTTCGGCGCGGTGGTAGCGCTCGGCCTTGGCCACGCCTTTCACCTTCAGGCCGTAGGCGACGTTGTCCAGCACGTTCATGTGGGGGAACAGCGCGTAATCCTGGAACACCGTGTTCACGTCGCGCTCGTAAGGCGGCAGGCCCGCCGCTTCTGCGCCGTGGATACGGATGGAGCCGGACGTGGGCTGCTCGAAACCGGCGATCAGCCGCAGGCAGGTGGTCTTGCCCGAGCCGGAAGGGCCGAGCATGGAGAAGAATTCGCCGTCGCGGATCTCGATGGACACCGCATCGACGGCGCGCACCTCGCCGTAGTGACGGCTGACGTCAGTGAACTGGACGGCTGTGGTCATGCTGCTGGCTACCTGAAGGGCGGGGCTGCATCAGAAAAGGTAGCGCATGGGGGGAAGGGCGCTCGGGAAGGACATGCTCTTGGTAGGAGCGAGCTTGCTCGCGAATGGCCCCGCAGCGGAGGCGGGTTCGCGAGCAAGCTCGCTCCTACAGGTCAGCAGTGAAGCGGGGCTTGGTCACCTCCCGCCCATGATCGCGATGTAATCCTGCGTCCACCGGCTGTACGGCACGCACTGCCCCTGGTCGCACTTGGCCTGCGGGGTCTTCCAGAAGGCGATGCGGTCGAACTGGTCGTAGCCGTTGGCGGCGCAACCTTTCTCGCCCAGCAGTTGGCTGCCGGTGCAGCCGTCGGGCACGGCCGGCACCGAGCCGAACCAGGCGGCGACGTCGCCCTGCACCTTGGGCTCCAGCGACCAGTTCAGCCATTTGTAGGCGCACACCGGGTGCTTGGCGTCCACATGCATCATGGTGGTGTCGGCCCAACCGGTGACGCCTTCGCCGGGGATGGTCGAGGCGATCGGCTGCTTCTCGCCCACCAGCGCGTTCACCTGGTAGGGCCAGGAGCCGGAGGCAGCCACGCCTTCGTTCTTGAAGTCGCTCATCTGCACCGTCGCGTCGTGCCAGTAGCGGTGGATCAGCTTCTGCTGCTCGCGCAGCAGCTTGAGGGCGGCGGCGTACTGCTCCTCGTTGAGTTCGTACGGGTCCTGGATGCCCAGCTTGGGATTGGCGGTCTTCAGGTACAGCGCCGCGTCGGCGATGTAGATCGGCCCGTCGTAGGCCTGCACGCGGCCCTTGTTGCTCTTGCCGTCGGGCAGCTTCTGCTCGCTGAACACCACGCTCCAGCTGTTCGGCGCCTGGGGGAAGACCTTGGTGTTGTACATCAGCACGTTCGGCCCCCACTGGTAGGGCGTGCCGTAGTGCTTGCCGTCCACGGTGTGCCAGGGCGCGTCCTGCAGGCGCTTGTCGACGTTCTTCCAGTTGGGCACCAGGGCGAGATTGATCGGTTGCACGCGCTTGCCATAGACCAGCCGCAGGGAGGCGTCGCCGGAGGCGGTGACCAGGTCGTAGCCGCCCTTGGCCATCAGGCTGACCATCTCGTCGGAGGTGGCCGCGGTCTTGACGTTCACCTTGCAGCCGCTGTCCTTCTCGAACTGGGTGACCCAGTCGTAGTTCTTGTCGCTCTCGCCACGTTCGATGTAGCCCGGCCAGGCAATGATATCCAGCGCCCCTTCGGGGTTGCCGAGTTGCTTGAGTGCCTCGGCGGCCTGCACCGAGCCGCTGCCGAGCAGGCTGATGGCGGCGAACGTCAGCGCCGCGACGTTCACTGAAGACAAATGCACGGATGACATGGACGGACTCCTGTTGTTCTTCGTTGTGGGAGCCACTGCGGAACCAGCGCGCAGATAAATGGCACCTCCGTTGACCGCTGCGGGTCCATAGCAAATGGCCACGCTCTTGCAGCGTAGTTCTGCCCCCGGAGGCTGACAAGCCAGCACTGGCGCGGCCTGTGGCCCCAAACGGGGCGCGCCGCGCGAGGTGTGCCGCGGTTTCGCACCATGGCAGTGCGGCCGGCGCCAACAGCCTTTGCAAGTCATTGAATGGACAGGAAATCGACCTCTGGCACGGGCCTTGCGACAGCCCTCCTGCCTATGAAGAGCATGCCGGGAAGAGCGGCAACAAGGAGTGGAAGATGGCTCGGGTGTTCTATGACGAAATGCATGACGCCGCTGGCGCCTGCCGACCGCACTACACGGAGTTCGCCCGCTGGCTGGCGGACATGCCTGGCGAACAGTTGCAGCAGCGTCGCCGCGAGGCCGACCTGCTGTTTTACCGCGCCGGGATCACCTTCACCCTCTATGGCGACGACCAGGGCACCGAGCGCCTGATCCCCTTCGACACCATCCCGCGCAGCATTCCCGCCAGCGAATGGAAGATCATCGAGGCCGGCTGCATCCAGCGGGTGCAGGCTCTCAACCTGTTCCTCGCCGACCTCTACCACGACCAGCGCATCCTCAAGGAAGGCCTGATCCCGCCCGAGCAGGTCCTGGCCAACGACCAGTACCAGCTGGCCATGCAGGGCCTGGACGTGCCCGGCAACGTCTACGCGCACATCGCCGGCATCGACCTGGTGCGCGACGGCAACGGCGCCTACTACGTCCTCGAGGACAACCTGCGCACCCCCAGCGGCGTCTCCTACATGCTGGAGAACCGCAAGATGATGATGCGCCTGTTCCCCGAGCTGTTCGGCGCCCAGCGCATCGCGCCCATCGACCACTACCCGAACCTGCTGCTCGACACCCTGCGCCAGGCCAGCCAGGTGGAGCAGCCCTGCGTGGTGGTGCTGACGCCCGGACGCTTCAACAGTGCCTACTTCGAGCACGCCTTCCTGGCGCGGGAGATGGGCGTGGAGCTGGTGGAAGGCGCCGACCTGTTCGTCCGCGACGAGCGCGTCTACATGCGCACCACCGCCGGCCCGATGCCCGTGGACGTGATCTACCGCCGGGTGGACGACGACTTCCTCGACCCGCTGGCCTTCAACCCCGACTCCATGCTCGGCGTGCCCGGCCTGCTGGCCGCGTACCGCGCCGGCAACGTGGTACTGGCGAACGCCATCGGCACCGGCGTGGCCGACGACAAGTCGGTGTACCCCTACGTGCCGGAGATGATCCGCTTCTACCTCGACCAGGAACCGATCCTGCACAACGTGCCGACCTGGCAATGCCGCCGGCCGCAGGACCTGTCCCACGTGCTGGCGCACCTGCCCGAGCTGGTGGTGAAGGAAGCCCAGGGCTCCGGCGGCTACGGCATGCTGGTCGGCCCGGCCGCCAGCAGCGCCGAGATCGAAGCCTTCCGCGCCCGCCTGATGGCGCGCCCGGAGGCCTATATCGCACAGCCGACCCTGAGCCTGTCGACCTGCCCGACCTTCGTCGAGAACGGCATCGCCCCGCGCCACATCGACCTGCGCCCCTTCGTGCTCTCCGCGCCGGACAACGTGCGCCTGGTGCCCGGCGGGCTGACCCGCGTGGCGCTGCGCGAAGGCTCGCTGGTCGTCAACTCGTCACAGGGTGGCGGTACCAAGGACACCTGGGTAGTAGAGGACTAAGCATGCTCAGTAGAACCGCTTCCGACCTGTACTGGATGTCGCGTTACCTGGAGCGCGCCGAGAACCTCGCGCGCATGCTCGACGTGTCCTACTCGCTGTCGCTGATGCCCCAGGACGGCCGTGGCGACGGCCTGGAAGAACTGGCCATGCCGCTGTTGATCACCGGCAACCTCGACGCCTACCTCGCCCGCCACGGCGAGCTGCACGCCGAGCGCCTGCTGAACTTCTTCGCCCTGGATGCGCAGAACCCGGCGAGCATCTACTCCTGCTTCGGCGCCGCCCGCGCCGGCGCCCATGCGGTGCGCGGGCGGATCACCACCGACATGTGGGAGAACATCAACGCCACCTGGCTGGAGATGCGTGACATCGCCCACCAGGGCCTGCTGCGCTACGGCATCAGCCACTTCTGCGAATGGGTCAAGGACCGCTCGCACCTGTTCCGCGGCGCTACCTTCGGCACCAGCATGCGCAACGACGCCTTCCACTTCATCCGCCTGGGCACCTACATCGAGCGCGCCGACAACACCCTGCGCCTGCTCGACGCGCGGCATCAGGTGCTGGGCGAGCACAGCGCCGGCCCCGCCGAAGGCTCGGCACGCGGCTACTACCAGTGGACCGCGCTGCTGCGCGCGCTGTCGGCGTTCGAGGGGTACACCGAGCTGTACCGCGACGCCCTCAATGCGCGGAACATCGCCGAACTCCTGCTGCTGCGCGAGGACGTACCGCGTTCGCTGCTGGCCTGCGCCGAGGAGCTGCGCCAGATCCTCGCCAGCCTGCCCGGCATCAACGGTCGCCCGGCCCAGCGCCTGGCCGCCGAACTGGAAGCGCGGGTGCGCTACACCGGCATCGACGAAGTGCTGGGCAGCGGCCTGCACCCCTGGATCACCGACCACATCGGGCTGGTGCGCCAGCTCGCCAACGCCATTCACAGCTCGTACCTGGAGGCCGCATGAAACTCTCCATCCGCCACGACACCACCTACCGCTACGAAGACCAGGTGCGCGCGAGCATCCAGTACCTGCGCCTGACCCCGCAGGAAAGCGAGCGCCAGCACGTGCTCGACTGGCAACTGCACCTGCCGCGCCCGGCGCACCCGCAGCGCGACGCCTACGGCAACATCCTCCACGTGCTGACCCTGGACGAGCCCCACGAGGCCATCGTCATCGCCGCCCACGGTCACGTGGAAATCGACGAGGAGAACGAGCGCGAGCACGATCACCTGTCGCCGCTGCCGTTCCTGCGCGGCACCCGCCTGACCCAGGCCGACGGCGCCCTGCAGGAGTTCGCCCGGGCCCAGTGCGCCGAGCGCCGCGACCGCAAGGCGATGATCAAGCTGATGCAGGCTCTGAACGAGCGCATCGCCTATGTGCCCGGCTCGACCCAGGTGGACAGCACCGCCGCCGAAGCTTTCGCGGCCGGGCAGGGCGTCTGCCAGGACCACGCCCACGCCTTCCTCGCCTGCCTGCGCTACCTGGGCGTGCCGGCGCGCTATGTTTCGGGCTACCTGTACACCGACGTCGAGGAACACCTGGCCAGCCACGCCTGGGCCGAGGCCTGGCTGGACGACGCCTGGTACAGCTTCGACGTTACCAACGTGCTGGACCGCCCCGAGCGCCACCTGAAGCTGGCGGTGGGCCTGGACTACCTCGACGCCTGCCCGGTGCGCGGCATGCGCCGGGGCGGCGGTGGCGAGCAGATGCACGCCCGCGTCACCGTGGCGCCGGGGCACCTGCAGCAGATGCAGCAGGCGCAGCAGTGAGGAGGCGTGGCACAAGCCCTGGCACCGGCTTAAGATCGGTGCCAGTTCCTGCCAGCATGAGATCGCCATGACCTATTGCGTCGCCATGAACCTCGCCCAGGGCCTGGTCTTCGTTTCCGATTCGCGCACCAATGCCGGCGTCGACAACATCGCCGTGTTCCGCAAGCTGCATGTCTTCGGCACGCCGGGGGAACGCCTGATCGTGGTGCAGAGCGCCGGCAACCTGGCCACCTCGCAGTCGGTGATCAGCACGCTGCGCCAGCGCATGGGCAGCGACGGGCCCAACCTGGGCACGGTGGAAAACCTCTTCGAAGCCGCCCGGCTGGTAGGCTCGACGCTGCGCGAGGTGGTCGACCACGACGAGAACATCGGCCAGAACCAGGGCGTCGACCTGGGCAGCTCGTTCCTCGTCGGGGGGCAGGTCGGCACGGAAGTGCCGCGCCTGTTCAATGTCTACCCGCAGGGCAACTTCATCGAATCGACCCGCGACACGCCTTACTTCCAGATCGGCGAGAGCAAGTACGGCAAGCCGATCATCGACCGCGCCATGAGCTACTCCACCCCGCTGGAGCAGGCCCTGCGCTGCGCGCTGATCAGCTTCGACTCGACCATCCGCAGCAACCTCTCGGTGGGCATGCCGCTGGACCTGCTGGTGTACCGCGAGGGCAGCCTGGAAGTGCCGGCGGGCTACCGCATCCAGGAGGGCGACCCGTACTTCGAAGGCATCCGCAACCAGTGGGGCGCCGGGCTGCGCCAACTGCTGGGTGAACTGCCGGCGCCGCCGGGGGATTACTGGCACTGACGGCAGGTTCCGGAGCGCAGTGCACTCGCTGGAGCGCTTGGGCGGGTTCGGCAGGGCGTGTGCTCGTCGTAGGAGCGGATCTTATCCGCGATGCCGAGCGCCAGCTCGGCGCTCAAGCCTGCGCCTTATGTCCCGGCTGCGCCTTATGTCCCGGCTGCGCCGGGATTTCGCGGAGAAGCTCCGCTCCTACAGGTTGAGTTCGGTGCTCGGGGCGTGCTTTTCGTAGGAGCGAGCTTGCTCGCGACCGTCGCCATGCCGGTCTTGCCGGTTCCCACGGACCGCGAAAGGTCGCCGCACCCTGTAGGAGCGCGCCCTGCGCGCGGTCGCGGGCATGGCCCGCTCCTACAGGTTGAATTCGGTGCTCGGGGCGTGCTTTTCGTAGGAGCGAGCTTGCTCGTGAACCATCGCCATGCCGGTCTTGCCGGTTCCCATCGACCGAAAGGTCGCCACACCCTGCAGGAGCGCGCCCGGCGCGCAATCGCGGGCATGGCCCGCTCCTACAGGTTCACTCCGGCGGGAGATCAGCTTCCGGCCTTCACCTTCCGCCCCGCCATGTGTTTCAGGTAGGCGACGATCTGGTCCAGCTCCGCGTCGCTGACCACGTCGACGGCGAAGCCCTTCATCCGCGCCTCCGGCCAGTGCCGCAGGCTCTGCGGGTCGCGGATGTACTGCTTGAGGTACCCCGGCGCGAAGTAATCGGTGGGGTTGTGCGGCAGGTTCAGGTCCGGGCCGAACTGCGAGTCGCCGGCGCCGTTGAGGCGGTGGCAGGCCAGGCAGTTCTTCTGGAACTGGGCGAAGCCCTGCTGCACGGCGTTGGGCGCATTCTTCGCCGGCAGCAGGGCCGGGAAGCGTTCGGCCAGTGGCTTCAGGTAGCGGATGCTGGCGACCTGGAAAGGCCATTGCTCCGGGCCGATGCCGGCGGCCTTGGGGTCGGTCCACACCAGGTAGAACGGCCCGGCGGACGGCTTGCCCTCGGCCAGCGGCGGCCAGGGCTTGTTCGGCTCCTCGATGGCCAGCCAGGCGCGCGAGCCTTTCCCGGCCAGCAATGGCGCGGCCGGCAGTTCGGCAGCGAAGCCGTCCAGCGCCACGGCCTGCAGGTGATCGGCCGGCTTCACGCCCTGCAGCAGCGCCGCCAGCGGCACCGCGCGGTAGTGCATGCTGCGGTTGTAGGAGACGTCGGCGGGAATCTCGATGTCCTGCGCCTTGGGGTTGGCCAGCAGTTGCTCGGTGGTGAAGTCGTGCTTGCCGTCGGGCAGCTCCAGGGTGAGCGTGGCGGCGAAGGTGGTGGGGCAGAGCAGAAGCAGCGTCAGCAGCAGTGGGCGCATGGTCGCATCCGTGGCGGGAGAGGGCCGCGGAACATTAGCAGAGCCGGGGGCGTTGCAGGAGGTAGGTGGCTCCCGCGCTGCGTTGACCGTGGCTCGCGGATGGCGGCACGCGGTACGCAGCGGCGGGATGACCGAGGGTTGGCCCTAGCCGACCAGACGACTCAGATTGGGGATGATCAGCACGACGGTGGTTGCGAAGACGATCAGGCTAGCCTGACGCCATTTTCTCGATTGTTTGTCCATGATGTCCTTCCGCCTTTCTTGTTCTTGGCAATGGCTCACTCACGGCCTGTTGATAGTGTCGCGCATGCCTTGGCTTCTGGTGATTCGAGCCGAGCCGGCAAAACCCGGCAACGGCACTCTTCGCAGTCTCTGCCTGATTGAGTCTAAGCCTAGTGCCGCGCGGGCTTAGACCATCTGGCAGCAAGTCCCGCAGCTCCAGGCATATTCCCTCTATATGACCGGGCCGTGACAGCTCTGTTCAGCATTTCGACCGTTCGTCCGGCCGCGCCGACAGGCCCTTTCCAGAGCCTTCGGGCGGTTCGCCGCCGGTCGGTGGCTGAGCGTGGCGGTCAATTGCGCTGAGCGCTGCGGTCATTGCTCCCGGCCGATACGCCGTTAAGGTAGGCCGACACGCCACGCCTGCGTGACGACAACTCTAAGAGAGAACGCCATGACCGAAGCATTCATTTACGACGCGGTGCGTACTCCCCGCGGCAAGGGCAAGAAGGACGGCGCGCTGCACAGCGTCAAGCCGGTCAACCTGATGGCCGGTGTCCTGCGTGCGTTGCAGCAGCGCAACCAGCTCGATACCGCCCAGGTCGACGACATCGTCCTGGGCTGCGTGACCCCGGTGGGCGACCAGGGCTCGGACATCGCCAAGACCGCCGCGCTGGTGGCCGACTGGGACGAGCAGGTGGCCGGCGTGCAGATCAACCGCTTCTGCGCTTCGGGCCTGGAGGCGGTCAACCTGGGCGCCATGAAGGTGCGTTCTGGCTTCGAGGACCTGGTGGTGGTCGGCGGCGTGGAATCCATGTCCCGCGTGCCCATGGGCTCCGACGGCGGTGCCTGGGCGCTGGACCCGGAAACCAACCTGCATACCAGTTTCGTGCCCCAGGGCATCGGTGCCGACCTGATCGCCACCCTCGAAGGCTTCAGCCGCGCCGACGTCGATGCCTTCGCCCTGCGTTCCCAGCAGAAAGCCGCCAAGGCCCGCGCCGAAGGGCTGTTCGCCAGGTCGCTGGTACCGGTGACCGACCAGAACGGCATCGTCCTGCTCGACCATGACGAGTTCATCCGCGCCGATACCACCCTCGAGGGCCTCGGCGCGCTCAAGCCCAGCTTCGAGATGATGGGGCAGATGGGCTTCGACGCCACGGCGCTGCGCAAATACAGCCAGGTGGAGCGCATCGAGCACGTGCACACGCCGGGCAACAGCTCCGGGATCGTCGACGGCGCCGCGGCCATGCTCATCGGTTCCGAAGCCAAGGGCCGCGAGCTGGGGCTGAAGGCCCGCGGGCGCATTGTCGCCACCGCGGTCACCAGCACCGACCCGACCATCATGCTCACCGGCCCCGCGCCGGCGACCCGCAAGGCCCTGGCCAAGGCGGGGCTGAAGGCCGAGGACATCGACCTCTTCGAGGTCAACGAAGCCTTCGCCTCGGTGGTGATGAAGTTCATGAAGGACATGGGCGTGCCGGAGAGCAAGGTCAACGTCAACGGCGGCTCCATCGCCATGGGCCACCCGCTGGGCGCCACCGGCTGCATGATCCTCGGCACCCTGCTGGACGAGCTGGAGCGGCGCAATTTGCGCTACGGCCTGGCCACCCTCTGCGTGGGCGGCGGCATGGGCATCGCCACCATCATCGAACGAATCTGACTTTTCGTAGGAGCGAGCTTGCTCGCGAACCGCCCAGAGCTTCGCGAGCAAGCTCGCTCCTACAGGTCTCCCACCCTGGGAAGAGAACAACATGACTGACGCCATCCGTTATGAGAAAGGCCAGGACAACATCGTCGTCCTGACCATGGACATGCCCGGCCAGAGCGCCAACACCATGAACGGTGTGTACCGCGAGGCCATGGCCGCCACCGTGGCGCGCCTGGAAGCCGAGAAGGACTCGATCGCCGGCGTGGTGATCACCTCCGCGAAGAAGACCTTCTTCGCCGGCGGCGACCTGAACGAACTGATCAAGGTGACCAAGGCCGACGCCCAGACTTTTTATGAAGGCATCCTGGTGCTCAAGGGCCAGCTGCGCCGCCTGGAAACCCTCGGCAAGCCGGTGGTCGCCGCCATCAACGGCGCGGCGCTGGGTGGCGGCTGGGAAATCTGCCTGGCCTGCCATCACCGCATCGCCCTGGACGAAAGCCACGTGCAGCTCGGCCTGCCGGAAGTCACCCTCGGCCTGCTGCCCGGCGGAGGCGGCGTGGTGCGCATGGTGCGCCTGCTGGGCCTGGAGAAAGCCCTGCCGTACCTGGCCGAAGGCAAGAAGGTGCGCCCGGACCAGGCGCTCAAGGCGGGCCTTATCCACCAACTGGCCTCCAGCCGCGAGGAGCTGCTGAGCAAGGCCCGCGAATGGATCGCCGCCAACCCGGCCGCCAAGCAGCCGTGGGACAGCGCCGGCTACAAGATCCCCGGCGGCACCCCCTCCAGCCCGGCCGTGGCACAGATGCTGGCTATCGCGCCGTCCGTGCTGCGCGACAAGACCAAGGGCTGCTTCCCCGCGCCGGAGAAGATCATGTGCGCCGCCGTCGAGGGCGCGCAGGTGGACTTCGACACCGCGCAGCTGATCGAGGCGCGCTACTTCACCGAGCTGACCACCGGCCAGGTGGCGAAGAACATGATTGGCACCTTCTGGTTCCAGCTCAACGAGATCAACGCCGGCAAGTCCCGCCCGCAGGGCATCGCCCCGCAGCAGACGAAGAAGGTCGGGGTGATCGGCGCCGGCATGATGGGCGCGGGCATCGCCTACGTCTCAGCCGCCGCCGGCATCGAGGTGGTGCTCAAGGACGTCTCACTCGAAGCGGCGGAGAAGGGCAAGGCTTACTCCGCTGGCCTGCTGGACAAGAAGGTCGGCAAGGGCCAGATGACTGCCGAGAAGCGCGACGCCTTCCTCGCGCGGATCAAGCCGACCGCCAGCGACGCCGATTTCGAGGGCTGCGACCTGATCATCGAAGCCGTGTTCGAGGACCGTGGCCTGAAGGCAAAGGTCAGCGCCGCCGCCGAGTCCGCCGCGCTGCCCGAGGCGGTGATCGCGTCCAACACCTCGACCCTGCCGATCACCGGCCTGGCCGAAGCCGTGGCGCAGCCGCAGAAATTCATCGGCCTGCACTTCTTCAGCCCCGTGGACAAGATGCCGCTGGTGGAGATCATCCGTGGCGCGAAGACCGACGACCCCACCCTGGCCCGCGCCTTCGACTACGTCCTGCAGATCAAGAAGACGCCGATCGTCGTCCATGACAGCCGTGGATTCTTTACCTCCCGCGTGTTCGGCACCTTCACCAACGAAGGCCTTGCCATGCTGGGCGAGGGCGTGTCCGCGGCGATGATCGAGAACCAGGCGCGCCAGGCCGGCATGCCGGTGGGCCCGCTGGCGATCAGCGATGAAGTCTCCATGAGCCTGATGACCCACATCCGCGAGCAGACCCGCAAGGACCTGGAGGCCGAGGGCAAGCCGTTGCCCGCGCACCCGGCCTTTGCCGTGGTGGACGTGATGGTCAACGAGTACAAGCGCCCGGGCAAAGCCGCCGGCGCCGGCTTCTACGACTATCCCGCCAGCGGCAGGAAGCACCTGTGGCCGGAGCTGAAGCAGCGCTTCGAGAAGGCTGACGCGCAGATCTCCGCCGAGGACGTGCGTGACCGCATCCTCTTCGTGCAGGCCATCGAGACGGTGCGCTGTGTGGAGGAGGGCGTGCTGACCTCCACCGCCGACGCCAACATCGGCTCGATCTTCGGCATCGGCTTCGCCGCCTGGAGCGGCGGCGCGCTGCAGTTCATCAACCAGTACGGCCTGAAGGACTTCGTCGCCCGCGCCCAATACCTGGCCGAGCAGTACGGCGAGCGCTTCCTGCCGCCGGCGCTGCTGCTGGAGAAGGCCGCGCGCAACGAGACGTTCTGAAGGGCCCTTCTGTAGGAGCGAGGGGGCGCCTAGTTCTTGCTCGCGAAGCCGGCTCCGCAGCGGGGCTGTTCGCGAGCAAGCTCGCTCCTACAGAAGAATCGTCGCTCTGGAGAACCGGCTCACGTGGCCGGTTTTTTCTTGCCGTTGCAGGCCGTAGGATGGCGCTTTCTTTCCCGCAAGGAATGCCCGATGACGCCTCCCGCCCTGTTGATCATCGACCAGCAGAAAGGCATGCGTGACAGCCTGGAGCCGCGCAACAACCCCCAGGCCGAGCAGCGCATCGGCGAGCTGCTGGCCGCCTGGCGCCGGGAAGGCTGGCCATTGGTGCATATCCGCCACATCTCGCGCACGCCAGGCTCGCCGTTCTGGCCCGGGCAGCCGGGCGCGGAGTTCCAGGACGCCCTGGCGCCGCTGGAGCACGAGCACGTGGTGGAGAAGAACGTCCCTGACGCCTTCATCAACAGCAGCCTGGAGCGCTGGCTGCGCGTGCGAGGCATCGAGGCCGTGGTGATCTGCGGCGTCAGCACCAGCAACTCGGTGGAGGCCACGGCGCGCACGGCGGGCAACCTGGGCTTCGCTACCCAGGTGGTGGCGGACGCCTGTTTCGCGTTCGCCAAGCGCGATTTCAACGGCGTGCAGCGCAGCGCCGAGGAGGTCCACGCCATGTCCCTGGCCAACCTGCAGGGCGAATATGCGCAGGTACTCACCGCGGACGCGCTGCGGCAACGGCTGCCTTTGGGCTGAGTCCTTGCCAACCGGCCGTCACCCCTGTGCATCCGTGCAATTGAAGGAAGTCGATTTTTCCGGTATTTCCCCTGAAATTCCTACGCAAGATTCGCCTTGGCATCTTGTGTGGTGAAAAAATAGGGCGTAATTTTCACGCGCGTTTCATCAGTGTCAGGATAACCATTCTTATCAGCCGCTAACCCCCCAGGAATCACCCCTGCATGTCGTTGCACATCTGCATTCTGGAAACCGACATCCTCCGCCCCGAACTCATCGACCAGTACAAGGGCTATGGCTGGATGTTCCAGCAACTGTTCGCCAAGCAACCCGTTCCGGCCGAGTTCAAGGTCTACAACGTGGTGGAAGGGCATTACCCGCCCGACGATGAAAGGTTCGATGCGTACCTGGTGACCGGCAGCAAGGCGGACTCCTTCGGCACTGATCCCTGGATCCAGACCCTCAAGGACTACGTGCTCAAGCTCTACCAGCGCGGCGACAAGCTGCTGGGCGTGTGCTTCGGCCACCAGTTGCTGGCGCTGGTGCTGGGCGGCAAGACCGAGCGCGCCAGCCAGGGGTGGGGCGTGGGCATCCACGACTACCGCATCGAAGAGCAGCCGGAATGGATGAGCCCGTCGCTGGGCGATGGCCTGACCCTGCTGGTCAGCCACCAGGACCAGGTCACCGAACTGCCCCACGGCGCGCGTCGCATCGCTTCCAGCGACTTCTGCCCCAACGCCGCCTACGCCATTGGCGACCAGGTGCTGTGCTTCCAGGGCCACCCGGAGTTCCAGAGCGACTATTCCCAGGCGATCCTCGAGCTGCGCAAGCACATCTTCAGCGAGCCGGTGTTCCAGTCGGGCATCGACAGCCTCGCGCGCCCGCACCAGGGCACCGCGGTGGGTGAATGGATGATGCGTTTCGTCCAGCAAGGGCGTGACGAGAAGAAGAAAAGCGCGGCCTGATTCCTGCCGTGCTGACGGAAAACGCCGCTCATAGGAGCGGCGTTTTCGTTTGCGCGAGGCGGTCTCGCCAAAGCGCTTTTGTAGGATGGGTGGAGCGCAGCGATACCCATGCTGTCGGTGCACGAAATCGATGGGTATCGCTGCGCTCCGCCCATCCTACGTCGAGGTTCCTGGGCTCCTCGAGTGGTTGCTGTCAGAGCCAGTCCGCCTGCTTGAAGCTGATGTACAACCCCACGCAGCCCAGCGCCAGCAGCCCCATGATCAGGAAGTAGCCGTAGTGCCAGTGCAGCTCCGGGATGTATTCGAAGTTCATCCCATAGATGCCCGCCACGGCGGTGGGGAAGGCGAGGATCGCTGCCCACGCGGCAAACTTGCGCTGCACCACGCTCTGCCGGGACGACTCCAGCGCCAGGCCGACCTCGATGGTCTGGCTGGCCACGTCGCGCAGGGTGGTGAGGTCTTCCAGCAGGCGGTTCACGTGGATCGCCACGTCGCGGAAGTACGGGCGCATCTGCTTGTCGATGAAGGGGAAGTCCAGCCTTTGCAGCTCCTGGCAGATCTCCACCATCGGGGCGGCGTAGTGCTTGAGCCGCAGTACCTCGCGGCGCAGGCCGTAGATCTTCTCGATCTGCTCCTGGGTCAGCGATTTGCGCAGCACCTGTTGCTCCACCTCCTCGATTTCCCCGCGGATAGCCTCCACCACCGGTTCGTAGTTGCTCATCACGAAGTCGAGCAGGGCATAGAGCACGAAGTCGGTGCCGTGGGCCAGCAGCAGCGGGCGCGCTTCGCAGCGTTGTCGAACCTGGGCGTAGGACTGGGAGAAACCGTGACGCGCGCTGATGATGTAGCCGATCCCGGCGAACAGGTGGGTTTCGACGAACATCAATCGGTTATCGGCGCGGACTGGCGAATAGATGACGATGAACAGCGCATCGCCAAAGGTCTCCAGTTTCGGCCGGCTGTGCTTTTCCAGCGCATCGGAGACGGCCAGTTCATGAAGGTTGAACTGCCGTTGCAGGTTGAACATTTCCTCTGGCGTCGGCTCCTGCAGGCCGGTCCAGACGAAGTGGTCGGGCTGGCAGGCCCAGCGATAGCCGTCCTCCAGCGCGATGTCGGAGACCTTGCGGCCCTTGCTGTAGACGGCGGAAGCGATGACTCGGCCCATGGCGAAGCCCACCCTGCGGCGATGGAGTCTGGGGTCCTGGTGCAGGGTTCAGTGTTGGACAGCCTGGCGCAACGCGCCAGCGGGGCTCGCATCAGGAGTGCGGGGTGAGGGCGTCCTGCAGCCCTTGCAGCGCAACGGGGACCGCCTGGTTGAAGCGCTGGAACAGGTCGCTGCGGTCGACGTTGTCCACCGGGGCATGGCGCGCACCGTCGAAGCCGGCGCTGAGGGCGGTGACCACCAGGATGACGATGGTGTAGAGCCCCAGGGCGGCGAGGGCGCCATTGCGGGCGTAGCGGTGGGCTTGACGGTTCATGCTGGCAACTCGGGTCCGGGGAAGTGATGGCCCAGTGTCGCTTTGGTCATTTCGATTGAATAACGATGCCGGTTGCTTCCGGGTATCAGGCAAATTGATAGATGGCTTCGCCTTGACCAGGCGCAGGGGCGGTAGCGGGAGGCTGTCGGATGTTTCCGGGACTCTGGCGGGCTTCATGGCTGCTTGACCCTCGTCAAGGAGGGGGAAACTGCCCGGCGTAGCGTGGAAATCAGGTGGTGGCGCGAGGCTGCCACGGATTTCCCGAACGCAAGGAACTTCCCATGATTCGATACGTTGAAGGCGACATTCTGCTGAGCAAGGCCCAGGTCATCGCGCACGGCATTGCGCCGCAGGACCATTTCGACAGCGGCCTGGCGCTGGAGCTGCGCGAACGCTGGCCGTCGATGGTGCGCGACTACCGCCACGCCTCGCATTCCAACGCGCCGAAGCCGGGCTCGATCTGGATCTGGTCGGGCGTGGATGCCGATGGCTCGACTCGCTGCATCGCCAACCTGCTCACCCAGGGCATGCAGGGCGACGGGCGCGCGGCCAAACCGGCCGGGGCGACGCTGGAGAACGTCGGCCACTGCCTGAAGGAGCTGGTCAAATACCTCAAGGGCGAGCGTGTCGGCAGCGTGGCGCTGCCCTGCCTGGCGACCGGTGTCGGCGGGCTGGACTGGAAAGAGGTCAAGCCGCTGGTGGAGCGCTACCTGGGCGAGTTGGACATCAACGTGGTGGTCTATGAGACCTATCGCCGTGGGATAGCGGCCGCCGAAAAACTCTGAGCCTGCGTCATCGTCCCTGGAAGGCCCGGCATCACGCCGGGCTTTTCGCGTCGGGCGGGACTGCATGACGTCACCTGCGGTGGGCGGCGGCTGGGATGTGAAGGTTTCAGCCCTGCTTGGCGGCGGCTTCGACGTTCACCTGGCTGGCGGACTGCTCGGCCTGCTGTTGCCCGATAGCGGCCTGGGTCATGTGAACCATGCGGTCCTGCATCAGCGAGGATTCCTCGGCGAAGCTGGCCTGGGCGGCGAAAGCGGTAGCGGCGGCCAGCACGCTGGCGGCAATGATGTTGAGTTTCATGATGAACACCTCCGGTTGGTTTGCTTTGGGTTCATCCATAGGTTAATGCGTAATAATTTTCGAAAAAGAGCAAATAGGCTTAATCAGTGTTGCCCTTTAGGTAACAGTCGTAAAAAGAAAAGCCCGGCACATGGCCGGGCTTTTTGTGTTCGGACGGTCAGGCCAGGTGTTGCTTGTCCAGCTCGATGGACTTGTCGAGGGTTTCCAGCAGGTGCTTGCGCACTTTGAGCTTGGTGTTGCGGTGCGCGGTCATGTTCAGCTTCTTCAGGTGCTGCGCGGCTTCCAGGGCGGCTGCGTGCAGCTGTTCGGCCGGGACGACCTTGTCGAGGAAGCCGGCGTCCACGGCGTCGCGCGGGTTGAACATCTCGGCGTTCACCACCGAGCGGGTGAAGGCGGAACGGCGCAGGCGGTCACGGGCCAGCTCGATGCCGACGTGGTGCATGGTCATGCCGATGGCCACTTCGTTGAGGCCGATCTGGAACGGGCCATCGACGCCGATGCGGTAGTCGGCCGAGAGCAGGATGAAGGCGCCCTTGGCCACCGCATGGCCGGTGCAGGCCACGATGATCGGGAAGGGGTGGGAGAGCATGCGGCGGGCGAGGGTGGAACCTGCGGCCACCAGGTTCACGGCGTTTTCCGGGCCGGAGGTCATCACCTTGAGGTCGTAGCCGCCGGAGAGAATGCCCGGCTGGCCGGTGACGATGACGATGGCGCGGTCTTTCTCCGCCTGGTCCAGGGCCTGGTTGAAGGCTTCGATGACCGCCGGGGAGATGGCGTTCACCTTGCCGTTGTTCAGGGTCAGGGTGGCGATGCCGTCTTCGAATTGGTAGCTGATCAGCTCACTCATGGCAGAGAGTCCTGGGTTGGAAGCCGTGGGTTGAAAGTGGGCCAGAACATACTGGCGCAGGCCCGGGGCGTAAAGCGTTTTGACTGACTGGTAAGTCAGCCGCATGCCATAGAAATCGGGCAATTTCTGTGCGCTGTGCACGCAAATTCCGACGACTCCAATGGAGAGGTCTGAGGCGTACTGTTAAGCTGCCAGTATCCCTGCGTCCCGCTCTTGCACAATCCAGGATGTGCCTGCCATGTCGAAGCTTCTCAAGTGGTCCCTGTTTGCCGTCGTTGCGATCGCCCTGATCATCAAGGCGTCGCTCTGGCTCTCCGTTCGCAGCGTGGTGAATGACGCCATCGCCCGCGTCTCGCCGTTCATGGAAATCACCTATGGCGGCATCTCCTCGTCGTTCGACGGCCGGGTGGGTCTGCAGAACGTGGTGATCCGCGTGCCGGCGGCCAACGACAGCCTGAAGGTCGCCCATGCGCAGCTGAAGTTCAATGGCCTGCGCGAGCTGCTCAGCTTCAAGGAGCGCCTGGGCGAGGGCAAGCTGCCGGAACAGATGGCCGTGGACCTCAAGGGCGTCGAATTGCAGATTCACGGCCCGTTCATGCAATCGCTGTATGCGCAGCCTGCCGAGAAGAGCGCCTTCACCGCGTTGAGCGAAGTGGCCTGTGGCAGCGTGCGCAATATCGGCGTCGACGAGCTCCTGCAGATGGGCTACCGCACGCTCGAGTCGGACATCGAGTTCTCCTACCGTCTGCAGCCGGGCGCGCAGACCCTGACCTTCGACCTGCGCAGCGACACCCGCGACATGCTCGACATGCACACCAGCATGACGCTGATGAACGTGTCCGAGCGCCCCGGCGACATGCGCGTGAATCCCCCGCGTGTGTCCCAGGTCGTGGTCGAGATGAACGACAACCAGTATCAGCGCCGCGTCAGCGAGTTCTGCCGGAGCAAGCTCGGCGTGGACCAGAAGGCCTACACCGCCATGGCGCTGGAGCAATTCGACAAGGCCCTGCGCCTGCAGCGCATCGCCCTCGACAAGCCGCTGCTCGATGCCTATGGGCGCTACCTGGCCGACCCGCGCTCGCTGCGCGTGGAGCTGACGCCTACCGAAGGCATGGCCTGGGGCGGCCTGGAGTTTTTCGAGCCCAAGGATGTGATCCAGATGCTGCGCCCGGTCGTGCTGGTCAACCAGGAATCGGTGACACCGCTGGGGTTCGCCTGGGTCGACCCGCTGAAGAAAAAAATCACGCCGGAAAGCCAATATCAAATGGTTTCGGCCCCGGAAACGGTTGAGTCGCAGGCCAAAACGCAGCAATATGAGTTCGTTAACGTTGAAAGCCTTGCCCAGTACACCGGCAAGCGCCTGCAGTTCATCACGTACGATGGTGCCTATTACCAGGGTGTGCTGCACAAGGTGGAGAACGGTCGAGTCTATATCACCGTCCTGATGGGAACGGGTTCGGCAGAAATGTTCCTCCGCCTGAACAAGATCAATCAGGTGCGGGTCATGTTGTAAGCCCCCGGAAGGAGAGAGCAAGTGAGTGAGTCGTTGTCCATCCAGCATGATGAAACCAGCCACCAGTTCGTCACGACGGTGGATGGTCATCGCGCCTATCTGGCCTACATGGATCTGGGCAAGCAGACGCTCGACATTTACCGCACCTTCGTTCCTGACAGCCTGCGCGGTCGCGGCATCGCCGCCGCCCTCACCGAGCATGCGCTGCAGTATGCCGAGCGCGAGGGCTACAGCGTCATTCCGTCGTGCTCCTACGTCGAGCGCTACCTGGAGCGCCGCCAGCGCCACACCGATACTGCGCTCTGACAGGTACGACATGAAAAAGCCCCGCTGATGCGGGGCTTTTTCATGGGCAGCTCTTTGGTAGGAGCGAGCTGGCTCGCGAACCGCTGAGGCCGGTGCCGTGGGAGACTCCATTCGCCAGCAAGGACTAGGCGTCCCCCTCGGTCCTTCGAAGAGCCAAAGAAAAAGCCGGGCATTTGCCCGGCTTTTCGTTCGTGCCTGAAGCTTCAGCCGCGCTGACGCTTGGGCAGCACGTCCTTGAGCTTGGCGCGCATGCTGCGCACGGCCTTCTCGGTGGTGTCCCAGTCGATGCAGGCGTCGGTGATCGACACGCCGTATTGGAGCTGGCACAGGTCCTTCGGGATCGGCTGGCTGCCCCAGCCCAGGTGGCTTTCCACCATCAGGCCGACGATGGAGTTGTTGCCTTCGGCGATCTGGTTGGCGACGTTGTCCATCACCAGCGGCTGCAGGGCCGGGTCCTTGTTGGAGTTGGCGTGGCTGCAGTCGACCATCACGTTCAGCGGGATCTTCGCCTTGGTCAGTTCCTGCTCGCACAGGGCGACGCTGACCGAGTCATAGTTCGGCTTGCCGTTGCCACCGCGCAGCACCACGTGGCCGTATGCGTTGCCCTTGGTGGTGACGATGGAGACGCCGCCTTCCTGGTTGATGCCCAGGAAGCGGTGCGGGCTGGAAACCGACTGCAGCGCGTTGATCGCCACGGTCAGGCTGCCGTCGGTGCCGTTCTTGAAGCCGACCGCCGACGACAGGCCGGACGCCATCTCGCGGTGGGTCTGGGATTCGGTGGTGCGCGCGCCGATGGCCGACCAGCTGATCAGGTCCTGCAGGTACTGCGGCGAGATCGGGTCGAGCGCCTCGGTGGCGGTGGGCAGGCCCATCTCGGCGAGGTCGCGCAGCAACTGGCGGCCGATGTGCAGGCCGTCCTGGATCTTGAAGGAGTCATCCAGGTACGGGTCGTTGATCAGGCCCTTCCAGCCAACGGTGGTGCGCGGCTTCTCGAAGTACACGCGCATCACCAGGAACAGGGTGTCGGAGACTTCCGCGGCCAGCACTTTCAGGCGCTCGGCGTATTCGTGGGCGGCCTTGATGTCGTGGATCGAGCAGGGGCCGATCACCACGAACAGGCGGTGGTCCTTGCCGTCGAGGATGTCGCGTACGACCTGGCGGCCGTGGGCGACGGTGCGCAGGGCGGCGTCGGTCAGGGGGATTTCGCGCTTGAGCTGCTCCGGCGTGATCAGGGTCTCGTTGGAGGCAACGTTAAGGTCGTCGATCTGTAAATCAGCCATCGTGGTACTCAATCAGGTCACGGGTGCCGGCCGCCAGAAATCCCCATGCGATGGGGCGCAGGCATTGGTGTCGCTAAGGGGAACCCGAACCTTAACCGTTCAGGCGTCGCCTCGACAATGGCTCGCTTGAGGAAAATGCCCGCAACACGGGGATTTGCGCGACTTTCTGCCCGCCGCCGATCAGACCGCGCAAAACATCGGGAAGTCCGCGGCGTTCTGCGCGATCCATTCCAGCGCCAGCTCCTCGAACGGCAGGCTGCCGCCGCTGGCCTGTTCGCGCTGCCGCCGGTACTGCTCGATCCGGCAGACCTGCTCGACCATGCGCGCGCGAAACAGCGTGTCTTCGTCGATGAAGGCGATGCCCACCCAGTAGTCGTTCACCTGCTTGCGGCTCCAGGCGATCACGCCGGCGTAACGCGCGGCATCGCCCAGCAGGGGAATGCGCAGTTCGATGGAGGTGCCACGGCGAAAGCCCCGCGGTGAATTGCACGCAACGCCGCCGAGGCTGATATTGTGCAACCGCTGGCGCGGCAGGAAGGTTTGCTTGCGGATGACCAGCTCGACCGGAAAATCGCACGGGTGGCGCAGGAACTGACGCATGACGGAACGCTCCGACTGCAATCTTTATCGTGGTGGCACTGTGAGTATAGTGCCGGCCCTGGAGCTGACCGACCTGGATGCCGACCGCCGGCTGCTGGAGTTGCCGGGGGTGTCGCTGCTAATTTTCACCGGCGAGGGCTGCTCCACCTGTCGCTGGGCGAAGGATGCGCTGCCGCAGTTCGACCTGCCGGTGGATCGTCTGTGCTGGATCGACGCCGGACACAGCGGCGGGCTGGTCGAGCGCTACGAAGTCTTCCATCTGCCGTCCCTGTTCCTGGTGCGCGACGGCCATTTTCATGGCGCCGTCCACGCGCCGCTGCGCCCCGAACCCCTGATTCACGCCCTGCGCGCTGCCCTGGCGCGCCCTGCTGAGGAGTTGCCTTGATGAGTCTGCGAATCGGCATCATCGGAACCGGTGCCATTGGCGGTTTCTATGGTCTGATGCTGGCCCGCGCCGGCCATGACGTTCACTTCCTGCTGCGCAGCGAATATCCCGCCGTGGTGCAGAACGGCCTGCGCCTGAACAGCCAGGTGCACGGCGCGCTGAGCCTGGCGCCGGTGAACGCCTACGACGACGTGGCGAAGATGCCGGCCTGCGATTGGCTGCTGGTGGGCGCCAAGGCCACCAGCAATGCCGACCTCGCGCCGCTGATCGCGCGCGCCGCCGCGCCGGGCGCCAAGGTCGTGCTGCTGCAGAACGGTCTTGCCGTGGAGGACCAGCTGCGTGCGCTGCTGCCCGAGCATCTGCATGTGCTCGGTGGCTTGTGCTACATCTGCGTGCACCGCGCCGAGCCGGGTGTCATCGAACACCAGGCCCTGGGCGGGGTGAACCTCGGCTACCACAGCGGCCCGGCGCTCGAGGCCGAGGCCCGCCAGGCCATCGTGGAAGAGGGCGCTGCGCTGTTCCGCAGCGCCGGCCTGGACTCCAAGGCCATGCCCGACCTGGTCCAGGCGCGCTGGCAGAAGCTGGTCTGGAACATTCCCTACAACGGTCTCTCGGTGCTGCTGGACAGCGGCACGCGGGCGATCATGGACAACCCCGACAGCCGCGCCCTGGCGGCGGAGCTGATGGAGGAGGTCGTCGCCGGCGCCGCCGCCTGCGGCTACTCGCTGCCCCAGGGCATCGTCAGCGCCATGCTCAGCTCCACCGACGCCATGCCGGACTACCTGCCCAGCATGTACCATGACTTCGCCCAGCGCCGGCCGCTGGAGCTGGGCGCGATCTACACCGCGCCGCTGGAGGCCGCACGCCGGGCAGGGCGCGAATTGCCGAAGATCGAAGCGCTGTATCGCGCGCTGCGTTTCATCGACGCGCGCAACCAGGCACGCTGACGAGCACCGGGGGGAAGCATGGCGAAAGGGCTGGGCGACAAGCTGGTGGTGGCGATTTCCTCGCGGGCGTTGTTCGACCTGCGCGAAAGCCATCAGGTTTATGAACGCGAAGGCGTCGAAGCCTATCGCCAGTACCAGATCGCCCGCGAGGACGACGTCCTGCCTCCGGGAGACGCCTTTGCCCTGGTGCAGAAGCTGCTCGCCCTCAACGGCGGCACCGACAGTGCGCCGGTGGAGGTCATCCTCGTCTCGCGCAACAGTGCCGACACCGGCCTGCGCGTGTTCAACTCCATCCAGCACTATGGCCTGGGCATTTCCCGCGCCGCCTTCGTCGGCGGCCGCAGCCCTTATCCGTACCTCAAGGCGTTCAACTGCCACCTGTTCCTCTCCACCCATATCGAGGACGTGCGCAACGCCCTGGACGCCGGCTTTGCCGCGGCGACCATCCTCTCCGGCGGCACCCGCCGGGAGGCCAGCGGCGAACTGCGTTTCGCCTTCGACGGCGATGCGGTGCTGTTTTCCGATGACTCCGAGAGGGTGTACCAGCAGGGCGGGCTGGAGGCCTTCCAGACCCACGAGCGGGAGTCCGCCCGCGAGCCGTTGGGCGGCGGCCCGTTCAAGCCGTTCCTGGCGGCGCTGAACCGTGTGCAGCAGGCCTTCCCGCAGGAGTCCTGCCCGATCCGCACCGCGCTGGTCACCGCGCGCTCCGCGCCGGCCCACGAGCGGGTGATCCGCACCCTGCGCGAGTGGGACATCCGCCTCGACGAGTCGCTGTTCCTGGGCGGACTGAACAAGGCAGCGTTCCTCGAAGCCTTCGCCGCCGACGTGTTCTTCGACGACCAGCCGCTGCACTGCGAGAAGGCGCGGGACGTGGTGGCGACCGGCCATGTTCCCCACGGCGTCAGCAACGAGAAAAAGGTCACCGGCTAGCCGGCTGGCCCCGCAGCCGGCTTCGCGGAGCAATTCGCGTTCTCCTGCTACGCTGCTGGATAGGCCCCGCCGCGCAGGCAGTCGAGGAGGCCGCATGATCCGAACGATTCTCTACGCCACTGACCTCGGTCTTTACGCCCCCTATGTCCTTCAGCACGCGCTTTCGCTGGCCCGTGCGTATTCCGCCGAGGTGTACGTGGTGCATGCGGTGGAGCCGCTGGGGCTGTTCGCCGAGTCCGTGCTGCAGACCTACCTGGACGAAGGCACGCTGAACGAGATGCGCACCAATGGCCTGACCAATGTCATGGGCAGCATCGAGCAGCGGGTGATGGAAGGGTTCCGCGACGAGCTGGGGGAAGCGCGCCCGGACGCCGAGCTGATCCGCTCGGTGCGCGTGGTGCAGGGGGATGCGCCGATGGTGATTCTCGACGAGGCCAAGCGCCTGGGCGTCGACCTGATCGTCGCCGGCAGCCATAGCCATGGGGACGGGCTGAACACGCCTTTGGGGCGCACCGCCGCGCGCCTGGTGCAGCTGGCCGAGGTGCCGGTGTACCTGGTGCCGATGCTGCAGCATCGTTGAACGCTTTGTGACGATACGTCGATGAAGCCCGGAATTTCCGTGGGGCTTTAGACGAATGGCATGCACGGCAAAAAAAAACGTCTAGTTTTATTCCTTAAACCATTAATATGGTTATAAAACGACAAGCCCCTGATCGCGGGTCGCGACATCATTTCGAGGAAAGTCCATGAAGCTTCAACAACTGCGCTATATCTGGGAAGTCGCGCACCACGATCTGAACGTTTCGGCCACCGCGCAAAGCCTCTATACCTCCCAGCCCGGCATCAGCAAGCAGATCCGCCTGCTGGAGGACGAACTGGGCGTCGAAGTCTTTGCCCGCAGTGGCAAACACCTGACCCGCGTTACCCCGGCCGGCGAGCGTATCATCACCACCGCCGGCGAGATCCTGCGCAAGGTCGAGAGCATCAAGCAGATCGCCCAGGAATTCTCCAACGAGAAGAAGGGCACGCTGTCCATCGCCACCACCCACACCCAGGCGCGCTATGCGCTGCCCGGCGTCATCAGCGGTTTCATCAAGCAGTACCCGGACGTCTCCCTGCACATGCACCAGGGCACGCCGATGCAGATCGCCGAGATGGCCGCCGACGGCACCGTCGACTTCGCCATCGCCACCGAGGCGCTGGAACTGTTCGGCGACCTGATCATGATGCCCTGCTACCGCTGGAACCGTTGCGTGATCGTGCCCCAGGGCCACCCGCTGACCAAGGTGCCGAAGCTGACCCTGGAACTGCTCGCCGAGCAGCCCATCGTCACCTACGTGTTCGGCTTCACCGGCCGTTCCAAGCTCGACGAGGCGTTCAACCAGCGTGGCCTGGTGCCGAAGGTGGTGTTCACCGCCGCCGACGCCGACGTGATCAAGACCTATGTGCGCCTGGGCCTGGGCGTGGGCATCGTGGCCCACATGGCGGTCGATCCGAAGCTGGACAGCGACCTGGTGATGCTGGATGCCAGCCACCTGTTCGAATCCAGCGTGACCAAGATCGGCTTCCGCCGCGGCACCTTCCTGCGTGGCTTCATGTGCGACTTCATCGAGAAGTTCGCCCCGCATCTGACCCGCGACCTGTTGTCGAAGGCGGTGCAGTGCCACAACAAGACCGAGCTGGACGAGCTGTTCGAAGGCATCGAGCTGCCGATCTATTAATCGCACGGCGCCGCTCTCTCGGCGCTGGGCTCACAGGAAACGCCGCGATTCCCGAAAGGAGACGCGGCGTTCTTGTTTGGCTTCCAGGGTGGGGCGCAAATGCACCCTGTAGGAGCGAGCTTGCTCGCGAACGGGTTCACCGGCTACACCAGTGTTGGGCGGTTCGCGAGCAAGCTCGCTCCTACAAAGGCGCCGTGCCTCAGCGAATGCGCCAGCGCAGCAACAACAGGGCGGCGAAGGCCAGCCCTGCGCCAACGAGAAAGGTCCAGCTGGCGCCGAAGCGTTGCCACAGCCAGCCGGCCAGTACGCTGGCCAGCAGCATGGCGAGGCCGCTGGCGAGATTGAACACGCCAAACGCGGTGCCCTTGAGGTCGGCCGGCGTGGTATCGGCGATCAGTGTCGCCAGCAGCCCCTGGGTAAAGCCCATGTGCAGGCCCCACAGCGCCACGCCCACCAGCATCAGCGCGGTGGAGTCGGCCCAGGCCAGCAGCAGGTCGGCCGCCACCAGCAGGAGCATGCCGATGGCCAGCAGCCCGGTGCGGTCGGTACGGTCCGACCACCAGCCCACCGGATAGGCGGAGAGCATGAACAACAGGGCCATCACCACCATCACCAGTGGCGTCCACGCCATGGGCAGGCCGATGGCCTGGGCGCGCAGCACCAGGAACGCCTCGCTGAAGCGCGCCAGGGTGAACACCGCGCCGATGCCGACCACCCACCAGTAGCGCGCCGGGAAGCTGCGCAGCGCCTCGCGATGGATCGGCGAACGGAAGCGGTGGCTGCCTTCGGCCTGTTCCGGCTCCTTGACGAAGAAGACGATGGCCAGCACCGCGATGGCAGCGGGGATGCAGGCGAACCAGAACACCAGGGGCAGGTCGTTGCCCAGCCAGAGCATCAGCGCGATGGCCAGCAACGGGCCGGCGAAGGCGCCAACGGTATCCATCGACTGGCGCAGGCCAAAGCAGGCGCCGCGGATCTCGGCTGGCGAGACGTCGGCGATCAGCGCGTCTCGCGGCGCTCCGCGGATACCCTTGCCGATGCGATCGAGCAGGCGCGCGGCGAAGATCGTCTCGCCCGTGGTGGTCAGCGGGAACAGCGGTTTGGACAGCGCCGCCAGGCCGTAACCGAACAGCACCAGGCCCTTGCGCCGGCCGAGGTAGTCGCTGATGGCGCCGGAAAACACCTTGACGATCAGCGCGGTGGCTTCGGCGATGCCCTCGATCAGCCCGACCGCGACCATGCTCAGCCCGAGGCTGCCAACCAGGAATAGCGGCAGCAGGCTGTGCAGCAGTTCGGAGGACACGTCCATGAACAGGCTGACGAAGCCCAGCGCCCAGACGGTGCCGGGAATGCGCGGGCGCGTGCGGTCCGAACCGTCGGCCATGGGGGAGCTTCCTTGTGCGGCGGGGGAGAGGACAGCAGCCTGGCTGAGCTGCCATCAAGAAAGCGTCAAGGGTGGGGCTTACAGACGGTCCAGGTCGTCGCGCCGGGCCAGTTCGGCCAGGGCTTCGCGGGAATCCAGCGGAAGTTCGCCACGGCCTTCGAGCACTTCATGAAGGAAACTCATGAACACCGTGTAGACGACTTCGCGGCCGTCATCGTGGCGAACGACGAAGAACGGCGCGGTGTCCACGCCGTACTGCGCGGCGACCAGCCAGCCGGTGCTGGCGGGATTGCGCTCGTCGGCCACCAGGGTGCGGTCGATACGGTTCAGGTAGCCGCCTTTTTCCAGGCGTTCATGGACTTCGCGGCACTTGCGACAGTCCTGGCCATCGGCCAGGACCTTTTTCACCAGGGTGATGCGCATGGGATCGGCTCCGCCGCAGGCAGGCGTGCGAACCTGGACTGCGGGCTGACAAGGAAATTTCTGTCAGCCCAAGGGTAGGGCGTCAGGCCTTGCTGATCAAATTGCCGGCGTGCAGGCCACACTCTTTCTGCGTGGCCTCTTCCCACCACCAGCGGCCTTCGCGCTCGTGCTGGTTCGGCAGCACGGGGCGGGTGCAGGGCTCGCAGCCGATGCTGATGAAGCCGCGCTCGTGCAGGCTGTTGTAGGGGATTTCCAGCATACGGATGTAGGCCCAGACCTCTTCGCTGCTCATGTTGGCCAGCGGGTTGAACTTGACCAGAGGTTTCTCCGGCGTGGAGAAGGCGCTGTCCACCTCGACCACCGCGACCTGGCTGCGGGTGCCGGGGCTCTGGTCCTTGCGCTGGCCGGTGGCCCAGGCGGTGACGGTGGACAGTTTGCGCTTGAGCGGCTCGATCTTGCGGATGCCGCAGCACTCGCCGTGGCCGTCCTTGTAGAAGCTGAACAGGCCCTTTTCCTTCACCAGCGGTTCCAGCAGGCGCGGGTCCGGAGTCATCACGTCGATGGCGATGCCGTAGTGCTCGCGAACCTGCTCGATGAAGCGGTAGGTCTCCGGGTGCAGGCGGCCGGTGTCCAGGCTGAACACCTTGACGTTCTTGTTGAGCTTCCAGGCCATGTCCACCAGCACCACGTCCTCGGCGCCGCTGAAGGAAATCCACAGCTCGTCGCCGAAGTGCTCGAAGGCAAGCTTCAGGATGTCCTGTGGGGATTTGCTGGCATAGCTCGCGGCGATTTCCGCGATATCGAACGGGAGGCTCATCAGGCGGTAGTCCTAGTTTTAATGGCGCAGTGCGGTGCGTGGGCGCGATGGTAGCAAAGTGGTGGATATGCCCCTAAATAACCATCGGAAAGGTGGACTGCTGTGTTTGAGTATAAGTGCCGCGTTGCGCCGCTGGGAGCGAGCGGCTAGAGTGCCGCCTCTCAAGTCAATCCTGCGGGGAAATCGTTCGTGGAAATCGCCTGTCTCGACCTGGAAGGGGTTCTGGTTCCGGAAATCTGGATCGCCTTCGCTGAAAAAACCGGTATCGAAGCGCTGAAGGCGACGACCCGCGATATCCCGGATTACGACGTGCTGATGAAGCAGCGTCTGCGCATCCTCGACGAGCACGGCCTGAAGCTGTCCGACATCCAGGAAGTCATCGCCACGCTGAAGCCGCTGGAAGGCGCGGTGGAGTTCGTCGACTGGCTGCGCGAGCGCTTCCAGGTGGTGATCCTTTCCGACACCTTCTACGAGTTCTCCCAGCCGCTGATGCGCCAGCTCGGTTTCCCGACCCTGCTGTGCCACAAGCTGATCACCGACGAGACCGATCGCGTCGTCGGCTACCAACTGCGCCAGAAAGATCCGAAGCGTCAGTCGGTCATTGCCTTCAAGAGCCTGTACTACCGTGTGATCGCCGCAGGCGATTCCTACAACGACACCACCATGCTCTCCGAAGCCCACGCCGGTATTCTCTTCCATGCGCCGGACAACGTGATTCGCGAGTTCCCGCAGTTCCCGGCCGTGCACACCTATGAGGACCTGAAGAAGGAATTCCTCAAGGCGTCCAACCGCCAACTCGGCCTGTAACACCGGCTGTGACGAAAAAGCCCCGCTGATGCGGGGCTTTTTATTTTGGGCGCTTTTTGTAGGAGCGGATCTTATCCGCGAACCGGCCGACAGGCCGGCCTGACAGACTTCGCGGCCAAGGTCCGCTCCTACAGGGATGCGGCAGGACTCAGAGGCCTTCCAGTGTCCGCAGCAGCACGCCCACCTTGGTCAGCGACTCCTCGTATTCCTCCTCCCAGTTGGAGTCGGCGACGATGCCGCCGCCGGCCCAGCAACTGGCCTGGCCATCCTTCACCAGCACGGTGCGGATGGCGATGGAGCTGTCCATCTCGCCGCGTACGTCGAGGTAGAGCAGGCTGCCGCAGTAGATGCTGCGCTGGGTCGGTTCCAGCTCGTCGATGATCTGCATGGCGCGGACCTTCGGTGCGCCGGTGATGGAGCCGCCGGGGAAGCTGCCTTCTAGCAGGTCCAGCGCGTCCTTGCCGTCCGCCAGCTCGCCGCGCACGCTGCTGACCAGGTGGTGGACGTTGGGGTAGGTCTCCACCGCGAACAGCTCCGGCACGCGCACGCTGCCGGGGCGGCAACTGCGGCCGAGGTCGTTGCGTAGCAGATCGACGATCATCAGGTTCTCGGCGCGGTCCTTCTCGCTGGCCAGCAGGGCGTCGGCGTGCTGCCGGTCTGCCTCGGGCGTGCCGCCGCGCGGGCGGGTGCCCTTGATCGGGCGGGTTTCCACCTGCCGGCCGTGGAGTTGGATGAAACGCTCCGGCGATAGGCTGAGGACGGCCCCTTCAGGCAATGCCAGGTAGCCGGAAAATGGCGTAGGGCAGGCTTCGCGCAGCGCGCGGTAGGCCAGCCAGGGCGAACCGCTGCAGGGCGCGCGGAAGCGCTGGGTGTAATTCACCTGGTAGCAATCGCCCGCGAGGATATAGCCGTGCACTCGCTCCAGCGCCGCGCGGTACTGCTCGCGGCTGAGGTCCGGGCGGAACGGCGCGGCCAGCCGGAACGGCGGCAGAGTGTCGTCTTCCGGCGGGCTGTCGAACAGCGCGATCAGGCGTTGCCGCTCCTCTGCCGCCAACGCCGGGTGGAACACCAGCTGGCTGCTGCCTTCCTCGTGGTCGGTGATCAGCGCCCAGCCATACAGGCCCAGGCGCGCGTCGGGCAGGGCGAGGTCGTCGAGGTTCGGCTCGGGCAGGCGCTCGATGCGGCGGCCGAAGTCGTAACCCAGATAACCGATCATTCCGCCGACGAATGGCAGTCGGCGATTGTCCGGGACGTTCGCCTCGCCCAGGCTCTGCAGGGCGGCTCTTGCGCGGGCGAAAAAGCCCTTGGCCGATTCGTCGGCGGTCGGTGCCAGTTCTGCCAATGGCCAGGCGCTCAGAAGGTCATAGCGTCCACGTGTGGCAATGGGTCGACCGGCGTCCAGAAGTACGGCGCCGGGCGCCCGGTGGATCAGGGCGAAGCGTTCACCCGGGTCTTCCTGATAGGGAAGCGGGTGCAGGAAACAGTCAGGCATGGGTAACAGCGTGCAGGCAAATGAGGTGATCAGGTCGGCTGAAGGGTCGATCCTAGAGCTATTTCTTCAGTTTACGTAGGAAAAGCATTCTGATAAGAAGTGACGAATCCCACGCGGACAGTGCTCCGTACCAACAACGATAATGACATAGGGATACAGGCCGTGGATGTAGTGCTCGAACCCGCAGCCGGCAGCCTTCTGCGCTCCAGATTAACACCCCCTCGGGTGCCTGCTGATTATTTGATACGTCCCGACGTTCAGAATGCCCTGGACCGACATCCGTATGCCTCGGTCCTGTCGTTCTCGGCGCCCGCCGGCTTCGGCAAGACCACCGCGCTGGCAGCGCTGGCCGGCAAGCGGGCGAGCGAAGGCCACAAGGTCGCCTGGCTCTCCCTGGAAAGCGACGACGATGACCCCGGCCGCTTCTGCCTGAAGCTCATCCAGGCGCTGGCCACTGCCGTGCCGGGCACCGGCGAGGATGCGCTGGGCTATGTGCGCAACACCATGCGCGTGCCCGTGGTCGCGGTCATGGAAAGCCTGCTGATGGACCTGTCCCGCGACGAGCGCAAGGTCCTGCTGGTGCTCGACGACCTGCATGAGATCACCCATTCCGACGTCTTCGCCGGCCTCAACCGCCTGGTGCAGTACGCGCCGCCGGGCCTCACCCTGGCCATCGGCAGTCGTTCCCAGCCGCCGCTGAACCTCGCCACCTGGCGCGCCAAGGGGCTGCTGCTGGAGGTCGGCCAGGACGAGCTGCGCCTGTCCCGCGACGAAACCCGCGAATACCTGGCCCGCGATGGCCTGCAACTCGAAGATAGCTGCCTGCAGTCGCTGCACAACCAGACCGAAGGTTGGATGGCGGGGGTTCACCTGGTCAGCCTGTGGTTGCGCCAGCAACCCGGCACGCCGGAGGACCTCAAGCTGCTCAGCAGCGACAAGGCCGCCGTGGGTGATTACCTGCTGCGCGCGGTGTTCGAACACCTGCCGGCCGACGTGCAGGACGCGCTGTTGTCCCTGGGCATCGCCAATCGCCTGAACGGCGACCTGGCCAACACCCTGACCGGCCGCCAGGATGGCCAGGCGCTGCTGGAGCACCTGGACAGCATGCAGCTGTTCCTCCTGCCGCTGGACCGCGACCGCCAGTGGTACCGCTTCCACCAGTTGTTCGCCGACTTCCTCCGGGCGCGCCTGCGCGAGCGTGACCTGGAGCGCTTCAAACAGCTGCATTTCAACGCCAGCCTGTGGTTCACCAATCACCACATGCCGACCCTGGCCATCGAGCACGCCTGCCTCGCCGAAGACCCGGAAATGCTCGCCGCGCTGGTGGATGGCTGCGGCCTGGAACTGATCAACCGCGGCCAGCTGTACCTGATCTCACGCTGGCGCAAGCACGTTCCGGACGAGATCGCCGAGCGCTACCCGATCCTCGTGCTCAGCGATGTCTGGACCCGCGCCACCGAGCTCAGCCTGCCCGAAGCCAACCGCATGATCGACGAGCTGCTGGCGCGCTGGGGCGACTCGCGCGGCAGCGGCCCGATGGGCAACCAGTACCTCTCGGCCCTGGCGGTGAAGGCCGTGCTGGCGCTGCAGAAGGACGACCTCGAACAGTGCATCACCCTGGCGCGCAAGGTGGAAAGCCAGCTGGGGCAGAATTCGGCGTTCCTCGAAGGCGCCATCCTGCTGATCGGCGCCTTCGCCCAGGTCATCCGTGGCCAGGCGGAACAGGCGCGCCGCCTCATGGGATTGGCGCAGCAGCGCAACCATTTCCTCGATGGACGCTACCTGCACATGCAGCAGTGCACCATCGAGGTGGTGCTGGCGCTGGAGCAGGGCCAGGTCAAGCAGGCGCAGATGCTCATCGAGCGGGTGCGCGAGCAGGCCATGCCGTTGTTCGACAAGCGCTCCCAGGCCCTGGCGCTGCCGGCCATCGCCGAAGCGCTGACGGCGTATTACCGCACCGACCTGGACGGCCTGGAAGAACGCCTGCGCTGGGCGTTGAGCCGGGTCGACGTGGTCAATCCCATCGACCTGTATGCCCAGGGCACGCAATGCCTGGCGCGCATCCAGCGCCTGCAGGGGCGCGGCAAGGAAGCGCTGGCGACCCTCGGGCTGATGCAGACGCTGGCCTCGCGCAACCAGTCCTGGCGCTTCTTCGCCATGGCGGTGGGCGAGGAGATCAACCTGATCCTCCAGGAGACCGCCACCGACCGCTGCAAGCGCGCCGAGCAGCGGCTCAAGGCGATCGACTGGGCGAAGCTCGCCAGTCACTACAAGCAGATGCCGTTCAACCCGGTGCTCTGGGTGCAGGGCATCAGCCGCGTGCGCCTGCTCCAGGCGCGCGGGCACTTCAGCGAGGCGCTGCATGAAATCACCCAGCTGCGCGGCATGCTGCAGCCGGGCTGGCATGGCCTGCAGCGGCTGCGCCTGGACCTGCTGGCAGCCCTGAGCTACCAGCGCCTGGGTTACCAGGAGCGTTCCCACAGCCTGCTCGGCCAATGCCTGGTGGGCGCCGAGCGGGAAGGGGTGCGGAGCATTTTCATCGAGGAAGGCGAGGGGATTCGCCAGTTGCTGCAGCAGCTGGAGTCCACCGAGCGACAACCCGCGCTGCAGGTCTTCATTCGCGGAATGTTGACCGTCTGGCCGGGGCAGGAAGCACGCAGGTCGCCCGAGGTGCTCGAGGAAGGTCTGACCGACCGCGAGCGCGAGGTGGTATGCCTGGCGGCCCAGGGACTCTCCAACGAGGAGATCGGCCAGCGATTGTCGCTGGCCCTGGGCACCGTCAAATGGCACCTGCACAACATCTACGAGAAGCTCAAGGTGCGCAATCGGACCCAAGCGATACGCCGTGCCCGCGAGCTGAGTCTGCTCTGACATGACGACCCTGACCACACTGCCGCAGCAGCCCATGCCGCTGCTGCGCACCAAGCTGTTCCCGCCGCGCACCGACAGCGATTCGCTGCTGCCACGGCGCGCCCTGATCGACCGGCTGTACGCCAACCGCCAGCAGCGCGTGCTGATCCTCAGCGCGCCGGCCGGCTTCGGCAAGAGCACCATCCTCAGCCTGTTCCGCCAGCGCTTGCTGGATAGCGGCGCGCGGGTCGCGTGGATGTCCTGCGACGAGGGCGACAGCGAGCCGCAGCGCCTGGTGCAGTACCTGGTGGCGAGCATCCGCAGCGTCGAGGAGGGCTTCGGCACCAACACCTCGAACCTGCTGCAATCGGACATGACCCTGCCGCTGGAAGGCATCATCGACGCCTTCCTCTCCGACCTGCGCCGCCTCGACGGACCGCTCTATCTGCTGCTCGACGACTTCCACCAGATCCGCCACCCGGCGCTGGCCCACGGCGCGCGCTACCTGATCGAGCACCTGCCGGACAACATCCGCCTGGTCACCAGCACCCGCTACCGCCCGCGCTTCCTGGTGGACGAGCCGGGCCTGGCGCCCTGGGCCTTCTGCCTGAGCGGCGACGACCTGCGCCTGACCCGCGAGGAAACCGACACCTTCCTCACCGAACTCAAGGGCCTGGCCCTGAGCGACAGCGAACTCAAGCTGCTGCACAAGCGCACCGAGGGCTGGATCACCGCGCTGCATCTCGCTGCGCTGGCGCTGGCGCGCAACCCGGACCGCGCGGCGCTGCTCAAGGGGCTTTCCGGCACCGAGCGCGACCTCGCCGATTACCTCGCAGAAGACGTGCTGCGCAGCCTGCCCGAGCCACTGCAGCAGTTCCTCGACCAGACCTCGGTGCTCGACGAGTTCTGCGCCGAACTGTGCAACGCCCTGACCGGGCGCCGCGATGGCCTGGACATGCTGATGCGGCTGCAGAACGAGCAGTTGTTCATCATTCCCCTGGACGACCAGCGCGAGTGGTTCCGCTACCACCACCTGTTCGCCGAGTTCCTCCAGGGCCGCCTGGCACGCAACGCCGACCCGACGCCGCTGCTGCACGCCGCCGCTCGCTGGTGCGAGAGCCGCGACATGGCGGACCGGGCGATCAAGTACGCCCTGCGCGCCCGCGACTACGCCTTCGCCGCCGACCTGCTGGAGCGCCAGGGTGCCAAGCTGATCGCCGGGAACCGCGTCTACGGCATCCTCGGCATGCTCAGCAGCATCCCCGCCGAGGTGATCCGCGAGCACCCGGTGTTCCAGATCTTCTATGCCTGGCAGCTGGCCTTCGAACAGAAGTTCGCCGAGGCCGAGGCGCTGATCGAAGAGCTCAGCGTCCGCCTGCTGCAAGGGCAGGGCAAGGTGCGTCACTTCGGCATGGCCGAATTGCTTGCCGTCGCCCAGGTCCTCAAGGCGCTGGTGCTGCTCTACCAGGACAAGCTGGAAGCCTGCCTGAAGGTGGCGCGCCAGTGGCTGGCGCTGGTGCCGGGCAACCAGCCGGTGTTCCGCGCCAGCCTGTCGTGCATCCAGGCCGCGGCCTATGCGCTGCTGGGGGACTACGCCGAGGCGGCCAATGCCATCGGCGTCGCCCGCGATTGCCTGCGCATGGCGGACAGCGAATACCTGCAGGTGGTGGTCAGCATGATCGAGGCGCTGATCTGCAAGGAGCGCGGCGAACTGGAACGTGGCCGCACCATCGCCGAGAGCGCGCGCAGCCGCGTCGAGCGTGTGTTCGGCCGGCGCAGCCGGGTCGGCGGGCCGTTGTCGCTGGCCTACGCGGACCTGCTGTACGAGCAGGATCGCCACGCGGCGATCCTCGCCGAGCTGCCGCTGGCGACCACCTGGCGCGATGTCGCAACGCCCGTGGAACTGATCAGCCGCGGCCAGTTGGTGATGGCCAAGGCGCGCTTCTTCGCCGGCGAGGCCGAACAAGGGTTGGCTCAGCTCGACGAATGGCTGGTGGGCCTGCAGTCGCCCGGCTACGAGCGGGTCCATGCGCTGGCCATGAGCTGCAAGGTGCAGTTGCTGCTGTGGATGCGTCGTCCCAATGAGGCCGAGCGCGTGTGCCTGCAGCTGGCGCAGCACCTGGATGGATTGAACGCCGAGCGCTATGCCGATGCCCATGCGGCGCTGGTCATGGCGGAGGCGCGCCTGGCGCTTTCCGAGCGCCACGCCGAGCGCGCGCAGCAGCGTCTGGAATCATGCCTGGCGGGCTTTACCTCGCCCTATCAACGCGACCGGCGGCTGCGTCTTTCGCTGTTACTTTCTGTGGCGTATTGGCAGAAAGGTAACAGCGAAAAAGCCTTCGCCCTGTTCGCCCCCACGCTCGAGGAAGCCTGGAACCTGGGCTATCGCCGCCTGTTCCAGGACGACGCGCTGTGGCTGCTGCCGCTCTGGGAAGCCTGGAAGGGCGCCGAACCCAAGCGCGCGTCGGCCTGGCAAGGGGTGGCGGAAATGCTCCGCGAGCAGTGCCGCAGGCTCTCTGTCGACCCAGAAAGTTTCGATGAAAATCAAGATGTTAGCCACCGCGAGCGGGAGATCCTGCGGCTCGTGGCGGCAGGCTTGTCGAACCGGGACATCGCCCAGGCGGTGCATCTGTCGGAGGCCACCATCAAGTGGCATCTGCACAACCTGTTCGCCAAGCTCGGCGTGCGCAGTCGGACCCAGGCGGTACTCAAGGGCAAGAGTCTGGGTCTGCTCAGCGAAGCCTGAGGCAGACGGTTGGTTTTGCGCCATCCCTTGGATGGGCTGGCAGGTTCACGGCGGGTCAGTAGCTTGGAGATCAGGACGCGAAGCTTCGTGCTTCACGAATCCATGCCCGCGGCGCCTAAGGAAGAAGTCGGGGGTCTGGAAGATCGGCAACTGCCGGTCAACCTGCAGCGGGGTAGGACGCCCCTTGCAGTGCCTGGGGCAACCCCACCTGAACACTGGAGAGTTATAACAATGAAAATCAAGCAACTGGTTCTCGCAAGCGCAGTTCTGGCCGCTCCGTTCCTGGCACATGCCGACATGAAATCCATGGATGACGCTGCACTGTCCGGTATCACCGGCCAGGATGGCATCAGCATTTCCGGTACCTTCAACGCCTCCATTGGCGCTGTCACCTACAAGGACGCCGATACCAACGGCGGTTCCCTGGTCCTGCAGGGTATCCACCTGCCGAGCGTGACCATCGCCGACAACGCCCCGATGACCGTCGACGTGGTGAAAACCAACATCACTCCGGTTGGCGGCGGCACCGCCGTTGCCACCGAGCAACTGGCCATCGGCCTGCCCACCGTGACCGGCGACGTCACCATCGACGCGGTCAAGGTCGGCACCAACGGCGCCAGCATCGGCTCGCTGACCGTTTCCAACCTGAACCTCGCCGGTTCGACCGTGAAGGTCTGGGGCCACTGATCCCCGAGGTTGACGCGCAGCACCCCTTGCCGGCGCCTGCCGGCAAGGCTTTTCCAGGATTGACTTCCAGTATTTGAAGAGAGGGGTCGGATGTTCGAGATTCTGCTGGGAAGCCTGCTGGGCCTGTTCGGTTTTACCCAGGCCGTGGACACCAAGCCGCAACAGCAGGGCACAGTGAATATCTCGCAGCCGCTCACGCCCAACGGTCCCTTCCGCGAGTCGGTGCAGCTCGAACCGATGAGCCAGGTGCAGTTCCGCAACGTCATCCGCCAGGCCTACGACTACAGCTGCGGCTCGGCGGCGCTGACCACGCTGCTGGACTACTACCTGGGCCGCAACCTGGAGGAGCGTCAGGTCATGGAAGGCCTGATCAAGTACGGCGAGGCCGACAAGATCGTCCAGCGCCGTGGCTTCTCGCTTCTGGACATGAAGCGCTACGCCGCCGCACTCGGCTACAAGAGTGGCGGCTTCCGTGCCGAGTTCTCCGACCTGGACTCGCTCGAACACCCGGCGCTGGTGCCGATCCACTATGCCGGTTTCAAGCATTTCGTCGTGGTCCGCGATGTCTACAACGACCACGTTTTCGTTGCCGATCCTGCCTTGGGCAACATCAGTTTCACCCGCGCCCGTTTCGAGGAGATCTGGGACCAGAACGTGCTCTTCGTCATCTACCCCAGCGGCCAGGAGCCCAGGAACGCCCTGGAGCTGCGCGAGGCCGACCTGCGCCTGGTGGACGACCGGACCGTCAGCCTGCTGGCATTCCGCGAGTTCCCGGAGATGAGCAAGATCACCCAGAACCAGATCGGCGAAGCCGCCACCCATGGAGATGTGCAGTACATCCGGCGCAAGTGACCGCCCGATCGGCCCATACGAATAAGAACAAGACCAGGGGATAGCAACATGGATTTCAAGGGGTTTGCGTGCGTTGCCGCTCTGGCCTTGCTGGCAAGTACCAGCACCTTCGCCGAACAAGCGACAACCGAAGACGCGCGTGATGCGCTGGCCAAGAAGGACACCGATGCCGACAGCGCCAAGGCGCTGGAGCAGGTGTTCCAGGCCGCCGAGAAGAGCTACACCCTGCTCAAGAAGGGCGAGCGCCAGCTGACCTACGGCTTCGACTACACCCTGATGCGCGACACGCGCCTGCAGGCCGTGCGCAGTGGCGAGAACGTCTACAGCGTGCTGGCCCAGAGCGAGGCGCAGCACACCTTCACCAACTCCTTCACCTTCGACTACGGCATCTGGGACAACCTGACCTTCAGCATGCGCCTGCCGTTCGTGGCCAAGTACGACACCGAGCGCGACATCCACGCCTACAGCCTGGGCGATATCTCCGCGACCCTGCGCTGGCAGCCGTGGGCCGCGCGGCGCGGTCGGCCGGTCACCACGCTCTACGCGACCCTCGGCCTGCCCACCGGAGACAGCCCCTACAAGGGCAACGTGCAGGACGACGTGTCCACCGGCAACGGCTTCTACAGCCTGGGCGCCGGAGCGAACATGTCCTACGTGATCGACCCGGTCGTGCTCTACGGCTCGCTCGGTTACACCTACAACATGCAGGTCGACGACATCCACCAGAACCAGTACGGCGAGGAGCTGGAGAAGGTCGTGCCGGGCGATACCGTCAACTTCGCCATGGGCATGGCCTACGCACTGTCCTACGACGTCTCCCTGGCCACCTCCTACCAGATGGCCTACTCGTTCAAGAACAAGTACTACTTCAACGACCGCACCGTCGAGGCGCCCGAGCAGACCAGCGCGATCATGAACTTCTCGCTCGGCCTGCGAACATCGCCGGACTACATCGTCAACGTGAACGCCGGTTTCGGTCTGACCGAAGACTCGCCGGATGTACTGCTGGGGGTTTCCCTGCCCCTGGATATCCAAGGCCTCAAAGCCCAGTAACCGACGAGCGACCACCACATGACTATGCGCATTTCGCCCCTCGCGGTGGCGATGGCAGGGGTAGGGCTTGGCTGGGCGACGCTGGCCAACGCCCAACTGGCCAACGACCTGACCATCGGCAACCCCAAGGCCATGGCCATGGCCAACGCGGTCACGGCCGACTCCACCGGCATCGACGCGGTGCACTACAACCCCGCCGCCCTGACCAAGCTCAAGGGCCGCCAGACCGCGGTCAAGCTGATCACCGGGGTGATGGACATCCGCGCCGGCTTCAAGGCGCCGCCGGACTACGGCTCCTCCTCCTTCGGCCTGGACGACGACCCGGTGGCCGGCCAGAACAGCCGCACGCTGACCCCGACCATGTACCTGCCGGGCCTGGGCGGCATGACCGACATGCCACTGCTGGTGGCGCCCCTGGCCGGGCTGTCGATCAACCCGCCAGGCTCCAAGTTCACCTTCGCCACCAACGTCTACGCGCCGCAGGCACTGGGCTACTCACGCGACTCCGACAGCGACCCGGCACGCTACGAAGGCCGCCGCGTCTCGCTGCAGCGCATCACCTACTTCTCGCCCTCGGTGGGCTACGAGATCAACGACACGCTGTCGGCCGGCCTGTCCATCGGCTTCTCCCACCAGGCCATGGCGCTGGACACCGACTTCCGCAACCCCGGCCTGCTCACCGGCCTCTTGCAGACCCTGCACGACACCACCTGCGTGCCCGGCGCGCAGGAGATCGTCGAGCTGGTGTTCAACGTCTGCGGCGGCCGCATCGGTCCCTATGACTCCCTGGCCAACCTGAAGCTGGACATGCAGCAGACCCTCTCGCCGAGCTTCAACCTGGGCGTGCTGTGGGAGCCCTACGACTGGTTCGCCTGGGGCGCGACCTACCAGAGCGAGTCGCGCATGCACCTCAAGGGCAAGTACCGCGTCGACTACACCAAGGACTGGCAGGGCTTCTGGTCCGGCATGCAGAGCTCGATCTTCGGCGCCTTCCTCAGCCCGCTGTTCCCCTACGGCAACGCCGAGGAAGAGCACGGCGTGGCGACCCTGAACATGGTCAACCCGGACAGCTTCTCCACCGGCATCAAGGTACGCCCGTTCGACCGCTGGCAGTTCAACTTCGACCTGAAGTGGACCGACTACAGCGACTGGAACAAGCTGGAAATCGAGTTCGACAAGGAGCTCGACCTGCTGCGCATCGCCAAGAACTTCGCGCCCAACGGCGCCACCGACCACAGCATCATCCTCGACCGCGGCTACCAGGACACCTGGAGCTACGCCATGGGCGTGCAGTACGACGTCAACGACCGCCTACAGCTGCGCGCCGGCTACGAATACCGCCCCTCGGCGATTCCCAAGGACAAGGCCGACGCCCTGGTGCCCATCGGCGATGCCGACCTCTACGGTCTGGGCCTGGGCTACCAGTGGGACAAGGACACGGTGATCGACCTGGGCTTCAACTACTTCGTCTCCAAGCAGAACATCAAGGCCGGCACCAGTTGCAACCTGAATTGCACCGGCATCGACAACCTGGTGTACAACCCGTATGCCGGCCTCGACGTCAGCACCACGGTGAAGGCCTACGTGTTCGCCATGACTTACCGCACCACCTTCTGAGGGCATCGACATGAACAGGCTGACCCTCCTGATTTCCTTGTGTGCCGCCGCCGGCATGGGCGCGTCGGCTCAGGCTGCCAGCGGCCGCTACCTGTCATGGATCGACGACAGCGGACAGGTGCACAACACCTTCGTCGACGCCAACTACGCCCAGCAGCAGCGCCAGGCCGACAAGCGCATCGACCAGAGCGACCGCGCGCGGCTGATCGACCTCAGCGCCACCCAGTGGCCCGGCAGCCGGCCGGCGGGAGAGAGCAAGCGCCGCTACTTCACCTGGGTGGACGCCCAGGGCAACTTGCAGAACAGCTTCTATGCCGCCGGCCAGGTGGCGCCGGGCCGTGCCGACTACGTGCTGCCCAACGGGGATCATTCCTCCGAGTACATCGACGCCGAGTCCTACGAGGATCGCGGCTTCGTCCGCAGCGAAAACGGCAACCCGTACTTCACCTGGGTCGACGACAAGGGCCAGGTGCGCAACTCGCCGATCACCGCCGAGCAACGCGGCGAGATGTTCCGCCGGGGCGAGCAGGGCGGCAGCCAGATCGCCTTTACCGAAGGTCGGCAGATCGACCTGAAGACGCGCCCGAGCAACCTGCCCGGGCTCGACGGCACGAGTGAACAGACCGACGCCATGAAGGCGCTGCTCAAGGGCAGTGGCAAGACCCTGGATGACCTCTACGTCGACCTGCAGCGCCGCTGCTGCGAGCAGATGGGCGATGGCGATTTCACCGAACTGTCCGCCGAGGAACCGCGCTACGAGGAACTGAACAAGTTCTCGCCGAGCTTCGACTTCCCCATGGGCAAGAGCTACTTCGTGGCCATGAAGCTGCCCAGCTCCCAGCGCGTCTACGGCCTACGCGTGCGCAGTTTCGCCAACCACCAGGTGGTCTATCCGTCGCTGCTGTTCCTCGACGAGCAGAAGCGCCCGACCCGCCTGGTGAGCGATGCGGTGTACAAGCTCAACCCGGAAACCTGGTACCGCTACGCTTTCATCGAGGGCACGGTGCCGGTGCGCGCCAACCAGGGCGAGCGCTACGTGCTGCTGCTCACCACCGACGAGGACCGCAGCCTGCAGACCCTCGACAACAAACCCTACAAGCGCCCGCTGGAAGACCTCGCGGTGAACGAGGCGGGCATGAAGGTGCGCGAGCACGGTGACCAGGGCGGATTCGAGCTGGCGGTGGTGCGTTGACCCCGCCCGCGTTGAACGGCTCTTCGTAGGAGCGAGCTTGCTCGCGAACCGCCTCCCCGACACCTGTGTGACCGGGAAACCCGTTCGCGAGCAAGCTCGCTCCTACAGGTCTACGCCAAGGCTCGGCTTTCGTAGGAGCGGACCTTGTCCGCGATATCCCCGCGGCGGAAGCGACAGGGGCCGGTGACGACGGTGCCTGCTGCCGGCGTCGGCCCTGCCGACGGGTCGCGGGCATGGTCCGCTCCTACAGGTCTGCGCCAGGGCTCGGCTTTCGTAGGAGCGGACTCCGTCCGCGATGTCCCCGCGGCGGAAGCGACAGGGGCCGGTGACGACGGTGCCTGCTTCCGGCGTCGGCCCTGCCGACGGGTCGCGGGCATGGCCCGCTCCTACAGGTCTGCGCCAGGGCTCGGCTTCCGTAGGAGCGGACCTTGTCCGCGATGTCCCAGTGGCGGAAGCGACAGGGGCCGGTGACGACGGTGCCTGCTGCCGGCGTCGGCCTTGCCGACGGATCGCGGGCATGGCCCGCTCCTACAGGTCTGCGCCCGGGCTCGGCTTTCGTAGGAGCGGACTTTGTCCGCGATGTCCCCGCGGCGGAAGCGACCGGGGCGGTGACGACGGTGCCTGCTGCCGGCGTCGGCCCTGCCGATGGATCGCGGGCATGGCCCGCTCCTACAGGTCTGCGCCAGGGCTCGGCTCTTCGTAGGAGCGGACCTTGTCCGCGATATCCCCGCGGCGGAAGCGACAGGGGCCGGTGATGACGGTGCCTGCCGACGGATCGCGGGCGTGGCCCGCTCCTACAGGTGCATGTGCGTGAAAGTCGATGGGCATGAAAAAGCCCGGCATTGGCCGGGCTTTTTCGTGGGGCAGGGCGTCTCAGACTTCCTTCGGATGCACGTGGCCGAACAACTGCTGGGAGAAGCGCACGCGCTCTTCCACGGTTTCCTTCACGCCCTTGGCTTCCAGCTCGGCGATATGCGCCTCGACGGCATGGGTGCGCAGGGTCAGGCCGCAGTCGTTGGCGATCTGGATGTTCAGGCCGGGGCGGGCGTTGAGTTCGAGGATCAGCGGGCCCTTGTCCTGGTCCAGCACCATGTCCACGCCGATGTAGCCCAGGCCGCACAGCTCGTAGCAGCCGGCGGCGAGCTTCATGAAACCGTCCCAGTTGGGCAGTTGCACCCCGTCCACCGCGTTGGTGGTGTCCGGGTGCTTGCTGATCTTGTTGTTCAGCCAGGTGCCGCGCAGGGTAAGGCCGGTGGCGAGGTCCACACCCACGCCGATGGCGCCCTGATGCAGGTTGGCCTTGCCGTTGGACTGGCGGGTCGGCAGGCGCAGCATCGCCATCACCGGGTAACCCATCAGCACGATGATGCGGATGTCCGGCACGCCTTCGTAGCTGATGCTCTTGAAGATCTGGTCCGGGGTCACCCGGTACTCGATCAGCGCGCGGTCGCGGTGGCCGCCCAGGGAGTACAGGCCGGTGAGGATGCTCGAGAGTTGGTGCTCGATTTCCTCATGGCTGATGATGCGCCCGGAGACCGTCTTGTAGCGGCCCTCGAAGCGGTCGGCGATCACCAGGATGCCGTCGCCGCCGGCGCCCTGCGCCGGCTTGATCACGAAGTCGCTGCGCTCGCCGATGATCTCGGGCAGGCGCTCGATCTCCTTCTCGGTGGAGATGATCCCGTACATTTCCGGTACGTGGATGCCCGCCTCGATGGCGCGCTGCTTGGTGATGATCTTGTCGTCGACGATCGGGTACAGGTGCCGCTGGTTGTACTTGAGCACGTAGTCCGCGTTGCGTCGGTTGATACCCATGATGCCGAGGGCACTCAGGGCTTTCCATCGCTTGATCAGGCCGAACATGGCTTAGTCCTTCAGGAAGGCTTTGAAGCGGAACAGTTCGGTCAGGCGGTAACCGCGGTAGCGTCCCATCGCCAGCATGAACGCCACCAGGATCAGCAGCACGGCCGGGAAGGTGAACACGAAGTACACCAGCTCCGGTACGCGCATCAGGATGTGCGCCAGGGCGGCGGCGAACAGGGTGCCGATGGCGGCCTTCATGGCGTGGGTGGCGCCGCGCTCTTCCCAGGTGATCGACAGGCGTTCGATGCTCATGGTGAGGATCACCATCGGGAACAGGGCGACCGACAGGCCGCTCTCGAAACCGAGCTTGTGGCTGAGCAGGCTGATGGCGGCGATCATCACCACCACGAAGGTCAGCACCACCGACAGGCGCGGCAGCATCTGCAACTTCAGGTGTTCCAGGTACGAGCGTAGCGACAGGCCCAGGGCGGTGATCACGGTGAACAGGCCGATGCCCCATTGCAGGCCGGTCTCGCGGAAGGCGAGGGCGATCAGCACGGGGGTGAAGGTGCCCAGGGTCTGCAGGCCGATCAGGTTGCGCAGCACCAGGATCACCAGCACGCCGAACGGGATCATGATCATGATCTGGAAGGTCTGCTGGGTGGACAGCGGCAGGCCGTACAGCGAGTACTCGAGGAAGGCCGCATCGGTGTTCTCGTCCGACAGCTTGGCCAGGCGGATGGCGTTCATCTCGCTGCTGTTGAGGCTGAAGCTGACCTGGGCCTTCTTGCCGCCTTCGATGGTCAGCAGGCTTTCGTCACCCAGCCACCAGATCAGGCGGTCGGCGGGCAGGCCGCGCTCGCCGGTCTCCGGGTTGAAGTACAGCCATTCCTTGCCGTTGTAGCTGCGCAGCCAGAGTTCTGGCTGCTGCGGCTGGTTGGCGATCAGGCGGATGGTGTGCACGCGCTCCAGCGGCACGTGGGCCACCGCGAGCAGGGTTTCGACCACGTGGGAGCGCTTGTCCAGGCTGGTGTCGCCGGCCAGCAGCAGTTTCACGTTGTCGTCGTTGAGGTTGTTGGCGCGCTTGATGGCTTCGCTGACGAAGGTCTCGACGTCCGCCGAGTGCTGGCGGATCGGCGCGATCAGGGCTTCGGCGGCGATCTTGTCGGGGCCTTCCAGGGGCAGGCTGTCGCGGAAGATCGGGCCCTTTTCCTTGGCCTTTTCGCTGGCGCCGGCGTAGCGCTTGGTCAGCACCAGGCGGTAGTAGAGGGTCTGCTGGCCGGTGGCGCGGCGCGAGGACCAGGTGACCTTGCGGTTGCCCTCGGAGCGGTTGATGCCCACGCCGTAGTTGTTGGAGACGAAGCTCTCGTTGAGGCTGACGTAATCCTGGGTCAGCGGCGGCACGAACATCTGCACCTTCACCGGGGTCTTCGGCGTGGCGAGGAACTCGACCTTGGCGTCGATGTTCCACAGGTCGTCGGTCTCGGCCTCGGTCATGGGGATGCCGAGGACGAAGATCTGGTAGGCGGTGATCGCGACGCCCAGCGTCAGCAGGATGGCGATCAGGACCTTCAGATGCAGGGTAAGAGAGCGCATGGGATTACTCGGCAGGTTTCGCTACGGGTTGGCAGCCGGGCTTGCCGGCAGCGTATTTCAGGCTCGGGTCGACCAGCGCGCCGAAGCGCTTGAGCGCGTCGGAGCCGATCAGAAGTGGGTATTGGAAGGCGCTACGGTCGGTAAGGTTCACTTCGATGGTGCGCAGGGCCTTGCCCATGCACAGCTGCAGCTCGATCACCGGCCGCGCGGTGTAGGCCTTGCCTTCGTCGGGGTCGTAGTCGCCGTGGCGGCGCTTGATCTTGCTGATGCGCGCCAGGGGCTTCTCGATCGGCTGGCTGTCGGCGGTGTCGGTGGCCAGGTAGAAGCGCACCCAGGTCTCGCCATCGCGCTTGAAGCGCTTGATGTCGCGGGCACTGAGGGAGGCGGTCTTGGCGCCGGTGTCGAGCTTGGCGGCCAGTTCGATGTTCAGGTCGTTGATCCGCGCGTATTCGTTCAGCCCATAGACCGTCTTGCCGGCAGCGGCGCCGAGGCCGGGAAGCAGGACGATGCTCAGCAACAGGAGCAGGGCTGTGGGCTTGATTCGCATGGGCCTTGATGAGTGAGTGGCCGCAAAGCCTTGAAAAGAAACGCCGCGGTCGTCACCCCAGGTGGCTGCGCCCGGCTTGCTGGCCGGTGGCCCGGTGACGCCAGGCAATAGCGCGGCGAATTCTACCATGTGGTTTTTCACTGGCGACAGTCGGTTGGCGCGTTGGCAGGGTATTTGTTTCAGGCTCATGACAACCCGGCACATGCCCATCGGCGCGGCGGACTTTTCCTGAACCGTCCAGCCCCAAGGCGGCCGGACGGTGCGTGGCTCAGGGCTTGGCGTCTGGCGGGGTGACCTCCGTCCAGCTGCTGTCCGGGTCGAAACGGGTCATCTTCAGGGCGATCGCGCCGCTCTGGGGGCCGAGGTTCTTGGAGAAGATCTCGCCGTCGTGGCTGATCATGAAACTCATCACGCCACTGTCGCCGTATTTCACCGGCCAGGCGATCAGGGCGAAGCCGCGGGTCATCCGACCGCCGATCAGGTAATCGTAGGCGCCGCCGGGGGCCGACGGTCCCTGGGCCGTGAGGATGCGGTAGTGGTAGCCATGCCAGCCGTCGCCGGGCAGTTCGTCGCCGAACAGCGGGCCCAGGGGGCTTTCCTCGCCGCCGTCCTCCTCCGGCCAGTACAGGCCGTCATGCTGGCCGTCGCTGCTGACGAACTTCTGGGCGTATTCCAGGACGCCGTCGCCGTTGCGGTCGACCTCGGCGAAGTCCATCTGCGCGTCGTGGTAGGCCTGCACGGCTTCCAGGGCCGATTCCTCGTTGCGGCCGATGCGGCGGACGCGGATTTCCTCGCCGCCGGCCTTGGCATTGAAGGCCCAGCCGTTCTTCGCATGGACGATGGGCAGCGGCAGCACCCAGGGATCGTCGCCCACGACCAGGTGGGCGAGGTGCGGGTTGTCCTGCTGGATCTGGTGCTTGGCTTGTAGTGCGCGAGGAAGGCGTCCACCTCGTCGCGGTCGATTCCGGCGGTGGGAATGTAGCTTTGCCAGTCCTTGCCCAGTAGCGCGGCGAGGCGCTCGGGGTCGGCCTTTTCATTACCCAGCGCGGCAACGAAGGCCTCGGCGGCTGCGTCGGGGGTAGGGAAGCTGTCCTGTGCCAGCAGACTGCCGGGCAGGGCGGCCAGGAGGGCGAGCGCCAGCAGGCGCGATGCGGTAGGCATGGGTCGTCTCCTAGCGGCGCCGGCCGCCGCCGGAAGGCGCGCGGGCAGGACGTTGTACGGTATGGCCGGCGCGCGCTGCCTGCGGACGGCTGGCGGCGGCGCGGCTGACTTGGCCTCGGTTGGCGACCTCGCGTGACTGCCGCGGGTTGTTCGCGCCGGCGAAGGCGTTGTTGCGCGGCGCCTGGGAGCGCGCGTGCTGCTGGCGGGCCTGCTCGCGGATCTGCTGGTTGTTCTGCGCGCGGGGCCGTTGCTGCGACTGGTTGCGGTTCTGCAGCTGGTTCTGGGCGCGCTGGCGGTTTTCCGGCGTGCGGTTCAGTTCGCGGGTGGCGGCCTGGGCGCGTTCACGGGCCTGGGCGGTGTCGCGCGCCTCGCGATTGCCTTGCTGCAGGCGCTGCTGGGCTTGCGGGTTGTCGCGCAGGTCACGGGTGGCGGCCTGGGCGCGCTCGCGGGCCTGGGCGTTGTTGGCCGCGGGCGGGGCGATGCCGCGCTGGGTCAGGCTTTCCCGGGCTTTCGCGCGCTCCTGCGCGCGCGTCGAGTCGAAGCCGCGCATCGCTTCGCGCTGTTCGCTGCCGGCCAGTCGGCGGTTGTACTGCTCGCGGCTGGCGGCGTCGCGGTAGGGCACGCCGTTGCGATAGGTCGGATCGTGCTGCCACTTGGTCCGGTTGACGTTGCGGTTGCTGTTGAACTCGCGGTTGGTGTTGACGTTGCGATTGCTGTTGAAGTTGTTGTGGTGCTCCACGTCGACGTCGATCTCGTGGTCGTCCCAGTCGCAGTCGCCCCACAGCGAGCCGACGATGGCGATGCCGGCGCCAAACGCCAGGCCGGTGGCCAGCGCGGTGGCCACGGGGTATTCCGGTGGCGGCGGGTAGTACACCGGCGGGCTGGCCGGGTACGGCCAGGAGCCGTAGACCTGCGTCGGGTTGTAGCTGGGCACGTAGACCACCTGCGGATCGGTGGGCTCGATGATGATGGTCTGCGCGGGCGCCGGTTGCTGCACCACCACGGTGTCGCCGCCGGGCGCCGGTGGTGCCGGCGGCGCAGCCGGTTTGACGGTGACGGTCTGCTGTTCGTTGGATTTCAGGTTGCCGGCGGCCTGTGCCTGGCGGCGCAAGCGCTGGATGGAATCCATCACCGCCTCGGGCTGGGCGAGGAAGGCATCGCCGACGCGCTGCACCCACGCCGGGTCCTGCCCCAGCGTGGCCAGCACCAGCGGGAACGCCACCAGCGATTGCACGCTCGGGTCCCACGGCTGGTTGGCGACCTGTTTCACCGCGTCGTCACCCTCCGCCTTGGGATGGGCCTTCGACCAGGCCGCCGCATCGGCGACGTTGCCGGGGTAGGTGGTCGCCATCAGCACCTGCGCCAGCAGCGAATCCGGATAGAGCGCCAGCGGCGCGAGCATCTGGTCCAGCTCCTCGACGCTGAAGACCGCCTGGGACGGCGCGGCCGGCGCCGCTGCTAGCGTAGCCGGGGCGGCAGGGGCGGCGGGCGGGGGAGCAGGCGGCGCAGGTGGCGCAGGGGCAGCCGCGGCAGGTGGGCTGGCTGGCGGGGTGGCGGCAGCGGCGGTCTTGGCGGCGGGCTTGTCGCCCGCGTCGCAGCCGGCCAGCGCCAACAGGGCAATCAGAATCAGATACTGACATTCTCGCATGGCGCTCTCCTGTGCCGGGGAATGCCCGATCCGTGAAAACTGCCACGGGTAAAACGCGGGTTCAGAGAATGATAGGCGCCCGATTGAAAGGCTGCAGAAAGTCGAACGGCCGGTGATACCGGCCGTCGCTTGGGAGGGTTCGTGCGGCGAGAGCCCTTATTTCAGCCGGCGCTCGACGCCCTTCTCGACGAGGATCTTGGCGGAGATCTCTTCCACTGAGAAATGCGTGGAGTTGATGTAGGCGATGTTCTCGCGGCGGAATAGGTTTTCCACCTCGCGGACTTCGAATTCGCACTGGGCGAAGCTGGCGTAGCGGCTGTTGGGCTTGCGCTCGTGGCGGATGGCGGTGAGCCGGTCCGGGTCGATGGTCAGGCCGAACAGCTTGTGCTTGTAGGGCTTGAGCGCGTTGGGCAACTGCAGGCGCTCCATGTCCTCTTCGGTCAGCGGGTAGTTCGCCGCGCGAATGCCGTACTGCAGGGCCATATAAAGGCAGGTGGGCGTTTTGCCGCAGCGCGAGACGCCGACCAGAATCAGGTCGGCCTTGTCGTAGTAGTGGGTGCGGGCGCCGTCGTCGTTGTCGAGGGCGAAGTTCACCGCATCGATCCGCTCCATGTAGTGCGGGTTATGGCCGATGCTGTGGGATTTTCCGACGGAATACGATGAGTCTGAGGATAATTCTTGTTCCAGTGGGGACAAAAACGTCGAGAAGATGTCAATCATGAAACCGTTGGATTGCGCCAGGACGGAGCGGATCTCGCGATTGACGATGGTGTCGAAGATGATCGGTCTCGCCCCGTCCGCCTCCGCAGCCCGGTTGATTTGCTGTACCATGACGCGCGCCTTTTCCTCGGTATCGATGTAAGGTCGCGTCAGTTTGGTGAAGTTGATGTTCTCGAACTGCGCCAGCAGGCTCTGGCCGAGGGTTTCGGCAGTGATGCCGGTGCCGTCGGAAATGAAGAATGCAGTTCGTTTCATGTGCGCTGCGGGCCTTATAGGTAGGATCGAATCCTGGTTATGATAGGCCCCACATTTGCAAGGCCCTTTGCCGGGGCATTCTCACCCATTTTTCCGGCCCCGGCCAGAAGGGTGGGGCCGCTCCGACTTGTATGACCTTTTCCAACACTTAGTGGAGAGATCACCTTGGTAGAGTACGTAGTTTCCCTCGATAAGCTCGGCGTCCACGATGTCGAACATGTGGGGGGCAAGAACGCATCCCTGGGCGAAATGATCAGCAACCTCGCCGGTGCCGGCGTTTCCGTACCGGGTGGCTTCGCCACTACCGCCCAGGCCTACCGTGACTTCCTCGAGCAGAGCGGCCTGAACGATCGCATCCACGCAGCGCTCGACGCCCTGGATGTGGACGACGTCAACGCCCTGGCCAAGACCGGCGCGCAGATCCGCCAGTGGGTCATGGAAGCCGAATTCCCCGCCCGCCTCGATGCCGAGATTCGCAAGGCCTTCGCCGACATGGCCGGCGGCAACGACAACATGGCCGTGGCGGTGCGTTCCTCCGCCACCGCCGAAGACCTGCCGGACGCCTCCTTCGCCGGCCAGCAGGAAACCTTCCTGAACATCCGCGGCGTGGACAACGTGATCCGCGCGGCCAAGGAAGTCTTCGCCTCCCTCTTCAACGACCGTGCCATCGCCTACCGTGTGCACCAGGGCTTCGACCACAAGCTGGTCGCCCTGTCCGCCGGCGTGCAGCGCATGGTCCGTTCGGAAACCGGCACCGCCGGCGTGATGTTCACCCTGGACACCGAATCCGGTTTCCGTGACGTGGTGTTCATCACCGGCGCCTACGGCCTCGGCGAGACCGTGGTACAGGGCGCGGTGAACCCCGACGAGTTCTACGTCCACAAGCCGACCCTGGAAGCTGGCCGCCCGGCGATCCTGCGTCGCAACCTGGGCAGCAAGGCCATCAAGATGATCTACGGCGACGAAGCCAAGGCCGGCAAATCGGTCAAGGTGGTCGACGTGGACAAGGCCGATCGCGCCCGCTTCGCCCTGACCGACGCCGAAGTGACCGAGCTGGCCAAGCAGGCCCTGATCATCGAGAAGCACTACCAGCGTCCGATGGACATCGAGTGGGCCAAGGACGGTGACGACGGCAAGCTGTACATCGTGCAGGCGCGCCCGGAAACCGTGAAGAGCCGCTCCAGCGCCAACGTGATGGAGCGCTACCTGCTCAAGGAAAAAGGCAAGGTCCTGGTCGAAGGCCGCGCCATCGGCCAGCGCATCGGCGCCGGCCCGGTGAAGGTGATCCACGACGTTTCCGAGATGGACAAGGTCCAGCCGGGCGACGTGCTGGTCTCCGACATGACCGACCCGGACTGGGAGCCGGTGATGAAGCGCGCCAGCGCCATCGTCACCAACCGCGGCGGGCGTACCTGCCACGCGGCGATCATTGCCCGTGAACTGGGCATCCCGGCGGTCGTCGGCTGTGGCAACGCCACTGCGGCACTGAAGGACGGCCAGCGCGTGACCGTGTCCTGCGCCGAGGGTGACACCGGCCTGATCTACGAAGGCGAACTGGGCTTCGACGTGCGCCAGAACTCGGTCGACGCCATGCCCGAGCTGCCGTTCAAGATCATGATGAACGTCGGTAACCCCGACCGCGCCTTCGACTTCGCGCAACTGCCGAACGAAGGGGTGGGCCTGGCCCGCCTGGAATTCATCATCAACCGCATGATCGGCGTGCACCCCAAGGCACTGCTGAATTTCGCCGGCCTGCCGGCGGACATCAAGGAAAGCGTCGAGAAGCGCATCGCCGGCTACGACGATCCGGTGGGCTTCTACGTCGAGAAGCTGGTCGAGGGCGTCAGCACCCTGGCCGCGGCGTTCTGGCCGAAGAAGGTCATCGTGCGTCTGTCGGACTTCAAGTCCAACGAATACGCCAACCTGATCGGCGGCAAGCTCTATGAGCCGGAAGAAGAGAACCCGATGCTCGGCTTCCGTGGCGCCTCGCGCTACATCAGCGAATCCTTCCGCGACTGCTTCGAGCTCGAATGCCGCGCGATGAAGAAAGTCCGCAACGAGATGGGCCTGACCAACGTCGAGCTGATGGTGCCGTTCGTGCGTACCCTGGGCGAAGCGTCCCAGGTCGTCGACCTGCTGGCCACCAATGGCCTCAAGCGTGGCGAGAACGGCCTGCGCGTCATCATGATGTGCGAGCTGCCGTCCAACGCCCTGCTGGCCGACGAGTTCCTCGAGTTCTTCGACGGCTTCTCCATCGGCTCCAATGACCTGACCCAGCTGACCCTGGGCCTGGACCGCGACTCGGGCATCGTTGCGCACCTGTTCGACGAGCGTAACCCGGCGGTGAAGAAGCTGCTGTCCAATGCCATCCAGGCGTGCAACCGCGCCGGCAAGTACATCGGCATCTGCGGCCAGGGCCCGTCGGACCACCCGGACCTCGCCAAGTGGCTGATGGAGCAGGGCATCGAGAGCGTGTCGCTGAACCCCGACTCGGTCCTCGACACCTGGTTCTTCCTCGCGGAAGGCCAGTCCTGACGTCTCCTTTACCATCCTGAGAAGGGCGGGTGATTTCACCCGCCCTTTTTTATGCAAGCGATTCCATGCAAAGCAGCAGTCAACTTTTCCCTGTCGCGCTGATGAGCGCCGAACTGCGGGGCGACCTCACCGAGGACGTCTACCTGCTCAAGCCCAATAACAGCCCGGACTCCAGCGTCGAGCTGGCGGTCACTCGTCTTGGTCGTGCGGACGAGCGTCGTGGCGTGCCGGTGATCCTGTTGCACGGCAGCTTCTCCAATCGCCGTTTCTGGTTCTCGCCCAAGGGAATCGGGTTGGGGGCTTATCTGGCGCGCGCAGGCTACGACGTATGGATTGCCGAGATGCGTGGCCATGGCTTGTCGCCGCGCAACGAAGGTTACGATCGCAACCGCGTGGCGGACTACGCGCGCTTCGACCTGCCCGCCATCGCCAGATTCGTGGTGGAGCAGAACGGCCAGGCGCCCCACTGGATCGGCCATTCCCTGGGGGGCGTCACCCTGGCGGCGGCACTGGGCGGTGGCTACCTGGACGAGCGGCAGGCGGCCAGCGCGGTGCTGTGCGGTAGTCAGGTGAGCCGCACCTACTGGCCGCTGAAGCTGCCGCCGGTAGCCTGGAGCGGGCGCTTCCTGCTCAAGCGCATGGGCGGTCTGTCGGGCGCCCGGCTCAAGCGCGGCCCGGAGGACGAGCCCCTGGGGCTGGCCCTCGAGGCGCTGCACTGGTACAGCCTGTTCGGCCGCTTCGGCGAAAAGGACAACGACTGGTGGGGTGGGCTGCAGAAGGCAACGCTGCCGGTGCTGGCCATCGGCTCCGATGGCGACATTCAAGACCCGGCCTGGGCGTGCCGCAAGCTCCTGGAACAGTTTGGTTCGCAGGTGCGGCAATTCCTGCGCCTGGGGCGGCGCCACGGTTTCTCCGAGGATTTCGGCCACGTCGAGATGCTCATCAGCAAGAACGCCCAGCGGGAAGTCTGGCCGCTGCTGCACTACTGGCTCGAGCACGGGGAATTGCCGGAGGGGCAGGGCGCTCTGGCGCAGGCTTGAGCTTGGCGTGGCAGGGAGTAGACTGTGACGCCATTGCGGCTTCCGGTCACATCCAGGCCCGAAACCCCCGGCGGATTTCATCAAGAGGAGCGTCTCCATGCATTACGTCACCCCCGATCTGTGCGATGCCTACCCGGAGCTGGTCCAGGTCGTCGAGCCGATGTTCAGCAACTTCGGCGGGCGGGACTCCTTCGGTGGCGAAATCGTCACCATCAAGTGCTTCGAAGACAACTCGCTGGTCAAGGAGCAGGTCGAGAAGGACGGCAAGGGCAAGGTGCTGGTGGTGGATGGCGGTGGCTCGCTGCGCCGCGCGCTGCTGGGCGACATGCTCGCCGAGAAGGCCGCCAAGAACGGTTGGGAAGGCATCGTGGTGTACGGCTGCATCCGTGACGTCGACGTCATCGCGCAGACCGACCTGGGCGTGCAGGCGCTGGCCAGCCACCCGATGAAGACCGACAAGCGCGGCATTGGCGACCTGAACGTGGCGGTGACCTTCGGCGGCATCACCTTCCGCCCGGGCGAGTTCGTCTACGCCGACAACAACGGCATCATCGTGTCGCCTAAGGCATTGAAAATGCCGGAATAATCCGAACCTTCACAGCGTAGTTCGGTCAATGCCGGAAGCGAAAGCTTCCGGCATTTTTCATGGGTCTCGCGATACGCGACCTCCAATGAAGGAACAGGGCATGCAGCAGTACGAGAGCGGCACCGAACGGGGTTTGATCGACGGCTTCGTGCTGGACGGTCACGGTGGCGGCCGGCGAATCACCCGCAGCGAACTGCCGCTGCTGGACCTCAAGCCCGAGGAAAGCCTTTGGGTGCACTGGGATCGCGGCGTGCCCGAAGCGCAAAGCTGGCTGCGCGAGTCCAGCGGCCTCAACCAGTTCGCCTGCGACCTGCTGCTGGAAGAGGCGACCCGCCCGCGTCTGGTGGACCTGGGTGGCGAACGTCTGCTGCTGTTCCTGCGCGGGGTCAACCTCAACCCCGGCGCGGTGCCGGAAGACATGGTCTCGCTGCGCGTCTACGCCGAGGCGCAGCGGGTCATCTCCCTGCGCCTGCGCCCGCTCAAGGCCGTGGCTGACCTGCGCGCCGACCTGGATGCCGGCACCGGCCCGAAAACCGCATCGGAGGTGGTGCTGTACCTCGCCCATTACCTCACCGACCGCGTCGACACGCTGATCGGCGGGCTGGCCGACCAGCTCGACAGCATGGAAGAGTCCATCGAGGAAGATGAGCGCAGCATCCCCGACCAGCACCAGCTGCGCACCCTGCGACGACGTGCCGCAGGCCTGCGTCGCTACCTGGCGCCGCAGCGGGACATCTACTCGCAGATGGTCAAGTACAAGGCGTCCTGGACGGTGGTCGACGACGCCGATTACTGGAACGAACTGTACAACCGCCTGACCCGCAACCTGGAGGAGCTGGAGCTGGTGCGCGAGCGCATCAGCCTGATCCAGGAGGCCGAACATCGTCGAATTACCGAGCGGATGAACCGCACCATGTATCTGCTTGGTATCATCACCGGCTTTTTCCTGCCCATCAGCTTCGTGACCGGGCTGCTGGGCATCAACGTGGGCGGCATTCCCGGCGCCAGCGCGCCTTACGGATTCGCCGTGGCGTGCGCGGTAATCCTTGGCGTAGTGGGGTTCCAGTGGTGGATCTTCCGCCGCCTGCGTTGGCTCTAGGTGTGACTTTTGAGGTGGTGGGGGCGTCAAGCACCTCACACAGGCGAGGTGCGCATGCACGACCCATTTGAAGAATCCCTGCGCGATCTGCTGCGAATGCCCCCGGAACAGCCGGGCGACGATTCGCGGCTGGACCGCGTCCTCAAGACCGCCAACCGCCAGGTGGGCGCGGGCGATCTGTTCAGCCTGATGGGCCATTGGTTCCAGGCCCTGTCCATTGGCGTGAGCCGTGGCGCCGCACACCTTGCACCCGTCTCGCGTCACGCGCAGAATTCCGCCCCTTCCGCTGACAAGGCCGACTGAACATGCAATTCGACATCTGGACGCAAAGCCTGCTCACCGCCATGAATACCCTGTGGGGCAAGCTGGCCGGGTTCATTCCGAACCTGCTCGCCGCGCTGGTGATCGTGCTGCTCGGCTTCGTCGTGGCCAAACTGCTCGACGCGCTGCTCTCCAAGCTGCTCGCCAAGGTCGGCCTCGACCGCCTGATGGCCGGCACCGGCCTGACCAAGCTGCTGTCGCGCGCCGGCATCCAGGTGCCCGTCTCGACCCTGGTCGGCAAGATCGTCTACTGGTTCGTGCTGCTGGTGTTCCTCGTCTCCGCCGCGGAGTCCCTCGGTCTGCAGCGTGTCTCGGCGACCCTGGACATGCTCGCGCTGTACCTGCCCAAGGTGTTCGGCGCGGCGCTGGTGCTGATCGTCGGCATCCTGCTGGCCCAGCTGGCCAACAGCCTGGTGCGCGGCGCCGCCGATGGCGTCGGCCTGGAATACTCCAACGGCCTGGGCCGCGTCGCCCAGTGGCTGGTCATCATCATCAGTATCTCGGTCGCCATCGGCCAGCTCGAGGTGAAGACCGACCTTCTCAACTACATCATCGCCATCGTGCTGATCACCATCGGTCTGGCTGCCGCGCTGGCGCTGGGCCTGGGCAGCCGCGAGGTGGCTGGGCAGATCATTGCGGGAATCTACGTGCGGGAGCTGTATCAGGTCGGACAACAGGTGAAAGTGGCGGATGTCGAAGGCATCATCGAGGAAATTGGTACCATCAAGACTATCCTGCTGACAGACGAGGGTGAGCTGGTGTCGATCGCCAACCGCATCCTGCTCGATCAGCGTGTAACCAGTCGCTGAAGATGATGACCGATTGCCGGTACGGCTTGCCCGAAGCCGCGCCGGACGCTGACTTGACCTGGCCCGACCCGACTTGAACAAGCCGCAATCACTGTCCTTGCGCTATGACCCGCGCCAGCTCACCGACGAGGAGCTGGTGGAGCGTTCTCACGAGGAGCTATACCACGTGACGCGGGCCTACGAAGAGCTGATGCGCCGCTACCAGCGCACCCTCTTCAACGTCTGCGCGCGCTACCTGGGCAACGACCGGGACGCCGATGATGTGTGTCAAGAGGTCATGCTCAAGGTGCTGTATGGTCTGAAGAACTTCGAGGGGAAATCGAAGTTCAAGACCTGGCTGTACAGCATCACTTACAACGAGTGCATTACCCAGTATCGGAAGGAACGGCGCAAACGCAGATTGCTCGATGCGCTGAGTCTGGATCCCGTCGAGGAGGCTTCCGAGGAGAAGGCTCCGAAGATCGAAGAACGGGGTGGGCTGGACCGCTGGCTAGTTCATGTCAATCCCATCGACCGGGAGATCCTGGTCCTTCGATTTGTCGCGGAACTGGAATTCCAGGAGATCGCCGATATCATGCACATGGGACTCAGCGCCACGAAAATGCGCTACAAACGTGCACTCGATCGAATGAGAGAAAAGTTTTCGAATGTGACGGAATCTTAGTCCGGGAAATATTGTCTCTCTGTTTGGCGAGTTCTGATAAACTTGCCACCCAAGTTGTACGGCCTATGGTTAGGACAACTTATTGACCACCAAGATGGGGATTTAACGGATGAAACTGAAGAACACCTTAGGCGTCGTAGTTGGCTCGCTGATCGCCACCTCCGCTATCAACGCGTTCGCCCAAGGCGAAGGCGCCGTCGAAGTCGAAGCTTTCGGCAAGCGCTACTTCACCGACAGCGTTCGTAACATGAAGAATGCGGACCTGTACGGCGGTTCCGTTGGTTACTTCCTGACCGACGACGTCGAGCTGGCTCTGTCCTACGGTGAGTACCACGACGTTCGTGGCACCTACGAGACCGGCAACAAGAAGGTCCACGGCAACCTGAGCACTCTGGACGCCATCTACCACTTCGGCACTCCGGGTGCTGGCAACCTGCGTCCGTACGTTTCCGCAGGTATCGGCCACCAGAGCCTGACCAACATCAACTCCGACAATGGCGGCCGTCAGAACCTGACCATGGCCATGATCGGTACCGGTCTGAAGTACTACTTCACCGACAACTTCTACGCCAAAGCCAGCCTGGACGGTCAGTACGGTCTGGAGCAGCGCGTGAACGGTCACCAGGGCGAGTGGATGGCTGGCCTGGGCGTTGGTATGAACTTCGGCGGCGGCGCCAAGCCGGCCCCGGCTCCGGAGCCGGTTGCTGAAGTCTGCTCCGACTCCGACAACGACGGCGTCTGCGACAACGTCGACAAGTGCCCGAACACCCCGGCCAACGTTACCGTTGACGCCAACGGCTGCCCGGCTGTTGCCGAAGTCGTTCGCGTTCAGCTGGACGTGAAGTTCGACTTCGACAAGTCCAAGGTTAAAGAGAACAGCTACGCTGACATCAAAAACCTGGCTGACTTCATGAAGCAGTACCCGTCCACCTCCACCACCGTTGAAGGCCACACCGACTCCGTCGGCACCGACGCCTACAACCAGAAGCTGTCCGAGCGTCGTGCCAACGCCGTTCGTGACGTGCTGGTCAACCAGTACGGTGTTGAAGGCGGTCGCGTAAACGCTGTTGGTTACGGTGAGTCCCGTCCGGTTGCTGACAACGCAACTGCCGAAGGCCGCGCCATCAACCGTCGCGTTGAAGCCGAAGTAGAAGCCCAAGCCAAGTAATTGGTCTGAGCTGACGAAAAACCCGGCCTAGGCCGGGTTTTTCTTTGCCTGCGAAAAAGCGCGGCTCAGGCGGAGTGGGCCAGCAGCGCCTGCTGCGCGGCGGCGGCCACGTCGCCGATTATCAGAATCGCCGGGCTTTTCAGCGCAAAACGCTGGGCGTCCTCCAGCAGGTCGGTCAATCGACTGCGGTATTCGCGCTGGGCGGGCAGGGAGGCGTTCTCGATCATCGCCACCGGCATGTCCGCGGCCATGCCGCCAGTGAGCAGCCCATCGCGGATTTCCGATAGCTTCGCCACGCCCATGTACACCACCAGGGTGGTGCCGCCTTCTGCCAGGCCGCGCCAGTTCAGAGGGCTGTCGTCCTGGGTATGGGCGGTCACCAGGGTGACGCCCCGGCTGACGCCGCGCAGGGTCACGGAGATGCCGCACTGGGTGGCGGCCGCAAGGCCTGCGGTGATGCCGTTGACCAGTTCGCAGTCGACACCGCGGGCCATCAGCCATTCGGCTTCCTCGCCGCCACGCCCGAAAATGCACGGGTCGCCGCCTTTCAGGCGCGCCACGCGGCGGCCCTGGCGGGCGTAGCGCAGCATCAAGCGGTGAATGAAGTCCTGCGGTGTGGAGCGGCAGCCGCCGCGCTTGCCGACGGCAATGACCCGGGCAGATGGGCAGTGCTCCAGCACGGCGGGATTGACCAGATCATCGATCAGCACCACGTCTGCCTGCGCCATCGCTCGCACGGCCTTCAAGGTCAGCAATTCCGGATCGCCGGGGCCGGCGCCGATCAGCCAGACTTTTCCACTCATGTCGTTCTCCTCAGGCTGCCGTCTACGCGGCGTGCTCAGGCCGTGACGGCCAGCGATTGCCGGGCCAGCAGGCGCTTGATTTCCGGTACGCAGGAGCCGCAGGCGGTCCCGCACTGGAGTTGACCCTTGAGGCCGTCGAGGTCGAGGCCCTTGTCGATGCCCGCCTGGATGCGGCTCTGGCTGACGTTCAGGCAGTTGCACAATGTCTTGTCGGCTGGTGCCCCGGCCTCGCCTGGGGCGGCGCTGAGCGGGGCCAGTAGCCAGCGGCGCAGGTCCTGATCGGCGCGGCCTTTCTGCCACAGTTCGCGCAGCCAGGCGCGGGCGGCGGTTTCGCCGGCCAGGCGCAGCGAGACGATGCGCGAGTGTTCGATGCGGACGCGCTTGCCGACCGTGCGGCGCGGGTCGTCATAGGCCATGACCGGGCCCTCTTCGAGGCCGAGCAGGGCGTCGATGCGGGCCAGCCACTCGGCACTCGGCGCTTCTGCGTGCGCGGCGCGGATCACCAGCGCCGGGCGTTCGCGGCCGGTGGGGCTGAAGCTGGCGTAGCGCAGTTCCTCGAACAATGGGCGCAGGGCGTCGAAGCGCTGCTGCACCTCGCCTTCCACCAGGGCGAAGAACTGCCAGGGCAGCTCCACGCGGCTGACCTCCACGGTGGCGTGTTTCAGTTCGGGTTGATGCGACAGCGGGTCCACGGCCGGCAGGGTGAGGACATTGACGCCCAGCCCCTTGAGGAAGCGATCACCCCAGTGCATCGGCAGGAAGGCCTGGCCGGGACGCAGGCGGTCGTCGGCCTGCACCGGCAGCACCAGTTCGCCGCGGCGGCTGCGCAGGCGCACCAACTGGCCGTCGCTGATGCGCCGGCGGCGCAATTCGTCCGGGTGCAGGCCGAGTACGGCTTCTGCCACGTGGCCAAACAGTTGCGGCGCGGTGCCGGTACGGGTCATGCCGTGCCATTGATCGCGCAGGCGGCCGGTGTTGAGGATCAGCGGGTAGCGCGCGTCGCGCTTTTCCTTGGGGGTGCGGTAGGGCTCAGCGATCAGCCGGGCCCGCCCCGTCGCGGTGGGGAAGTGTCCGTCGCTGTACAGGCGCGCGGTGCCGCGCGCCGCGCCGGCGGCGAAGGGCCATTGCTGCGGGCCGCGCGCGTCCAGCAGCGCATAGTCGATGCCGGAGAGGTCGAGGTCACGCTCGCGGGTCAGTCGCTTGTACTCGTCGAACAGGGCGGCCGGCGAGTGGAAATCGAACAGGCTGGGTAGGCCGGGACGCAGACGCCGTTCCAGGCGGCGGGCGAAATCGCAGACGATGTCCCAGTCCGCCCGCGCCTCGCCGATCGCCGGGATGGCCGGACGGACGTGGCTGATGCGGCGCTCGGAGTTGGTCACCGTGCCTTCCTTCTCGCCCCAGCTGGCGGCTGGCAGCAGCAGGTCGGCGTACTGGCAGGTCTCGCTGGAGGTGAAGGCCTCCTGGACGATGACGAAGGGGCACGCAGCCAGGGCTTCGCGCACGCGGGTCTGGTCCGGCAGGGATTGGGCCGGGTTGGTGCAGGCGATCCACAGGGCCTTGATGCGCCCGTCGCGCACCGCATCGAACAGTTCGATGGCGCTCAGGCCGGGATTCTCCGGCAGCCGTTCGACGCCCCAGTACGTGGCGACCTCCGCACGGTGCTCGGCGTTGCCGGCCTCGCGGTGGCCGGGCAGCAGGTTGGACAAGCTGCCGGTCTCGCGGCCGCCCATGGCGTTGGGCTGGCCGGTAAGGGAGAAGGGGCCGGCGCCGGGGCGGCCGATCTTCCCGGTAGCCAGGTGCAGGTTGATCAGCGCGCTGTTCTTCGCACTGCCGGCGCTGGACTGGTTCAGGCCCATGCACCAGAGCGAGAGGAAGGCAGGCGCCTGGCCGATCCACTGGGCCGCGCGCTGCAGATCATCCACGGCGATGCCGCAGATCTCCGCCACGGCCAGCGGGCCGTAGTCGCGCACCAGGGCTTTGAGTTCATCCAGGCCCTCGGTGTGAGCATCGATGAAGGCACGGTCGATCCAGCCTTCCCAGAGCAGGATATGCAGGATGCCGTGGAACAGCGCGACGTCGGTGCCGGGCAGGATCGCCAGGTGCAGGTCGGCCGCCTCGGCGGTGTCGGTGACGCGCGGGTCGATGACGATCAGCTTTATCTCCGGGCGCCGCGCGCGGGCGTCTTCCAGGCGGCGGAACAGCACGGGGTGCGCGTAGGCCATGTTGCTGCCGGCGATCATCACGCAATCGGCCAGCTCGATGTCCTCGTAGCTGCAGGGCGGGGCGTCGGCGCCCAGGCTGCGCTTGTAGCCGACCACCGCCGAAGACATGCACAGGCGCGAGTTGCTGTCGATGTTGTGGGTGCCGACCAGGGCGCGGGCCAGCTTGTTGAAGGCGTAGTAGTCCTCGGTCAGCAGTTGGCCGGAGACATAGAACGCCACGCTGTCCGGGCCGTGCTCGCGGAGGGTCTCGGCGAAGACGCCGGCGGCGTGCTCCAGCGCGGTGTCCCAGTCGGTGCGGGTGCGCGGCAGGCCTTTGCCCAGGCGCAGCTCCGGAAACTGTGCGCGGGCGGCTGCATCGCCGGTGAGGTGCAGGGTCGCACCCTTGCTGCACAGGCGGCCGAAGTTGGCGGGGTGCTGCGGGTCCCCCTGTACGCCGAGGATGCGCTCGTCGTCGTGCTCGATCAGGACGCCGCAGCCGACGCCGCAGTAGCAACAGGTGGATGCGGTGGTGCGAATGTTCGGGTTCATGGCGCAGGCCTCGCTGGCTGACTCAGGCGCAATCGGCGACCGGGGTGCGCAGGGCAAGCAGCACACGGCCAGCCTCGACCTTCGCCTCGTGGCGGTGGGCGCAGCCCTGGTCGGGCGCGACGGCTTCGCCGCTCTCCAGCTCGATCTGCCAGTTGTGCAGCGGGCAGGCCACGCGCTTGCCGTAGATCAGGCCCTGGGACAGCGGGCCGCCCTTGTGCGGGCAGCGGTCGTCGAGGGCGAAGACCTGGTCATCGGAAGTGCGGAAGATCGCGATGTCGCCCTGGGGCCCGGCGATGACGCGCGAGCCCAGTGGGTTGATGTCGTCCAGGGCGCAGATGTCGAACCAGTTCATGGGGTGTCTCCGGCAATCGGGTGGGAAGGCCCCGAAGGCGGGGCCCGGCGGACAGTCAGGCGGTTTCCAGCTGCTTGAGCGGTATCCGTTCGAACTCCTTCTTCAGCGGCTGCTGGGCGATGCGCTCCTGCCACGGGTCCTGTTCCAGCGACAGCGAGAACTGCAGGCGCGCGTTCAGTGCCTGGCGGTTGTCCGCATCTTCCAGCACGGCCTTTTTGATGTGCTCCATGCCGACCCGTTGCAGGTAGTGCACGGTGCGCTCGAGGTAGAAGGCTTCTTCGCGGTAGAGCTGGAGGAAGGCGCCGCTGTACTCGCGTACCTCGTCAGCGGTCTTGAGCTTGACGAAGAACTCCGCGACCTCGGTCTTGATCCCGCCGTTGCCGCCGATGTACAGCTCCCAGCCCGAGTCCACGCCGATGATGCCGATGTCCTTGATGCCGGCCTCGGCGCAGTTGCGTGGGCAGCCGGAGACCGCCAGCTTGACCTTGTGCGGCGACCACATGTTGAACAGGTCGTGCTCCAGGTCGATGCCCAGCTGCGTCGAGTTCTGCGTGCCGAAGCGGCAGAACTCGCTGCCCACGCAGGTCTTCACGGTACGGATGGACTTGCCGTAGGCGTGGCCGGAGGGCATGTTCAGTTCCTTCCAGATCGCCGGAAGGTCGTCCTTCCTGATCCCCAGCAGGTCGATGCGCTGGCCGCCGGTGACTTTCACCATGGGCACCTGGTACTTGTCCGCCACGTCGGCGATGCGCCGCAGCTCGGCGGCGTTGGTGACGCCGCCCCACATGCGCGGCACCACGGAGTAGGTGCCGTCCTTCTGAATGTTGGCGTGGGCGCGTTCGTTGATCAGGCGCGACTGCGGGTCGTCCTTGGCCTCGCCCGGCCAGGTGGAGATCAGGTAGTAGTTCAGCGCCGGGCGGCAGGTGGCGCAGCCGTCCGGGGTGCGCCAGTCCATGAAGCGCATCGCGGAGCTCAGCGAAATCAGGTGATGTTCGCGAATCGCCTGGCGCACCTGGCCGTGGTTGAGGTCGCTGCAGCCGCAGATGGCCTTCTCGCTCTTGGGCTTAACGTCCGCCGCGCCGCCGACGGTGCTGATGAGGATCTGCTCGACCAGGCCTGCGCAGGAGCCGCAGGAACTGGCGGCCTTGGTGTGCTTCTTCACCTCGTCCACGCTGAACAGGCCGTTCTCCTGGATCGCCTTGACGATGGTGCCCTTGCACACGCCGTTGCAGCCGCAGACTTCCGCGCTGTCGGGCATGCCGGCCGCGCTGCTCTGGCCCTGGTGGCCGACGTCGCCAAGGCTGCTCTCGCCGAACATCAGGTGGTCGCGGATCTGGGCGACGTTGTGGTTCTCGCGGATCTGCCGGAAGTACCAGCCGCCGTCGGCGGCGTCGCCGTAGAGGCAGGCGCCGACCAGTACGTCATCCTTGATCACCAGCTTCTTGTACACGCCGCCGATGGGGTCGGAGAGGGTGATGGTCTCGGTGCCTTCGCCGCCCATGAATTCGCCGGCGGAGAACAGGTCGATGCCGGTGACCTTGAGCTTGGTGGAGGTGACCGAGCCCTGGTAGCGGGCGAAGCCGAGCATCGCCAGGTGGTTGGCGCAGACCTTGGCCTGCTCGAACAGCGGCGCCACCAGGCCATAGGCGATGCCGCGGTGGCTGGCGCATTCGCCCAGGGCGTAGATGCGCGGGTCATAGGTCTGCAGGGTGTCGTTGACCAGGATGCCGCGGTTGCAGGGCAGGCCGGTTTTCTCCGCGAGCTCCGTGTTGGGACGGATGCCGGCGGCCATTACCACCAGGTCGGCAGCAATCACCTCGCTGTCCTTGAAGCGCACAGCGCAGACTCGGCCGCTGCCGTCGTCGATCAGTTCCTCGGTGTGGGTGTTCAGGCGGAAGTGGATGCCGCGCGACTCCAGCGCGCCCTGCAGCAGCTTGCCGGCGGTGCGGTCGAGCTGACGCTCCAGCAGCCAGTCGGAGAGGTGCACCACAGTGACGTCCATGCCGCGCTGCTTCAGGCCGTTGGCGGCTTCCAGGCCGAGCAGGCCGCCGCCGATGACCACCGCATGGCTGTGAGTGCCGGCGGTGTCGATCATGGTCTGGGTGTCGGCGATGTCACGGTAGCCGATCACGCCCTGCAGGCGGCTGCCGGGCACCGGCAGGATGAAGGGATTGGAGCCGGTGGCGATCAGCAGGCGGTCGTACTCGGCTTCGCTGCCGTCTTCGGCGTAGACCTTGCGGCGATGGCGGTCGATACGGGTGACCTTGCGGTTGAGCAGCAGGCGGATGCCGTTCTCGCTGTACCAGTTGAGGTCGTTGAGAACGATGTCCTCGAAAGCCTGCTCGCCGGCCAGGACCGGGGAGAGCAGGATGCGGTTGTAGTTGGGGTGCGGTTCGGCGCCGAAGACGGTGATGTCGTAGAGGTCGGGCGCGATCTTCAGCAGTTCTTCCAGGGTGCGCACACCGGCCATGCCGTTGCCGATGAGGACGAGCTTGAGCTTTTTCATGTCAGGGCTCCGCGTCACGGAAAAATCACGGAAAACAAAAAAGGCGTCCCGCCGGTTACCCAGCGAGGACGCCTTTGTCCAAGTCCCGTTCGATCGGGAAGTGCGAGCCTCTTCGTTGAGGGACGCGCTTTTGTAGATTGTTGAATCAGATATTGCAGGGGTTGTGCCAACTTGTTCGGGGCCTGGTTTTCGGGGCCTTCAGCCGTCCCGCGCGGCGTATCGGCGCTTTTGCTGCACTGCGCTGAGGCGTGCCGAACCGAACTGGTGCAGCGTCAGCCGTGGTGCAGCAGCCAGAGCAGGAGCCCGAGGTTGATTGCTAGCGAGGTCAGCGCGACGCCGCGCCAGACCCGCAGCGGCTCGCGCTCCAGCAGTGGCCGTGGGCGAGCCGGTGCCTGTCGTTCGCCTTGCTCCAGAGCGAGCAGGCACTGCTCCGCGGTTTCGAAGCGCTCCTGCGGCTGGACGGCGATGAGCTTCGCCAGCCAGTCGTCGAGCCAGGCCGGCACGTCCGGACGGTAGCGGCTGGCCGGGGTGGGTGTGCCGAAACGCGGATGCTGGAAGACTTCGATCTCGCCATAGGGGTAATGGCTACAGAGCACGCGGTAGAGCGCGACGCCGGCGGCGTAGAGATCCTGGCGGGCGTCCGGCGCCGCGCCCTGGAAGCACTCCGGGGCGAGGTAGCTCGGCGTGCCGGGCAGGTCGTGCGGATTATCCTGCGAAAGTCCAGGGCAATAGGCCAGGCCGAAGTCCAGCAGGCGCAGTTCGCCGTCGTCGGCCCAGTGTAGGTTCTCCGGCTTGATGTCGCGGTGCAGGATGTTGCGCCGGTGCAACTGGCCCAGGCCGCGAAGCAGGCGCTGGGCAAGGTCCAGCCAGTCGGTCAGGTTCGGCGGGCCGCTGAGTTTCAGATGCTCGCCCAGCGTCTTCCCTGCATATTCGCGCATGACGTAGTAGAGGTGCTGGCGCTGCGGCAGGCTGTGCAGTTCGGGGAAGTAACGCCCCTGCACGCGACGCAGGAACCACTCTTCCAGGAGCAATGCCTGGGCGGCTTCGGGCGAGTCGCGCAGCGCGGGTGGCAGGGTCTTGAGCAACCACGGGCGGTTCTGCCGGTCGCGCACGCGGTAGATCAGCGATTGGCGTGACTGCGCGAGCTTGCCTTCGACCTGCCACCCTTCGAAGTCCTGGTCGTTACGCAGGTCGGGTGGGACGGGCCAGTGGTCGAGCTGGGCAAGGGCATCGCCCAGGCTGGCCGGCGGCAGCTCGTCCACGCGCAGCAGCAGGGCGCTGGCGTTGTCCTGACTGCCGGCCAGGTGGGCGGCGCCAACCAGTGCGTCGACGCAGGCCTGCAGGGATTGTGCATCCTCCAGCAGGCGCTGGATGGCATTGTCACCCAGGGTCGCCCAGATGCCGTCGCTGACCAGCAGGAAGTGCTGCCCAGCTTCCAGCTCGCCATCGCGGTAGTCCACTACCAGGTGCTGATCGAGGCCCAGTGCGCGCTTGAGCACGTGCTGCATGCCGGGCTGCTCCCATACATGGTCCTGGGTCAGGCAGTCCAGTTGCCCGGCGTGCCAGCGGTACAGGCGGCAGTCGCCGACGTGGGCGAGGGTGAAGCGCCGCCCGCGCAGGACCAGCGCGGTGAGGGTGGTGAGCAGCGGCTGGCCGCCCCCGTTGGCCTGCAGCCAGCGGTTCTGCGAGATCAGCAGGCGGTCGAGGGCCTGGGCGACAGACCAGGTCTCGGGGGTGGCGTAATAATCCGCGGCCAGCGCCTGGAGACTCAAGCGCGCCGCCAGGCCGCCGTCGGCGCAATGGCTGACGCCGTCGGCGATGGCGAACAGGTGCCCCTTGCTGGCGGCTACCCGGCGGGCGGGGTGACCACCCGCAAGGCATCCTGGTTCTCCTCGCGCGGGCCGGTGGCGCTGGCTTGGGCGAAGGATAACTGCAAGATCATCGCCACCACCTGTAGGAGCGAGCTCGCTCGCGAACGGATTTCCCGACAGCTACGACTGGATGCGGTTCGCGAGCAAGCTCGCTCCTACAAAAGCGCATGGTCAGACCCGCGCGGCGGTAACAGCCGCGCTGCCCCAGGTGGTACGCCAGCGGGCTTTGACCGCGTGCAGGCCGAACCAGGCGAGCACGCCGAGGCTGGCGAACAGCCAGAGGCCGAGCTGGTAGTCGCCGGTGGCCTGCTTGATCGCGCCCAGGCCCGCCGTCAGGCAGAATCCACCGATGCCGCCGGCCATGCCGATCAGGCCGGTCATCACCCCGATGGTCTGGCGGAAGCGCTGCGGCACCAGCTGGAACACCGCACCGTTCCCCGCGCCAAGGCTGAGCATCGCGACCACGAAGAGGCTCAGCGCCGCCACCGCATTGGGCAAATGGAAGCCTACTGCGGCGATGCAGATCGCAGCGACCGTGTACATCACCAACAGGCTGCGGATGCCGCCGATGCGGTCGGCCAGGGCACCGCCCAGCGGACGCATCAGGCTGCCGGCGAAGACGCAGGCAGCGGTGTAGTAGCCGGCTTGCACCGGGTCGAGGCCGTACTGGTCGTGGAAATAGCCGGGCAGGGTGCTGGCCAGGCCGAGGAAGCCGCCGAAGGTCACGCTGTAGAAGAACATGAACCACCAGCTGTCGCGGTCGCCCAGGGCCTTCAGGTAGTCGGCCAGGGACTTGGCCGGCGGCCGCCCAGGGGCATTGCGGGCGAGCAGGGCGAAGACTATCAAGGTGGCCAGCAGCGGGATCAGTGCGAAGCCGAAGACGTTCTGCCAGCCGAAGGCAGCGGCGATGGCCGGAGCGAACAGCGCGGTGAGCACGGTGCCCGAGTTGCCGGCGCCGGCGATGCCCATGGCCTTGCCCTGGTGCTGCGGCGGGTACCACTGCGACGCCAGCGGCAGCGCCACGGCGAAGGAGGCGCCTGCCATGCCCAGCAACACGCCGAGGATGATCGCCTGTTCCAGGCTATGGATGCCCAGTTGCCAGGCGCCGAACAGTGCGCCGATGACGATCACCTGGCCGAGAATGCCGGCGGCCTTGGGTGACCAGCGATCGGCCAGCAGGCCCATGAGGAAGCGCAGGATGGCGCCGGAGAGGATCGGCGTTGCGACCATCAGCGCGCGCTGTTGGGTGGTCAGCTGCAGGTCGGTGGCGATCTGCACTGCCAGGGGGCCGAGGACGTACCAGACCATGAAGCTCAGGTCGAAGTACAGGAAGGCGGCGAACAGGGTCGGCGCATGGCCGGCTTTCCAGAAACTCGTGTTCATCGAACACCTCATCAGCAACGGTTGAGAGCCCCGGTCGTGGCCACAGGATGCCGCCGGGAAGTCCTGAGCCCCTGCGCCGGGGCAAACGAAAAAGGCGTCGCTCCACCCACCGCACTGCGCGGGTGTGGATGCGACGCCTTTGTCGAAGTCGGGTAATCGCCGTTGATTACCATCGCCTTGTGCACAGCAAGGCGCGGGCCAGGATGGAAAATCCCAGTCGGATCAAGAGGATGAGGGGAAGGCGAGGATCAGGGGTGATCCATCGAAGGGCGCGCCGTGGGGCGGCGTGCCCCGTGCTGGAGCGTCAGGCGACCCAGTTGACGTTGGGGAAGGTGTCGCGGAAGGCCGCGGGGATCGGCACGACCTTGCCGGCCTTGTAATCGAAGAACACGAAGCCCGACTTGGCCATGGCCACGAGGGTGCCGTCGGCGGGGCGGGTGATACGGAAGATGATGTCGCCGCCGTACTTGTTGAAGTCCATCACGCCAACCTCGAATAGCAACTGGTCGCGGGCGTGGGCTTCGGCGCGGTAGGTGGTGGCCAGGTCGGTGACGATGATGCCGGTCTCGCGGATGCCGTAGTCGAACAGGAAGCGTGCGCGGGCCTCGGAGATCATGGAGATCATCGAGTCGTTGCCCAGGTGGTTGGCCCCGTTGATGTCGGTGACGCGGACGGTGAGCTTGGTTTGGTAAATGAACAGTTCTTCGGGGAATTCCAGTTTCAGGCGGGCCATGGCGGTCTCGGTGGCAAGGCGACGGGGCGTGCGGATGTGTCGCGCATTCTACGCGCAGTCCACTCGCCCCGCGCCTCATCAGGCCGGTGAATGGCGAATCAGCGGTGCGCCGAGTTCAGGTGGAAGATGGTCACCCGCGCGCCCTCGCTGCTGTCGCCGTAGTTGTCGTTGATGTAGGCGCCAGCCTTGAAATAGAGCAACTGCTTGGACCAGGCGCTGCTGAGGATCTTGCGGTAGTAGTTGGCGCGGCCGTCGGAGGTTTCCACGCGGATCGCCAGGTTGCCCACTGAGGTGACGCGCAGGCTGTAGTTGAAGGTCTGGTCCAGGGCGATGTTGTCGATCAGCGGGACGTTGACGCTGGCGCGGTCGTCGGGGTGGTTGCGCACCAGCGCTTCCAGACGCCCGCTCTCCAGGGTCGGCAGGTAGTGGTATTGCAGCTTGACCAGGGGTTCGCCGTCGCCGGTGTAGGGCGAGCGGCTGTGGATCTGGCCGATGATGATCTTGTTCTTCGACGGTACCTGCTGGACGCTCATGGTCACGCGCAGTTCGTTGTCGCCCTGGTTGTAGTACCAGTTGGAGACGTCGCCGGCGGGTGTGGTTTCGCGCAGCTCGCTGCGCGGGTAGACGCTGTCGGAGGTATGCGAACCGGTGACGGGGACCCAGAACACCACCTGGCTGCCGCTGGGCTGGAAATAGTGGCTCTGGTAGCCCCGGGCGATCTGCTCGGTGGTGACTTCGGTGGGGCGGGGGTCGGTGGGAACGCTGAGGTTCCAGGTGGTGAGGTCGATCATGGGCTTGCCCTTGCTGGGCCGCGAAGGCGGCGAGGTCGGGTGGCGCCGAGGTGCCTAGCCGGCGGCGGCCACTGCGATGCGTCATCGAAGCCAGTCGATGGCGCTCCGGGGCCCGGCCAGATGGCCGGGCGGCCGCAGCATAGGGCCTTGCCAGCGAAGCGGGGGCCACCTGTACCGCTGGCGAAATGATCGCGCCTTGCCGTCGCTGGCAGATGGCCGGCCCCGCAGGCGCCGGGTCAGTGACCGAGCATTTCGTGCATGGCGATGATCTGCTCGGCCACCTGCACCAGCTTCTGCTGGCGGCCCATGGCCTGGCGGCGCATCAGGGTGTAGGCCTCTTCCTCGGCGCAGCCCTTCATCTTCATCAGCAGACCCTTGGCCAATTCGATGCGCTTGCGCTCGGCCAGTTGCTGCTCGCGGGCCTGCAATTGGGCACGCAAGGCCTGGTCGCTCTCGAAGCGGGCCATGGCGACGTCGAGTATCGGTTGCAGGCGTTCAGCCTGGATGCCCTCGACGATGTAGGCGCTGACGCCGGAGCGGATAGCCTGGCGCATCACCTGCGGGTCGTGCTCGTCGGTGAACATGACGATGGGGCGCGGCTGGTCGCGGCTGACCAGTACCACCTGTTCCATCACGTCGCGGCCGGGGGATTCCGTGTCGATGAGGATCACGTCCGGGTGCAGGGCCTGGACCCGTTGCGCCAGATCGACCAAGAGGCCCGATTCGTCGATCACCTCGAAGCCGCATTCCACCAGGGCGGCCTTGAGGCGCCCGACCTTTTTCGCGGTGTCGTTGATCAGCAGGACGCGCAGCATGTTCAATCTCGCTCCGCCAGGGCATGCAGCGCGAAGCTGCGGGCATAGCCTGCCGGGTCGCTGCCATCCCAGCGGCGGCCGTCGATCAGGGTCGAAGCGCGCATCTCGGTAGTCGGCACGCTGACGCCCACGGCGCTGGCGGCTTCGCGATACAGGTCGAGTTGCTGGACCCGGCGGGCGATGGCGAGGTAGTCGACGTCCTCGCGCAGCAGACCCCAGCGGCGGAACTGGGTCATGAACCACAGCCCGTCGGAGAGCCAGGGGTGGTTGGCCTGGCCGTCGTTGAAGAAGCGCAACGGGTGGCCGTCCTGCCAGGCATTGCCCAGGCCGTCCTGGTAACGGCCGAGCATGCGCGGCTCGATGCTGGCGAGCGGGGCGTCGACATAGTCTTCGCTGCTGATCAGTTGGGCAGCGCTGCGCCGGTTGTCGTCGCTGGCCTCGATGAAGCGGCTGGCGTCGAGGAGGCTCATCACCAGGGCGCGGGCGGTGTTGGGGTACTGCTCGACGAAGGAGCGGGTGGTGCCCAGGACTTTTTCCGGGTGGTCCGGCCAGATCTGCTGGCTGGTGGCGAGGGTGAAGCCCATGCCTTCCTCCACGGCCAGCGCGCCCCAGGGACCGCCCGCGCAGAAGCCGTCGATGCGCCCGGCCTTCAGGTGCGCGACCATCTGCGCCGGTGGCACCACCAGGCTGCGCACGTCCTGCAGCGGGTGAATGCCGTGGCTGGCCAGCCAGTAGTACAGCCACATGGCATGGGTGCCGGTGGGGAAGGTGTGAGCGAGGGTCAGCGGTGCACCGTGCTGGCGCACGTGGCGTTGCAATGCCCCGGCAGTGGTCACGCCGTCGCGCATCAGCGGGGCCGAGAGGTTGATCGACTGGCCGTTCTGGCACAGGCCCATGAGCACGGCCATGTCGGTCGCCGGGGCGCCGCCCAGGCCCAGCTGCATGCCATAGATGAGCCCGTAGAGGCCTTGTGCGGCGTCCAGTTCGCCACTGAGCAGGCGGTCCCGCAGCCCGGCCCAGGAACTCTGCCGCTGCAGGTTGAGGGTCAGCCCGTAAGGCTGGCCAAAGCCTTGGGTGGCAGCCACCACCAGCGATGCCGAATCGGTGAGGGCCATGAAGCCCAGGTTGAGCGCGGTCTTCTCCGGCGCATCGGAGCCAGCCACCCAGGCCAGGTTGTCCGAACGACCGTTGCTGTTGTCGATCATGTCCACCTCTGAACGCACTCCCAACGCACCTTCAATGCAAAAAAATGGCGCCGCACCACCTGCCGCTGAAGGGAGGTAGTCGCGACGCCGTTGTCGGGGGCGATCCGCCGTTGGATCGCAGGTATCAGAAGCGCAGCAAGGGCTGTGCCAGCAGGAGCGCGGAAAAAAGAAGCCCCGCCATGGAGGGCGGGGCGCAGAGGAAGGGAGCGCACCTCTGGAGGGTTCCACAAGGGCACCTGAGCACGGATATCGGCAGGAGCCTGTCGTCCACCTTAGACCTCGAGGGCCGGGACGCAACCGGTCAATAAGTATTAGGCCCATCGTGAGGGGCGGGCGCAGGCGCTCTAGGGCGGGCCCTGGAAAAGAAAAAGCCCCGCACTCAGGCGGGGCTTTTCATCACGCGGGGATCACTCAGACCTGGACGGCCGGGATCTTCGCGTTGGCTGCCGCTTCACGGAACTCGGCGATCTGGTCGAAGCTCAGGTAGCGGTAGATATCGGCAGACATGCTGTCGATGTCCTTCGCGTAGGCCATGTACTCCTCGACGGTCGGCAGCTTGCCGATGATCGAAGCGACAGCTGCCAGCTCGGCGGATGCCAGGAACACGTCGGTGGCGTCGCCCAGACGGTTCGGGAAGTTACGGGTCGAGGTGGAGACCACGGTGGAACCGGTCTGGACGCGAGCCTGGTTGCCCATGCACAGCGAGCAGCCCGGCATTTCCATGCGCGCGCCAGCCTTGCCGTAGATGCCGTAGTAGCCTTCTTCGGTCAGCTGGTGGGCGTCCATCTTGGTCGGCGGAGCCAGCCACAGACGGGTCGGAATGCCACCCTTGACCTTGTCCAGCAGTTTGCCGGCAGCGCGGAAGTGACCGATGTTGGTCATGCAGGAACCGATGAAGACTTCATCGATCTTGCGGCCTTCGACGCTGGACAGCAGACGAGCGTCGTCCGGGTCGTTCGGAGCGCAGAGTACCGGCTCCTTGACGTCGGCCAGGTCGATCTCGATGACCGCGGCGTACTCGGCGTCCTTGTCGGCTTCCAGCAGTTGCGGGTTGGCCAGCCAGGCTTCCATCGCTTGCGCGCGGCGCTCCAGGGTGCGGGCGTCGCCGTAGCCTTCGCCGATCATCCAGCGCAGCAGGGTGATGTTGGACTTCAGGTACTCGGCGATGGCCTCTTCCGGCAGCTTGATGGTGCAACCGGCAGCCGAACGCTCGGCGGAGGCGTCGGACAGCTCGAAGGCTTGCTCGACGGTCAGGTCGTTCAGACCTTCGATCTCGAGGATGCGGCCGGAGAAGATGTTCTTCTTGCCTTTCTTCTCGACGGTCAGCAGGCCAGCCTGGATGGCGTAGTAGGGGATCGCATGGACCAGGTCACGCAGGGTGATGCCCGGCTGCAGCTTGCCCTTGAAGCGCACCAGAACCGATTCGGGCATGTCCAGCGGCATCACGCCGGTGGCAGCGGCGAAGGCCACCAGGCCGGAACCGGCCGGGAAGCTGATGCCGATCGGGAAGCGGGTGTGCGAGTCGCCGCCGGTGCCGACGGTGTCAGGCAGCAGCATGCGGTTCAGCCAGCTGTGGATGATGCCGTCGCCCGGACGCAGGGAGACACCGCCGCGGGTCATGATGAAGTCCGGCAGGGTGTGGTGGGTCTTGACGTCGATCGGCTTCGGATAGGCAGCGGTGTGGCAGAAGGACTGCATCACCAGGTCGGCGGAGAAGCCCAGGCACGCCAGGTCCTTCAGCTCGTCGCGGGTCATCGGGCCGGTGGTGTCCTGGGAACCGACGGTGGTCATCTTCGGTTCGCAGTAGGTGCCCGGACGTACGCCCTGGCCTTCCGGCAGCCCGCAGGCGCGGCCAACCATCTTCTGCGCGAGGGTGAAGCCCTTGCCGCTGTCGGCCGGCGCTTCCGGCTTCTTGAACAGGTCGGATGCAGGCAGGCCCAGCTCGGCGCGGGCTTTCTCGGTCAGGCCACGGCCAACGATCAGCGGGATACGGCCGCCAGCGCGGACTTCGTCCAGCAGGACCGGGGTCTTCAGCTCGAAGGTGGTGACCACTTCGCCGCTGTCATGACGCACGACCTTGCCTTCGTACGGGTACACGTCGATGACGTCGCCCATGGCCAGGTTGGTGCAGTCGAATTCGATCGGCAGGGCGCCGGCGTCTTCCATGGTGTTGTAGAAGATCGGGGCGATCTTGGTGCCGAAGCAGAAGCCGCCAGCGCGCTTGTTCGGTACGTAGGGGATGTCGTCGCCGAAGAACCACAGCACCGAGTTGGTGGCGGACTTACGGGACGAACCGGTGCCGACCACGTCGCCGACGTAGGCAACCGGGAAGCCCTTGGCCTTGACGGCTTCGATCTGCTTCAGCGGGCCGACGGAGCCCGGCTGAACCGGCTCGATGCCGTCGCGAGCCATTTTCAGCATGGCCAGGGCGTGCAGCGGGATGTCAGGGCGCGACCAGGCGTCCGGAGCGGGGGACAGGTCGTCGGTGTTGGTTTCGCCGGGGACCTTGAACACGGTCAGGGTCAGCTTCTCGGCGACGGCCGGGCGGGCCTTGAACCACTCGCCATCGGCCCAGGACTGCAGCACGGCCTTGGCGGCGGCGTTGCCCTTCTTGGCGCGTTCGGCGACGTCGTGGAAGGCGTCGAACATCAGCAGGGTGTGCTTGAGTTGCTCGGCGGCGACATCGGCCAGCTCGGCGCTGTCCAGCAGCTCGACCATGGTGGCGATGTTGTAGCCGCCCTGCATGGTGCCCAGCAGCTCGACGGCGCGGGTCTTGGTCAGCAGCGGGGAAGTGGCTTCACCCTTGGCGACGGCAGAGAGGAAGCCGGCCTTGACGTAGGCGGCTTCGTCCACGCCCGGCGGTACGCGGTTGGTGATCAGGTCGAGGAGAAATTCTTCTTCGCCGGCCGGCGGGTTCTTCAGGAGTTCGACCAGACCAGCGGTCTGTTCGGCGTTCAGCGGCTGGGGCACGACGCCCTGGGCGGCACGCTCTTCTACGTGTTTGCGATAGGCTTCAAGCACAGTATTTCCCTCATCAGTGGTCCCGGAGGACGCGTATCCAGGAGACCCCTCCGATCCATTCGTCAGGCATGGTGGACGGTAATCCACTGACCTACGACGGCACCGGCGATCTCCGGGCAGAAGCTGTTTTCAAAGTTTTACGCCGGGGTGGCCTGGGACTGATGGGGCTGGACGCTTGAGGGGAGCGCCCAGACCGCGCGGCTGCCGGAATCTGTGCTTCGTGACGCTTTGAAAACAGCTTCTTTCGGACAATGACGCCAAAAAGGCGCAGCCATTCTAATGGAATTAATGGGCCTTGGTAAGCGGGTTCGCTTGGCACCTGAGGGTGATCTTGCCTAGACAAAGGGCTAACATGCCCGCTTTGCCAGCTACCTGTTTCCCCATGTCTTCTCAGCGCATCAAAACCCCCTGTGTCGGGCTCTGCTCGACGGTCTATGGCGACCTGGTCTGCCGTGGCTGCAAGCGTTTCCACCACGAAGTGGTGAACTGGAACCGCTACGGCGACGAGGAGAAGCGGGCGGTCCTGAGCCGTCTGGAGGTCCTGCTGGCGCAGGTGATGATGGCCAAGCTGGAAGTCTTCGATCAGGCCTTGCTGCGCAGCCAGCTGGAGCAGCGGCAGATTCGCTTCGTGCCCGAGCAGTCGCCCTATTGCTGGGCCTACCAGTTGATCGCCCGCGGCTCGCGGATGATCAACCAGATCGAGGCCTACGGGCTGGCGCTGCTGCCTGAATTCCGCGGCTGGCCGCTGCCGGACCTGCGGGACGCCATCGACAAGGAGTTCTTCATCCTCTCCGAGGCGCATTACGAGCGTTACATCGCGCCAAGCTTCCTGGCCAACGGGCTGGAGTCGCGGGTCTGATCGCTGCCGTGCAATAAGAAAGCCGCCCGATGGGCGGCTTTCTGCTTTTGTAGGAGCGAGCATGCTCACGAAGGTGATTCCCGGTAACTGCGGCGCCGGGCTGGTTCGCGAGCAATAACGATGGCGTCCCCCTCGCTCCTACCGGTACAGGCGCATCACGGTTTGGCGGCGAGCTCCTCGAGGTGGGCGATGATGTCCTCCGGCTTGAGCACCAGGACGTCGCTGGCCAGCGAGTCCAGCACCACTTCGGCGGTGTTGCCGATCAGTGCGCCGGACAGGCCGGTGCGCGCCACGCTGCCGATCACCGTCACCGCCACGTCGAGGTTATGCGCCGCGCGGGGGATCAGTACGTCCGCCGGGCCTTCCTCGATGTGCAGGTGCTGGTCGTCCACGCCGTATTCGGCCTGGAACGCCTTGCAGGCTTCGCGGTACTTGGCTTCGATGGTCTCGCTGAGCTGGAAGGTCGGGTCGGCCGCCGAAAGCATGGGCGAGGGATGGGCGCTGATGACATGCAGCTGGCCGTGGGCGAGGCCGGCGATGTCATAGGCGTGGCTGACGATGCCGGCATGCAGGGTGCGGTGCTCGATATCGTTGTTGCCGACGTCCACCGCGGCGAGGATGTTGCGTCCGGCCCAGGGCAAGCTGGTCTTCACCAGCAGCACGGGCGCGGGGCAGAAGCGCAGCAGCTTCCAGTCGTCCGGGGTGAGTAGGGCCTTCTTCAGCGGGTTGTCGGGGCTGTGCTGCTTGACCACCAGGCCGCAGCCTTCGGCCTGTTGTTCGGCGATGATGGTCTGGTGCAGGTTGTCCTTCCAGGCCTGGCGGCTGGAGGCGCTGAAACCTTCCTGGCGCAGCACGTCGGCCACTTCCTCGAGCTTGGCGCTGTAATCGGCGCGCCGCTCGCAGGCCAGCAGGTGCAGGTGCGACTGGGTCACGCTGGCGATCAGGCGCGCCCGTTTCAGTGCGAGACCTTCCGGCTGGTCGGGGTCCACGACTACGAGGATGCTACGGATGGCTTGCATGATCGTCTCCCTTCGTGCGCGTTGTTTATGTGGGACAACTGTAGTCGGGATATCTCGTTCATGACGTTGAGGCATATCAACGGCCGACGCTGGTTCCGCGCGGTGGCATTCGTATAATGCTCCGCCTTTATGACACCGGCCAGCCGGTGGGTCGCGTCCTCGGAGCTTGAACATGTTGTCTGAAATCAGGGAATTCCTCGGTTGTGCCACGCCCGATGCGTGGGTGGAAGCCGCATTGCGGGATCAGGCGGTGATGCTGATCGACCACAAGAACAACGAGTTCAAGGCCGCCAGCACGGCCCTGGCCCTGATCGCCAAGTACAGCGCCCATGAGGAGCTGGTGAACTTCATGTCGCGCCTGGCCCGCGAGGAGCTGCGTCACCACGAGCAGGTGCTGGCGATCCTGAAGAAGCGCGGTATCCCGCTGCGGCCGATTTCCGCCGGCCGCTACGCCTCCGGCCTGCGCGCCGTGGTGCGTAACCATGAGCCGCAGAAGCTGGTGGACACCCTGATCGTCGGCGCCTTCATCGAGTGCCGCAGCTGCGAGCGCTTTGCCGCGCTGGTCGATCACCTGGATGCGGATCTGGCGAAATTCTACGGCTCGCTGCTGAAATCCGAGGCGCGGCACTTCCAGGGCTACCTGAGCCTGGCGCGCCGTTACGGTGACGATGCCGATATCCAGCGCCGCGTGGCGGAGATCCGCGAGGTGGAGGCTGGCCTGATCCAGTCGCCGGACAGCGAGTTCCGTTTCCACAGCGGTGTGCCGGTGGAGCAGGCGGCCTGAGGCCCTCGCTGGAATGAAAAAAGCGCCCAATCGGGCGCTTTTTCTTTGCCGCTTTTGTAGGACCGAGAGGGCGCCCGTTTCTTGCTCGCGAACCTGCCCAGTCAGCGGAGCCGCCGGGAATTCCGTTCGCGAGCAAGCTCGCTCCTACAAAAGAGCCGGGCTCAGTCCTTCACCTTCAGGTCCAGCGCCAGGTCACGCGCGGCCTTGGTGGCCAGGACGCCCATCAGCTGGCCGATTTCATCCTGGCGGCTGCTGGCGCTGGTCGACCCGCCAGCCATCATCACGCTGGGCACCGGGGCCTGGGCGGCGGCTTCGGCCCACACCTTGTTGATCGCGATCAGCGCGTCCAGCTTGGGTTGCAGCGCGCCGTCGGCCTTGATCACCGCTTCACGGGCATAGGCATCGGCGTCCGCGGTGATCTTGGTGGCCTGGGCGGTCACGGTGGCTTTATCGCGCAGCAATTCGGCGGTCTGCTTCTCGATCTCGGCGCGCTGTTTCTCGCGCTCGGCGTTGATCACGGCCAGTTGCTTCTCGGTTTCCGCCTGGGTTGTGCGCTCGATCTGGTCGCGCAGGGTTTCCTGGCGCTTGGCTTCCACTTCCTTCTCGCCGCGGGCGGTGACCAGCAGCTTCTCTTCCTCTTCCTTCAGGCGGTTCTGGCGGGCCACGGCCAGCTCGGCCAGCGCCTGCTGCACCTTGACCATGCGCTGCTTGTACTGCGGGTTCGGGTCGACGTTGGTGATGCGTGCCTCCACCACTTCCACACCGAACTTGCGGAACTGCTGCTGCTTGCGTACCGGGATGCCCTTGGCGTCGGTGACCTTCTCGGTGACGAACTGGCTGGCGTTGTTGTCGCCGAAGCTGCCCTGTTCGGTGCCGGCCTGGAGGATGGCGGTCTGGTGCGGTACGGCGCCGCGCGGGCCGCGGACTTCCTTGCGCTTGATCAGGTACAGGCCGTCGTTGAGCTGGTTTTCGAACTCCGCGGCGAATTCGCTGCGGGCGCCGGCGTAATAGTCGTCGGCGGTCATCAACGAAGCGGTGGCCTGCAGGGTTTCCTTGATCGCCGGGACCAGTGCGGTACGGATGAAGTTGTCCGGGTTGCGATATTCCTGGGCCATCTTCAGGAACTGGTCGCCGCCGGGCAGGCGGAATCGCGCCGAGGATTCCACCTTGGCGTCCACGTTGCCGAGGAAGACGATGGGGAAGGCTTCGATGGTGGCGCCCAGTGCGTCGTTGTCGGGGTTGTTGTCGTTCTCGTCCATGACCAGCACGGACTGCACGCTGATGGCTTTCTTCCAGGTGGTGGCGCGGCCGAACCACTTGGTGGCGTAGCCGACGTCGTCGACGACCTTCTCGTCGCCGAAGATGGTCCGCACGTGGGTCATGTAGCCGGCTTCGTTATAGAAGAAGATGCCGTTGAAGAGGATGAAGGCCGCGGCGACCAGGGCGAGGGGCAGGGCGCCGAACTTGATGAGGTTTTCCTTGCTGAACATGTCTCTTCCTTGAGTGAGCAAACCGCGAATGCTGCGCAAGGCCGCCGGGGTTGGTCAAGAAGCGATGTCTGACAGTGCGGGTGGGTTAACGGCAGAAGGCCACCTTGCGGTGGCCGGCCGTTCAGAGCGGGAAGGGGGCCTGCTGCATGCCCTGGTCGTCCGCTTCCAGGGCCCAGCCCTGGCTGTCCCAGTCGCCGAGGACGATGCGCCGCGCGGGGCGGCCGTCGACCTGCAGTTCATGGACGGCGGGGCGGTGCGTGTGTCCGTGGATCAGGATGCGCACACCCTTGTCGCGCATGATGCGCTCCACTTCCGCCGGGGTGACGTCGACGATCTCGCTGGCCTTCATGCGCGTCTGCGCGCGGCTTTCCTTGCGCAGCTTGCGCGCCAGCTTGCGGCGGGTGGCCAGCGGCAGGTTGCGCAGGATGAACAGGCTCACCGGGTTGCGCAGCCAGCGGCGCAGCTTCATGTAGGCCGCGTCGAGGGTGCACAGGCTGTCGCCGTGCATCAGCAGGATCTTCTCGCCGCCCACCTCGATCAGGCTCGGGTCGCGCAGCAGGGTGCAACCGGCCTCGCGGCAGAAGGCCTGGCCTATCAGGAAGTCGCGATTGCCGTGCATCAGGTAGATGCGCGTACCGCTGTCGGACAGCTCACGCAGGGCGCGGGCGATGGCGTGCTGGAACTCGTCCATGCCGTCGTCGCCGATCCAGGCTTCGAAGAAGTCGCCGAGGATGTACAGCGCCTGCGCCGTGCGGGCGCGGGTGGAGAGGAAATGCAAGAACGCCCGGGTGATATCCGGGCGTTCCGCTTCAAGATGCAGGTCCGAGATGAACAGGACGCTCATCGACTCACTCGCCGATGACTTCTGCTTTCTCGATGATCACGTCGTCGGCCGGTACGTCCTGGTGGCCGGAGCGCATGGTGGTGGCGACGGTCTTGATCTTGTTGACCACGTCCATGCCGTCCTTCACTTCGCCGAACACGCAGTAGCCCCAGCCCTGCACGGTCGGTGCGCTGTGGTTGAGGAAGTCGTTGTCGGCGACGTTGATGAAGAACTGCGCGCTGGCCGAATGCGGCTCCATGGTACGGGCCATGGCGACGGTGCCGATCTTGTTGGCGACGCCGTTGTTGGCTTCGTTCTTGATCGACTTGCGGGTGCTCTTCTGCTTCATGCCCGGCTCGAAACCGCCGCCCTGGATCATGAAGTTGTTGATCACGCGGTGGAACACGGTGTTGTCGTAATGGCCGGCCTTCACGTACTCCTTGAAGTTGGCCACGGTTTCCGGCGCCTTGTCGTCGAACAGTTCAAGGGTGATATCGCCGAAGTTGGTCTGCAGTTTGACGGTGGTAGTCATCAGGGAATTCCGCTCGTTGGAAAAATCGAAGGCCTGTCAGGGGGTTGACAGCTTCGGCTATGATAAGCGCTTTGGTTTGGCTGGCCTACCCTGGCCGAACACCAGCATGATCAAGGACACCATGAGCAAGCCTACCGCCGATACGAAAGAAGCCACTGTTGCCGCCAACTTCCTGCGCCCGATCGTGGCGGCCGACCTGGAAAGTGGCAAGCACCAGAAAATCGTCACCCGCTTCCCGCCGGAGCCCAACGGCTACCTGCACATCGGCCATGCCAAGTCCATCTGTCTGAACTTCGGCCTGGCCAAGGAGTTCGGCGGTGACTGCCACCTGCGCTTCGACGACACCAACCCGGCGAAGGAAGATCAGGAATACATCGACGCCATCGAGGCCGATGTGAAGTGGCTGGGCTTCGAGTGGGCCGGCCAGGTGCGCTATGCCTCCAACTACTTCGACCAGTTGCACGACTGGGCCGTGGACCTGATCAAGGCCGGCAAGGCCTTCGTCTGCGACCTGAACGCCGAGGAAATGCGTGCCTATCGCGGTTCGCTGACCGAACCGGGCAGGAACAGCCCCTTCCGCGACCGCTCGGTGGAAGAGAACCTGGACCTGTTCGCCCGCATGAAGGCCGGCGAATTCCCCGACGGCGCCCGTTCGCTGCGCGCGAAGATCGACATGGCCTCGCCGAACATCAACCTGCGCGACCCGATCCTCTACCGCATCCGCCACGCCCATCACCACCAGACCGGCGACAAGTGGTGCATCTACCCTAGCTACGACTTCACCCACGGCCAGTCGGACGCCATCGAGGGCATCACCCACTCCATCTGCACTCTGGAGTTCGAGGATCACCGTCCGCTGTACGAATGGTTCCTGGCCAACCTGCCAGTACCGGCCCAGCCGCGCCAGTACGAATTCGCGCGCCTGAACCTGAACTACACCATCACCAGCAAGCGCAAGCTCAAGCAGTTGGTCGATGAAAACCATGTGAATGGCTGGGACGACCCGCGCATGTCGACCCTGTCCGGCTATCGCCGCCGTGGCTACACCCCGGCCTCGATCCGTGCCTTCTGCGACATGATCGGCGTGAACCGCGCCGGCGGCGTGGTGGACATCGGCATGCTGGAATTCGCCATCCGTGACGACCTCGATGCCAACGCCGGCCGCGCCATGTGCGTGCTGAAGCCGCTGAAAGTGGTGATCACCAACTACCCGGAAGGCCAGGTCGAGAACCTCGAACTGCCGCGCCATCCGAAGCAGGACATGGGTGTGCGGGTGCTGCCGTTCAGCCGCGAGATCTACATCGACGCCAGCGACTTCGAAGAAGTCCCGCCGGCCGGCTACAAGCGCCTGATCCCGGGCGGCGAAGTCCGCCTGCGCGGCAGCTACGTGATCCGCGCCGACGAGGCGATCAAGGATGCCGCCGGCAACATCGTCGAACTGCGTTGCAGCTACGACGAGAACACCCTGGGCAAGAACCCCGAGGGCCGCAAGGTCAAGGGCGTGATCCACTGGGTGCCGGCCGCCGAGAGCGTCGAGTGCGAAGTGCGCCTGTACGATCGCCTGTTCCGTTCCGCCAACCCGGAGAAATCGGAAGAGGGCGGCAGCTTCCTCGACAACATCAACCCCGACTCTCTGGTGGTGCTCAAGGGCTGCCGCGCCGAGCCGTCGCTGGCCAGCGCCACGGCCGAGGATCGCTTCCAGTTCGAGCGCGAGGGCTACTTCTGCGTGGACTCCAAGGATTCCACCGCCGATGCGCTGGTCTTCAATCGCACCGTGACCCTGCGCGATTCGTGGGGGCAGTAAGGGATGGCTGACTTGCAGATCTACAGCACGCTGTCCAAGACCAAGGACGCCTTCAAGCCGCTGGTCGGCAACCAGGTGCGCATGTACGTGTGCGGCATGACCGTGTACGACTTCTGCCACATCGGCCACGCCCGCGTGATGGTGGCGTTCGACGTCATCGCCCGCTGGCTGCGCCATCGCGGCTATGACCTGACCTACGTGCGCAACATCACCGACATCGACGACAAGATCATCCGTCGCGCCCAGGAGAACGGCGAGTCGTTCGAAGACCTGACCGCCCGCATGATCGCCGCGATGCACGAGGACGAGGCACGCCTGTCGGTCCTGCGTCCGGACATCGAGCCGCGCGCCACCGGTCACATCGCCGGCATGCACGAGATGATCCAGACCCTGATCGACAAGGGCTACGCCTACGCACCGGGCAATGGCGACGTCTACTACCGGGTCGGCAAGTTCGCCGGCTACGGCAAGCTGTCGCGCAAGAAGATCGAAGACCTGCGCATCGGTGCGCGGATCGAGGTCGACGAATCCAAGGAAGACCCGCTGGACTTCGTGCTCTGGAAAGGCGCCAAGCCGGGCGAGCCGAGCTGGGAGTCGCCCTGGGGCGCCGGGCGTCCGGGCTGGCACATCGAATGCTCGGTGATGTCCACCTGCTGCCTGGGCGAGACCTTCGACATCCACGGCGGCGGCCCGGACCTGGTGTTCCCGCACCACGAGAACGAGATCGCCCAGAGCGAGGCGGCCACTGGCAAGCTCTACGCCGCCAGCTGGATGCACGCCGGCGCGGTGCGCGTGGATGGCGAGAAAATGTCCAAGTCCCTGGGCAACTTCTTCACCATCCGCGAAGTGCTGGAGAAATACCACCCGGAGGTCGTGCGCTTCCTGCTGGTGTCGAGCCATTACCGCAGCCCGATCAACTATTCCGAAGACAACCTGAAGGAAGCCAAGGGCGCGCTGGAGCGTTTCTACACCGCGCTGCGCGGCCTGCCGCAGGTGGCTGCCGCGGGTGGCGAGGCGTTCGTCGAGCGCTTCGGCGCCGCGATGGACGATGACTTCGGTACGCCGGAAGCAGTGGCCGTGCTGTTCGAGATGGTCCGCGAGGTCAACCGCCTGCGCGAGAGCGATACGGCCGCGGCTGCCGCACTGGCGGCACGCGTGCGTGAGCTGGGGGCTCTGCTGGGCGTGCTGCAGTTGGACGCCGACGCGTTCCTCCAGGCGGGGGCGGCCGGCAAGGTCGATGCGGCACAGGTCGAGGCACTGATCCAGGCGCGCCTGGATGCCCGTGCGGCGAAAAACTGGGCCGAGTCCGACCGTATCCGCGACGAGCTGACCGCTCTGGGCGTGGTGCTGGAAGACGGCAAGGGCGGTACGACCTGGCGTCTTGCCGAGTAATCGCCCCCGGAAATGAAGAAGGCCGCTGATCAGCGGCCTTTTTCTTGTCCGTCGCCAGCGTCAGGGATGCAGGTGCTCGGCGGCGTACAGGGTGTTTTCCAGCAGGCAGGCGCGGGTCATTGGGCCGACGCCGCCCGGCACCGGGGTGATCCAGCTGGCGCGTTCGGCGGCCACGTCGTACTCCACATCGCCCACCAGCTTGCCGTCGGCCTGGCGGTTGATGCCCACGTCGATGACGATGGCGCCTTCCTTGATCCACTCGCCCTTGACCAGGCCCGGCTTGCCGGCGGCCACGACCACCAGGTCGGCGCGGCGCACGTGATCGGCCAGGTCACGGGTGAAGCGGTGGGTCACGGTAACGGTGCAGCCGCCTAGCAGCAGTTCCAGGGCCATGGGGCGGCCGACGATGTTCGAGGCGCCGACGACGACCGCGTCCATGCCGTACAGATCGACACCGGTGCTTTGCAGCAGGGTCATGATGCCTTTCGGGGTGCACGGGCGCAGCAGCGGAATGCGCTGGGCCAGGCGACCGATATTGAAGGGGTGGAAACCGTCCACGTCCTTGTCCGGGCTGATGCGCTCCAGCAACTGGGAGGCGTCCAGGTGGGCGGGCAGGGGCAACTGCACGAGGATGCCGTCGATGGCCGGGTCGGCGTTCAGGCGGTCGATCAGTGCCAGCAGTTCATCCTGGGTGGTGCTGGCGGGGAGGTCGTACGCCTGCGAGAGGAAGCCGACCTCTTCACAGTCCTTGCGCTTGTGCGCGACATAGACCTGAGAGGCGGGGTCGCTACCGACCAGGATCACTGCCAGGCCGGGAATGCGCAGTCCTTGCTGGCGGCGTTCATTGACGCGTTGGGCAATCTGCTGGCGGAGGCTGGCGGCGATCGCTTTGCCGTCGATCAGTTTTGCAGTCATGTCGGGGGGATAACCATTAAGGCGGGTGAAAAGAAGGCGCGCATTTTCGCACGCTGCCTCCATTAGGCAAAGGCGGGCACCCCTGATTTGCCGTAACTCCTTTATCTCTTTGAATTTTTTTTAAAAAAGTTGTTGACGGGGTAGGGGCTCATCGATAACATGCGCCCCGCTTGCCGAGCACAGCCTGAAACACGAAAGAGGCGGTGCCAACCGATCCGGTGGTTCCACTGGGTCTGCTTAGCAAGGGTTGCCGCCACTAAAGCGCCCGTAGCTCAGCTGGATAGAGCATCCGCCTTCTAAGCGGATGGTCGCAGGTTCGAGTCCTGCCGGGTGCGCCAAGTGGCGTTCGGTACAAGCAAGTGTAATATGGTGGGCGTAGCTCAGTTGGTAGAGCACAGGATTGTGGCTCCTGGTGTCGTGGGTTCGATTCCCATCGTCCACCCCATATTCCGAAGCGCCAGGCCCAGAGCCTGGCGTTTTCGTTTCTGCGGTACCCTGCGGACGTGGTGAAATTGGTAGACACGCTGGATTTAGGTTCCAGTGGCGCAAGCTGTGAGAGTTCGAGTCTCTCCGTCCGCACCATCTTCTTTCCATAAGCTCTCGCATCCGTGAATTTTCGCAGCTTCCAGCCAGGGTGACTTCTGCATTTCTAGCTACTAGAATGCTTGCCCTTGATTCTGGGAGCCGGAAGGACCGGCTTACGTCTGTGCCACGAGGAATATCCATGCAAGTTTCCGTTGAAAGCACCTCCGCTCTTGAGCGCCGCATGACCGTTGGCGTGCCGGCCGAGCGCATCGAGACCGAAGTCAACAAGCGTCTGCAGCAGACCGCTCGTCGCGCCAAGGTTCCTGGCTTCCGTCCCGGCAAGGTGCCGATGAGCGTGATCCGTCAGCGCTACGAAGCCGCCGCTCGTCAGGAAGCCCTCGGTGACCTGATCCAGGAAACCTTCTACGAAGCCGTGGTCGAGCAGAAGCTGAACCCGGCCGGTGCTCCCTCCGTCGAACCGAAAGTGTTCGAAAAGGAGAAGGGCCTCGAGTACATCGCAACCTTCGAAGTCTTCCCCGAGTTCAAGGTTGCCGATTTCGACGGCATCAAGGTTGAGCGCCTGCAGGCCGACGTGGCCGATGCCGACCTCGACAACATGCTGGAAATCCTGCGCAAGCAGAACACCCGCTTCGAAATCGTCGACCGCGCCGCGCAGAACGACGACCAGGTGAACATCGACTTCGTCGGCAAGATCGACGGCGAAGCCTTCGCTGGCGGTTCCGCCAAGGGCACCCTGCTGGTGCTGGGCTCCGGCCGCATGATCCCGGGCTTCGAAGAAGGCCTGGTCGGCGCCAAGGCCGGTGAAGAGCGCGTTCTGAACGTGACCTTCCCCGAGGACTACCAGAACCTGGACCTGGCTGGCAAAGCCGCCGAGTTCACCGCTACCGTCAACAGCGTTGCCGAGCCGAAGCTGCCGGAACTGAACGAAGAGTTCTTCGCTCTGTTCGGCGTGAAGGAAAGCACCCTGGAAGGCTTCCGCGCCGAAGTTCGCAAGAACATGGAGCGTGAACTGCGTCAGGCCATCAAGTCCAAGGTGAAGAACCAGGTGATGGAAGGTCTGGTCGAGACCAACCCGATCGAAGTGCCGAAAGCGCTGATCAGCAACGAAGTCGATCGTCTGCGCGTCCAGGCTGTCCAGCAGTTCGGTGGCAACATCAAGCCTGACCAACTGCCGGCTGAGCTGTTCGAAGAGCAGGCCAAGCGCCGCGTCGTGCTGGGTCTGATCGTCGCCGAGCTGGTCAAGCAGCACGAACTGAAGGCTGACGAAGCCCGCGTTCGCGAAATGATCGAGGAAATGGCTTCCGCTTATCAGGAGCCGGAACAAGTTGTTGCCTGGTACTACAAGAACGACCAGCAGCTGAACGAAGTTCGTTCGGTTGTACTGGAAGAACAAGTTGTAGATACTGTCCTGCAGAAGGCCAATGTGACCGACAAGCAGGTATCCTACGAAGACGCGGTCAAGCCTGCAGAAGCTCCGCAAGCGGCCTGATCCAGCGCTTCGTTCGATTGTCACAAGCCAGCCTTCGGGCTGGCTTGTGCGTCTATACAGACATGATTTTTTATTAGGGAGTGATCGTCGGACATGCATAATCCTTATATGCCGCAAGTTCCGAACATTCAGGCCGCTGGTGGTCTGGTGCCGATGGTGGTGGAGCAATCCGCCCGCGGTGAGCGTTCCTACGACATCTATTCGCGCCTGCTGAAGGAGCGGATCATCTTCCTGGTCGGCCAGGTCGAGGACTACATGGCCAACCTCGTGGTGGCCCAGTTACTGTTCCTCGAAGCCGAGAACCCGGACAAGGACATCCACCTCTACATCAACTCCCCGGGTGGTTCCGTGACTGCCGGCATGTCGATCTACGACACCATGCAGTTCATCAAGCCGGACGTTTCCACCATCTGCGTGGGCCAGGCGTGCAGCATGGGCGCCCTGCTGCTGGCTGGCGGTGCCGCTGGCAAGCGCTACTGCCTGCCACACTCGCGCATGATGATCCACCAGCCGCTGGGCGGCTTCCAGGGCCAGGCCTCGGACATCGAGATCCATGCCAAGGAAATCCTGTTCATCAAGGAGCGCCTGAACCAGGTGCTGGCGCACCACACTGGCCAGCCGCTGGACGTCATCGCCCGCGATACCGACCGTGACCGCTTCATGAGCGGTGACGAAGCCGTCAAATACGGTCTGATCGATCAGGTCTTCACTCAGCGTCCTTCTGCCGCCTGAGTCTCTCCGCTGTACCGCGGCCGGTAATCCGGCCGCTCGCGGGCTTGAAAATGCCTGCGAATGCCTTCATCTTGTCCTTCACGTATATCCCCGATTGGAACGATCGAATGACTGACACCCGCAACGGCGAGGACAACGGCAAGCTGCTGTATTGCTCCTTCTGCGGCAAGAGCCAGCACGAAGTGCGCAAGTTGATTGCCGGCCCCTCGGTCTTTATCTGCGACGAGTGCGTCGACCTGTGCAATGACATCATCCGTGAGGAGGTGCAGGAAGCACAGGCGGAGAGCAGTGCGCACAAGCTACCGGCGCCGAAAGAGATCCGCACCATCCTCGATCAGTACGTGATCGGCCAGGAACGTGCCAAGAAAACCCTGGCAGTAGCGGTGTACAACCACTACAAGCGCCTGAACCAGCGTGAGCGCAAGGACGACGTCGAACTGGGCAAGAGCAACATCCTGCTCATCGGCCCGACCGGCTCGGGCAAGACCCTGCTGGCCGAGACCCTGGCGCGCCTGCTCAATGTTCCCTTCACCATCGCCGATGCCACCACCCTCACCGAGGCGGGCTACGTGGGCGAAGACGTCGAGAACATCATCCAGAAGCTGCTGCAGAAGTGCGACTACGATGTCGAAAAGGCCCAGATGGGCATCGTCTACATCGACGAAATTGACAAGATCTCGCGTAAATCCGACAACCCGTCGATCACCCGCGACGTGTCCGGCGAAGGCGTTCAGCAGGCGCTGCTGAAGCTGATCGAAGGCACCGTGGCTTCCGTACCACCCCAAGGCGGCCGCAAGCACCCGCAGCAGGAATTCCTGCAGGTCGACACCCGCAACATCCTGTTCATCTGCGGTGGCGCGTTCGCTGGCCTGGAAAAGGTCATCCAGAACCGTTCCACCAAGGGCGGCATCGGCTTCAACGCCGAAGTTCGCAGCCAGGAAGCGGGCAAGAAGGTGGGCGAGGCGCTGCGTGAGGTCGAGCCGGAAGATCTGGTGAAATTCGGCCTGATCCCCGAGTTTGTCGGCCGCCTGCCGATCATCGCGACCCTCGACGAGCTGGACGAAGCTGCGCTGATGCAGATTCTGACCGAGCCGAAGAACGCGCTGACCAAGCAGTACGCCAAACTCTTCGAAATGGAAGGCGTGGACCTCGAGTTCCGCCCCGACGCGCTCAAGGCCGTCGCTCGTCGCGCGCTGGAGCGCAAGACCGGCGCCCGTGGCCTGCGTTCCATCCTCGAAGGCATCCTGCTCGATACCATGTACGAGATCCCCTCGCAGAACGACGTCAGCAAGGTGGTGATCGACGAAAGCGTCATCGAGGGCTCCTCCCAGCCGCTGCTGATCTACGAGAACAGCGAGCAGCCGGCCAAGGCTGCACCTGACGCCTGAAACCAGAAGGGGCCCTAGGGCCCCTTTTTCCTTCCCATCTACCGCGCTTGTTTTTTCCCAGCCCTAACCCCATCTTAGGCCGAAGGGTCCAATCCCATCGTTTTGGCCAAGTGCCGCTGTAGAGCCGAATATCATGAAAACACTCGTCGAGTTGCCCCTGCTCCCCCTGCGTGACGTAGTGGTGTATCCGCACATGGTCATCCCGCTTTTCGTGGGCCGTGAGAAATCCATCGAGGCCCTCGAGGCTGCCATGACCAGCGACAAGCAGATCCTGTTGCTGGCGCAGAAGAACCCGGCCGACGACGACCCGGGCGCGGACGGCCTGTACCGCATGGGTACCGTGGCCACCGTCCTGCAATTGCTGAAGCTGCCCGATGGCACCGTCAAGGTGCTGGTGGAGGGCGAGCAGCGCGGCCAGGTCGAGCGCTTCATCGATGAGGAAGCCTACTGCCGCGCCGAGGTGTCGATCATCGACGAAGCCTCGGTGGGCGAGCGCGAATCCGAAGTCTTCACCCGCAGCCTGCTCAGCCAGTTCGAGCAGTACGTGCAACTGGGCAAGAAGGTTCCTGCCGAAGTCCTGTCCTCGCTCAACAGCATCGATGAGCCGGGCCGCCTGGTGGACACCATGGCCGCCCACATGGCGCTGAAGATCGAGCAGAAGCAGGAAATCCTCGAAATCACCGAGCTGTCGGCCCGTGTCGAGCACGTGCTGGCCATGCTGGATGCCGAGATCGACCTGCTGCAGGTCGAGAAGCGCATCCGCGGCCGCGTGAAGAAGCAGATGGAGCGCAGCCAGCGCGAGTACTACCTCAACGAACAGATGAAGGCCATCCAGAAAGAACTGGGTGACATCGACGAGGGCCATAACGAAGTCGAGGAGCTGAAGAAGCGCATCGACGCCGCCGGCCTGACCAAGGAAGCCCTGGCCAAGGCCACTGCGGAGCTGAACAAGCTCAAGCAGATGTCGCCGATGTCCGCCGAGGCGACCGTCGTGCGTTCGTACATCGACTGGCTGGTGAACGTGCCGTGGAAGGCCGAGAGCAAGGTCCGCCACGACCTGGACAAGGCCGAGGACATTCTCGATGCCGACCACTACGGTCTGGAGGAGGTCAAGGAGCGCATCCTCGAGTACCTCGCCGTGCAGAAGCGCGTGAAGAAGCTGAAAGGCCCGGTGCTCTGCCTGGTTGGCCCGCCCGGTGTGGGCAAGACCTCGCTGGCCGAGTCCATCGCCCGCGCGACCAATCGCAAGTTCGTGCGCATGGCCCTGGGTGGCGTGCGTGACGAAGCCGAGATTCGCGGTCACCGCCGGACCTACATCGGTTCCATGCCCGGTCGTCTGATTCAGAAAATGACCAAGGTCGGCGTGCGCAACCCGCTGTTCCTCCTGGACGAAATCGACAAGATGGGCAGCGACATGCGTGGCGATCCCGCCTCGGCGCTGCTGGAAGTGCTCGATCCGGAGCAGAACCACAACTTCAACGATCACTACCTCGAAGTCGACTACGACCTCTCCGACGTGATGTTCCTCTGCACGGCCAACTCCATGAACATTCCGGCGCCGCTGCTGGACCGCATGGAAGTCATCCGCCTGCCGGGTTACACCGAAGACGAGAAGATCAACATCGCTTCGAAATATCTTGTACCGAAACAAACCGCGGCCAATGGTCTCAAGAAGGGCGAGCTGGTCTTCGAGGAAGCGGCGACCCGCGACATCATCCGCTACTACACCCGCGAAGCCGGTGTGCGCAGCCTCGAACGCCAGATCGCCAAAGTCTGCCGCAAGGCGGTCAAGGACGGCGGCAAGGCCAAGCGCATCGACGCCGTGGTGACCCCGGATTCGCTGGAAAACTACCTGGGCGTGCGCAAGTTCCGCTACGGCCTGGCCGAGCAGCAGGACCAGATCGGCCAGGTGACCGGCCTCGCCTGGACTCAGGTGGGCGGCGAGCTGCTGACCATCGAATCGGCCATGGTTCCGGGCAAGGGCGCGCTGACCAAGACCGGCTCCCTGGGCGACGTCATGGCGGAATCCATCACCGCTGCGCTGACCGTGGTTCGTAGTCGTTCGAAAAGCCTGGGCATCGCCCCGGACTTCCACGAGAAGCACGACATTCACATCCACGTGCCGGAGGGTGCGACGCCCAAGGACGGCCCCAGCGCGGGCATCGGCATGTGCACCGCCCTGGTCTCGGCCATCACGCAGATTCCGGTCCGCGCCGACGTGGCCATGACCGGTGAAATCACCCTGCGGGGTCAGGTGCTGGCCATTGGCGGTCTGAAGGAAAAACTTCTCGCGGCGCACCGGGGTGGAATCAAGACTGTGATCATTCCCGAGGAAAACGTACGGGACCTTAGGGAAATTCCGGATAATATTAAGGCCGATCTCGTTATTAAACCGGTTAAATGGATTGACGAGGTCCTGCAAATTGCGCTGCAATACGCCCCGGAGCCCTTGCCCGATGCGGCTCCCGAGATGGTTGCAAAGGATGAGAAGCGCGAGTCTGATTCCAAGGAGCGAATCAGCACGCATTAGTTGGGGGGCTTTCTTGACACTGTTTTTGAGCCCTTGTTATAAAGCGGCACTTGCTTTGTCAGTTGGCAAACCAGCACCTGCTTTTGCTTACACCTAACACATAGAAACATACTCAACAGAAATAAGGGGACTTAGAGTGAACAAGTCGGAACTGATCGATGCTATCGCCGCATCTGCTGATATCCCGAAAGCTGTTGCCGGTCGCGCTCTGGACGCGGTGATCGAGTCCGTAACTGGCGCCCTGAAGGCTGGTGACTCCGTCGTACTGGTCGGCTTCGGCACCTTCGCTGTCAAAGAGCGTGCTGCTCGCACCGGTCGCAACCCGCAAACCGGCAAGCCGATCAAAATCGCTGCTGCTAAGATCCCGGGCTTCAAGGCCGGTAAAGCCCTCAAGGACGCTGTCAACTAAGCGTCTTTTTGGACTTGACCTGGGCCGGTTCAACCTCGGTTGGGCCGGTCACGGAGCGGTGACCCGGCTGGCGTAGGTCGGTTGGAATCATCAGGGGTCACGGGCTCAAAGCCCGCAAGCTCCACCAGTTACGAGAAGGCGCATCCTCGGATGCGCCTTTCTTATATCCGCTTTTTTTTCCACGCCGCGCCGCCATTGACGGTGGGCCGTGGCCGCGTCGGGGGCCGCATGCTGCAAAACATCAGGGACAATTCCCAAGGCTGGATCACCAAGACCATCCTGGGCGTGATCGTTGTCCTCATGGCTTTGACCGGGTTCGATCAGATCATTCGCGCAACCCACCACGAGAACGTCGCTGCTCAGGTCAACGGTGAAGACATCGGTCTGCCGGAACTGCAGCAGGCTGCGGACATGCAGCGCCGCCAGCTGATGCAGCGTCTGGGCAAGGACTTCGACTCGTCGATGCTCGACGACAAGCTGCTCAAGGACTCCGCGCTGAAGTCGCTCATCGAGCGCAAGCTGGTCCTGCAGGCCGCCCAGAATGACAAATTCGCCTTCTCCCAGCAGGCGCTGGACCAACTGATCCTGTCGACCCCTGAATTCCAGGTGGATGGCAAGTTCAGCGCCGAGCGCTTTGACCAGGTCATCCGCCAGATGGGCTATGACCGCATGCAGTTCCGTCGCATGTTCGGCGAGGAAATGCTGATCGGTCAGCTGCGCGCCGGCATCGCCGGTACCGGCTTCGTCACTGACGACGAGCTCAATGCCTTCGCTCGCCTGGAGAAGCAGACCCGTGACTTCGCCACCCTGACCCTCAAGGCCGACCCGGCCAAGAGCAAGGTCGAGGACAGCGAGATCAAGGCGTACTACGACGCTCACAGCGCCGAGTTCATGACGCCCGAGCAGGTCACCATTGATTATATCGAGCTGAAGAAGTCCGGCTTCTTCGACCAGGTCGAAGTGAAGCAGGAGGACCTCGATGCCCTCTATCAGAAGGAAATCGCCGGCCTGGCCGAGCAGCGCAACGCCGCGCACATCCTGATCGAGGTGAACGACAAGCAGAACGATCAGCAGGCCAAGGCCAAGATCGACGAGATCAAGGCTCGCCTGGACAAGGGCGAAGACTTCGCCAAGCTGGCCAAGGAGCTGTCCAACGACACCGGTTCCGCCGCCAACGGGGGCGATCTGGGTTACGCCGGTCGTGGCGTGTATGACCCGGCCTTCGAAGAAGCGCTGTACGCGCTGAAGAAGGGCGACGTCTCCGCACCGGTGAAGACCTCCTACGGCTGGCACCTGATCAAGCTGCTGGGCGTGGAAGCGCCACAGGTTCCGACCTTCGACAGCCTGAAGGCCAAGCTGGAGCACGAAGCCAAGACCCAACTGGTCGAGCAGCGCTTCGTCGATGCGACCAAGCAGCTGGAAAGTTCCGCCTACGAGGCGTCCGACCTGGCCCAGCCGGCGCAGGACATGGGCCTGAAGGTCCAGACCAGCAAGCCGTTCGGCAAGGAAGGCGGCGACGGCGTAACGGCCAACCGCCAGGTCATCCAGGCCGCTTTCAGCCCGGAAGTGCTGGAAGAGGGCGCCAACAGCGGCGCCATCGAGCTGGACCCGGACACCGTGGTCGTACTGCGCGTGAAGGAGCACCACAAGCCTGCGCAGGAAACCCTGGAGCAGGTCCGTGCCGACATCCTCAAGCGCCTGCAGATCGAGCACGCCGCCACCGATGCCAAGGCGCGCGGTGAAGCGCTGCTGGCTGGCCTGCGCGACGGCAAGATCCCGCTGACCCAGGCTCAGGAAGGCCAGGACTGGAAAGTCGTGGAAGCCGCCGCCCGTGGTCAGGAAGGTGTCGACCCGGTTGTGCTGCAGAGCGTGTTCCGCATGGCTCGCCCGCAAGGCGCCGACAAGCCCAGCCTGGGTGGTGTCGCGCTGCAGAACGGTGACTTCGTGGTGATCAAGCTCCGCGGTGTGAGTGAGCCGGAAGGCAAGCCCACCGAGCAGGAGAAAGCGATGTACCAGCGCTTCCTCGCGTCGCGCAGTGGCGCGGACGACTTCGCTGCGTTCCGTCGCTACCTGCAGGACCAGGCGAAAATCGAGAAATTCGACGACGCCAAGAAGTAACCGACAGGGGCCGCGCAAGCGGCCCTTGTTCTTTCAGGCAAAAGAAAAGGCCGCATCAGCGGCCTTTTTTCATGGAGCGGTAGGAGAGCGGCTGGGTTCGCGAGCAAGCTCGCTCCTGCACCATCGCCATGGGCGGTTTCAGTCGTCGTCCAGCGGGCCCAGGGCGGTGGTGTTGAAGCCGCCGTCGACATAGAGGATTTCACCGCTGATGCCGCTGGCCAGGTCGGAGCAGAGGAAGGCGCCGGCGTTGCCGACCTCCTCGATGGTCACGTTGCGCCGCAGCGGTGTCTGGCGTTCGCTGGCGGCGAGCATCTTGCGGAAGCTCTTGATACCGGACGCCGCCAGGGTGCGGATCGGGCCGGCGGAAATGGCGTTGACCCGGGTGCCTTCCGGGCCGAGGCTGCCAGCCAGGTAGCGCACGCCGGCTTCGAGGCTGGCCTTGGCCATGCCCATGACGTTGTAGTTGGGAAGCGTGCGCTCGGCGCCCAGGTAGGAAAGCGTCAGCAGGCTGCCATGACGGCCGCGCATCAGCTCGCGCCCGGCCTTGGCCAGGGCGATGAAGCTGTAGGCGCTGATATCGTGGGCGATGCGGAAGCCATCGCGGGTGGTGACCTCGGTGAAGTCGCCGTCGAGCTGGTCGCCCGGCGCGAAGCCCACCGAGTGGACAATGCAATCCAGGCCATCCCACTGCGTGGCCAGCGCGGCGAACACGGCTTCGATGTCCGCATCGCTGGCCACGTCGCAGGGGAAGCACAGCTCGGCGCGGGAGCCCCAGCCGGCGGCAAAATCCTCGACGCGGCCCTTGAGCTTGTCGTTCTGGTAGGTGAAGGCGAGCTCGGCGCCTTCCCGGTGCATCGCCGCGGCGATGCCGGAGGCGATGGACAACTTGCTGGCGACCCCGACGATGAGGACGCGTTTACCGGCGAGAAATCCCATGGTCACTCCCTTGATCAGGCTGCTGTAGGTTCAGGCATTCGTCGGAGCCAGGAACGCCGCTTCCAGCAACTGTTGCGTGTAGGCATCCTGCGGCGCGGCGAAGACGTCCTCGGCCAGCCCCTGTTCGACCACCTTGCCGTGGCGGATCACCATCAACTGGTGGCTGAGGGCCTTGACCACCGCCAGGTCATGGCTGATGAACAGGTACGTCAGGTTGTACTTGGCCTGCAGGCCGCGCAGCAATTCGACGACCTGGCGCTGTACGGTGCGGTCGAGCGCCGAGGTCGGCTCGTCCAGCAGGATCAGCGCCGGCTTCAATACCAGGGCGCGGGCGATGGCGATGCGCTGCCGCTGGCCGCCGGAAAACTCATGGGGGTAGCGGTGACGGGTGTCGGGGTCGAGCCCGACCTCCTTGAGCGCCTCGATGATTGCCTGCTCGCGTTCCTCGGCCGTACCCATGCCATGGATTTCCAGGCCCTCGCCGACGATCTGGCCCACCGACATGCGTGGGCTGAGGCTGCCGAACGGATCCTGGAAGACCACCTGCATTTCACGCCGCAGAGGCCTGACTTGCGCCTGGCTCATGCCCTCGATGGCCTGGCCCTCGAAGCGGATGCCGCCCTGGCTGTTGATCAGGCGCAGGATGGCCAGGCCCAGGGTCGACTTGCCCGAACCGCTTTCGCCGACGATGCCCAGGGTCTGGCCACGCGGCAGGCTGAAATCGATGCCGTCCACCGCCTTGACGTGGTCGACGGTCTTGCGGAACACGCCTTTCTTGATTGGGAACCACACGCGCAGGTCGTCGACCTCCAGCAGGGGCGCACCGGGCGTGTTCTGCGCGGGGATACCGCTGGGCTCGGCGCCGAGCAGTTCGCGCGTGTAGGGGTGCTGCGGGGCCTCGAAGAGGGTCTCGCAATCGGCCTGCTCGACGATGCAACCGCGCTTCATCACGCAGACGCGATGGGCGATGCGACGCACCAGGTTGAGATCATGGGTGATCAGCAGCATCGCCATGCCCAGGCGCTGCTGCAGGTCGCGCAGCAGGTCGAGGATCTTCAACTGCACGGTGACGTCCAGCGCGGTGGTCGGTTCATCGGCGATCAGCAGTTCCGGTTCGCAGGCCAGGGCCATGGCAATCATCACCCGCTGCCGCTGGCCGCCGGAAAGCTCGTGCGGGTAGGCCTTGAGGCGCGAGGCAGGGTTGGGGATGCCGACCAGGTCGAGCAGCTCCAGCGTGCGGGCGCGGGCCTGGTTGCCGCTCATGCCCTTGTGCAGGGCGAGTACTTCGCCGATCTGCTTCTCGATGGTGTGCAGCGGGTTCAGCGAGGTCATGGGTTCCTGGAACACCATGGCGATGCGGTTGCCGCGAATGCCGCGCAGCTTGCGCTCGGGCAGCTTGAGCAGGTCCTTGCCGGCGTACTGGATGCTGCCGGAGGGATGGCTGGCGGTGGGGTAGGGCAGCAGGCGCAGGATGGAGTGCGCAGTGACCGACTTGCCCGACCCGCTTTCGCCCACCAGGGCCAGGGTCTCGCCCTTGCGGATGTCGAAGCTGATGTGTTCCACCGCGCGCACCTGCTCGTTGCCGCAGAGGAAATCGACGGACAGGTCGCGGACTTCGATGAGGTTCTCGTTTTGGCTCATGTCACTTCCTCGGGTCGAAGGCGTCACGGGCGGCTTCGCCGATGAACACGAGCAGGCTCAGCATCACGGCCAGCACCACGAAGGCGGTGATGCCCAGCCAGGGCGCCTGCAGGTTGGACTTGCCCTGGGCGACCAGTTCGCCCAGCGAGGGCGCGCCGGCCGGCAGGCCGAAGCCGAGGAAGTCCAGGGAGGTCAGGGTGCCGATCGCGCCGGTGAGGATGAAGGGCATGAAGGTCAGTGTGGAAATCATCGCGTTGGGCAGGATGTGACGGAACATGATCGCGCCGTTGCGCATGCCCAGGGCGCGGGCGGCGCGCACGTACTCCAGGTTGCGACCGCGGAGGAATTCGGCGCGCACCACGTCCACCAGGCTCATCCAGGAGAACAGCAGCATGATCCCCAGCAGCCACCAGAAGCTCGGCTGGACGAAGCTGGCGAGGATGATCAGCAGGTAGAGCACCGGCAAGCCCGACCAGATTTCCAGGAAGCGCTGGCCGAGCAGGTCGACCCAGCCGCCGTAGAAGCCCTGCAGGGCGCCGACGATGACGCCGATGAGGGAGCTGAGCACGGTGAGGATCAGGGCGAACAGCACCGACACGCGGAAGCCGTAGATCACCCGTGCCATGACGTCGCGCGCCTGGTCGTCGGTGCCCAGCCAGTTCTCCGCGGTCGGGGCCGATGGCGCCGGCACGCGCAGGTCGTAGTTGATGGTGTCGTAGCTATAGGCGATCGGCGGCCAGAGGATCCAGCCGTCCTTCTGGGCGATCTGCTCGCGCATGTACGGGCTCTTGTAGTTGGCCTCCATGGGGAACTCGCCGCCGAAGGCGGTTTCCGGGTAGCGCTTGAGCACCGGGAAGTACCACTGGCCGTCATAGTGGATGGCCAGTGGCTTGTCGTTGGCGATCAGCTCGGCGCCCAGGCTGAGGATGAACAGTGCAAGGAACAGCCAGAGCGACCACCAGCCGCGTTTGTTGGCCTTGAAGCGCGCCCAGCGGCGCTGATTGATGGGAGACAGGCGCATCGGATTACTCCCGGTTCTCGAAGTCGATGCGCGGATCGACCAGCGTGTAGAGGACGTCGCTGACCAGCTTCATGATCAGGCCGAACAGGGTGAAGATGAACAGCGTGCCGAACACCACCGGGTAGTCGCGGTTGAGCGCCGCCTCGAAGCTGAGCAGGCCAAGGCCGTCGAGGGAGAAGATCACCTCGATCAGCAGCGAGCCGGTGAAGAAGATGCCCAGCAGGGCCGACGGGAGGCCCGCGATGATCAGCAGCATGGCGTTGCGGAACACATGGCCATAGAGCACGCGGCGCTCTGTCAGGCCCTTGGCGCGGGCGGTGACCACGTACTGCTTGCCGATCTCGTCGAGGAAGCTGTTCTTGGTCAGCAGGGTGATGGTGGCGAAGTTGCCGATCACCAGCGCGGTGATCGGTAGCGCGAGGTGCCAGAAGTAGTCGCGGACCTTGCCGCCCCAGGTCAGCTCGTCGAAGTTGTTGGAGGTCAGCCCGCGTAGCGGGAACCAGTCCCAGTAGCTGCCGCCGGCGAACAGCACCACCAGCAGGATGGCGAAGAGGAAGGCGGGGATGGCGTAGCCGACGATGATCGCCGAGCTGGTCCAGACGTCGAAGTGGCTGCCGTGGCGCACCGCCTTGGCGATGCCCAGCGGAATCGACACCAGGTACATGATCAGCGTGCTCCACAGCCCCAGGGAGATGGAGACGGGCAGCTTCTCGACGATCAGGTCGGTGACCTTGGCATCGCGGAAGAAGCTCTGGCCGAAGTCCAGGTGCACGTAGTTCTTGAGCATGATCCAGAAGCGCTCGGGCGCCGGCTTGTCGAAGCCGTACATGCGCTCGATTTCCTTCACCAGTTCCGGGTCCAGGCCCTGGGCGCCGCGGTAGTGCGTGCCGGCAGAGGCGACTTCACCGCCGCCGCCGGAAATGCGCCCGGTGGCGCCGCCGCTGGCGGCGTCGAAGCCTTCCAGCTTGGCGATCATCTGCTCCACCGGGCCGCCGGGGGCAGCCTGGATGATGATGAAGTTGATCAGCAGGATGCCGAACAGGGTGGGGATGATCAGCAGCAGGCGCCGCAGGATGTAGGCCAGCATCAGTTGGCCCCTTGGGCGAGTGCGCCGTCAGCCGGTGTTTCGTTGGCGGCCTTGGCGTCGGTCCTGGTCGGCACGGCCTTGTCGCGGGCCTGCCACCAGGTCTGCAGCGCGTAGCTGTAGGGCGGCAGTTTTTCCGGGTGGGCGATGCGGTTCCAGTAGGCGATGCGCCAGTTGCCCAGGTACCAGTTGGGCACCACGTAGTGGCCCCAGAGCAGGGCGCGGTCGAGGGCGCGGGCATGGCGCACCAGGCTTTCGCGGGAGCCGGCGTTGATCAGGCCTTCCACCAGGGCGTCGATGCCCGGGTCGCGCAGGCCGATGAAATTGCGGCTGCCAGGTTTGTCGGCGCTGCTGGAGTGCCAGAACTCACGTTGCTCGTTGCCCGGCGAGCTGGACTGCGGCCAACTGCTGACGATCATGTCGTAGTCCCGCGAGCGCAGGCGGTTGATGTACTGCGAGACGTCGACGCGGCGCAGCTGCATGTCGATGCCCAGTTCGGCGAGGTTACGCTTGAAGGGCAGCAGCACGCGCTCGAAATCCGCCTGGGCGAGCATGAATTCGAAGCTCAGCTGTTTGCCGTCGGGGCCGACCATCTTGTCGTTCTCGATCCTGTAGCCCGCCTCCAGCAGCAGCTGGTAGGCCTTGCGCTTCTGCTCGCGGATGATGCCGCTGCCGTCGCTGGTGGGCGGCACGTAGACCTGGGTGAACACCTGCGGCGGCAGCTTGTCGCGCAGGGGCTCGAGGATCTTCAGTTCTTCGGCGTCCGGCAACTGCTTGGCAGCCATCTCGGAGTTCTCGAAGTAGCTGCCATCGCGCAGGTAGGAGCCGAAGAACAGCTGCTTGTTGGTCCATTCGAAGTCGAACAGGTTGGTGATCGCTTCGCGCACGCGCGGGTCCTGGAACACCGGGCGGCGGATGTTGAAGGCGTAGGCCTGCATGCCCCACGGGTTGCCGTTGACCGGTTCCTCGCGGACGATGCGGCCGTCGCGCACGGCGGGCGAGTCGTAGGCGGTCGCCCAGTTCTTCGCGATGCGCTCGTCGTTGAAGTCGAACTGCCCGGCCTTGAAGGCTTCCAGGGCGACGGTGAGGTCGCGGTAGGACTCCACCACCACGGCGTCGAAGTTGTTGAAGCCGCGGTTCACCGGCAGCTTCTCGCCCCACCAGTCCTTGACCCTCTCGTAGCGGATCGAGCGGCCAGCCTCGACCTTGGCGATGCGGTAGGGGCCGCTGCCCAGCGGCGGCTCCATGTTGGTCTTGTTGAAGTCGCGGTTGGCCCACCAGTGCTTGGGCAGGATCGACAGCTGCCCGAGGATCAGCGGTAGCTCGCGGTTGTCGCCGTGCTTGAAGTCGAAGCGCACGCGCAGCTTGTCCTCGGCCACCACCTTGTCGACGTCCGCGTAGTAGTTGCGGTACATCGGGTCGCCGTCTTTCATCAACGTCTCGAAGGTGAACACCACGTCCTCCGCGGTGACCGGCGTGCCGTCCTGGAACTTCGCCTCGGGGCGCAGGTAGTAGCGGACGAACCGGTGCTCCGGGTCCTTCTCGATCTTCTCGGCGAGCAGGCCGTATTCGGTGAAGGGTTCGTCGAGGGAGTGGAAGGTCAGGGTGTCGTAGATCAGGTTGATCTGCGGCGCGGAGTTGCCCTTGGCGATGAAGGGGTTGAGGCTGTCGAAACCGCCGAAGTCGGAGAGGCGCAGCGTGCCGCCCTTGGGCGCATCCGGATTGACGAAATCGAAGTGCTTGAAGTTCGCCGGGTACTTGGGCGCTTCGTCATACAGGGTGATGGCGTGCTGCGGCGCGGCCTGCGCACTGCCCAGCAGTCCCAGCAACAGGCCGGCGCAGAGCGCGGCTCGGCGGGGGCTTTTCATAGGGTTTTCTCCTGGTCTTTTTGCCACCAGGCGCGCAGACCCAGGGTATAGGGCGGCGTGGTGACGAAGGCGAAGCGGTTGCGGTACGCCAGTCGGTGCTTGTTCAGGTACCAGTTGGGAATACTGTAGTGCTGCCACAGCAGCACCCGGTCCAGGGCGCGGGCCGCGGCTTCCTGCTGGTCGCGGTCGGTGGCGCCGAGGAGTTTTTCGAGCATCGCATCCACCACGGGGTTGGCGATGCCCGCATAGTTCTTGCTGCCCTTCACCGCCACCTGGCTGGAATGGAAGTACTGCCATTGTTCGAGGCCGGGGCTCAATGTCTGGGGCAGGGTCATCAGAATCATGTCGTAGTCGAACTGGTCCAGACGCTGTTTGTACTGGGCGCGGTCCACGGTGCGCAAGCTCGCATCGATACCGATGCTGGCGAGATTCTCGCGATAGGGCTGGAGGATGCGTTCCAGGCTGGGGTTGACCAGCAGCATCTCGAAGCGCAGCTGCTTGCCGTTGGCATCCAGCAGGCGGTCGCCGGAGAGCGTCCAGCCGGCCTCGGCCAATAGACCCAGCGCGTGGCGCAGGGTTTCCCGCGGGATGCCGGCGCCCTTGGTCACCGGTACGGTGAACGGGCGCTTGAACAGCGCTTCGGGCAGTTGCTGGCGGTAGGGCGAGAGCAGCAGCCACTCCTGGCCCTGGGGCACGCCGCTGGCGGCAAAGGTGCTGTTGGGGTAGTAGCTGCTGGCGCGCACGTAGGCGTCATTGAATAGCGCGCGGTTGGTCCATTCGAAGTCGAACATCATGCCCAGCGCCTCGCGCAGGCGGCGATCGGCGAAGGTGGCGCGGCGCGTATTCATGAACAGCGCCTGGGTCTGCGTCGGAATCTGGTGGGGGATTTCCGCCTTCACCACGTCGCCGCGGCGCACCGCCGGGAAGCGATAGTTGCTGCGCCAGTTCTTCGCCTGGTGCTCGATGTAGATGTCGAACTCGCCGGCCTTGAAGGCTTCGAAGGCGATGCCGGCGTCGCGGTAGAAGTCCACCTCGACGCGGTCGAAGTTGTATTTGCCGCGGTTCACCGGCAGGTCCTTGCCCCACCAGTCCTTGACCCGCTCGAACACCAGGCGTCGCCCCGGCACCACCTCGCTGATGCGGTACGGGCCGCTGCCCAGCGGTGGCTCGAAGGTGGTGGCCGGGAAGTCGCGGCCTTTCCAGTAGTGCTGCGGCAGCACCGGCATTTCCCCCAGGCGCAGGATCAGCAGCGGATTGTCGTGCCGTTTGAAGACGAACCGGATGCTTTGGGCCGAAAGAATGTCGACCCGCTGCACTTCCTGCAGGTTGGTGCGGTACATCGGGTGCCCGTGCTTGAGCAGCGTGCGGTAGGAGAACGCCACGTCATAGGCGGTGATCGGCTTGCCATCGTGGAAGCGGGCTTCCGGGCGCAGGTTGAACACCACCCAGCTGCGGTCCTCGGCGTACTCCACGCTGCGCGCGATGAGGCCATAGCTGGAGACGGGCTCGTCGCCGGAAGGGTCGTACAGGCCGGTCCCGACCATCAGCGGCTCGTTCAGCTCGCTGACGCCGTACTGCAGGAAGTCCGCAGTGCTCACCGGCGGGCTGCCCTTGAAGGTGTAGGGGTTGAGCGTATCGAAGGTGCCCAGGCCCATCAGCCGCAGCACGCCGCCCTTGGGCGCATCGGGGTTGACCCAGGCGAAGTGATCGAAATTGGCCGGGTACTTGAGGTCGCCGAACTGCGCGTAGCCGTGGCTCTCGGTAATCTGGGCGGAGGCGGGGAGGCCTAGGAAGAGTCCCAGGAAGAGCAGAGACAAGCGACGCATCAGGCGTAGGATCCGATCCTGGCTGGCTGAAGGGGTTAGCGTCGTACAGTAGCAGCTTGTCCTGGCTGCCAGAAGAGAGGCGGCCGGGGCTGTGCGCTCCGGCGCAAGGTGACACTCAGCGGCTGGCGGTGCCCAGGTACAGCGTCAGTGTCTGGCCGGGCTTCAGCGCCTTGCCGGTACGCGGGTTCCAGCGCTGGATGTGCTGCGTCTCGACGTTGAAGCGCTTGGCGATCATGGAAATCGAGTCGCCTTGCTTGACCTTGTAGTAGGTCGCGGTTTCCTGCTTCGCCTTGCCCTTGCTGCTGGCGGCGGCCAGTTGGGTGGCGGCGGCGCTCTGCAGCTTGAGGGTCTGGCCGGGCTTGACGCCGTGGCTGTCCAGGCCGTTCCAGCGCTTGAGATCGGCCACGTCGACGCCGTTCTTCTTGGCGATGTTCCACAGGGTGTCGCCGTTCTTCACGGTGTAGCTGCGCGTAGCGACGCGGGCGCTGGCGATGGTCTTTGAGCTTTCCACCTGGGCCAGCTGGCGCGGGCTCTCCGGCTCGATGGTGGGGCGGCCGGGCTGGCCGGGGATGACCAGGGTCTGGCCATTGCGCAGACGGTTGGCGCTCAGGCGGTTGGCCGCCTTGAGCTCGGCCACGCTGAGGCGATAGCGCTGCGCGATGCTGTGCAGGCTGTCGCCCTTGCGCACGCGGTAGTGACTGCCGGAGCTGGCGACGGTGGTCACCAGCGGCTTGAGCTGCACCGGCTCCAGGTTGGCCACGCCGGCCTTGAGCGAATCGGCCTTGGCCAGCGGCACCAGCAGGTGATGCGGGCCGTCCAGCGTCACGCCGCGCTTGAAGGCGGGGTTGAGCTGCTGCAGCTCGTCCTGGTCGAGGTCCGCGGCGGCAGCGACCTGGGACAGGTCCAGGCCCGGCTTGACGCGGATCGAGGTGAAGTAGGGCTGGTTGGCGATCGGGCTGAGGTTGATGCCGTAGATGGTCGGGGCGTTCACCAGCTGCGACAGGGCCAGCAGCTTGGGCACGTAGTCCTGGGTTTCCTGCGGCAGCGGCAGGTTCCAGTAGTCGGTGGGCAGGCCGAGGCGCTCGTTGCGCTCGATCGCGCGGCTGACGGTGCCTTCACCGGCGTTGTAGGCGGCCAGGGCGAGCAGCCAGTCGCCGTTGAACATATCGTGCAGGCGACCCAGGTAGGTCAGCGCGGCGTTGGTCGACGCGGTGATATCGCGGCGACCGTCATAGAAGTTGGTCTGGCGCAGGTTGAAGTGCGTCCCCGTGCTCGGGATGAACTGCCACAGGCCCACGGCCTGGGCACGCGACACGGCCATCGGGTTGTACGAGCTCTCGATCATCGGCAACAGCGCCAGTTCCAGCGGCATGTCGCGCTCTTCCAGGCGCTCGACGATGTAATGCATGTACGGCGCGCCGCGTTCGCTGGCGTTTTCCAGGAACGACTGGTTGCTCATGAACCACAGGCGCTGGCGCTCGATGCGCGGGTTGGTGTTGAGCTGGTCCTGCAGTTGGAAGCCGCCGCGCATGCGTCCCCAGATATCGTTCTGGGCTTGGTTCCAGGCGGGGTTGAACTGCATGTCCACGGCACGTGGCGCGATGCGCACGGGGCTGGGCTTGCTGGACACCTGGCCGGTCGACTGGCAGCCGGCCAGGCCCGCGGCGAGCAGTACAATAGAGACTCGGATGGCACGTGCCAATGCGTCTAGATCGGAGGTCTTGCTGGTCTTTGGCGGCATTGGCTGATGACTTGGTCCGGGGCAAAAATTTCGGGGATTCTAGAAATCGCGCCGGCGCTGGTCAAGATTTCGCCAGGTCTCAAAACTGGTCCTTCCAGCGGCGAATGGTCGCAAAGACCTCCTCCGGCGTGCGGATTTGCTGGCCGTTCCGCTCGTCGGCCATTTTCTTAACGGATGTTTCCGACACGCGAAGGAACGGATTCGTCGCCCTTTCTAGGGCAATGGAAGAAGGAAGGCTGATCCTGCCCTGTTCGCGCCAGCGCGTGACTTCCTCGAAGCGTGCCCGCAGCTGCGGGTTCTCCGGTTCCACCGCGCAGGCGAAGCGCAGGTTGCTCAGGGTGTACTCGTGGGCGCAGTACACCGCGGTGCGGTCGGGCAGGGCGGCCAGGCGGCTCAGCGAGGCATGCATCTGCGCCGGCGTGCCTTCGAACAGGCGGCCGCAGCCGGCGGCGAACAGTGTGTCGCCACAGAACAGCAGGGGATGCTCTGCATCGGCATGGAAGTAGGCGATGTGCCCCAGGGTGTGGCCCGGCACGTGGATGACCTCGAACGCCAGGCCGAGCACGGTGACGCGGTCGCCGTCTTCCAGCGCCACGTCGCGCTGCGGGATCTTCTCTCCGGCCGGGCCCAGCACGCGGGCACCGGTTTCCGCCTTGAGCCGGGCGACGCCGCCGACGTGGTCGGCATGGTGGTGAGTGATGATGATGTCGGTCAGCGTCCAGCCCGGATGGGCCTGCAGCCATTGCTCGACCGGCGCCGCATCACCCGGGTCGACCACCGCGCATTCGCGGCGGGTCACATCCTGCAACAGCCAGAGGTAGTTGTCGGAAAAGGCGGGCAGAGCGTCTATCTGTATCATGGGTGGAAAGTCGCCAAGTGGTGGGCATTGGCGCATAGTAGTGCGGATACGCACATTTGTGTCGCGCTGTCCCACAGGGGGTAGTGATGATCGAAGAACCTTTCGCCCAGGCCGACGCCGATTGGCTGGAGCTGATCGACCAGGCCCGGCACTGGCTGTCCGGGCCGATCGGCGGAATGATGCTCGCCGAGGAGCAGCAATTGCTGATCGATGAGCTGGAGCGCTATTTCGGCGGTTATCTGGTGCACTACGGGCCCCATGCCCAGTTGCCGGCCAGCGTCGGTAACATCCAGCGCGGCGTGCGCCTGGGCCCGCCGCTGCCGGGCGTGGAGATCGCCTGTGACGAGGCCGCCTGGCCGCTGGGCGAGCATGCCGCCGACGTGGTGCTGCTGCACCATGGCCTGGATTTCTGCCTGTCCCCGCACCGCCTGCTGCGCGAAGCCGCGCGCAGCGTGCGCCCGGGTGGCCACCTGCTGGTGGTCGGGGTGAACCCGTGGAGCGCCTGGGGCATTCGCCATTACTTCGCCCGCGACGCCTTGCGCCGCGCCCGCTGCATCTCGCCTAACCGGGTCTGCGACTGGCTCAACCTGCTGGGCTTCGCGCTGGAGAAACGCCGCTTCGGGTGTTATCGTCCGCCGCTTGCATCGGCGAAATGGCAGGGCCGTCTGGCCCGCATGGAGACCTGGGGACCCGTCCTGCAGGGCTCCGGCGCCGGCTTCTATCTATTGGTGGCACGTAAGCTGGTGGTCGGTCTGCGGCCCCTGCGTCAGCCCCGTCGCGAGCCGCGCGGCCAATTGGTGCCGCTGCCGGTGGCCAAGGTCAGTCGTCGCGATTCCGAGTCCTGAAAGCGAGCCAAATGAGCGAAGAGAAAGTCGAGATCTACACCGACGGCGCCTGCAAGGGCAACCCCGGGCCGGGTGGCTGGGGCGCCGTGCTGTTCTACAAGGGCGCCGAGCGTGAACTGTGGGGCGGCGAGGCCGAAACCACCAACAACCGCATGGAACTGATGGCCGCCATCATGGCCCTGGCCGCGCTCAAGCGGCGTTGCGACGTGCGCATCGTCACCGACTCGCAGTACGTCATGCAGGGCATCACCGAGTGGATGGTCAACTGGAAGAAGCGCGGCTGGAAGACCGCCGCCAAGCAGCCGGTGAAGAACGCCGACCTGTGGCAGGCGCTGGACGAGCAGGTGAACCGGCATAATGTCGAATGGCGCTGGGTGCGCGGCCACACCGGCCACCCCGGCAACGAACGCGCCGACATGCTCGCCAACCGTGGCGTGAGCGAACTGCCGCGCTGAGCGGCCGGCCTTGGGAATCAAAGCAGCCCGGCGTAACCCGGGCTGATCAACCGCAAGAAGGTTTCACACAGAATGCGCAGCGTCGTACTCGATACTGAAACGACCGGTATGCCGGTCACCGACGGCCACCGGATCATCGAGATCGGTTGCGTCGAGCTCGAAGGCCGCCGCCTCACCGGCCGGCACTTCCACGTCTACCTGCAACCCGATCGCGAGATCGACGAAGGCGCGATCGCGGTGCACGGCATCACCAACGAATACGTCAAGGACATGCCGCGCTTTCGCGAGGTGGCCAACGACTTCTTCGAGTTCATCAACGGCGCGCAGCTGATCATCCACAACGCGGCGTTCGACGTTGGCTTCATCAACAACGAATTCGCCCTGATCGGCCAGACCGAGCGCGCGGAAGTCAGCGACTACTGCTCGATCCTCGATACCCTGCTGATGGCCCGCGAACGCCATCCGGGGCAGCGCAACAACCTCGACGCCCTGTGCAAGCGCTATGGCGTCGACAACTCCGGCCGTGACCTGCACGGCGCACTGCTCGACGCCGAGATCCTCGCCGACGTCTACCTGGCGATGACCGGGGGCCAGACCAGCCTCTCGCTGGCTGGCAACGGCGCCGAGGGCGATGGCAGTGGGCGCGCCACGGCGACGGCGATTCGTCGCCTGGCGGCCGAGCGGGCGCTGACCCGGGTGATCCGGGCAACTGATGAAGAGATCGAGGCGCACATTGCGCGTCTGGCGGTGATCGAGAAGTCCGCTGGCGGCCCGTCGTTGTGGGCGCAGATGGAGGCGCCGAAGGAGTGATCCTTCGTGCTGCATGAAGAAGGCCCCTGAACAGGGGCCTTTTTCGTTTTTCGTAGGAGTGAGCTCGCTCGCGAACCGCCCAGCTCCGGTACCGCCGGGTGATCCTCGATTCTTTCGTAGGAGCGGACCTTGTCCGCGAAATCCCCGCGGCTCGATCCCATCGAAATGCCGCGGTCCGGCGCACCATTGTAGGAGCGGGCCATGCCCGCGAACCGCCGGCAGGGCCGGCGCCGTCCTCTGCTCGGATGCTGATCCTGTTTCGCTGCGTTGAGCTGGGTGTTTCCGCGCCGCTTCGATGTGCGCCCAGGCTTTGTGTTTCGCCCCCTCGGGCGACCTACTTTGGCAAACGCCCCAAAGTAGGCAAAGGTCTTGCCCCGGACATCCGGTTTTTCGCCTAGGCGAAAAATGCCCTCGCTCCAGCGAAGTTTCAGGGGCCCGCCGCGACGGGCCATCCCTGGCCCATCGCGGCTCTCGCGGCATCCATGCCGCTCAACCCCTGAAACTCCGCTTTCACTCGGCCTTCTGAACGGGGCGGTCTGGAGTGCGCTGGCGTTTCTCTGGAAGTCTTTTAAAGCCAGAGCCAGAGCCCCAGCGAGACGCTCGGGTTTGCCGGGCGTCGCCTGTCACCCACGCGACGTTTTATTACAGCGGTCAGCCGGGCACATTCCCCTACATTCCGTGAGTCCATACTCTGAGAGGAATCGACGCCAGTCGTACGTCCATTCAGGGGTTCACAATGTACAAAGACTTGAAATTCCCCATCCTCATCGTTCATCGCGACATCAAGGCCGATACCGTGGCCGGCGATCGGGTGAGGGATATCGCGCGGGAGCTGGAGCAGGACGGGTTCAGCATCCTGTCCACCGCCAGCTCCGCCGAGGGACGTATCGTCGCCTCGACCCACCACGGCCTGGCCTGCATCCTGGTCGCCGCGGAGGGGGCAGGGGAGAACCAGCGGCTGCTGCAGGACGTGGTCGAGCTGATCCGCATGGCGCGGGTGCGCGCGCCGCAATTGCCGATCTTCGCCCTTGGCGAGCAGATGACCATCGAGAACGCGCCGGCCGAGTCCATGGCCGACCTGCATCAGCTGCGCGGCATCCTCTACCTGTTCGAAGACACCGTGCCCTTCCTTGCCCGGCAGGTCAGCCGTGCTGCGCGCAAGTACCTGGAGGGGCTGCTGCCGCCGTTTTTCCGCGCGCTGGTGGAACACACCGCGCAATCCAACTACTCCTGGCACACGCCCGGCCATGGCGGCGGCGTGGCCTATCGCAAGAGCCCGGTGGGGCAGGCGTTCCACCAGTTCTTCGGGGAAAACACCCTGCGCTCGGACCTCTCCGTCTCGGTGCCCGAGCTGGGCTCGCTGCTCGATCACACCGGCCCGCTGGCCGAGGCCGAAGCCCGCGCCGCGCGCAATTTCGGCGCGGACCACACCTTCTTCGTGATCAACGGCACGTCCACGGCGAACAAGATCGTCTGGCATTCCATGGTCTGCCGCGACGACCTGGTACTGGTGGACCGCAACTGCCACAAGTCGATCCTGCACGCGATCATCATGACCGGCGCCATCCCGCTGTACCTGACGCCCGAGCGCAACGAGCTGGGCATCATCGGGCCGATCCCGCTGGCGGAGTTCAGCCGCGAATCCATCGCCGCGAAGATCGCGGCCAGCCCGCTGGCGCACGGGCGCGAGCCCAAGGTGCGGCTGGCGGTGGTGACCAACTCCACCTACGACGGGCTCTGCTACAACGCGCAGATGATCAAGCAGGCCCTGGGCGACAGCGTCGAGGTGCTGCATTTCGACGAAGCCTGGTACGCCTACGCGGCATTCCACGAGTTCTACGAGGGGCGCTACGGCATGGGCACCAGCCGCGACGACAGCGGCCCGCTGGTGTTCACCACCCACTCCACGCACAAGATGCTCGCCGCCTTCAGCCAGGCGTCGATGATCCACGTGCAGGACGCCGGCGCGCGGCGCTTCGAGCAGGCGCGCTTCAACGAAGCCTTCATGATGCACATCTCCACCTCGCCGCAGTACGGCATCATCGCCTCGCTGGACGTGGCCTCGGCGATGATGGAGGGCCCGGCGGGGCGCTCGCTGATCCAGGAAACCTTCGACGAAGCCCTGAGCTTCCGTCGCGCCCTGGCCAACGTGCGGCAGAACCTCGCCGAGGACGACTGGTGGTTCTGCGTCTGGCAACCGCCGGGCGTGGAGGGAACCGACGAGGTCAAGACCCGCGACTGGGTGCTGGAACCCAATGCCGACTGGCACGGCTTCGGCGACGCCGTGGAAGACTACGTGCTGCTCGACCCGATCAAGGTCACCCTGGCCACCCCGGGCCTGACCGCCGGCGGGCGCCTCGACTCGCGGGGCATTCCCGCGGCGGTGGTCAGCCGCTTCCTCTGGGAGCGCGGGCTGGTGGTGGAGAAAACCGGCCTGTATTCCTTCCTCGTGCTGTTCTCCATGGGCGTGACCAAGGGCAAGTGGAGCACCCTGGTCACGGAGCTGCTGGAATTCAAGCGCAGCTACGATGCCAACCAGCCGCTGGCCGATGCGCTGCCCAGCGTCGCCCAGGCCGGCGGCGCACGCTATGCCGGCATGGGCCTGCGCGACCTCTGCGACGAGTTGCACCGCTGCTACCGCGACCACGCCACCGCCAAGGCGATGAAACGCATGTACACGGTGCTCCCGGAAATCGCCATGCGCCCGGCGGACGCCTACGCCCAACTGGTGCGCGGCGAAGTGGAGGCGGTGCCCATCGATCAACTGGAGGGACGCATCGCCGCGGTGATGCTGGTGCCCTATCCGCCGGGCATTCCGCTGATCATGCCGGGCGAGCGGTTTACCGAATCCACCCGTTCCATCCTCGATTATCTGGCGTTTGCCCAGAGTTTCGAGCGCACCTTCCCCGGCTTCGATTCCGACGTCCACGGCCTGCAGATACGCGAGGTAGACGGGCAGAAGCGCTACACCGTGGAATGCTGCAAATGACCGTCCGGCTCCTGGCGGGGGCGACATACATCACTGTATGAAAAGTGGAACTATCCTTGAGCGCATCGGTAAAGGGAGAAATTGAGGAAAAAGGGAGGTTTCCCCCCATGCGCTGTCCCGTGACGTTGCCGAACGAGAGCGAACGCCTGAGTGCGCTCTCCGAATACGGTTTCGATGACGAGAGCCTGCTGCCCAGCCTGGACCCGGTGGTGCAGATTGCCATACGCATGTTCGGCATGCCGGTCGCGGCAGTGAACATGATCGGTAGCGACCATGTGTTCTTCGCCGCCGCCACCGGCATTGGCGAGGTTGACATGGGCCGCGATGTTTCCTTCTGCGCCCATGCCATCGCCCAGGATGGCGTGATGGTGGTGGGAGACGCCAGCCGCGACGAGCGTTTCCACGACAACCCCCTGGTGACGGCGCCCAACGGCGTGCGCTTCTATGCCGGCGTGCCGCTGCTGTCGGTGCAGGGGCAGCCCCTGGGGGCGCTGTGCGTGATCGACAGCCAGCCCCACGAGGACTTTTCCCCCCAGGACCGTGAACGCCTGGTCGAACTGGCGCGCATGGCCTCGGACCGGCTCGAGTTGCGCCGCATCGAAGTGGCCTCGTCGCGCACCCGGCCGCTGTTCGAGGAGTACGCCGGCACTTCGCCGACGCCGGTGGTGTGGTTCGACTGCTGGGGCGAGATCGCCGCCTGGAACGAAGCGGCGGCCAACCTGTTCGGCTATGACCTGGCCGAAGGCAGCGGCCAGGCCTTCGAGTTGCTGCTGCCCGAGCCCCAGCGCGCGGCGTTTCGCGCCCTGATCAACGGCGCCAGCGATGCCACGTCCCTGGACGGCATGGCGGTGCCGGGGGAGATCGCCGGCCTGCGCAAGGACGGCTCCGAGCTGTCCCTGGGCCTGACGCTGTTCAGTTGGTCGGAGCGGGGCAAGCTCAAGTTCGAAGCCGTGCTCAAGGACCTCACCGCCCAGCACCAGGAAGAGGAAGCGCTGCGCCAACTGGCCAGTGTCGACGTGCTCACCGGGCTGGCCAACCGCGGCCAGTTCTACCGGCGCACCGAGGACATTCTGGTGCAGTCGCGCCCGGCGGCGGTGCTGATGATCGACCTGGACGGCTTCAAGGACGTCAATGATTCGCTTGGCCACGCCGTGGGCGACGGCATCCTGCGCCAGGTCGCGCAGCGCCTGGACCGGCTGGCTACCGCCGGCGCCACCGTGGCGCGCATCGGTGGTGACGAGTTCGCCATCCTCGAGCCGAACCTGCTTTCCCCCGAGCACGCCATGCGTTTCGCCCAGGCGGTGATCGCCAGCATTGCCGAGCCGATCATCATCGACGCCCACGAAGTGCGGGTCGCCGCCAGCTGCGGCGTGGCGCTGGCTCCGCTGCACGCCCAGGAGGCCCTGGAGCTGGTGGGCGACGCGGATCTTGCGCTGTTCAAGGCCAAGAGCAGCGGGCGCAGCCATGCCTTCGTGTTCGTCCCGGCGCTGAAGATGGAAGCCGCAGCGCGGCATCTCTACGGCATGGAGTTGCACCGCGCCGTGGCCAACGGCGAGTTCCTGCTGTTCTACCAACCCCAGGTCAGCCTGCGCGATGGCTCGCTGCGCGGCGCCGAGGCGCTGATCCGCTGGCAGCACCCGCAACGCGGCCTGCTGTCGCCGGCCGCGTTCCTGCCCTCGCTGGAGGGCGGGCCGCTGGCGGCCATCGTCGGCGCCTGGATTCTCGATGAAGCCTGCGCCCAGGCGGCCTATTGGCGGCGCAATGGCGCGCCGGACCTGCGCATGGGCGTGAACCTGTTCGGCGCGCAGTTCCGCATGGGCAACCTGGTCACCCAGGTCCTCGAGGCGCTGGAGCGGCACGGCTTGCCGGCGGAGGCGCTGGAGCTGGAGATCACCGAGAACATCGTGCTCAACCACGACGACACGGTGCTCAGCACCTTGCAGAGCCTGCGCTCCTACGGCGTCGGCATCGCCTTCGACGACTTCGGTACCGGCTACGCCTCGCTCAGCCTGCTCAAGACCTACCCGCTCTCGCGCATCAAGGTCGACCGCACGTTCGTCATCGGCATGCTGGAGACCCAGCAGGATCTGTCGGTGATTCGCGCGATCCTCGACATGGCCCGCAGTTTCGACCTGGAGACCATTGCCGAGGGCATCGAGACCTCTGCCCAGCGTGACCGCCTGCGTGTCGAACGCTGTACCGAAGGGCAGGGCTACCTGTTCGCCAAACCGATGCCGTCACTGCAGTTCGAGCAGCTCTACGAAATCGGTACGCGCAAGGTCGGCTCCGCCTGAGGGGCGGATTTTCCGCAGCGGCATTGACCGCGCAGGGCGAAATCGCTCGAAACGGGCGATATCGACCTGCAAAACGCTTTCCTCCTTGGCCCAGCGCTGTCTACCCTGTAGGACATATCGCCGCTCTGCGACTTCTCTGTGAGAAGAGAGCCTGTAAGAAGAGCAGGGGCAAATCGTCCGACGGCAGAGCGATAACACGACAATAGAGATCGCGGGCTTCTAAGGAGCGCAGATGGCGGAAGGGAAAAAGGGCAGCATGGGGTTCTGGAGCTGCACCGCGCTGGTGATTGGCAACATGGTGGGCTCGGGGGTGTTCCTGCTGCCATCGAGCCTGGCGGCGTTCGGCGGGCTCAGCCTGTTCGGCTGGCTGGTGTCGAGCACCGGGGCGGTGATCCTGGCCTTTACCTTCGCCCGACTGGCACGGCTCAACCCCGGCGCCGGCGGACCCTACGCCTATACGCGGGATGGCTTCGGCAGCTTCGCCGGCTACCTCTGCGCCTGGACCTACTGGAAGGCCGCGTGGATCGGCAACGCCGCCATCGCCGTCACGCTCGTGGGGTACCTGCGGGTGTTCATGCCGGCACTTGCCGACCCGCTGCTGATGGTCGCCACCGCGATCGGCGCGATCTGGCTGTGCACCCTGATCAACCTGCGCGGCATCACCGCCTTCGCCGTGGTGCAGAACAGCCTGACCGCCCTCAAGCTGATCCCGCTGCTGCTGGTGGGCATCCTCGGCTGGTTCCATTTCAACCCCGACTACCTGACCATTCCCGCACCCAGCGAACTGCCGGGCATGGGCTATGCCCAGGCCATCGCCACCACGGCGGCGCTGACGCTCTGGTCGTTCATCGGCCTGGAGTCGGCGACCGTGCCGGCGGACGATGTGCGCGATCCGAAGAAGACCATTCCCCGTGCCACCTTGTTCGGCACCCTGGCCGCGGCCGCCGTGTACATCCTGTCGATCACCGCCGTGCAGGGCCTGATGCCGCCGGAAGTACTGGCCAAGTCCACCTCGCCGTTCGCCGACGCCGCGCGCATCCTGCTGGGCGACTGGGGCTACTACCTGGTGGCCGGCGGCGCGGTGATCGCCTGCCTGGGCGCGCTCAACGGCTGGGTATTGCTGCAGGGGCAGATCCCGGTGGCGCCGGCCCGCGACGGGCTGTTCCCCGAGTCCCTGGGCAAGCTCAACAAGAACGGTGCGCCGGCCAATGGCCTGCTGTCGTCTGGGCTGCTGGTCACTGCCCTGGTGATGGTCGATGGCCACGGCGAACTGGTGGAGGTGTTCAACGTCATCATCCTGCTCGGCACCATGACCGGCGTCGTTCCCTATGCCTTCTGCACCGCCGCGCTGCTGCAACTGCTGGCGGTGAAGCCGGAGTCCTTCTCGCCGCGCTCGCGGCCGCAGGTGCTGGCCATCGGTTGCCTGGGCTTCCTCTATTCCCTGTGGGCGCTCTATGGCACCGGGCAGCAGGCGATCTTCTGGGGCTTCCTGGTGCTGATGGCGGGTATCCCGATGTACACCTGGCGGCAATACCGCAACCGCGCCCAGGGGCTGCCGCTGACGGCGGGTGACTGAGAGCTGCGAACGCCGCGTTCCAGCCAGATCAAGCACTTGATGGGCGAATGGCGAGCGGATTCGCCGCCGATGCCGTGGCCTGTGTCACAGACCGCGGCATCGACTTTTGGTCTTGCCTTGTTATAGTGGCGCGATGCCAAAATTCTGTGCTCCACGCGAATAAACGACACATAAGAACTGTTGGCCCGGGCTCCAGCGGCAGCGCGCCGCACCCAGATGAGAAGCAGGGCAATCCCGAGGACCTTTCCCGTGACCGAATACAAAGCCTTCCGCGTTGAACTGGCGGACAAGATCGCCCATGTGCAGATCAACCGCCCGGAAAAGCTCAACGCGATGAACGCCGATTTCTGGAAGGAAATCATCGAAATCTTCCAATGGGCCGATGAAACGGATGAAGTCCGCGTCGTCGTCCTGAGCGGCGCCGGCAAACACTTCTCCGCCGGCATCGACCTCGCCCTGCTGGCCCAGGCCGCCAGCCACCTGGGCAAGGACGTCGGCCGCAACGCCCGCGCCCTGCGCAAGACCATCCTGCAGCTGCAGGGCTCCTTCAACGCCGTGGACAAGTGCAGCAAGCCCGTGCTCGCGGCCATCCAGGGCTACTGCATCGGCGGCGGCATCGACCTGATTTCCGCCTGCGACATGCGCTACTGCAGCGCCGATGCGCAGTTCTCCATCAAGGAAATCGACATGGGCATGGCCGCCGACGTCGGTACCCTGCAACGCCTGCCGCGCCTGATCGGTGACGGCATCATGCGCGAACTGGCCTATACCGGGCGCAACGTCGATGCCGAGGAAGCCCGGCGCATCGGCCTGGTCAACAGCGTCTACGCCGACCACGCCGCGCTGCTGGACGGTGTGATGGGCCTGGCCCGGCAGATCGCTGCCAAGTCGCCGATCGCCATCCGCGGCACCAAGGAAATGATCGGCTACGCCCGCGACCACCGCGTCGAGGACGGCCTGGAATACATCGCCACCTGGAACGCCGCCATGCTGCAGTCCGCCGACCTGCAGGCCGCGATGATGGCGCACATGAGCAAGAAGACCCCCGAGTTCGCCGATTGATGTCCGTCCACTCTTCTTGCGCGCAGGAGGCGCACTAGGCCGATGGTTACTGGAGCCACGTCCCTCAGTCTGGTCCGCGACGAGCTGTTCGCGACGATGGAGGAGGCCGAGCAGAATCTCGAGCACTTCATCGCCGAGCGTCAGAACGGCAGCCTGCTGCAACATTCCGTCGATTGCCTGAGCCAGATTCGCGGCACGCTGAATCTGATCGAACTGGCGGGCGCCGAGCTGCTGGCGCAGGAAGCGCTGGACCTGGCCACCGACATCCCGGCAGGCGTCAGCGAAGACCGTGACGGCCAGCTGGCCGCGCTGGGCAACGCGCTCTACGTGCTGCGCCGCTACCTGGAAAACCTCGAGGCGCACCGCCAGGAAATCCCCGAACTGCTGCTGCCGGCGATCAACGACGTGCGCCAGGCCGCCGGCCAGCCCGCGCTGCCGGAAAGCTTCTTCTTCAGTGCGCGCCTGGACCTGCCGCGCCCGCTGCGTGCGGTCACCGTGCCCCAGGTGGAAGACCCGGCCCGTGAAGTCCGCCGCCTGCGGCAGATGTACCAGGTGGGCCTGGTGGGGCTGATCCGCGAACAGAATCTCTACCCCAGCCTCAAGCTCATGGGGCGTGCGTTGGGCAAGCTCGACGTGCTGCTGGGCAGCGCCGCGCGCACCCGCCTGTGCTGGGTCGGCGCCGGCGCGCTGGAGGCGCTGGTGGACGCGCAGATGCTGCCGCGCAAGACGCGCAAGCAGGTGTTCGCGCGCCTGGACCGCGAGCTCAAGCAACTGATCGCCAATCCTCAGTACGAAGCGCCGCGCCAGTTGCTCAAGGAACTGCTCTATCTCATCACCCTGGCCGATACCAGCGGCGTGCGCGCCAGCGAATTGCGCCAGGTATTCGGCCTGACCCCGCTGCCGTTCACCGACCACCTGCTCGAAGACGAATCGCAACGCCTGTCCGGCCCCGGTCAGTCGGTGATGCGCTCGCTGTCGGTGGCGATCCGCGAGGAGCTCACCGCGGTCAAGGACCAGCTCGACCTGATCGAGCGCGGCGTGTCCCAGGCCGATGCGCTGGGCCTGCTGCACACCCAGCTGGGCAAGCTGGCCAAGACCCTGGGCATGGTCGGCCTGAACTCCGCCGCCACCTCGCTGCAGCACCAGCACGGCGTGGTCGCCGGCTGGGTCGCCAAGGGGGCGGTGGACGACCCGGCCTCGCTCAACGCGCTGGCTGACGCGCTGCTCTACGTCGAGAGCATGGTCGGCAACCTGGAGCGGGGTGAGCGCTTGAGCGCGCGCCCGACGCCGGTGGGCGAGGACGATTCCTTCGCCGTGCACCAGCTCGCCGAAGCGCGCATCGTGGTGATCGACGAAGCCCAGGCGGGGCTGGCGCTGGCCAAGCGCGCGATCACCGCGTACCTGGAATCCAACGGCGACAAGCTGCACCTGGCCAACGTTCCGGTCAGCCTGCAGGCGGTGCGTGGCGGCCTGTGGTTCCTCGGCCAGGAGCGTGCGGCATTGCTCGTGGGCGCCTGTGCCGATTACATTCAGGGGCAGATGATCGAGACGACCCAGATGCCGTCCGAGCAGATGCTGGAGACCCTGGCGGATGCGCTGACTGGCCTGGAGTACTACCTGGAGGGTGGAGCGATGATGCGGCCTGAAGGCCAACCCGACGTCCTGGACGTCGCCAGCGAGAGCGTCAAGGCCCTGGGCCTGACGGTGGCAGCCTGATGCGCACCGGACGCTGGGAATCCGCGATGTTCGAGGTGGCGGCCAACGGTGGCTGGGCGCTTGCCCACTGCCAGCAGCAGTTCCTCGCCGACAGCAACGGCGTGCTGTTCCCCCGGGACTGGCTCAAGCGCCAGGACCTGTCGGTGCTCTCCGAGCACGCCGTCGGCCAGTTCGACGGCGAGCCGGTGTACCTGCTGGAGATCGACCGCACCGACCCGCTGGAAGGCGCCAGCTGGATCGGCCTGCGCCAGTTCATGATGCAGGCCGAGGAAGACATCTTCGCGATGCTCGGCTTCGCCAGCCAGATCGGCATCTGGTGGCGGCAGAACCGCTTCTGCGGCAGCTGTGGCCAGCCCAACCTGCGCATGCCCCGTGATCGCGCCATGCACTGCGAGAGCTGCGGCATCCAGCGCTACCCGCTGCTGTCGCCGAGCATGATCGTGCTGGTGACCCGCGGCGATGAAGTGCTGCTGGCGCGTTCGCCGCGCTTCGTGCCGGGGATGTACAGTACCCTGGCCGGCTTCGTCGAGCCCGGCGAGTCGGTGGAGCACTGTGTCGCCCGCGAGGTGCGCGAAGAAGTGGGCGTGGAGATCGGCAATATCCGCTACATGGGCAGCCAGCCCTGGCCGTTCCCCCATTCGCTGATGTTCGGCTACCACGCCGAGTACGTCAGCGGCGAGATCGTCATGCAGCCGGACGAGATCGAGGATGCCCGCTGGTTCCACGTCGACGAGTTGCCGCGCCTGCCGGCCGAGCGTTCCATTGCGCGTTACCTGATCGAGGTCTACCTGGCGCGCCGCGCCGGTCGCCCCGATCCTGTCCTGCCCGGCGGCGCCTGACCCAGGCGCCGCGCCGTTCTGCCGACGCGCAGCGGATCGTAGCCGGGGTCTCAGGCTGCGGCGCTAAACCAGTGCTGCCAGGCCAGGCGCACGGTCAGCGCCAGCACCACCAGGATGAACACCGGACGGATGAACTTGGCGCCGCCGCCAATAGCCGTGCGTGCGCCGAAATAGGCGCCGATCATCAGCGAGCTGCCCATGCACAGGCCCATCAGCCAGACCACCTGACCCGAGGCGATGAACACCGCCAGTGCGACGATGTTGCTGACGAAGTTCATGCTGCGCGCCACGCCGCTGGCGCGGACCAGGTCCAGCGGGTACATCAGCAGGCTGCTGACGGTCCAGAAGGCGCCGGTGCCGGGGCCGGCCACGCCGTCGTAGAAGCCCAGGCCGAGGCCCTGCGGCCACTGGCGGCGCTGGGCGATGCGCGGGGTGGCGTCCAGCGGGGCTTCCGGTGTCTTGCCGAACAGCAGATACAGGCCGCAGCCGAATACCACCACCGGCAGCATGCGGTTGAGCCACTCTGCCGGCATCAAATGCGCGGCCCAGGCGCCCAGCGCGGCGCCGATGGCGGTGGCGATCAGGCCGTTGCGCCACTGACGCGGCTGGAACAGTTTGCGCCGGTAGAAGGTGTAGCTGGCCACGGCGGCGCCGAAGGTCGAGCTGAGCTTGTTGGTGCCCAGCGCCAGGTGCGGCGGGACGCCCGCGGTGAGCAGGGCCGGGATGGTCAGCAGGCCGCCGCCGCCGGCGATGGCATCGATGAAACCGGCGAGGAAGGCGACGCCGGCGAGAATGACAAGGGTGGTCGGGTCTACGACGAGTTCGAAGGGCATTGGGTTGGCCTTGATCGGGGGCCCGCACCGCCGCTCCTGGGTAAAGAGCCGGTGGCATGGGAAACGTTAACGGACCCGAAAGCTGCGACGGTCTGGCTGGCCGCGCAGGTACGCGGTGCGCATAATGCCGGCATTTCTACGAGGAAGGAAATCATTCGATGCAGTACGACGGTCTGGCCTGGGTCGTTGCCTTCGTGGCGCTGTTGGCCCTGGTGGTAGCCGCCCGCATTCTGTTCGACCGTCACTGGTTCCTCGGCTGGCTGCGCGGCACGGTGGGGTTGCTGTTCGTCGCCATCGCCGCGTTGGTGGCCTTGGTGGCGTGGGATCTGCGCAGCTATGACCCGCTGCCGGCCGAGCGCCCGCTGGCGACCCTGAGCTTCCACAAGGCTGCTGAGCAACGCTTCGAGGTCACCCTGTTGCAGGGTAATGACGAGCGGCGCGTCGAGTTGGCCGGCGACCTCTGGCAGCTGGACGCACGCGTGCTGGAGTGGAAGGGCCTGGCGCGGCTGATCGGCCTGGCGCCGGGCTACCGCCTGCAGGACCTCAGTGGGCGCTTCCTGGCGGTGGAGCAGCAGAGCCTGGGGCGCAAGGTGGCACTGGCGGACGAGGTGCCGGGTGTCGACCTGTGGCGCTGGCTGCGTGACGGCCAGCATGACCTGCTGACCTTCGTGCCCAGGGCCGGGCGAGTGAATTACCTGCCGATGGCCGACCAGGCGGTATTCGCCGTGCGCTACGGAGCAGGCGGGCTGACCGCCGAGCCGATGAATGCGGCGGCGAACCAGGCCCTCAAGGAGTGGCAGTGACATTGTAGGAGCGAGCTTGCTCGCGAACCGCACGGCACCCTGAAACTTCAGCGTGAAGCAGGTTCGCGAGCAAGCTCGCTCCTACGAAGAGCCAATCCTTGCCAAAGAAAAAGGGAGCCCATCGGCTCCCTTTTTCGTCGCTACGCCAGCGCTTAGGCGAGGAAGCCGCCGTCCACGTTCAGCGTCACGCCGGTGGTGTAGCTGGAGGCGTCGCTGGCGAGGTACAGCACGGCGCCGGCCATTTCGCTCGGGTCGGCCACGCGCTTGAGCGGGATGCGCTGCAGCGCGACGTTGCGGATCGCATCGTTGCTCACCAGCGCCGAGGCGAACTTCGTGTCGGTCAGGCCCGGCAGCAGGGCGTTGCAGCGGATGTTGAACTGCGCGCATTCCTTGGCGAAGACCTTGGTCATGCTGATCACCGCGGCCTTGGTCACCGAGTAGATGCCCTGGAATTCGCCCGGGGTGACGCCATTCACCGAGGCCACGTTGATGATGCTGCCGCCACCGTTGGCCTTCATCAGCTTGCCGCCTTCGATGGACATGAAGTAGTAGCCGCGGATGTTCACGTCAACGGTCTTCTGGAAGGCCGACAGGTCGGTGTCCAGCACGTTGCAGAACTGCGGGTTGGTGGCGGCGTTGTTCACCAGGATGTCCAGGCGGCCGAACTGCTCGCGGATCTGCGCGAAGACGGCCTGGATCTGCTCCATCTCGCCGATGTGGCAGGCAATCGCGGTGGCCTTGCCGCCGGCGGCGACGATGTCGTCAGCCACGGCCTGGCAGCCATCGATCTTGCGGCTGGAAACGATGACGTGGGCGCCCTGTTGGGCCAGCAGCTTGGCGATGGCCTCGCCGATGCCGCGGCTGGCGCCGGAGACGAAGGCGATCTTGCCGTCGAGGTCGAACAGTTGGGTCTTGGACATGGGAGTTTCCTTGTTATGTGACACGCCTTACAGGCGGGACTTGCCGATGACCTGCAGGCTCACCTGTTCCAGCAGCTTGTTGGCGTGGATGAAGGTGGCGAAGCGCTTGTCCTGGGTCTGGCCGTGGAAGAAGCGGTAGTAGATCTGCTGCATGATGCCCGCCAGGCGGAACATGCCGTAGGTGTAGTAGTAATCGAGGTTGTCGATCTGGATGCCGGCGCGCTCGGCGTAGTAGTCGGCGAACTGCTGGCGGGTCAGCATGCCCGGCTCGTGGCTGGGCTGGCGGCGCAGCATCTGCATCGGCTGTGGGTCGTCCGCCTGGATCCAGTAGGCGAGGGTGTTGCCCAGGTCCATCAGCGGGTCGCCGATGGTGGTCATCTCCCAGTCGAGCACGCCGATGATCTGCATCGGGTTGTTCGGGTCGAGGATGACGTTGTCGAAGCGGTAGTCGTTATGGACGATGCCCGGCTTGTGGTGGTCGGCCGGCATCTTCTCGCGCAGCCACACCTTGACCTGCTCCCAGGCCGGCGCGTCGGGCGTCAGCGACTTCTCGTAGCGATCGATCCAGCCGCCGATCTGGCGCTGCACGTAGCCCTCGGGCTTGCCCAGGTCACCCAGGCCGCAGGCGTTGTAGTCGACGTTGTGCAGTTCGACGAACTTGTCGATGAAGCTCTTGCACAGCGCGGTGGTCTTGTCGGCGTCGAGGTTCAGTTCCTTGGGCAGCTCGCTGCGCAGGATGATGCCGTTGACGCGCTCCATGACATAGAACTCGGCGCCGATCACCGATTCGTCGGTGCAATAGGCGTAGGCCTTGGGGCAGTAGGGGAAGCCGTCGTTGAGCTGGTTCAGGATGCGGTATTCGCGGCCCATGTCGTGGGCCGACTTGGCCTTCTTGCCGAACGGCGGACGGCGCAGGACCAGTTCCTGGTTGTCGTACTGGATCAGGTAGGTCAGGTTCGAGGCGCCGCCGGGGAACTGGCTGATGCGCGGCTGGCCCTGCAGGCCGGGAACGTGGTCCTTGAGGTAGCCGTCGATCACGGCGGCATCGAGTTCTTCGCCTTCGCGGGAGCGGATGGTCTGGTCGGTCAACGACATGCTGGTCCCTTTTTATCTAGGAGCTCGTCTTGTACTGGCTTGTACGAATCGTCCCGCAAGGGCCCAGGGCTCCTGGCGAGGTGCGCGCAGGCCGGCGTCGGTCTCATGCCGGGTGAAGCGTGGCAGGATCAGGCAAAGCAATGATGGCGCCGGGTGATCATTGGCTAATCTAATGTCCGCCTCGGCCCGTCACAAGCGCACGCAGCCGTTATTGGTGTTCGTGTTGCACCCCGATCAGGCTGCCTGATCCGGGCCCGGCCAAGGCGTGCGGGCATAAAAAAACCGGAGCCATGGACTCCGGTTTTTCGTGCGGCGCGGGCAGGTTTTCCTCGGATCAGACCGGGAACAGTTCGCCCAGCTTCATCGCCAGCATCATGTCGCCTTCGGCGCGCAGCTTGCCGGCCATGAAGGCCTGCATGCCGTCGGTTTCGCCGCTGGTGATACCCTTGAGGGTCTCGCTGTCCATGATCAGGGTGACGTTGGGGGACTCGGCGTCGCCCTGTACGACTTCGCAGGTGCCGTCCTTGACGACCAGGTAGTGGTTGTCGCCGTCTTCGATGTTGAACTGGAACACCAGATCCAGGCCGGCGGCCGCGCTGGCGTTGAACTTGCTCTTCATGGTGGAAACGATGTCAGCAACACTCATGGTTCTATTCCTTTTCTAGGTTTTCTCGCGCGACGCATGCGTCGCAATGGGCCGGCACTCAACGGTAGGTGATGAGTTCCGGCGCCCTCAACAGTTCCAGATGCACGTGACTGTTGAAGGAAGCCAGGGCCACTTCGCTGCCGCGGAACTTCAGGCGGTTGAGCGAGGTGTTGACGATCTGCCAGTTGAGTTCGAAGGCGTTGAGCGCAGGGATGCCCGTCACCTGCTGGAGCACCGCGGTGATGGTGCCGCCGGAGGTGAAGACGCCGATGTTGTCCTTGCCGCTGGCCGATTCCAGCAGGCGCTTGAGGCCGCCGTGCACGGTGTCGAGGAACTCGGCCCAGCTCACCAGGCCGTCCTTGTCGTGGTCGCCGGAAACCCAGCGGGCGATCACGGTGGAGAACAGGCGCTGGAACTCGGCGCGGTGGTCGGCCGCGTTGCGCATGATGTGCAACGCCTGCGGTTCGATTTCCAGCAGGTCCGGCAGGTGCGCGCGGATCACCGCGTCGGCTTCGAATTCGTTGAAGGCGGAATCGATTTCCAGGGCTGGCGTTTCGATCCCCGCTTCGTTCAGCCGGCCCATCACCGCTTCGGCGGTGTGGCGCTGGCGGCGCAGGTCGCCGGCGACGCAGCGGTCGAAGCGCAGGCCGAGGCTGGCCAGGTGCTCGCCGAGTATTTCCGCCTGGCGTACGCCGGTGGCCGAGAGCACATCGTAGTCGTCGGCGCCGAACGAAGCCTGGCCATGTCGAATCAGGTAGATGCTTCCCACGCGCAGTATCCCGGCAGGGCTGAAAGTTCCGGCGAGGTTATGAGGATCACCTGGGGCTGTCAACGAAAAAACATACGCTTGTTTGAATGGCATTCGCTGGACTGATGCAGCGGTTTGCCAGCGCTGGTGGCGGGCCTGCGGCGTGGGTATGCTTGCGGGATTCGCTGCGCTCGCCTGGCGGGCTCGACCAGAATTGCAAAAGGGGAAGTGAGTGGAGTTTCTAGCGGATTACGCGGGTTTCCTGGCCAAGACCTTCACCGTCGTGGTGGCCATCGTCATCGTCCTGGTGGTGATCGCCGCACTGCGCGGCCGCGGTCGTCGCGGCGGCAGCGGACACCTGGAGGTGCACAAGCTCAACGACTTCTACAAGGAGCTGCGTGAGCGCCTGCAACATAGCGTATTGGAAAAGGCCAAGCTCAAGGCCCTGCGCAAGTCCGAGGCGAAAAACCTGAAGGACGCGAAAAAGAAGAAGGGCGGCGAGAAGAATCGCGTGTACGTGCTCGACTTCGATGGCGACATCAAGGCCTCGGCCACCGAGCAGCTGCGCCATGAAGTCACCGCGCTGCTGACCCTGGCCACCCCGCGCGACGAGGTGGTGCTGCGCCTGGAGAGCGGTGGCGGCATGGTCCACGGCTACGGCCTGGCCGCTTCCCAGCTGGCGCGCATTCGCCAGGCGGGCGTGCCGCTGACCGTGTGCGTCGACAAGGTCGCCGCCAGCGGCGGTTACATGATGGCCTGCATCGGCGAGCGCATCCTTTCCGCTCCCTTCGCCATCCTCGGCTCCATTGGCGTGGTGGCGCAGTTGCCCAACGTGCACCGCCTGCTGAAGAAGCACGACGTCGATTTCGAAGTGCTCACCGCCGGCGAGTACAAGCGCACCCTGACCGTGTTTGGCGAGAACACCGACAAGGGGCGCGAGAAGTTCCAGGAAGACCTGGAAACCACCCACGAGCTGTTCAAGCGCTTCGTCGTTCACTACCGCCCGCAGCTGGCCATCGATGAAATCGCCACCGGCGAGGTCTGGCTGGGCCAGGCAGCGCTGGGCAAGAAGCTGGTCGACGAACTCAAGACCAGTGACGAGTACCTGGCCGAACGCGCCCGCGAGGCGGATGTCTACCAGCTCAGCTACGTCCAGAAGAAGTCCCTCCAGGAGCGCTTCGGTGTGGGCGTCAGCGGCGTGATCGACCGTGTGCTGGTGACCTGGTGGGATCGCCTGGGCCGCAGCCGCTTCTGGCAATGATTGTCGTCGGGCGCCGGGATCGCGCCCGTTCCAAATTCGAAAGAGGAGGGTCGAGATGAGTGCATTCAAGGCGTTGTGGGTCACGGAAAGCGCACATGGCGTGTATGACCTGCAGGTGGCCGAGCGGCAGGTTGCCGATCTGCCGGCGGGTGAAGTGCTGGTGCGGGTGAAGTATTCGTCGCTGAACTACAAGGATGCGCTGTCCGCCAGCGGCAACCGAGGCGTCACCCGCAAGTACCCGCACACGCCCGGCATCGATGCCGCCGGCGTGGTGGAAGAATCCTCGGTTGCCGAATTCGCCGCCGGCGACGAAGTCATCGTCACCGGCTACGACCTGGGCATGAACACCCCGGGCGGCTTTGGCCAGTACATCCGCGTGCCGGCGGCGTGGCTGATCAAGCGCCCGCAGGGCCTGTCGCTGCGCGAGTCGATGATTCTCGGCACCGCCGGCCTGACCGCCGCGCTGTGCGTCGACAAGCTGGAGCGCGCCGGCGTAACGCCGTCCGCCGGCCCGATCCTGGTCACCGGCGCCACCGGCGGCGTAGGCAGCATCGCGGTGATGCTACTGGCGCAACTGGGCTACACCGTGGCGGCCGCCACCGGCAAGCTGGAGCAGGCCGAACTGCTGAACCGCCTCGGCGCCCGGCAGATCCTCGACCGCGCCACCGTCTCCGATGGCGTCGACAAGCCGCTGCTGCGCGAGCAGTGGGCCGGCGCGGTGGACACCGTGGGCGGCGACATCCTGTTCAACGTGGTCAAGTCGCTGCAATACGGCGGCAGCGTCGCCTGCTGCGGCCTGACCGCCGGCGCCGCCTTCAAGGCCACCGTGCTGCCCTTCATCCTGCGCGGCGTGAACCTGCTGGGCGTGGACTCGGTGGAGCTGCCGCTGGTGGTCAAGGCGTCCATGTGGGACAAGCTGTCCCTGCAGTGGAAGCTCGACAACCTCGAAGCGGCGGTGCGCGAAGTCAAGCTCGACGACCTGCCGGCCGCCATTCACCAGATCCTCGCCGGCAAGCTGGTTGGGCGGGTGCTGGTGACGCTGGACTGATCCTTCGTTCGATACCCGAGCCGGGCCCGGGCGTCAGCCCAGGTCCGGCAGCAGGTAGCCCGCCCACAGCGAATCGGCGAACTGGCGCCGGAAGAAGCCGAAGTGGCCGATGCGTTTCACGCCGATGTCCTCCGGGGCGATTCTCTTCAGGGTCTTCGGCGAGCCGCGGTAGAAGCCGTGCAGCGATTCGGTGTTGCGCCCGGACATCATCTCGTCGTCGGTGAAGGAGAGGGAGGTGATGGGCGTGCGCACCGAGGAGTACGCCGCGCGTACTGCGCCACCTTCCGCGCCCACGGCGTACTCCGGATTCAGGCACCAGCGCCGCCATTGCTCGATCACCCCGCGCGGCAGGTCGCCCACCACGCCCAGGCGCTTGCCGGGGAAATAGCCCAGCAGCGGCGTGATCGTCGGCGCCAGCAGATACCAGAGCAGCCAGGCCTTGTGCCGCAGCCCCTGGGTGTTCTCGCGCCAATAGCCGCTGCCGGTGGCGATGGTGAAGGCGCGGTGGATGCGCTCGGTGCCGCGCACGAAGGGCAGGATCTGCCCGCCCAGGCTGTGGCCGACCCAGAACACGGGCCGCTCGCCGGCAGCCTCGACCACGGCGTCGAGCATCGCGCTGCAGTCGTGGTTGCCCCAGGCCAGTATGTCGATATCCAGCTCGCGCAGATGGCCGGCGCGGGAGGTGCCCATGCCGACGTAATCGAAGGTCACCGTCAGGAAGCCGCGCTCGGCCAGCCAGGTGGCGAAGGCCGCATAGAAGCGCTGTTCGACACCCATGGCAGGGACGATCAACACCGCTCCGCGCGCTTCGCCGGGCGGGTAGTACCAGTGGCTGGAGAGGCTGTGGCCGTTGCCGTTGTCCAGCGGACGGGGGAGCGGGGTGATCATGGGCTTGTCCCTCAGGCCTGGCTGACGTACATGGTGATGTCGGCGCGGAATACCTTCTTGTCGCCCACATAAGCCAGCACCGGCACGACGATGTCGCCGTCCTGGTTCCAGTCGATGGCACGGCCGTCGGCCACGGCGCGAACATCACCCTCGGCCTTGGCCAGGTATTCGACCGTCATGCCGCGGGGAATCCAGCGGCGGCCCTTGGGGATCGACACGTCAGTCATGGTCCCGGCGGCCAGTTCGGCCGCGTTGCACAGCGCGATGGCGTGCACCGTGCCGATGTGGTTGAGCACTTCGCGGCGCTTGGGGAAGGTGACTTCCGCATAGCCGGGGCGCAGTTCGACGAACTGCGGGGCGATGCTGGCGAAGTAGGGGGCGACCTGCCCGATCATGGCGCTGAACTGCGCGGGGCCGGCCTGCTGGTACATCTGCATCATCTGACTCATGGCAACTCCGGGGAAAGCGGATTGAAGATGGATGCGCGCCCAGGCAGTATACGAAGATTAGAAAGTAATTCTAGAAAAATATTCTAGAATTATGTTCGAGCGGTTTTTCCCATAGGAACCACATGGCCCGACCTTCCCGCAAAGACGACATCCTCCAGGCCGCGCTGGCCTGTTTCAGCGAATCCGGCGTGGACGCCACCACCATCGAGATGATCCGCGACCGCTCCGGCGCCAGCATCGGCAGCCTCTACCATCACTATGGCAACAAGGAACGCATCATCGGCGCGCTCTACCTGACGGGCGTCGGCCAGTACGCGGCATTGCTCGATGCCGGCTTGCAGGAGGCGAAGAGCGCGGAGGCGGTGGTCAAGCTGTTCGTCACCTCTTATGTCGACTGGGTCTCGGCCAACCCGGAGTGGGCGCGCTTCATCCTGCACAGCCGTGGGCGCGTCGAGGCGGGGGAGATGGGCGAGGAACTGCGTGAGGCCAACCGCCAGCAGGGCCGGCGTATCGCCGAGTTACTGGCCGAGCACCGCAAGGCGGGGGCGTTCAAGGCGCTGTCGGCGGAGCTGTTCAATTCCGTGGTGATCGGCCCGACCCACGACTATGCCCGCAATTGGCTGGCGGGGCGCACGCGGGTGGACCTGATCGACTGCCGCGAGCAACTGGCGCAGATTGCCTGGGAGAGCGTGCGGGCCTAAGCGCTTTCGCAGGTGCGGACCTTGTCCGCGAAATCCCGGCCATGCTGAAGCGCTTCGCGGAGAAGCTCCGCTCCTACGACAGCCATTCGTGCCCCTGAGGTGGCGTGCGGCTGCACCCTGTAGGAGCGAGCTTGCTCGCGAACGAGTTCACCGGCGGCGCTGAAGCTGGGCGGGTTCGCGAGCGAGCTCGGGCTTAAGCGCTTTCGTAGGAGCGGACCTTGTCCGCGACATCCCGGCCTTGCTGAAGAGTTTCGCGGAGAAGCTCCGCTCCTACCAAAGCCGTTCGTGCCCTTACTGAGGTGGCGTGCCGCTGCACCCTGTAGGAGCGAGCTTGCTCGCGAACGAGTTCACTGGCGGCGCTGAAGCTGGGCGGGTTCGCGAGCAAGCTCGCTCCTACGAAGATCAAACGCAGAAACGAAAAAGCCCCGCAGTGCGGGGCTTTTTCCTGTCGCTGGATCAGGCCGGCTGGCGGCGACGGAACAGCGGTTGCGGCTGGGTCACCGAGGTCTGGTAGACCTCGCTGAAGTCGTCCAGGCCGGCCAGCGCTGCGTGCGGGTCGCGGTCGGCGCGGATGGCATAGGCGTCGAAGCCGCAGCTCTGCATGAAGAACAACTGGTCACGCAGCACGTCGCCGATGGCGCGCACTTCGCCCTGGTAGCCGAAGCGCTCGCGCAGCAGGCGCGCGGTGCTGAAGCCGCGGCCGTCGGTGAAGGCGGGGAAGTTCACGGCGATGACCTTGAAGTTGTCGAGGTCGCCGGCGATGGCTTCGGGCTCTTCGTCCGCGTCCAGCCACACGCCCAGGCCGCCGTCACGGCCGCGCAGGGCGGGGCCGTGTTCCAGCCACAGGTTCAGCGGGATGATCACGTCGTCGCAGTTGGGCACGGTCTCCAGGGTCGCGTCCTTGGGCAGCAGGTGCCAGCGGTCGTCGACGACCTCACGGTGCTTAATGATTCGCTGCATATACGCGCTCCTTGAAGGGGTCGATGCCGATGCGACGGTAGGTATCGAGGAAACGTTCCTCTTCGGTGCGCTGTTCCACGTAGACGTTGATGATCTTCTCGATCACGTCGGCCATCTGCTCCTGGGCGAAGGACGGGCCGAGGATCTGCGCAAGGCTCGCCTCGCGGCTGGCGCTGCCACCAAGGGAAACCTGGTAGAACTCCTCGCCCTTCTTGTCCACGCCGAGGATGCCGATGTGGCCCACGTGATGGTGGCCGCAGGCGTTCATGCAGCCGGAGATGTTCAGGTCGATCTCGCCGATGTCGAACAGGTAGTCCAGGTCATCGAAGCGGCGCTGGATGGCTTCGGCCACCGGGATCGACTTGGCGTTGGCCAGCGAGCAGAAGTCGCCGCCCGGGCAGCAGATGAGGTCGGTCAGCAGGCCCACGTTAGGGGTGGCGAAACCGTTCTCGCGCAGTTCGCCCCAGAGGGTGAACAGCTGCGCCTGCTCGACGTCGGCGAGGATGATGTTCTGGTTATGGCTGTTGCGCACTTCGCCGAAGCTGTAGCGGTCTGCCAGGTCGGCGACTGCGTCCAACTGCTTGTCGGTGATGTCGCCAGGCGCCACACCGGTGGGCTTGAGCGACAGGGTCACGGCGACGTAGCCGGGCTTCTTGTGGGCGAAGGTGTTGCGGCTGCGCCAGCGGGCGAAGCCGGGGTGTTCGGCGTCCAGCTGGGCGAGGGCGGCGTCCTGGTCTTCCAGGGCCTTGTAGGCCGGGTCGACGAAGTGGGCGGCCACGCGCTGCAGTTCGGCCTCGGTCAGGGTGCTCGGGCCGTCCTTGAGGTGCGCCCATTCGGCGTCGACCTTCTGGGCGAAGACTTCCGGGGTCAGCGCCTTGACCAGGATCTTGATGCGCGCCTTGTACTTGTTGTCCCGACGGCCATAGCGGTTGTACACGCGCAGGATGGAGTCCAGGTACGACAACAGGTGCTGCCACGGCAGGAATTCGTTGATGAAGCTGCCGACGATCGGGGTACGGCCCAGGCCGCCGCCGACCGAAACACGGAAGCCCAGCTCGCCGGCTTCGTTCTTCACCGCTTCCAGGCCGATGTCGTGCACCTCGATGGCGGCGCGGTCGCTCACGGCGCCGTTGACGGCGATCTTGAACTTGCGCGGCAGGTGGGCGAATTCGGGGTGGAAGGTCGACCACTGGCGGATGATCTCGCACCAGGGGCGCGGGTCCACGAGTTCGTCGCGGGCGACGCCGGCGAACTGGTCGGTGGTGGTGTTGCGGATGCAGTTGCCGCTGGTCTGGATCGCATGCATCTGCACGGTGGCCAGCTCCGCGAGGATTTCCGGCACGTCTTCCAGCTCCGGCCAGTTGTACTGGACGTTCTGGCGGGTGCTGATGTGCGCGTAGCCCTTGTCGTAGTCACGGGCGATCTGCGCCAGCTTGCGAACCTGCCGGGAGGACAGCAGGCCGTAAGGCACGGCCACCCGCAGCATGGGCGCGTAGCGCTGGATGTAGAGGCCATTCTGCAGACGCAGCGGGCGGAATTCCTCGCCGGTCAGTTCGCCCGCCAGGTAGCGGCGGGTCTGATCGCGGAACTGCTTGACGCGATCCTCTACGATCCTTTGATCGTATTCGTCATATACGTACATGAATCATCCTGCTGTCAGGCTTATAGCGCTCGGGGGCGTACTGCGTTTCCCAGCGCGCACGGCAACGCGCTCCACGCGGAGTGGGGCGCACGATACCAGTTCGGGAATATGCGCAAAAGTGATGTTTGAATATATGGGGAGAACTTTCTGATCTAAGCCGCGCCGGGCCTGAAGCCCAGGCGCGACGGGAGATGGAGCGCGGATGAATGCGCCGCTGCGTCTGGAGGGTGGCAGCGGCGCAACGGATCGATCAGGCGTCGCGGCCGTGGGCGGCGTCGCGCAGCTGCGCCGTGTCGACGCGGACGAAAATCGAGTCGCCGACACAGGTCAGCACGTCGCCGGCGTAGACCTCGCAGATGATCCGGCTCTTGCGACCGACCTCGCCCTCGATATGGGCCCTCAAGGTCAGCGGCACGCCCATGGGCGTCGGCTTGATGTACTTGATGCCCAGGTGGCCCGTCACGCAGTCGATGCGCGGCAGGCTGCCCGGCTCGCGGCCCTCGGCGCGGTAGTGGTAGGCCATGGCCGTCCAGTTCGAGTGGCAGTCCACCAGCATGGCGATCAGCCCGCCGTAGACCAGTTCCGGCCAGCCGCAGTACTTGGCGTCGGGCAGGTGCTCGGCGACGACGTGGACGCCGTCCTCGTGCCAGCGGCTCTTGATGTGCAGTCCGTGCGGGTTGCGCCCGCCGCAGCCGTAGCAGACGCCTTCCGGCGCGACAGTGTCTTGCAGTGAGTCCACGTGCATGGTCCTTCCTTTCCACTCGCTTGTGCTGGTCGAACCGGCAGCCTAACGGCATTTGCGCGGTGGCGGAAAGGGGCCGTTCCTTGAGCAGCGGGCGGGGCTGGTCTTAACTCTGCCTGTGGTCCTTCAGCCAATAACGAAAAGATGGGGGAAGCATGAGCGAAGAAACGTCCAACAAGACCAGCGACAGCGTCGTCGATGCCCGCGCCGCATTCATCCTGATCCTGCTGGTGGTCGCCACCGCAGTGTTCTGGGTCAGCCACCAGTGACAGCGGTGCCGGCGGGTCGCCCTGCGGCCCGCCCGGTACCTCACCCTTGCCGGTGCGCTACAGCCCGGCGAAGTGCAGCACCAGCTGCACCAGCCCATAGAGCAGCAGCACGAAGACCAGGGTGAATAAAATGCCCATGGCAATGAAATGGCTGGGCTTGCCGTGGGTGAAGTCGCGCGTGCGGTTGCGCCCGCTCTGTACGCCGAAGGCCGCGGCCAGCACGCTGTGCAGCATCTGCCAGAAGGTTGGCGGCTTATTCTGTTGCTCGTCCATCGTTCGTCCTCCCTTTGCATCCCATCCTAGACCCTAGAGCTCGATTTGCGTCCATTGGCGCTTCTGCCACATCACCGCGAAGATCGCCGAAGCCAGCCCGCGCTGCAGAATCTGCATGCTCCAGATCGCCAGCAGCCCGCCGCCCAGCACGGGGCCGACCAGATAGGCCAGCGGCAGGAAGAACAGCCACTGGTTGCCCAGGCTCACCGCCATCACCGTGCGCACGGCGCCGGCGCCCAGCAGCGCCTGGGTCAGGACCAGCGCGGTGGCGTCGATCACCATGCCCATGCCGGTCAGCATCAGCGGCACTCGACCCAGCTCGATCAGCGCAGGATCACTGACGAACAGCCGCAGGATGGCCTCCGGGAACAGCCAGAACGGCGCGCCCAGCAGAGCCAGGCCGCAGGCCGCCACCTTGACCACGTCCCAGCCCCAGCGGTGCGCACTGTCGAAATCGCGCTCGCCCATGCTCTGGCTGACCAGCGTCGTGGCCGCCATGCCCAGGCCGACGCCGGGGAGGATCAGGAACAGCGCCAGGTTGATCAGCACATGGGCGACCGCCAGTTCGCGGGTGCCGACCTGGGCGATGATCCAGAACAGCAAGGTGATGCCGGCGGCGAAGAAGAACTGCTGCAGCGAGTTGGGCAGCGATAGGCGCAGCAGGGTGCGGATATCCCGCTCGCTGGGCAGGCGCGGGCGGAAACCCTGGGCGCGGGCGTCGCGCCAGGTGATCCAGGCGTAGATCGCCGAGCCCAGGAACAACGCCAGCGTGGTGCCCAGGCCGCTGCCCACCGCGCCCATCCGTGGCAGGCCGAACAGGCCGTGGATCAGGCTGTAGCTGATGGCCGCGTTGGCCAGGTGCATCACCACCAGGGTGCGCATGTACATGCCCGAGCGCCGGGTGCCGTTCCAGTAGCCGCGGAAGGAGAAGTTCAGACCCACGGCGAGCACCGACAGCGCCCGCCATTCGAAATAGGGGATGCCGACCGCCAGCACATCCGGGTCGTTGGACAGGGCGCGGAGGATGGGCTCGGCGAACAGCAGGCAGATCAGCGTGATCGGCAGCGACAGGCCCAGCGCGACGAGCAGCCCACCGTTGAGCGGCGCGGCCAGTTGGTCATGGCGGCCCTCGCCCCGTCGACGCGCCACCAGCGCCTGTACTCCGGCGCCCAGGCCCATCACCAGCGAGATGGCGACGAAGTTGGCGTAGCTGCCGATGCCGACCCCGGCCAGGGACTTCTCCCCGAGGTGGCCAACCATCGCCGCGTCCACCAGATTGAGCAGGCTCTGACTGAGCATCCCGCCAATGATCGGCAGGCCCAGGCTGAGAATGTTCTGGAACCGCTGGCGCTCTAGCATGGCGTCTCTGGGCAGTGAGCTCCGGCCTGTTGTGGGTGTCCGCGGACCCGCGCCGGTGGGGCGCCGCTGGGGGAAATCCTAGCTGAAGGGACGAGGCTCCGCCGCTTTTAGATCGGAATATGCGTACACCTATTGCGAAGTTGTTCCGGTGATATTTCCGATATTTGTGTGAGGTGCATCACGCTTTTTCGCCTTGGCGAACGAAATCGGCGTACTACGCTGAGACTCACTTGACCAGGGCAAACCTGTGCGAAAGCCAGGGACGCAAAGCCACCGATCTACAGCCCGGAAGGGCCATGACCGCGGGGTTGCCAAGCAGGCCGGACGTTCGTCCGCGCCTTCTGCGAGCGTGCGCTCGGCATCCTCCAACGTCCCGGTGAGCCTCCTGATCAACCCGTGCAGGTTGATGGTGTTTGTTGGCCCAAGGGAGCGCGCCGATGAATCAGCCAGTTCAGTACACCTACGGGTTCGCCCGGATGGCATTGCGCGATCAGGTCGTGTTCAAGTCCATCGTCGGTCTGCTCAGCGGTCGCACCGTGGCGCGCTGGGCCTATGTCGACGGTCCGGCCGACCTGTTGGTCGAGGGCGAGGAGGGCGAGCCGCGGGTGCAACTGCGCACCGCCGAAGGCGAGTCGCTCTGGGTACATTGGCCGCTGCGCGCCAGCGAAATCTTCGACTGCCTGGAGCGCGCCGCCCGCGCCATTGGCCAGCGTCCGGCGCAGCTGCCGGCCGCCGCGCTGCGCCTGAAGCATTGGCCGGCGGCCGCGCTGCTCACCGGCGACCATCGCTACGTGCGCCTGGCCACGCTGCTCTGCGCGCGGACCATGAGCCTGGATGAACTGTGCGAGCGCTCCGGTGTGCCGCGTCAGGTGACGGAAAGCTTCGTTCGCCTGATGGCGGCCCGGGAGATGTTCCTGCCCGGTGAAGCCCTGCCGGCCAAGCCGGTGCCGCACACGGCCGCCCCCGTCGGCCTGCTGGCGCGCATTCGGCGCCACCTTGGCCTGGGCGGTGCTGCGGAGGCTGGCCGATGAAGGAGTACAAGATTCTCTTCACCGGCACCATGGGCGCGGGCAAGACCACCGCCATCGCGGCGATCAGCGATATCGAGCCGATCAGCACCGATGTGCAGAACAACGACCCCAGCGTCGACAAGGCGCGCACCACGGTCGGCCTGGATTACGGCGAAGTGCTGCTCGGTCCGGACGAACGCCTGCGCCTGTACGGTACCCCCGGCCAGGCCCGCTTCGCCTTCATGTGGGGCATCCTCGCCCGCGGTGCGCTGGGGCTGGTGATCCTGATCGACAACTCGCGGCCCGATCCACTGGGCGACCTGCGCGTCTACCTCGACGGCTTCGCCGAGTGCATTGGCCAGGCACCCTGCGTGGTCGGCGTCGGTCGGCTGCCGGGCCATCCTCATCCTGGCCTGGATGACTACGCGGCGGCGCTGGCGCAGGCCGGGTACAGCTTCCCGGTGGTCGAGGTGGATGTCCGCGAAGCCGAACAGGTGCGCCTGCTGCTCGACCTGCTCCTGCTGCAACTGGAATGCACGGCGGCCTGAGGCCTGACGTTCGCCATCGATTGGAGTCGACCATGGAACATGCCCTGATGAGCCTGCCCGACAGGCTGCGCCACGACGCCGAACAGGCACTGGACGAGCTCGGCGCGAGCCTCGGCCGGCTGAGCGCCGCGGTGATCGCCACCACAGACGGCTTCGAAGTGGCCTCCCGCGCCGGCAAGGGACTGGAGGTTTCCAAGCTGGCGGCAATGGCCTGCTCGATCTCCGCCCTCGGCGCCATGGTCGGCCAGGAAAGCGAGGTCGGCCCGCACCAGAACGTGATCGTCGAGGCGAGCGAAGGCTACATCGTCATCGTCGACATCCCACATCCGAGCCACCCGATGATCCTCAACCTGGTGGCCGACCGCGAGGAGATGCTCGGCCAGGTGCTCTACCAGGCCAAACGCACCGCCACGCGGCTGGCGGATCTGTCGCTGGCCGGCTGAGATAACAGGCTCCGCGGCGCGCGCGGCTGCGGGGCCACTACAACAGGACGCGCACTCAAGGAGTAATCGCTATGGCAGCACTGCAACAATCGCTGGACGAACTGCTGAACCTGGATGGTGCCCTGGCGTCGGCCGTGGTGGATGCCAAGAGCGGCATGCTGCTCGGGCAGGCGGGCGGCGGCGTGGACCTGGAACTGGCGGCCGCGGGCAACACCGAGGTGGTCCGCGCCAAGCTCAAGACCATGAAGTCGCTGGCGCTCAACGACGTGATCGAGGACATCCTCATCACCCTGGGCCGCCAGTACCACATCATCCGCCCCATGGCGAAGCACGAAGGCGTGTTCATGTACTACGTGCTGGACAAGGTGAAGGCCAACCTGGCACTGGCCCGGCGCAAGCTGCAGGAGGTGGAGGGGCAGATGGCGATCTGAACACGCCGACCGCGAAGGCGGGCGGGGAGGCTCGCCTTCGACGATCACTACTGGCTGGCCCATCGCGGGCCAGCTGCCTTTCAGGCCAGCAACAGTTCGGCCAGTCGCGCGGCATGGCCGCGCAGTTCCGGCACCGCGGTGGCTTCCCAGTGGCTGGCGCGCAGCATCGGGCTCAGCAGGAAGAGGTGGGGGTTGGCCTTGCCGTGGGCGTCCAGCAGGCGGAATGCGCTGTCGGTGTCCAGCCCCAGGCCTTGCCGGTCCTGGCGGATGACGCCGCGATCAAGCAGGCCGCACAGCAGCGGCTCGTTCACGGTGCGCAGGTTGGTGCAGGGGCCGGTGCAGTTGATCAGGTAATCGACGCGCTGCTGTTGCGAATGCCTGGCGCCGCGTGGGCGAATGTCCAGTTCGATGCCGTTTTCTGCCGCCTTGGCGGCCAGCACTCGGCCAGCCTGCACGCGCAATTGGCCGCTGTTGCGCAAGTCGTCGATACGCTTGGCCACCGGCGGCGCGGCACGGTGCCGATGGACATCCCAGTAGGTTTGCAGATGGCGCAGGAAGCGGCCGCGCTCGGCGTCGTTCAGCGATTGCCAGAGCTGCGGGGTGACTGGGCGCAGCGCGGCGACCACGTCGCGCCAGTCGTGGCCATCTTCGGCTGCCTGGCGGATCAACCGGCGCAAGCCACGCAGCCGCTCGTTCAGGCCCATCTCCCGAAGGAAGGCCTGCGGCAGATCGGGCAGTACAGGATGGCTGGCGTTATCGCGGTGTGCCTGGGGCAGCAACGCGCGGCGCGACAGCGCCAACAGAGGGCCGCGGTGCCCCTGGTCCTGGAGGGCGAGGGCCATGTCGTACATGGTCAACCCGGTGCCCAGCAGCAGCACATTGGCATGCGGGGGGATGCGTTCCAGGGCGCCAGGTGCCCAGGGGTCGCGCAGATAACGCGGGTCATCCTCGAGCACCTTGAGCGGGCCGGGGGTGGCCGGTGCGAAGTTGCCCGTGGCGATGATCACGTTCTGGCTGTCCAGCGGCTGGCCGTCGTCGAGCAGCAGGCGCAGGTGATCACCATGCTCGGTCAGTTCCAGCACCTGCTGGCAGAGGCTGCTGAAGCGCACCCCCGGTGCGGCTTCGGCGATGGCGTGGCCGAGGCGGTCCTGGAGGTAGTCACCGTAGAAACGGCGCGGCAGGAAGTCGCCGGGTTTCGCCTCGGGCATCTGCTTGCGGGCGAATTCGAGAAAATCCGAGGGCTGGTCCGGGAACAGGCTCATGCGCTCGGCCGGCACATTGAGGATATGGCTCACGGAGCGGGTGCCGTAGGCCAGGCCGCGGGCGAGGCGCCCTGAGCGATTGATCAGGCTGAGGCGCAACGGCCCCTTGGCGCTGCGCAGCAACTGGATGGCCAGTGCCGTGCCGCAGAATCCGCTGCCGATGATGGCGATGTGTTCCATGCAACCTGCTCCGTGTTTGAACCGACGCAGGGTCGCAGAGCAGGGGCCTGCTGACAACAGTGGCGAAACGACGCTGTTGACTTCGCCCGGCTCGGCGTTGCGCCGCGCCGGGTGAATGACCGCTTACTCGAACAGGCCGTGCCAGCAGTCGCTCAGCTCGCCCAGTTCGAAGGACTTGGCCCAGGACTGCTTTTCCAGCCACAGGCGGGTGGTTTCGCGGTCGGCTTCGGTGAGGCTGCCGACGGCGTTCAGGCACAGGTAGCCGGTGAATTCGCCCTCTTCGGTGGCGCCGCCGACGAAGACCCAGCCCTCGGACTCGACGAAGGCGATCCACTGGTCGAGCACGTCGTCCAGATCGCCGGTGTAGTTCACTTCCAGGCTGAAGCCGAATTCCTGGAACTCGCCCAGGCGCAGCTTCTTGAGGAGGCGGCGCTTGCGCGGTTTGGCCATCTGTTCGGGGGTGAGGTATTTCATCTGTCTTTCTCTCGTCAGGGGAAGGCCGGCAGGTGGCCGGGCTTCAATCCGTGGTGTCCCGGGTGATACGCACATCGGCGAACCATAGCTTGCGCCAGCGTTCCTTGCGCTCATTCAGCGGCAATTGGCGTGGCGAGGCCGGTTGGGGCGCGCCCAGGGTGGCGGGATTATCCAGTATCTGGACGTTGAGTGCAGCGTAGGTTTTCCCGGCGTCCTCCCAGAGCGCGGCAGTCAGCACGCCGCAGCGGCGGCACAGAAGGAATTCGACGGTGCCGCTGCCCTGGCGATAGCGCAGCGAGTCAGCGGCCGACCGGCAGTGGATGGCTAGTTGGCCTTGCGCGTCGGAAATGTAGGCGGCGCCGTGTTTGCGGCAGAAATCGCAGTCGCAGGCTCGCGGGGTGTAGTCGGCTGGATCGTGGCTGAGTTCGGTGCGGACAGCCAGGCTGCCGCAGTGGCAGCTTCCTTGAAGCAGAGGGTTCATGCGGCGGGCTCCGGTATTGACTCGCCCGGAGCTTGCTCCCTGGCACCGCGCCGGGCAAGCCCGGTCGCGGCATCAGGGGAGGGGCTTAGTTGTCGTAGCCCAGGTTCGGCGACAGCCAGCGTTCGCTGGTGCTGATTTCCTGGTCCTTGCGCGCGCTGTAGCGTTCGATCTGGTCCTTGTCGACCTTGCCCACGGCGAAATACTGGGCCTGCGGGTGAGCGAAGTACCAGCCGCTGACGGCGGCGGCGGGGAACATGGCGTAGTGCTCGGTCAGCGTCACACCGGAGACGCCCGTGGGATCGAGCAGCTTGAACAGCGTGCCTTTCTCGGTGTGGTCCGGGCAGGCCGGGTAGCCGGGCGCCGGGCGAATGCCGACGTACTGCTCCTTGATCAGCGCCTCGTTGTCCAGGTGCTCCTCGGGCTGGTAACCCCAGTATTCCTTGCGCACGCGCTCGTGCAGCCATTCTGCGCAGGCTTCGGCAAGGCGATCGGCCAGGGCCTTGACCATGATCGCACTGTAGTCGTCGCCCTTGGTCTCGTAGGCCTTGGCGACTTCCTCGGCGCCGATGCCGGCGGTGGTGATGAAGCCGCCGACATAGTCCTTCACACCGCTGTCTTTCGGCGCGACGAAGTCGGCCAGGCTGAAGTTCGGCTTGCCGTCGGGCTTGATGGTCTGCTGGCGCAGGTGGTGCAGGGTGGCCAGCTTGTGGCCGTCGTCGCCGTAGACTTCCAGGTCGTCGTGGTGCACCTGGTTGGCCGGCCAGAAGCCGAAGACCGCCTTGGCGCGGATGAGCTTCTCGTCGATCAGCTTCTTCAGCATCGCCTGGGCGTCGTTGAACAGGCTGGTGGCCGCCTCGCCGACGACTTCGTCGGTGAGGATGCGCGGGTACTTGCCGGCCAGGTCCCAGGAGATGAAGAAGGGCGTCCAGTCGATGTACTCCGCCAGCACGTTCAGGTCGATGTCGTCCAGCACCTTCACGCCGGTAAAGCTCGGCACGGGCGGCTGGTAGCCGGCCCAGTCGAACTGCGGCTTGGCGGCGATGGCCTGCTCGTAGCTCAGGCGTTCGGTACGCGCGCTGCGGTTGGCGGTGCGCTCGCGCACCTCCGCGTATTCCTCGCGCAGCTTGCGGGCGTATTCGGGCTTCATTTCCTTGGACAGCAGGGTGGTCGCCACGCCCACCGCGCGCGAGGCGTCGGTGACGTAGACCACCGCGTCGTTGCTGTACTGCGGGTCGATCTTCACCGCGGTGTGCGCCTTGGACGTGGTGGCGCCGCCGATCATCAAGGGCAGATGGAAGTTCTGCCGCTGCATTTCCTTGGCGACGTGGACCATCTCGTCCAGCGACGGAGTGATCAGGCCGGACAGGCCGATGATGTCGCACTTCTCGGCGATGGCGGTCTGCAGGATCTTCTCCGCCGGCACCATCACGCCGAGGTCGACGATGTCGTAGCCGTTGCAGCCCAGCACCACGCCGACGATGTTCTTGCCGATGTCATGGACGTCGCCCTTCACCGTGGCCATGAGGATCTTGCCCTTGGCCTCGGGCTTGTCGCCTTTTTCCGCCTCGATGAAGGGGATCAGGTGGGCCACCGCCTGTTTCATCACGCGGGCGGACTTCACCACCTGCGGGAGGAACATCTTGCCGGCGCCGAACAGGTCGCCGACCACGTTCATGCCGGACATCAGCGGGCCTTCGATGACCTCGATGGGGCGCGCGCATTTCTGCCGGCACTCCTCGGTGTCCTCGACGATCCAGGTGGTGATGCCCTTGACCAGTGCGTGCTCCAGGCGCTTCTCGACGCTATGGCTGCGCCATTCCTCGTCTTCCACTTCCTTGGTGGCGCCGCCGCCCTTGTAGTTGTCGGCGATGGCCAGCAGTGCCTCGGTGGCGTCCGGACTGCGGTTGAGCACCACGTCCTCGACCTTGTCGCGCAGCTCCTGCGGGATCTCGTCGTAGATCTCCAGCTGGCCGGCGTTGACGATGCCCATCGTCAGGCCGTTCTGGATGGCGTAGTAGAGGAACACCGAGTGGATCGCTTCGCGCACCGGGTTGTTGCCGCGGAACGAGAACGACACGTTGGACACCCCGCCCGAGCTCAGCGCGTAGGGGAGGTTGTCGCGGATGTAGGCGCAGGCGTTGATGAAGTCAACTGCGTAGTTGTTGTGTTCCTCGATGCCGGTGGCGACCGCGAAGATGTTCGGGTCGAAGATGATGTCTTCCGGCGGGAAGCCCACTTCGTTGACCAGGATGTCGTAGGAGCGCTGGCAGATTTCTTCCTTGCGCGCCTGGGTGTCGGCCTGGCCGGCTTCGTCGAAGGCCATCACCACCACGGCGGCGCCGTAGCGCTTGCACAGGCGGGCGTGGTGCTTGAACTGCTCGACGCCTTCCTTCATGGAGATGGAGTTGACGATGCCCTTGCCCTGGATGCACTTGAGGCCCGCTTCGATCACTTCCCACTTGGAGGAGTCGATCATGATCGGCACGCGGGAAATGTCCGGTTCGGAGGCGATCAGGTTGAGGAAGGTGACCATGGCCGCCTTCGAATCCAGCATGCCCTCGTCCATGTTGATGTCGATCACCTGGGCGCCGGCTTCCACCTGCTGCTGCGCCACTTCCAGTGCTTCGGCGTAGTTTTCCTCGCGGATCAGGCGGGCGAACTTGGCCGAGCCGGTGATGTTGGTGCGCTCGCCGACGTTCACGAACAGCGAGTTGCGGTCGATGGTGAACGGCTCGAGGCCCGACAGGCGGCAGGCGCGCGGAATCTCGGGGATCGCGCGCGGGGCGTACTTGGCCACGGCCTTGGCGATGGCTTCGATGTGCGGCGGGGTGGTGCCGCAGCAGCCGCCGATGATGTTGAGGAAGCCCGACGCGGCGAACTCCTCGACTACCTCGGCCATCTGTGCCGGGGTCTCGTCGTATTCGCCGAAGGCGTTGGGCAGGCCGGCGTTGGGGTGGGCGGAAACGTGGGTCCCGGCCTTGGTCGCCAGCTCCTCCAGGTACGGGCGCAGCTCTTTCGCGCCCAGGGCGCAGTTCAGGCCGACGGAGATCGGGTTGGCGTGGCGCACCGAGTTCCAGAAGGCTTCGGTGGTCTGCCCCGACAGGGTGCGGCCGGAGGCGTCGGTGATGGTGCCGGAGATCATGATCGGCAGCTCGACGCCCAGTTCTTCATAGACGCCCTGCACGGCGAAGATCGCGGCCTTGGCGTTCAGGGTGTCGAAGATGGTCTCGATCAGGATCAGGTCCGCGCCGCCCTCGATCAGGCCGCGGGTGGCTTCGCTGTAGTTTTCCACCAGCTCGTCGAAGGTGACGTTGCGAAAGCCCGGATCGTTGACGTCCGGGGAGATCGAGCAGGTGCGGCTGGTCGGGCCGAGCACGCCGGCGACGAAGCGCGGCTTGGCCGGATTCTCGGCGGTCTTCGCATCGGCCACTTCACGGGCCAGGCGCGCGCCCTCGACGTTCATCTCGTAGGCCAGCTCTTCCATGCCGTAGTCGGCCTGGGACACGCGGGTGGCGTTGAAGGTGTTGGTCTCGAGGATGTCGGCGCCGGCGTCCAGGTAGGCTTTCTCGATGGCCTGGATGACATCCGGGCGGCTGAGCAGCAGCAGGTCGTTGTTGCCCTTCACGTCGCTCGGCCAGTCGGCGAAGCGCGCGCCACGGTAGTCCTCTTCCTGCAGCTTGTAGCTCTGGATCATGGTGCCCATGCCGCCGTCGAGGATCAGGATGCGCTCCTTGAGGGCTTGCTGAAGGGCTTGCAGGCGTGCGGCACGGTCGATCATTGGAAGTCTCGGAAAAGGGCGTGACGAAAGGTCGCTGATGATAGCAAAGCTGCAGGAAATTTGACCGGCCGCGGTTTTACATGAAGATTTCTCATGTTCAGTCTTTGGTTGGAGCGCATTGCGGCGGCGCTCCCGTTAGAATCCGCTCCATCCTGATGTCCGGAGTCCTTCATGTCCCTGCGAGCCCGCTTCACGTTGCTCATCGCATCCCTGGCGTTTTCGGCGCAGGCCCTGGCGGGAGGACTGTCCTACACCAAGGACATCCAGCCGATCTTCACCGAGAAGTGCGTGGCCTGCCACGCCTGCTACGACTCGCCGTGCCAGCTCAACCTGACCGCCGCCGAAGGCGCGCAGCGCGGGGCGAACAAGCTGCCGGTGTACGACGGCGCGCGAACCAAGGCTCAGGACACGACGCGGCTGTTCCTCGACGCCCACGGTGCGGATGCCTGGCGGCGCAAGGACTTCTGGTCGGTGCTCGATGGCCGTGGCAGCCAGGCGGCGCTGATGGCACGGATGATCGACCTGGGGCACGAGCACCCGTTGGTGCCGAACGCGAAACTCCCCGATGGGCTGGACCTGTCGATCAACCGCGCCAATCAGTGCCCGACGCCTGACAGCATCGATGATTTCGTGGCGAAGAACCCGCGCAGCGGCATGCCGTTTGCCGTCACCGGCCTGACCGATGCGCAGCTCAAAACCATCAAGACCTGGCTGGCCCAGGGCGCGCCGGTGGACGAGCAGGCCTGGCAGCCGGGCCAGGGCGAAGCGGCGCAGATCGACCGCTGGGAGCGCTTCCTCAACCAGCCCGGCGCCCGCCAGAGCCTGGTATCGCGCTGGATCTACGAGCACCTGTACCTCGCCCACCTGTACTTCACCGAGCGCGGCGAGCCGGGGCACTTCTTCCAGCTGGTGCGCTCGCGCACGCCCAGCGGCCAGCCCATCGACCCCATCGCCACGCGGCGGCCCAACGACGATCCGGGCAATACCTTCTATTACCGCCTGTGGCCGATCCAGGGTGTGATCGTGCACAAGACGCACATCACCTATCCGCTCAACGAGGCCCGTCTCAAGCGCAACCAGGAGCTGTTCTATGGCACCGCCTGGGATACCGACAAGGTGCCGGGCTACGGGCTGCAGCACCGCGCCAACCCGTTCGTGACCTTCGAGGCGATCCCGGCGCGGGCGCGCTACCAGTTCATGCTGGACAGCGCCGAGTACTTCGTCCGCACCTTCATCCGCGGGCCGGTCTGCCGCGGACAGATCGCCACCGACGTGATCCGTGACAACTTCTGGGCGCTGTTCCAGGATCCGGACCACGACCTCTACGTCACCGACCCTGACTTCCAGCGCCAGGCCTCGCCGCTGCTGGCGCTGCCGGGGCAGATCGATGACGTGGGCGCGATGCTCTCGCAGTGGCGCGCCTACCGCGACAAGCGCAACCAGTACGAGGAACTGCGCCAGGACGTCTACGACGACGCGCCGGCGCCGACCTGGGCGGACATCTGGGCCGGCAACGACAACGCCGTGCTGAGCATCTTCCGCCAGTACGACAGCGCCTCGGTGCGCAAGGGCCTGATCGGCGGCGTACCGCAGACGATCTGGTGGATGGACTATCCGCTGCTGGAGCGCACCTACTACGGCCTGGTGGTGAACTTCGACGTGTATGGCAACGTCGCCCATCAGGCGCAGACCCGCCTGTATTTCGACCTGATCCGCAATGGCGCGGAGCAGAACTTCCTGCGCCTGATGCCGGTGGCCGCGCGGCAGAAGCTGCTCGACGACTGGTACCAGACCAGCGGCAAGCTGAAGATGTGGGCCGACTACTACACCAACGACAGCGACGCGCCGACCGGGCTGTTCCTGCCGGAGAAGGGCGCCAAGCTGGCCTTTGCCAAACAGTTGCTCAAGCACTACGTGGCGCTCAATGCGCGACCCGACCCGATCAACCTCTGCGAGAACGGCGCCTGCTACCGCAACAACGTCGCCGCGCCGCTGCAGGACGCCGAGCAAGCCTTCAGTCGGCTGGTCAGCCGCCCGGCCGCCGGGCTGCCGGTGATCGACCAGTTCCCCGAGGCGACCATCCTGCGCGTCGAACTTCCGGACGGCCAGCGCGAGATCTACACTGTGCTGCGCAACCGCGCGCACAGCAACGTCGCGTTCATCATGGGCGAATCCATGCGCTACCAGCCCGGCCTGGATACGCTGACCATCTACCCCGGCGTGCTGTCGAGCTACCCGAACTTCATGTTCGACTTCAAGGCCAGCGAGGCCGGCGAGTTCGTCAGTGCGCTGGAACAGGTGAAAACCGCTGCGGACTTCGAGAAGGTCGCCGATCGCTGGGGCATCCGCCGCAGCCACCCGCAGTTCTGGTTCTACTTCCACGACCTGGACGCCTACCTGCGCGAAACCGAGCCGGTGGAGGCGGGCGTGCTGGACATGAATCGCTACGAGAACCTGTGACCGTCGCGCGCTCTGCAGGAACGGGCCACGCCCGTGATCGCGGGCATGGCCCGCACCTACAGGTCAGCTCTGGGATTTCAGTTCGCGTAGGAGCGGACCTTGTCCGCGAAATCCACGGCGCTGGCGCCGAGGGTTCAGGTGTAGGCCGAGGCATACCCAAGCGCCGGCGTTGCGCTGTAAGAGCGGGCCATGCCCGCGATCGCGCGCATGGCGCGCTCCTGCAGGTCAGCTCCAGTGTTCCGCGGACTTTGTCCGCGATCGGCCTCCCCCTTGCCAATGCGCACGGTGTGGGCGCGTCGGGCGCCGGCCTTGCCGACGGATAGCGGGCATGGCCCGCTCCTGCAAAAGCGCACCGCCCAGCTGCGAATTATTCCTACTAAATCAGTAGGGCTTTATCCTTCACCCCCGGATGGCGTAAACTGGCGCCACGTTTGCGAGGAGTTGCCATGAGCGCTATCACCATTACCGAAGCCGCACAGGATTACCTGGCCGAGCTGTTGTCCAAGCAGGACACCCCCGGCATCGGCATTCGCATCTTCATCACCCAGCCGGGCACCCAGTACGCCGAAACCTGCATCGCCTACTGCAAGCCGGGCGAGCAGAAGCCGGAAGACACCCCGGTCGGCCTGAAGGATTTCACTGCCTACATCGACGCGATCAGCGAGCCGTTCCTGGAGGACGCCATCGTCGATTACGCCACCGACCGCATGGGCGGCCAGCTGACCATCAAGGCGCCCAACGCCAAGGTGCCGATGGTCAACGAAGACAGCCCGATCACCGAGCGCATCAACTACTACCTGCAGACCGAGATCAACCCCGGTCTGGCCAGCCATGGCGGCCAGGTGAGCCTGGTGGACGTGGTCGAGGACAACATCGCCGTGCTGCGTTTCGGCGGTGGTTGCCAGGGCTGCGGCGCGGTCGAGATGACCCTCAAGGATGGCGTCGAGAAGACCCTGATCGAGCGCATCCCGGAGCTGAAAGGCGTTCGTGACGTGACCGACCACAGCAACCGCGAGAACGCCTACTACTGAGTGGGCGCACGCGCTGCGAAAAGGCGACCTGCGGGTCGCCTTTTTTGTGGGCGCTCGTTGCTCGCGGCAGCGCTGGGTTCTGCCTGTCGTGTGGGGGCTGTTCGGCGCGAGTCGGGCCTATCGCGGACGGAGTCCGCTCCTACGTGGAGATCCACCGCCGCGCGTCCCTGTAGGAGCGGGCCATGCCCGCGATCCGCCGGCAGTGCCGGCGCTTGGCCTGCGCGGCAAACGTTCTTTTCCATCCGGACTAAATTCGCGAGCAAGCTCGCTCCTACGAAGAGCCCCGAAACCAACCTGTAGGAGCGGGCCATGCCCGCGATCCGCCGGCAGCGCCGGCGCTTGGCCTGCGCGGCAAACGTTTTTCTCCATCCGGACTAAATTCGCGAGCAAGCTCGCTCCTACAAAGAGCCCCGAAACCAACCTGTAGGAGCGAGCTTGCTCGCGAACCACCATCGGTGCCGACGCCCAGAAGGGACATTGGCGCGGCCGTGATGCCTGGGAAGCTCCCGCTGAGAATTTCGCGGACAAGGTCCGCTCCTACGGGAGACTCTGCATCAGCGCGAGAGCGCCACGCTCAGCCCTGGCACCCGGCCGGGTTGTGCACCCGCTGAGTCGAGGCCGGATTAGCCGCGAGCTTCTGCAACGGGCGGCGCGGGCGGGGCACCAGTTCGCCGCCGCAGTTCGGGCACCGGCCGTGCAGCACCTGCTCGGCACAGTCGCGGCAGAAGGTGCACTCGAAGCTGCAGATCAGGGCGTCGGCACTGTCGCCGGGCAGGTCGCGGTCACAGCATTCGCAGCCGGGGCGGAGTTCGAGCATGGCAATGTCCTTTGGTGTGTTGGGATGAATGTCAGTGCTGGCCGAAGCGCTCGGCGTATTCCTGCGGGCTGATCGCCAGGTGCTTGTGAAAGGTCCGCCGCAGGTTTTCCGGATGACCGAAGCCGCACAGCCGCGACACCGTGCTGATCGACGCCTGGGCGTCCTGCAGCAGCGCGCGCGCCGCCTCCAGGCGCACCCGTTCGACATAGCGGCCGGGCCCCATACCCAGTTCGGCGATGAAGACCCGCGAGAGCGTGCGCGGGCTCATGCAGGCTTGTTCGGCCAGAGCTTCCAGCGACAGGTCGTTGCCCAGGTGCGCCGGAATCCACTCCAGCAGCGCCGCCAGGCGCGGCGTGCGGGTCGGCTCGGGGGTGAGCCAGTGGCTGAACTGCGCCTGCCCGCCCGGGCGCTTGAGGAACATCACCAGGCGCCGCGCGACGGCCAGCGCCAGGGCGCGGCCCAGGTCGGCCTCTACCAGCGCCAGGGCGAGGTCGATGCCGGCGGTGACCCCCGCCGAGGTGAACACATGGTCGTCGCCGTCGCGGCGCTGCGGATCGTAGGTGTGCAGCCGATCACCCTGCACGAGCACTTCCGGGAAGCCGGCGCAGAGCGCATCGACGTCCGCCCAGTGCGTGGTGGCCGGGCGCCCGTCGAGCACCCCGGCGGCCGCCAGGATCAGTGCCCCGGAGCACACCGAGCCGAGCCGGCGCATCTGGGGTTCGGCAGCGGCCAGCCAGTGCAGCAGCTCGGTATTCTCGCACTGCGCCGGCACGCCGATCCCGCCGGGCACCAGCAGGGTATCCAGGCTGGACGGATCGACGTCGCGCCAGGCCTGGTCGGCGCAGATGCGGATGCCGGCCGAGGTCGCCACCGGCCCGGCCTGTTCGCCGAGCACCAGCAGCTCGTAGCACGGCGCCAGGCCCTGGCGCTGGCGTTCGACGTTGGCAGAGGCGAACACCTGCAACGGCCCGGTGATATCCAGGCTCATGACCTCGGCGTAGAGCAGGCAGGCGATGCGGCGGGGAGATTCCATGGCGAGACTCGTTGATTGGACGTCACGAGTGTGGCGGCGAGCGTCGTCGGCGGCAATGTCAGTCACCCCACGGATCCTGCCAGATCAGCGGGCGGCCTCCCTCGGGCCGCCGAGACGGTAGGCGCTCGCATACAGCACCGGCAGCACGATCAGTGTCAGCAGCGTGGCGAAGCCCAGGCCGAACATGATCACCACCGACATGCTCTGGAAGAAGGCGTCCAGCAGCAGCGGCGCAAGGCCCAGGATGGTGGTCAGCGCGGTCAGGCAGATCGGCCGCAGCCTCGCGCAGGCCGCGTTCACCAGCGCCTCGCGGGGTGGCTGGCCGGCTTCGGCGAGGTTGTCGACTTCCTCCAGCAGCACGATGCCGTTGCGCACCAGCATGCCGGACAGGCTCAGCAGCCCCAGCAGCGCCATGAAGCCGAAGGGGATGCCGGTGAGCAGGAAGCCCAGCGTCACGCCGATCATCGCCAGCGGCACGGTCAGCCAGATGAGCAGCGCCTTGCGCGGCGAGGAGAACATCAGCACGGTGATGATGAACATCGCCAGGAAGGCCATCGGCAGGCTGCCGAGCACGCCGTTGCGGGCGTCGCCGGAACTTTCCAGGTCTCCGCCCCAGGCCAGTTCGTAGCCCGGCGGCAGCGGCAGCGCCTCGATCTGCGGGCGCACCCGGCCCAGCAGTTGCGAGGAGGTTTCGCCGCTCTGTGCCAGGACGTCGGCCATCACCGTCAGGGTGCGCTTGCGGTCCTGGCGCAGGATCAGCGGGTCCTCCCACACGCTCTGGAAACCGCCGACCACCTGCTCGATGGGCAGGTAGCGCTGGCTCAACGGGCTCCACAGCATCAGGTCGTTGATCTGCCCGGCGTCGAGGTCGCGTTCGCGCACCACGATCGGCATCTGCCGGGTGCCGTCGCGGTAGATGCCCACCGTCAGGCCGCTGAAGCTCATGCGCAGCAGGCTGTCGAGGTCGCGCTTGTCGATGCCCAGCTCGCGGCCGCGGGCCTCGTTGAACTGCGGGCGCACCAGCAGCGCGCGGGCCTGCCAGTCGTGACTGACGCCGGTGGCCACCGGGTCCGCGGCGAGGAGGTCGGCCGCCTGCGCGCCGAGGCGGCGCAGCTCCTGCGGGTCCGGCCCGGTCAGGCGCACTTCGATGGCGCTGCCGTTGGAGGGGCCGAACATCAGGCGCTTGAGGCCGGTCTGCAGCTGCGGGTAGTGCTCGTCGAGGTAATGCTGCAGGTCGGCGATCAGCCCAGGGATCTGCGCGCGGTTTTCGGTGCGCACCAGCACCTGGGCGTAGTTGGCGTGCTGGCGCTCGGCGCCGTAGGTCAGGATGAAGCGCGGCGCGCCCTGGCCGATGCTGGTCACTGTGCGCTCAACCCCCGGCAGGGCGGTGATGTGCCGGTCGATCTCGGCGGCCAGGTCGCGGGTGTGTTCGATGGCGGTGCCCTGGGGCAGCCACAGGTCGACGAAGAACAGCGGCGTGTTGGCCGGCGGGAAGAGGTTCTGCCGGACCTGGGTGAAGCCCAGCAGGGAAGCGGCCAGCGCCACGGCGAGCACGCCCAGGGTCAGCGCGCGCTGGCGCAGGCAGGCTTCCAGCAGGCCGCGGTAGGCGCGGTACAGCCAGCCGGCGTGGGGCTCGGCGCTGTCGGCCTTCGCCGGCATCTTCTCGAAGGCCCAGCGGGCGAACAGCGGCGCCAGGGTCATGGCGGTGAGCCAGCTGAGCAGCAGCGACACCAGCAGCACGTCGAATAGCGAGCGGCAGTATTCGCCGGTGGAGTCCGAGGACAGGCCGATGGGCGCGAAGGCCAGCACTGCGATCACCGTCGCGCCCAGCAAGGGCAGGGCGGTGAGGCGGACGATATGGCGGATCGCGGCATCGATGCCCTGGCCACGCAGGCGGCCGACCAGCACGCCTTCAACCACCACGATGGCGTTGTCCACCAGCATGCACAGGGAAATGATCAGCGCGCCGAGGCTGATGCGCTGCAGTTCGATACCCAGCAGGTACATCAGCAGCAGGCTGCCCAGCACGTTGAGCGCCAGCACCCCGGCGATCACCAGCCCGCTGCGCAGGCCCATGAACACCAGCAGCGTGCCGACCACAATCGCCAGCGCGGTGACGAAGCTGAGCAGGAAGCCGTTGACCGCCCCGTGTACTTCCACGGCCTGGTCATAGAAGGGGGTCAGCTGCATGCCCGCCGGGCGTTCGCTTTCCAGCTGGTCGAGTCGCTGGTGCACGGCGTCACCGACTTTCACCACGTTCACCTGCGGCGCGAAGGCGATGCCCAGCGCCAGCGCCGGCTTGCCATCGGCGCGCCAGAGGTGGCTGGGCGTGTCGGTAAAGCCGCGCTGCACCGTGGCGATGTAACCCAGGCGGATCAACTGGGCGCTGCCCGGCGCGCTGACCAGCAGGCGCTCCAGCTCGCCGACCTCGGCGAACTCGCCGGTGGGATGCAGGCGGATGCTCTCGCTGCCGACCCGCAGGCTGCCGGCGTCGGACACCACGTTCTGCCGGTTCAGCAGGTCCACCAGGCGTTGCAGCGGCACGCCCATGGCATTCATCTTTTCCCGCGAGACCTGCACCTGCACCTGCTCGGCCTGCAGCCCGGAGACCACCACCTTGCTCACGCCCGGCACCAGCACCAGCTCGCGGCGCAGGTAGTCGGCGTAGTCGCGCAGTTCCTGGTAGCTGTAGCCGTCGCCGGACAGGGACAGCAGGATGCCGTAGACGTCGCCGAAGTCGTCGTTCACCTGCGGCGGCGAAACCCCCGGCGGCAGGTGCGGGGCAAGGTCGTTGACCTTGCGCCGCAGCTCATCCCAGATCTGCGGCAGGTCGCCGGCGCGATACTGCGGCTTCACATTGACGGTGATCTGCGAGAGGCCGGCGCTGGAGATCGAGGTGAGTTTGTCGACGTAGGCCAGCTGCTGGATGGCGTTCTCCAGCGGGTAGGTGACCTCTTCCTCGACCTGCTGCGGCGAGGCCCCGGCGTAGCGGGTGGCGACCACGGCGGTCTTCACGGTGAAGGCTGGGTCTTCCAGGCGGCCTATGTCGAGGATCGCGTAGAGCCCGCCGAGGGCCAGCAGCAGGATGACGATCCCGCTGCCCACCTTGTTGCGGATGAAGTAGCCACTGATGTCCATCACAGCCCCCGTTCGCGCTGCCAGGGGCGCACGCGCTGGCCTTCGCGCAGCTCGGCGGTGCCGGCGGCGACTATCCGCTCGCCCGGCTCCAGCCCGGCAAGCACCTGGATGCCCGCGGCGCCCGGTTGGCCGAGCTCAACCGTGCGGCGCTCGACGTGCAGGTTGTCGCCCTGGCCTTTCACCACCCACACCTGGCTCTGCCCCGGCGCACCGTCGTCGGCGCTGAACACGGCCTCCACCGGGACATAAATAACGGTCCGGGCGTCGCGGCCGAGCTGGGCGAAGTCCACCTCGACGGTGGCGCTCATGCCCGGCAGCAGGGTGACGTCCTGCGGCCGCTGCAGGGTGAGCGTGACGGTGTAGCTCAGGGTTGCCGGATCGGGGCGGGTGCTGTGCTCCTTGTATTGCGCAGGGAACTCGCGGCCGGGCACCCGGGCCAGGCGCACGATGGGCTGGTAGTCGCTGCGCAGGCTGGCGCCGTCGACGCGCTCCAGCAGGCTTTCCGGCAGCTGGAACTGCACGTCGTAGCGGTCGGCCGATTGCAGGACCGCCACCGGCTGCTTGGGCTGCAGCATCTGGTGGTTCTGCACCGGCAACTGGGCGATGACGCCGTCGAAGGGGGCCGTCAGGCGTGCGTAACCGAGTTCCTGGCGGGCCAGTTTCAGCGCGGCCTCGGCGGAGTCCAGCTGGGCCTTGCGCTGGTCCAGCTCGGCACGGGCCACCAGTTGCCGCTCGTTGAGCGTGGCGACGCGCTGGTACTGGGCACGGGCGAGGTTGTAGCTGGCCTCGCGGTCGCGCAGGCGCAGGCGCAGGTCGGCGTCATCCAGTTCGGCGATCAGCTGGCCGCGCTCCACGCGCTGGCCGGTCTTCACCGCCAGGGTCTTGAGATGCCCGGCGAGGCGGAAGGACAGGTCGACCTCATCCGAGGCCACGAGTTGGCCGGGGAACTGGCGCACACCTTCGGCGGCCGCGGCGGGCACGCCCAGGAGCTTCACCGGGCGCACGCTCTCGGCCGGCGCCGGGGGCGTCGGACCGCAACCGGCCAGCAGGCTGGCGAGCAGAAGGCAGGCGGGGGTTTTCACGAAGGATTCCTCGTCGACGAATGGGATGCGACAAGGCTGCGCGCCACCCGGCGGAATCCGCCTGACTTGTATCAAGGGCCGCCGGGCGGCCTTGGGAAAGTTCAGTGACGGTACAGGAATCGTTCAGAAACGGCCTACAAGGAGTCGATCCTCAGACCTTCAGCACGCCGCGAAAGCCGCGCGCGGCGTAGTACGACTGTACCCCGTTGTGATAGGTGAAGACGCGCCCGTAGCGGCGGTCGCCGAACAGCGCACCGTCCAGCTTGCGCATGGAGCCCGGCGTGCGCAGCCAGCTGGAGGTCTTCTGGTCGAAGCTGCCCAACTCCTGCAACTGGCGGTATTGCGCCTCGTCCAGCAGCTCGATGCCGATCTGCGCGGCCAGCTCGGTGGCGCAGCCGGCGGGCTTGTCCTTCTTGCGTGCGTCCAGCGCTTCGCGGTCGTAGCAGAGGCTGCGGCGGCCGGCCGGGGTTTCGGCGGAGCAGTCGAAGAACAGGAGGGCGCCGCTGGCGCTTTCGCGGCCGACCACGTCGGGTTCGCCGCCGGTGGCTTCCATCTGCTCCAGGGCCTTGAGCTTGGCCGGGGCATCTTTCAGGCGCGCCTGGACGTCCGCCCAGTCGATGCCCGGGTGGCGTTCAGGGTGCTGCTCGAAGCGCGTCTGCAGGGTCGCCAGCAGGGCGTCGCGCTGTTTCGCATTCATCGCATCTACTCCGCGCAGGGGAAGCTCAGAGTAAAGCAGGATTTGCCGGGCTCGCCGTTCAGCCGGCGTCGGCCCAGCGCTCGCGCACGGCGAGGATGTCGGGCAGGCAGCCGAGGAACAGCTCCACCAGCTGCGGGTCGAAGTGGCCGCCTTTCTCCCGGCGCAGCAGTTCCACGGCGTCGTCGATGCTCCACGCCGGCTTGTAGGGCCGTGCGCTGGTCAGCGCGTCGAACACGTCGGCGATGGCGACGATGCGCCCTTCGACGGGAATCTCCTCGCCGCGCAGGCCATTGGGATAGCCGGTGCCGTCCCAGCGCTCGTGGTGGGTGAGGGCAATGCTGCGCGCCAGGCGCAGCAGGTCGGAGTCGTGCTCGCCGATGATCCCCGCGCCGATCTCCGGATGCTGGCGCATGACCTGCCATTCGCGCTCGTCGAGCCGGCCGGGTTTCTGCAGGATGGCGTCGGGAATGCCGATCTTGCCCACGTCGTGCATGGGCGCGGCGTTGAGCAGGTCGTCGGCGGCCTTCTCCGAGTAGCCCGCGGCGCGCGCCAGCAGGTGCGCATAGTGGCTCATGCGGATGACGTGCAGGCCGGTCTCGTTGTCCTTGTATTCGGATGCCTTGCCCAGGCGCTGGACGATCTGCAGGCGCGTCTCGCGCAGCTCCTCCACGCGCACCAGCGACAGGTGCGTGCGCACCCGTGCCCTGACGATGGGCGGGCTGACGGGCTTGGTGATGTAGTCCACGGCGCCGACCTCGAAGCCCTTCGCCTCGTCCGGCACGTCGGCCAGGGCGGTGACGAAGATCACCGGGATGGCGCAGGTGGCCTGTTCGGCCTTGAGCCGCTGGCAAACCTCGAAGCCGGTCATGCCGGGCATCATCACGTCCAGCAGGATCAGCTCGGGGCGCTCGCGGTTGGCCAGTTCCAGCGCCTTGTCGCCGTCCTTGGCGAACAGCAGGCGGTAGTCGTCCTGCAGGATGTGCCGCAGGACCTGGAGGTTGGTGGCTTCGTCGTCCACCAGCAACAGGCAGGGCCGATGGTCAGGGGCGGTCTGGGTCATGCGTGCTCCAGGCGGGTGCCAAGGGTTCGGACCCATTCCAGGGCCTGGTCGAAATCGAAGTCGTCGATGGCGTAGCGCAACGCTTCGAAGGCGTCGCGGTGTTCGCTGTGGGCGGTGCCCAGGCGCAGGCGCTCCAGCGCCTGGTCGTCCAGCCCGCCGCGCGAGAGCGCCAGTTGCAGGGCGTGCAGCGCCTCGCGCAGGTCCTGGGAGGCGGCCTCGCCAACGACCTCGGCGACGGCCTCCGGCACCAGCGGCACCGAATCGCGGACGACGGCGAATTCCGCGCCAACGCGCTCCAGCGCGCTGCCCAGCTGTTCCGCCGTGCCGTGGTCGGCGGCGCCTTCCAGCACGCCGAGGGCGCCGGCCAGGCGCGGCAAGGCGAGGTTGGCGGCGGCGCCGCGCAGGCGGTGGGCGAGGGCGGCGATGCTGGCGCGGTCGCCTTGATTCACCGCGCCTTCCAGGGTCGCCAGGCTGGCGTGCTGTTCGTCGAGGAAGCGCACGATGGCCCGCGCCATGGGCAGCGGGCCGCCCCACAGGTGCGCGCCAGCGTCCCAGTCGAGGGTCGCCAGTGGCGCGGGCTCGCTGGGCTGTGCACGGCGGACGGCAGGCGCGGCGCCGAGCAGGCGGGCCATCTCGTCCAGCAGGCCGGCGAGGTCCAGTGGCTTGCTGGCGAAGCCGTTCATGCCGGCGTCCAGGGCATTCTGGCGGTCGCGGTCGAGTACGCTGGCGGTGAGCGCAATGATCGGCACGGCTGCCGCGCCACGCTGCTGTTCGAGGGCGCGGATGCGCCGCGTGGCTTCCAGGCCGTCCATGCCGGGCATCTGCACATCCATCAGGATCAGGTCGAACGCCTGGGCGCTGTAGGCTTCCACGGCCGCCAGACCGTCGCCGACGCTGTGCGGACGGTGGCCGAGGCGGCGCAGGTTCAGCTCCAGCAACTCCACGTTCTGCGGCACGTCGTCGGCCACCAGGATGCGCAGCGGCGGCAGGCTCGGCGCATGGCTGCGTGCGGTCGGCTGCACGCTGCGCCCGGCGGGCAGGGGCAGGTCGACGGTGAACACGCTGCCGCGGCCCACTTCGCTCTCCACGGTGATGCGGCCGCCCATCAGCTCCACCAGTTGGCGCGAGATGGTGGTGCCCAGCCCGGTACCGCCGAAGCGCCGGCTCATCGAGGCATCGGCTTGGGCGAAGGGGTCGAAGATGCGCTCCAGGCGGTCGGCGGCGATGCCGATGCCGGTGTCGCGAATCGCCAGGCGCAGCGCGCCCGGTTCGCCGCTGATGACCAGGCGCACTTCGCCACGCTCGGTGAATTTCACCGCGTTGCCCAGCAGGTTGGTCAACACCTGTTGCAGGCGCAGCGGGTCGCCGCGGAAGTACTCGCCGGCACGCTGGCCGTAGTCGATCCGCAGGGTCAGGCCCTTGCGTTCGGCGGACAGCCGCAGCGCCGCACAGACCTGTTCGCACAGTTCCGGCAGGGAGAAGTCGAGGGCTTCCAGTTCGATGGCGCCACGGTCGAGCTTGGCGGTATCGAGGATGTCGTTGAGCAGGCCCAGCAGCGAACGCGAGGCGTTCTGCACGGTGGTCAGGTAGCGCCGCTGGTTGTCTTCCAGCGGCGAATCCAGCAGCAGTTCGGTGAAGCCCATGATGGCATTCATCGGCGTGCGGATTTCATGGCTCATGTTGGCGAGGAAGCTGCTGCGCGCGGCGGCGGCCTGTTCGGCGCGGTCGCGGGCGCTGCGCAGTTCCTGCTCCATGACGCGGCGCGGGGTGAGGTCGGTGGCCAGCTTCACCACCTTCACCGGCCGGCCGTCGAAATCGAGGATCGGGTTGTAGGTCGCGTGGATCCACACCTCGCGCCCGTCCTTGGCCAGGCGGCGGTATTCGCCAGCGCTGTGTTCGCCCGCGCGCAGCCCGTCCCAGAACCCCCGGTACTCGGCGCTGGCGGCGATATCCGGCGGGCAGAACAGGCTGTGGTGCTGGCCCAGCACGTCGGCTTCGGTGTAGCCGAAGAGTTCGAGGATGTTGTCGTTGGCGGCCAGCACGCGGCCGTCCAGGTCGAACTCGATCAGCGCCATGGCGCGGCCGATGGCGGTGACCTTGCCTTCGTACTCGTTGCTCAGCAGTTTGCTCTCGGTCTGGTCGAGCAGGACGCCGTCGATCCACTGCGGCGTGCCGGCCTCGTCGTAGCAGGCGCTGCCGCCCTCCCAGATCCAGCGCTCCCGGCCGGTGCGGTCGAACAGGCGGTACTCGACGACGTAGCTGCGGCCCTCGGCGATGGCGCGGCGGACTTCCTCGTTCACCGCATGCTGGTCGTCGGGGTGGTAGAGCTGGTTGAAGGTGACGCGCTGCTCGATGAAATCCTGCGCCGACCAGCCGGTGACGGCCTCCACCGCGTCGCTGACGAAGAGGATGCTCCAGACCTCGTCCGGGACGACGCGAAAGGCGATGCCGGGCATGTTGCGGATCAGCGAGCGGTACTGCTCCTCGCGCGTGCGCAGGGCCTGCTCCATCTCGCGGCGTTCGCTGATGTCGGCGACGAACACGACGAACCAGGGCATGCCATCGTGGTCGGTGACGCCGAGGCTGACCCGCGCCGGGAATTCGCGACCGTCGCGGGTGAGGCCCTCCAGTTCCAGCTCGGAATTGTGGAACTGCCGCTCGCCGCTGCGCTTGTAGTTCTCCAGGGCGCTGCGGAACTGCTGGCCGTAGGCCTCGTTCATCAGCACCTGCATGGACTTGCCGACCAGTTCGTGCGGGTGCCAGCCGAACAGACGCAGCACGGCGTGGTTGACCGAGCGGATCACGCCGCTGTGGTCGATGGTGAGGATGGCTTCGACCGCGGCGTCGAGCAACGAATCCAGGTGCTTGCGCCGGCGCTGCAGTTCCTGGAACAGCTGGCGATAGCGCAGCAGGCCGTTCACCGCGGCGACGCAGATGCTCAGGCTGATGGTGGCCATGGACACCGCCATCGCCAGGTAGAAGCTGCCCTGCACCCCCTGCGGCACGCCGAACTCCTCCCGGCCGACGAAGCGCGCTGCCGCCATGCCGGTGTAGTGCATGCCGGCAATCGCCAGGCCCATCACCGCGCCGCTGAGCAGGATGGCCAGGTTCGGCCGCATCCGCCCGCGCAGGCCGAAGCGCACCCACAGGGCGATCACCGCCAGCACGACGGCCACCAGGATCGACAGGGCGAACATCCACGGGTTGTAGCGCAGCAGCGGGGCCATGTGCATGGCGGCCATGCCGCTGTAGTGCATGGCGCCGATGCCGGCGCCGACCAGTACGCCGCCGCCGATCAGTTGCAGGCGGGTGACGTTGCGCCGGGCCAGCAGGTTCAGGGCGATCCACGAGGCGAACAGGCTCGGCAGGCCGGACAGCAGGGTGATCAGCGGGTCATAGCGCACCGCCGCGCACAGCTGGAAGGACAGCATGCCGATGAAGTGCATCGCCCACACGCCGCCGCCCAGCGCGACCGCGCCGGTGCCGATGGCCAGTTGACGATAGAACGGGTTGCGCGCCAGTCGCGCCACGCCCGACAGCTGCAGGGCCATGGTCGAGGTGAAGATGGCGATGAGCACGGAAAGCAGCACCAGCGCCGTGTTGTGCTCGCCGAAAACCAGCAGCGAAGGGGAGTCGCCGCTGTAGAAATATCGCTGCAGATCGAGCATTGAACGAAGACCGTACTGCGTGCCGAAGGCCCGGTGGAAGACGAGACGGGGTAGCCAGTGCGAAGCAGAGCACAGGATGGGTGCAAATTGCCATCATTGTCGGTCGCCGCCCCTGCGAAACCCGTGTCGCGGCGATGGAATCGGACGAGCGGGGCGCCACGGTTCGGCGTCGACGTTCAACGCTGCGGGCAGCGGCGACCGGTAACCTTCTATCGGCGAGCGCCGTGGGAAATTGAATGCTTGCCGACGGCTGGCGGCACCAACGAAAAAGCCCGGCATGGGCCGGGCTTTTCGAGGTACCTGGATGCGGATCAGGCGGGCATGTGCCATTCCTGCAGGCGGTAGCCTTCGCGGTTCAGCTCGTCACGGGCCTGGTTCAGCAGGCCTTCGAGTTGCTCCGGGTCGGAGTAGGCGGAGCTGGGGATGCGGGTGAGGCCCAGCAGGCGGGTACCGGTACGGTCGAGGACGGACAGGTCGAGGCTGCCGTCGCCCCCTTGATCAACCCAAGTCACACAGTGGAAGGGTTGGAAGGCTCGTCCGGTGATCAGCAGAGCCTCGTTAAAACGAAGAGTCGCATGCATGGTTGTGATCTCTCTGCGGTAATCCATTGCGAAGGTGGCGAAAGCGGTTCATCCGCTTTCGTGTTCGTTCACGCAATTGATGTTTTCAGAGCCGAAGAAAGTCACAGGCCATGTCGCGTTTGTACACAAAGGCGTCGCAAATTAAACCGAGCTGAACGCTGCAGGCCCCGTCAACCGTGGCCTGCAGCGCGATGGAAGGTGCGCCATCGCGCCGCATATGCCGTTTGTCAGAGGCGACGGACGGTCATGCCTGCATGGCCCAGCCGTCCACGTTCATCGCCGCCTGGCGCAGCGCCTCCGAACGGGTCGGGTGCGGGTGGCAGGTGCGCGCGATGTCCTCGGCGGCGCCGCGGAACTCCATCGCCACGCAGTATTCCGCGATCATGTCGCCGACGTTCGGGCCGATCATGTGCACGCCGAGGATTTCGTCGCTGCGCTCGTCCGCCAGCACTTTCACGAAGCCTTCGGTCTCGTGGTTGATCTTCGCCCGGCTGTTGGCGGTGAAGGGGAACTTGCCCACCTTGTAGGCGCGGCCCTCCGCCTTGAGCTGCTCTTCGGTCTTGCCCACGGTGGCGACTTCCGGGTGGGTGTAGATCACGCCCGGGATCACGTCGTAGTTCACTTCCCCGGCCTTGCCGGCGATCAGCTCGACGCAGGCGATGGCCTCGTCCTCGGCCTTGTGCGCAAGCATCGGGCCGGAGGTGACGTCGCCGATCACCCAGATGCCCGGCACGCTGCTGCGGTGCTCGTGGTTCTCCAGCATGCCGCGTTTGTCCGTGGCCAGCCCGACGCTTTCAAGCCCGAGCCCCTGGGTGTAGGGGCGGCGACCGATGGCCAGCAGCACGTAATCCGCCTGGATCGACTCCGCCGCGCCGCCGGCGGCCGGCTCCACGCTCAGGGTCACCTGCTTGCCGCTGACCGTGGCCTGGGTCACCTTGCTGCCCAGCTTGAAGCTCATGCCCTGCTTGGTCAGCGTGCGCTGGAAGGTCTTGGCGGTTTCGAGGTCCATGCCGGGGCAGATGCGGTCCAGGTACTCGATCACCGTGACCTCCGCGCCCAGGCGGCGCCACACCGAACCCAGCTCCAGGCCGATGACGCCGGCGCCGATCACCACCAGGTGCCTGGGCACCTCGGGGATGGACAGCGCGCCGGTGGAGTCGAGGATGCGCTGGTTATCCACGTTCACGCCGGGCAGCGGGGAGGGCTCCGAACCCGTGGCGATGATGATGTCCTTGGCGCTGAGCACCGTCTTGCTGCCGTCGGCGGCGGTCACTTCGACCTTGCCCGGCCCGTCGAGGCGGCCCCAGCCCTTCACCCACTCCACCTTGTTCTTGCGGAAGAGGAACTCGACGCCCTTGGTCAGCGCGGCGACGCTCTCGGCCTTCTGTTTCATCATCTGCGCCAGGTCCAGCGTCGGCTTGACCTGGATGCCGAGGTTGGCGAACTCGCCGCCGGCTGCTGCCTCGTACAGCTCGGATGCATGCAGCAGCGCCTTGGACGGCATGCAGCCGACGTTCAGGCAGGTGCCGCCGAGGGTCTCGCGACCCTCCACGCAAGCGACCTTCAGGCCCAGCTGGCCCGCGCGAATCGCCGCGTTGTAGCCGCCGGGGCCGCCGCCGATGACGATCACATCGTAAGTGCTCATGCCGTGTTCTCCGCAGTTGGAAAGAAGGGTGAATCGAGGTTAGTCCGTGCCCGCCGGATCACCAGCGCGGGGCCCGGGAAAGCGTTACCTGATTTATATTACGAACATAATATATTCATCGGCGCAAGTCACGCGGACATGACAGGAGCAGCGAGGAGGGCGAAAATGCGGGGCTTTGGCGCCCAAGGTCCGCGCGCCCACGGAGAATTCATGAAGATCGACTGCGATTTCGACAGCGGCAACATCCAGGTCATCGACGACAGCGACCCGCGCCACGTGCGCCTGGCGCTGCGTCCGGACACGAAAAGCCCGCACTTCCAGTGGTTCCACTTCAAGGCCGAGGGCCTGGAGCCCGGCCAGACCTACCAGTTCAGCCTGACCAACACGCCCGGCTCCAGCTACACCGGCGGGTGGCCGGGCTACAACGCGGTGGCTTCCCATGACCAGCGCGACTGGTTCCGCGTGCCCAGCACCTTCGACGCCAACGGCCTGCATTTCAGCCTGGTTGCCGAGCAGCCCCAGGCCTGGTTCGCCTACTTCGAACCCTACAGCCGCGAGCGCCACGCCGAGCTGGTGAAGCGTGCCATCGCCAATGGCGCCGAGCTGCTCGCCACCGGCCACAGCGTGGAAGGCCGCGAACTGCCGCTGCTGCGCATCGGCAACGGCGCGCCGGGTGCGCGCAAGATCTGGCTGATCGCCCAGCAGCACCCCGGCGAGCACATGGCCGAGTGGTTCATGGAAGGCCTGATCGAACGCCTGCAATCCGCCGATGCCGACATCCAGCGCCTGCTTCAGCGCGCCGACTTCTACCTGGTGCCGAACATGAACCCGGACGGCGCCTTCCACGGCCACCTGCGCACCAACGCCGCCGGCAAGGACCTCAACCGCGCCTGGGCCGCGCCCAGCGCCGAGGAGAGCCCGGAGGTGCTGTTCGTGCAGGAGCAGATGGCGCGCTACGGCGTGGACCTGTTCCTCGACGTGCACGGCGACGAAGAGATCCCCTTCGTGTTCGCCGCCGGCTGCGAAGGCAACCCGGAATTCACCCCGCGCCTGGATCGCCTGGAAAGCCTGTTCCGCGAGCGCCTGGAAGCCAACGGCGAATTCCAGAGCGTGCATGGCTACCCCAAGGACGCGCCGGGCCAGGCCAACCTGACCCTGGCCTGCAACCACGTCGGCCGCACCTACGATTGCCTGTCGCTGACCCTGGAGATGCCGTTCAAGGACCACAACCTGTCGTCCAACCCGCGCACCGGCTGGAACGGCGCGCGCTCCAAGGCCCTGGCGGAGGCTGTGCTGACCACCGTGGCAAGCCTGGTCGACGAGTTGCGTTGATCACACGGCGTACAACCGCCCGGTTGTACGCCGTGTGCTTTTTTGTAGGAGCGAGCTTGCTCGCGAACAGCCCAATGCGGGTGCTGCCGGGAAGCCTGTTCCCGAGCAATAACAAAGCGTCCCTCTCGCTCCTGCAGGTTCGTCTTCTGCGCTGTCATTCTGGTGTGGTTTCCTACAGCTAACCCGCCTGACCACTCGGTCAATCCGCCCCGCCTGGCGGTTGAATCTTCCTCCCCGCGTGCTAGTCCAATAGAGGAGGCACCCGACCGCAGGAGGTGCGTATGACAAGGCATCGCAAGCTGTTGACCCCGCAGGTCATCGAGGACCTGCAGGAACGCATGGACGCCCCGGAAGAGCTGGACTTCAGAGAGCGCCGGGAGGTGCGCAAGAACCGCTCGGGCGAGCACCGGCCTCGCGCCTTCGCTGGCGCGGCCTGATCGAGCGGGCAGGGGCGCCGGCCACGCCGGCGGCTGTGCCCGCCAGGCGGTCACAGCGAGGTCGCTTCGGCCACGCGCCGGAGCGGCCCCGCACGATGCCGCTGCCGCTGGCTTTCACTTCGTCGGACAGTATTCGGTATTCCGCACCATCACCTTCGCTTCCTTCAGTCGATTCTCGCCGCAGAGTGGCACTCCAGAGCGGTTCGCTTCTGTATCTTCCCGCATACTCGGTAGCGGTTGTCTTACAAAAATCCGACTGAAAACTTGAACTGCTTCACATAAAATCGGGTCTTCCGTTAGCGCATTTCGCTCTACCCGCAGCAGTCAGAAGTAGCCCCATGGAAAACCACAGCACCCCCCTGGGTCCGGTTCCTGCTCATCTGGTCCGGGAAGCCGTCGCCAAGAAAACCGGCCTGGGCTGGGTGGTCGAATTCAACATCGCCACCTGGCTGAATCTCGCGGTACACGATGACACCGCCATTGCTCTGAAGGTCAGTTACCTGGACGGCGAAAAGCCCCGGGAAGTCCTGGTCGACAAGGGCAGCATCTTCGGCGCCCAGCGCATCCTGCTGTGCGGCATCGCCCGGCTGGGAGTGAACCAGAAGCTCGAAGCCATGAGCCTGTCGTTGGAAACCCGCGCACCGATCCAGTCGCTGCTGGTCGAAGAGCTCTTCGTCCAGGCCGTGGAGCGCCAGAGCACCAAGAAGAACGGCACGCGCAAATCCCGCTGAGCTTTTCTCAGAGGCCGTGCGGGGGCGCCATCGGCGGGCATTCCCGCCGTGCATGACGCCTCGCCGGGCTTGCGGCGCACCGTTCAAGGCGGGGAACATCAGGGGTCCCACCCGACGCCTCAGGATGTTCCATGCCCTTCGATATCGAACAGCTCAAGCTCTACACCGCCCACCGCGGCATTGCCATTCCCATGCTCGACTTCCTGCAGTTCCGCCACGCCCCGGCGGAGGACGGCAACGGGCCGGGTCGGCTGGTGGTGCGCGTCGAACCGCAGCTGGTCAATGGCTGGGCCAATGCCCACGGCGGTCTGATCATGACCCTGCTCGACGTCGCCATGGCCCTGAGCGCCAGCGACGCCGACGACGCCTATCGCGGCGTGGTGACCGTGGAGATGAAAACCAGCTTCCTGCGCCCCGGCGGCGAAGTAGGCGAAGTGCTGGAAGCCCACGGCAAGGTGCTGCACCACACGCGCTCGATCGCCTTCTGCGAGGGCGAGCTGCGCAACAGCCAGGGCGTGGTGGTGGCGATGTCCTCGGGCACCTTCAAATACGTCAACAAGCCACGCCCCCTGGCGGATGCCTGAGGACGGGCGCCCTGGTCATCAGGTAGTGGAGCGGGCAGGCCGATGATCGCGGCCGTGGGCGCACCTCCAGGGCAGCTGTTGTGAGTGGATCGCGAGCAAGCTCGCTCCTACAGGTCGAGGCTGGTGGGAGAAGGAGCCACCCGTGCCGCTGCACCTAGGGTTTCATCCTGCTCCGAACCAGTCCCCTCTCCCTTCAGGGAGAGGGTTAGGGAGAGGGCCAACCACCCCGCAGGAGTGGAGGTAGGAGCGGACCTTGTCCGCGAAATCTATCCCAGCAGAACGGGTGCTAGTCGGGAAAACGCCCTGGCATGGCGCCCAGTTTTTCGGGGCGTTCTCCCCTCCATGCCGGCGACCCACGCAGCCACAACCGCCTCACTTGGCCAGGCTGCGCACCGTGCAACGGCCATCGGCAATCGCCTCGCAGAGGAAATACGGCATCAATTCCCCCCAGGCGCCCTTGGTCACGGGTGACTCGTAACGGCACAACAGCGTGCCCTCGGCGTCGAACAGGCCCCAGGGCTGCAACTCGCCGTCCGCCAGCTTGCTGTCCACCTTGATGCCCTGGTAGCTGGCGTTGCAGCCCACGTGGAAGACTTCCGTACGCCAGCGCACCGGCGCGTGCGGCGGGAAGGGCTGTGCGTCGAGGAAGCCGAACAGATCGTCGTGGTTCAGCAGGCTCTGGCGGATGGTCGGCCACAGGCTGCGGCGCAGGAAGTATTGGTCGGCGTAGCGCTGGTGCGCCTTTTCTTCCTTCAGATATTGCGCGATCAGCGCGCGGATGCCCGGCAGGTTCGGGTTGTGGCAACCGGCCCACATGCCGGCCAGCAGCAGCTCGGTATGGGTGAAGTAGTCGCGCATGTGGTGATACCAGCGGTCGCTCCGCAGCCAGGCCTCCACCGCCGCCTGGTCGCGCTCGGAGAGCAGCGAGTCGGCATCGCGCACCTGGAAGCGCGCCACCTCGCCATCGTCCATCACCAGGAAGCGCCACATGGTCGCCGGAATGCCGTGCCGGGTCTCATCGTCAACCTGCACCACCTGCGCGCCGGCCTCGGCCAGCCGCGCCTGCACCGCCTGCGGCACCGAGTCGTCCACATAGAAGCGGCAGCGCCACTGCGGGAACAGCTCGCGCGCCGCCTCGACGTTTTTCAGTGCGCTCTCGCAATAGCGCGGGCGCGCGCCGAACAGCGAGAAGACGATCAGGTTGCGCTCGGGATGCGAGCCGTCGAATACCGGCGGCGTCGCGGCGGGCAGAGGATGCGCGGGGAACTGGCTGTACTTGCGGTCCGCCACGCTGAGCGACAGGTTGCCGTAGCGGCGCACCAACTCCGGCTTGTTCAGCCAGCCACATGCCTCGGTCAGCCCGTCCAGGGCCGTGTTCGGCATCTTCTCCTCGCCCAGGGTGTTGAGCAGCTTGAGATACGTCTTGTAGGCCTGTTCGTAGTTCTTCGTCCGCATCAGGCACAGAGCGTAATCCGCCAGCAGCGTGGGATGGTTCGGCGCGATCTGCAGCGCCTGGCGCGCCACGTCGCGGCCCTGCGGGTAATTCCCCTTGGCCAGCGCAGCGCGAAAGGTGGTGGCCAGCTTGTTCAACTTCTTCTCGACGGCAGACATGCGGAAACTCTCCAGGGCAGGACGGCGGCGGAGGGTTATGCACGGAATGAGCAGCCCGCGCGCGTCGAATGCATGGAGCGCAAGGCTAGGGAGCGGGGGAGCAGGGCTCTATCGGAAAATTCCTGCACGTGGCGGCGATAATTACGAAGTCTTACGCCGGCCGTGCTTCACCTGTAGGAGCGGGCCACGCCGCGACTGCCCGCCAGGCATGCCTGGGTAGCGCCCCTGGCCAGACGCCCGCTGCAGACGGCATATTAACCGCCTGGCCAGCCACCGGACGGCGATATGACATTCGAAGTTTCCATGCTCCTCTGGGGCGCCCCGTTGGTAATGCTATTGGGCGGCTACCTGTTGGTCCGCTGCATCGGCGGATTGCGCCGGGTGATCCTGCCCGACCTCTGCCAGCGCTGGGCCGACCCGGCCCGCGCGGAAGTGGTGGCGTTGCCGCGACCAGGGCGCTATGTCGTCAACATCGTCTTCCCGCCCTTCACCGTCGTCACCGGTACCGCGCATTTTGCCGCGGATTTCGCCGTCGGCGTCTGTGCCAGCGGCAAGCCGGTGCCTTACGAGGCGTACAGCCGCTTCAACGTCTTCACCGTGCGCCGCAGCGACATGGGCGGCAACTCCAGCATGCCCCTGGGCGAATTCCACTGCAGCGAGCCGGGCGATTACCGGGTCACCTGCCTGACCCCGGATCACATCCGTCCTGGCTTCCTGCTGGAAGTGGCGCCCTACGCCTCGCCGGCCGGCGTCGTGCCCCTGATCCTCGGCACGCTGCTCGCGTCCTTCATGACTCTCGGTGGGCTGATAGTGACCCTGCTCAAGCTGGGCGGGCAGCTCTGATAGGTCAGGCAGCTCTGCTCTTATAGGAGCGAGCTTGTTCGCGAACTTCTCCGCGTGATGTTGAAATCATTGCCTAGTGAACAGGGGCCGCGCCCGGAAGCGCTCGAATGCCTTGTCTGGCGCCGCTTCTGCCGGTCAGACATCGCGGACGGAGTCTGCTCCTACGCTCATGGCCTGGGTGGCGCGAGGCGAAGGCGGACTGCGTCCGCGATGGTCCGGCGCCAGGGCTGTCGCAGGCGCGGCCAGCTCCTACAGGGCAGCTTCGGCGCCAACTGTAGGAGCGGGCCATGCCCGCGATCCGCGGCACCAGTGGGATGGGCGGAGCGCAGCGATACCCATGCTGTCGGTACGCAGGCATTGATGGGTATCGCTGCGCTCCACGCCATCCTACGAATGAGCTCCCGGTAAGCTCGCGATCGCGTGCATGGCACGCTCCTGCAGGGAACGACATTCGATGGTTTTTTCTATTTCCTTTTTATTTTCATGAAGCTGTCCGTGCCAGCTCTCTACTTGGCGAAACTCTGGGAATATCATTCCCCACCCGCTCCATTCCTCTGGTGCCGATACACACTCACCGCCTCATAAACCGCCTTCCTCAACCGGTTGATGCCGCCAATCGGGCGGTGTTCGGGCAGGGCGTGCCAGGGGTTGTAGGAGAGGTTGTCGCAGGCGAGGTTCTGCTCGCGGCTGTCGAAGTCCTGGGGCGGGATGCTGACGGTGGCGACGGTCTGGAAGGGAGCGTCCTTTTCGCTCCATTCAACGCTGGTGTCTTCGATGGGCATGTACTTGCTCGGGTCCTGTTTCTGCACCTGCAGGGCGAAGCAGGCGGGGACGCGGTCGACCGACAGCTGCTGGTACAGGGCGGTGCGCAGGAAGTTGGGCAGCTTCTCGTTGAGCTTGGGCAACTGGTAGGCCGGGCAGCCTTCGGTCTGTGGGATGACGCGGTACTTGATGTTGTTTTCCTCGCCCAGCTTGTACGGCGCGATGCCGTTGTAGCCGGCCTGAAGGGGGCTGTCCGGGGCGGGGGCGAGGGTCTGCAGGGCGATGATCAGGTGGCGGATTTCCCAGGTGCTGGGCTTCCAGCTGGGGAAGAAGGCGGCGATCTTCTGGCCGCTGGCTTGCGCGGCGAAGTTCTGCCGGTACTCGGCGACGTCGCGGACGAAGAACACCGGGTGGTTGAACATGACGAAGTCCTGCTCGGTGTCGTGGCCCTTGCCGGGCATCAGCTTTGCGCCAGGCACGTCGAGCAGCTTGATGGCCATGCCGCGGGCGTCGCGGGCGCTGTCGAACTGCGGGTAGGCGTTGCCGTTGGAGAAGCGGACCATGGCTTGCCATTTGTGGCCGGGTTCCGCGAACACGCCCTGGCGCAGGCCGGGGGCGAGGTCGCTGGCGACGGTGACGTCGGCCTTCACGCAGCCATGGGCCTTGGCGTGGGCGTCGCGCAGCACGCGGGTGTTGTCGCGGTGCTGTTCGACGATGCGTATGGCGTCTTCGATGATGGCCTGGGTGAGCTGGGCTTCGCCCGGCGGGATTTCTTCCTGGGCGGAGACGGGGCCGGAGAATTTCCACGCGTAGTAGAGGCTGCCGATGCCCCAGCCGAGCAGGCCGATGGCGGCGACGGCGAGCAGCAGACGGCCGAGCCATTTGCCAAGGAAGAGCCAGATTCGGGTGAGCAGGGAGCGCATGGCACGGGGTCCTTTCGTGTTCTTTTTTATGGAGGGGATTCCCGGGGGGGGTTCCCTCCCTGACCCTCTCCGGGGAAAGGGGACTGCTTGGCGGATGGTGCTACGGGAAGGGGGTGGCGCTGGGCGTTTCCCTCTCCCCAACCCTCTCCCTGAAGGGAGAGGGGGCTGGTTCGGTGATTCGGTGGAGCTTCGGAGCGGGCCTTGGCCCTCACTCCAGCTCTGGCTACGCGCCCCGCTCCGGAGGGAGAGGGGGCGGATCGGTGTTCAGGCGGTGCTGCCGAGCACGGTTTGCCGGTAGGAGCGAGCTTGCTCGCGAACGGGCTGTCCGGCGGCGCCGGATTTGGGCGGGTTCGCGAGCAAGCTCGCTCCTACGAAGAGCAATCCGGGCGCGCGGCTCATTCGCACTTCGGCCCCGGCGTCCACGGCGGGGTGGGCACGTTCGGGTCGAGGCGATTTTCGTACTCGGGGTTGCCCAGCACCTTCAGGTATTCCACCAGCGCCCAGCGTTCTTCCGGCGACAGGGCGCGGCCGATGACGCCGTCCTTGCGGCAGCCGTCGCGGAATTCGTGGCCGCCGTTGCTGTTGCCGGTGACGCTGGTCTTGTAGAGGAAGCCGCCGGGGAAGCGCTCGGTGCGGTAGCCGGCGTATTTGGGGTCGTACTCGAAGCTGCCGACCCAGAACTGGCTGTCGCGCTCGGCCACCGGGGAGAGCAACTGGAACAGGTTGGGCACCGAGCCGTTGTGCAGGAAGGGCGGGGTCGCCCAGATGCCGTCCAGCGGGCGAGCCTTGTAGGCGCGCAGTTCACGCACGCCGATGTCGAGGCCGTAGCCGTTCATTTCCTTCTGCTGCTCGGGGCTGATGTGCGCATCGCGGTAGCCGCGCTGCTCGACGAACGCGGTGACGTAGGCCAGGCCCTTGGCCGCGGAGATCTTCGACAGATCCAGCGGTTCCTCGCTCTTGGGGTAGAGGCGCACGTTCATGTTCTTCAGGTCTTCGACCTTCCACTTCAGTGCGCGCACGTCGAAGGTGTGGTCGGCGATGTTGCTCGCGGTGGTCGGGTCGGTGCCGATTTCCTGGGTGGACACCATCTTCATCGCCCATTCGGGGACGCGCTCCGGGGCAATGCTGTCGGCGGAGCCGAGGGCCTTGATGTGTGGGCCGTGGCAGTAGACGCAGTTGGCCTGGAACAGGGCGCGGCCCTGGGCGGCCTTCTTCAGGTCGATTTCGCCGAACACCTCCTTCGGCCAGGTCGGCGGCTTGAGCTGCTTGAGGGTTTCCTCGAGGGTGTAGAGGTCGCGCAGGCGCACGCTGGAGGCGTAGCGCTCATCGCCCAGCACCGGCTTGCCGTCGCTCTCGAACATCCGCAGCGTGGCGCCGACGCCCAGGGCTTCGCCGATGTTGCGTGCCATGGGCTGCATGGCCGAGCCGTTCCATTGCACCCAGTCGAATTTCCAGATGTCCCACACCTGCGGGTAGTTCACCGGCGCGTTGGCGACGCGGTAGTTGGAGGCGTCGATGCCGTCGCCGAACACGCTGTTGGCGATGCGGCCGAACGCGTCGGCGCGGCCGGGGCCTTCCAGGGTCGGGTAGAGGCCGCGGTGGGTGTCGTTCCAGGCGGTGGACACGAGCGTGCCGAGCACGTTGCGCACGTCACGTTTGAGCGCAGCCTTGCCCTTGGGGTAGCGGTCGCCCAGCACGCCCTTGGCGAAGCGGTCGAACTTCCACGGCACGTAGTACGTGGAGGCGAGGCTGGCGCCCAGCGCCTGGCCGAACGCCCCGCCGCGCAGGGTGGGCACGGTGGAGGCGATGGAGTGCATGGCCGCGCCGCCGTCGATGCGCACGGCGGTGCCCTGGTAGCGCAATTCGCCGGTGTGGCAGGCGGAGCAGGTGATGTCCAGGTACCAGGCGCCGGTTTCGCCGTCCTGGTGGCGGGCGAAGCCGACCGGCAGGTTGCCCGGGTTCTTCGCATTGGCGGCGAGGGTGTCGTCGGCGTCGCGGCCGATCTGCTCGGGTTCGATGAGGAAGCCGAAGCGCGCGAGGTTCTCGGGGCTGGCGAACTTGTCCCGGGAGAAGGGCTGCTCGAGGTGGGTGAACCAGTCGTAGCGCAGGCCTTTCACCTGGGTGCCCTGGGGCGTGTAGTAGTAGGTTTCGCGATCCGCCGGGCTCCACTGGTCGAGGTGGATCATCCGCTCAGGCTTGGTGTATTCGGGGAGGTTGGGATGCGCGGTGTACCAGGCGACGACGCCTCCGATGAGCAGGAGCAGTAGCAGGACTGCAAGTAGGACGCGGCCGAGAATGCGCATCGAAACTTCCTTGTTAGGTGTGCGAAAAAGAATCGGACGTTTATGCCAAGTACGCAGCGGCTTGGCAAGGTGATGCCGCACTGAATTCAGGGTTTTTATGGCGGGTGAGGGTGCTGGGCAGGGGTGTCGCTTCCAGGCACAGGAGTGTGAACGGCAGCGGCATGGGTATCGCTGCGCTCCGCCCATCCTACGGAGCGTTCCGAGGTTGGTAGGGGGCACGCTTGTAGGTTGGCGTTGAGCGAAGCGATACCCATCGTCCATCAGGCGATCGCCTACTGTGCGGGGCGAAGCTCCAGCAGCAGGCTCAGGCAGATCACCGCGCCGATCAGCAGGCCGACCACGCTGGCGATGAGCAGCGGCCAGCGCAGGCCTGGGCTGTCGTCCTCGGCATCGGGAATGCGCGCGTGGATGCGGGGCCATAGGTCGTCCGGCGGCGGTAGTTCCGGCCAGGGCTCGTCGCTGGAGGGTGGCGACGAGTGATCGGCGAGCTGGTAGAGCAGGGCGACCATCCAATCCAGTGCGGCGATGCGCGTGGGGTGGTAGCGGTCGGCGTCAGTCCAGACGTGCAGGTAGGTGTCGACCAGCAGGGCGTCGGCGGCTGACTGATCGGGCTTCAGCTTCAGCGCCAGGGGATAGAGGCGCGGGGCCGTGCAGCGGTACAGCGTGGCGAAGGCGCGCGCATCGCCGTCGCCGCTTTCGGCGAGCAGGTAGCTGAGGAAGTTCGCTTCGTCCGGGTCGATGGCAGCCTCCGGCGGTTTCGCGGCGAGCGGCGTGGCGGGAGGGGTAAGGATAGTGGGTGGTGCGGGGGCGGTCGCGTTGGGGCGGTTCGCGAGCAAGCTCGCTCCTACAGGTTTTGCTTCGGAGGGCGGGTGCTTCTAGGAGCGGAGCTTCTCCGCGAAATCCCGGCGCAGGCGGGCTGAGAAGAGCACCGGCCTGTCGGCCGGGTCGCGGATGAATCCGCTCCTACAGGGGCTGGCGCGGCGCTGGAGCCTTGCGTGTAGGAGCGGGCCATGCCCGCGAACCGTGCCCGGGGCGCTCCTGCAGGCCGGGCTGCGGAGTGTGCGGCTTTTTGTAGGAGCGGAGCCTCTCCGCGAAATCCCGGGGTAGTCGGTACGAGAAGGGCACCGGCCTGTCGGCCGGGTCGCGGATGAATCCGCTCCTACACGGGCGGGCTCGGCGCTGGAGCCTTGCGTGTAGGAGCGGGCCATGCCCGCGAACCGTGCCCGCGGGGCATTCCTACAGCGGGGAATCCGCTGTCAGGCCACTGCCTCGAATGGCAGCCCGACGTAGTTCTCGGCGATGGTCGTGCGGCCGGCCTCGGAGCCGAGGAAGTAGTCCAGCTCGGTCTCCAGCATGCGCCGGGTGAAGGCGTCGCTGTCGGGGAACTGGTGCAGCATCGAGGTCATCCACCAGGAGAAGCGCTCGGCCTTCCAGATGCGCCGCAGGGCAATGGGCGAATACTGCTCCAGCAGGTCGGTGCGGCCTTCGCCGTAGACCTTCACCAGGATGCGGTACAGCGTGTTCACGTCGCTGGCGGCCAGGTTCAGGCCCTTGGCACCGGTGGGCGGGACGATGTGGCCGGCGTCGCCGACCAGGAACAGCCGGCCGTATTGCAGTGGCTCGACCACGAAGCTGCGCAGCGGGGCGATGCTCTTTTCCAGCGACGCTCCGGTGACCAATTGGCGCGCGGCGTCTTCAGGGATGCGGCGCTTGAGTTCGTCCCAGAAGCGCTCGTCGGACCAATCCTCCACCTTCTCCTCCAGCCCCACCTGCAGGTAATAGCGGCTGCGGGTGGCGCTGCGCTGGCTGCACAGGCTGAAGCCGCGTTCGCTGCTGGCGTAGATGAGTTCGTGGTTGACCGGCGGGGTATCGCTGAGCAGACCGAGCCAGCCGAACGGGTAGACGCGCTCGAAGACGCTCAGCCGCTCGGCGGGAATGCTGCGCCGGGCCACGCCGTGGAAGCCGTCGCAGCCGGCGATGTAGTCACAGTCCAGGCGCACGCGCTCGCCCTGGTGAGTGAAGGTGACGTAGGGCTTTTCGCCGGTAACGTCGTGCAGCTCGACGTCGCCCGCTTCGTACACGCTCATCGCGCCGCTGGCTGTGCGAGCCTGCATCAGGTCGCGGGTGACTTCGGTCTGGCCGTAGACCATCACCTGCTTGCCGCCGGTGAGGGCCTTGAGGTCGATGCGCTCGCGGCGGCCATTGAGCACCAGTTCGAAGCCATCGTGGAGCAGGCCCTTGGCGTCCATCCGCGCGCCGGCGCCAGCTTCGCGCAGCAGGTCGGTGGTGCCCTGTTCGAGCACGCCGGCGCGGATGCGCCCGAGCACGTAATCGGGGGTCTGGCGTTCGAGGATCACGCTGTCGATGCCAGCGGTGTGCAGCAGTTGGCCCAGCAGGAGGCCGGCAGGCCCGGCGCCGATGATGGCGACTTGAGTCTTCATGGGGTGGCTCCTTGGAGAGCGCTGTTGTTTTTGTCTTCTGCATTTTTTGTGGATGGGAGCGGCCTTTGAAGGTAATTTCCAACACTCTTCTTGGACTTTTCATGGATGTGGGCGGTGATCGAACAACCTGCTGATACGTCGGTCCCGGTGTTCCGCCTGTATGGCGAGACGACGGTGTGGCCGACGCCGGACCTGATCCACTGCGAGTCCATCGCCTCGCGCAGCCGCCTGCACGATTGGGAGATCCGCCCGCATCGGCATGGCGACCTGGTGCAGTTGCTGTATGTGCAATCCGGCGCGGCGGAACTGGAAGTGGAGGGGCGCGTGACGCCGGTGCGCGAGGCGTCGCTGCAGGTCACGCCGGCGCTGGCGGTGCATGGTTTTCGCTTCGCCGAGGATGTGCAGGGCTGGGTGCTGAGCATGGGCCTGCCGCTGGCCGAGCAACTCGGCGGCCTGCTGCACAGCAACGTGCTGGAGCAGCCGGCGTGCTTCGCCGTGGGCGAGGGCAAGCGCCAGCTGGATGCCCTGTTCGAGTCCATCGACCGCGAATATGCCCAGCAGGCGCCGGGCCGCGACCTGATGCTGCAATCGCTGCTGAACATGCTGCTGGTCTGGCTCAGCCGCCGTGCCCTGGAGCAGTCCCGGGCGGAGGCGAGCCAGCAGGATCGCGGCGTCGAGCACGTGCATGCGTTCGCCCGCCTGCTGGAGCAGGACTTTCGCCTGCACCGGCCCATCGAGCATTACGCGGCGGCCCTGGGCATCAGCGCCGCGCACCTCAATGCGCTGTGCCGGCGCCTGGCCGGGCAGTCGGCGCTGCAGATGATCCACCAGCGCCTGCTGCTGGAGGCCAAGCGCAATCTGGTGTACACCGCCATGACCATCCAGCAGGTATCGGACAGCCTGGGCTTTTCCGAGCCCGCCTATTTCTCCCGTTTCTTCAAGCGTTATGCCGGGGTCTCGCCCCGCGCATTCCGCGAGCCGCGTTGAGCCGCCATGAATATCGATTCGCGTATCAAGTTCCGCCACCTGGTGTGTTTCCTCGAGGTGGCCCGGCAGGGCAGCCTGGCCCGCGCGGCGGACGTCCTGGCGGTCAGCCAGCCGGCGATCTCGAAGACGCTCAAGGAACTGGAGGATCTGCTCGACGCCAGCCTGTTCGAGCGCGGCAAGAGCGGCGCCAGCCTGACCGAGGCGGGCGTGGCCTTCCTGCGTTACGCCGGCCCCTGCGTGCAGGCCCTGCGCGACGGGGTGAACAGCCTGCGCGGCGGCGAGTACGCCTCCAGCACCGTGCGCCTGGGCGTGCTCTCCACCGTGGAGAGCCTGCTGATGCCGGAGACGGTGCGGCGTCTGCACCAGCGCCACCCGGCGCTGGTGGTCAGCGTGGTGACCGGGCCGAGCGCCCACCTGCTCTCGCAATTGCGCGTCGGCGAACTGGACCTGGTAGTGGGCCGCATGACCGAAAGCCCGCAGATCCAGGGCCTCGCCTTCGAGCACCTGTACAGCGAGTCCATGACCCTGGTGGCCCGCGCCGGCCACCCGCTGCTGGGCCGGCCGCTGCCGCCCTCGGCGCTGGACGACTGGCCGCTGGTGCTGCCGCTGGCCGGCACCACCATCCGCAAATCCGCCGACAGCCTGCTGGTGCAAAGCGGCCTCGGCCAGCCGCGCCAGCGCCTGGAAACCCTCTCCACAGTGCTCAGCCGTCGTTATGTATTGACCAGCGACGCCCTGTGGATCGCCCCGCTGGATTCGGTGCGCCTGGACCTGCGCTCCGGCGAGATCGTCGAACTGCCGCTGGACGTACAGGAGCCGGGCGGTTCGGTGGGGGTCTGCAGCAATTCGACGTTGCCGCTTTCGCTGGGCGCGCACTGGTGCCTGGAGGTGCTGCGCGAGGTGGGCGAGGCGTACCGGGAAGGAACTTACCCATAACCATATGGTTATGGATGGAGGGCATCTTTTCAGTTTTCGGCGTCAGGCTTGCCGGCGACACTTCGCCGCACTGCCTGATGCAACAGGCTCCGATAAATCCAACAACAGGAGACCGACATGTCCGACGCGGAGAACAGCCGCTTCGTCATTCGTGACCGAAACTGGCACCCCAAAGCCCTCACGCCCGACTACAAGACCTCCATTCCCCGCTCGCCGCGCCAGGCGCTGGTGAGCATTCCGCAGTCGATCTCCGAAACCAGCGGCCCGGATTTCTCGCACCTGAAGATGGGCGAGCACGACAACGACCTGCTGCTCAACTTCAACCAGGGCGGCCTGCCCATCGGCGAGCGCATTCTCGTCTCCGGCCGGGTCATGGACCAGTACGGCAAGCCCGTGCCGCACACCCTCGTGGAGATGTGGCAGGCCAACGCCGGCGGCCGCTACCGCCACAAGAACGACCGTTACCTGGCGCCGCTGGACCCGAACTTCGGCGGCGTCGGCCGCGCACTGACCGACAGCGAAGGGCGCTACATCTTCCGCACCATCAAGCCCGGCCCGTACCCCTGGCGCAACGGCCCGAACGACTGGCGCCCGGCGCACATCCACTTCTCCATCAGCGGCCCGTCGATCTCCACGCGGCTGATCACCCAGCTGTACTTCGAGGGTGACCCGCTGATCCCGATGTGCCCCATCGTCAAGTCCATCGCCAATCCGGACGCGGTGCAAAGCCTGATTGCCAAGCTCGACATGAGCAACGCCAACCCCATGGATTGCCTGGCTTACCGCTTCGACATCGTACTGCGCGGCCAGCGCAAGACACATTTCGAGAACAAGTGAGGAGGACCGACCATGCCTATCGAACTGCTGCCGGAAACCCCCTCGCAGACTGCCGGCCCCTATGTGCACATCGGCCTGGCGCTCGCCGCCGCCGGCAACCCGACCCGTGACCAGGAAATCTGGAGCGAGATGGCCAAACCCGGCGCGCCCGGCGAGCACATCCTGCTGATCGGCCACGTGTATGACGGCAATGGCCACCTGATCCGCGATTCGTTCCTGGAGCTGTGGCAGGCGAATCACGAAGGCGTGTACGACACTGCCTACGATCTGGAGAAGCCCTTCAACGGCTTCGGACGTACCGCAACGACCTTCGACGCCGGCGAATGGCAGGTGCGGACCATCAAGCCCGGCGTGGTGAAAAACGCCGCCGGCGTGCCCATGGCGCCGCACATCAACCTGTCGCTGTTTGCCCGTGGCATCAACCTGCACCTGCAGACCCGCCTGTACTTCGACGACGAAGCGCAGGCGAACGCCGTGGACCCGGTCTTGAACCTCATCGAGCAGCCCGAACGTCGGCAAACCCTCATTGCAAAGCGTTGCGAGGTGGACGGGAAGCTCGCTTACCGGTTTGATATCCGCGTCCAGGGCAATGCGGAAACGGTGTTCTTTGACTTCTGACACACGACTACATGCAGCATCCGCCGAATCGGTCGCCGACCGCGTTCGGCGGCACTTCGCCGCCGCGCTCGACGAGCGCGGCTACCGGGCGGACGATGCCCAGATGGCGGCGGTGGACCACCTCGCCAGCTGGCTCGACGATTTCCTCGCCGGCCGCCATGGCTTCCTGCGCAAGCCGGTGGCCGGCGTCTATCTGTGGGGCGGGGTAGGGCGCGGCAAGAGCTTCGTCATGGATCAGTTCTTCGCCGCCGCACCGACCCAGGCCAAGCGCCGCGTGCACTTCCACGCCTTCCTGCAGGAATTGCAGCGGCGCATGCTGGCAATTACCGGGCAGTCCGATCCGCTGGTGCGCGTGGCCCGCGCCATCGCCGAGGAAACCCGGCTGCTGTGCTTCGACGAATTCCACGTGCACGACATCGGCGACGCCATGCTCCTGGGGCGGATGCTGAAGGTTTTGGTGGACGAAGGTGTAGGCCTGGTCTGTACGTCCAACTACGAGCCGGAAAACCTCTGTCCGAATCCGCTGTACCGCGAGCGCTTCCGCCCGGCCATCGAGCTGATCGAAAAGCGCTTCGACGTGATTTCGGTGGATGCCGGGCAGGACTACCGCGAGCACAGCACGTCGCTGGAGGAGTGGGGCAGCTTCCTCTGGCCGGCCCGTGCCGATGATCTGGAGTTGATCGGCTCCCGGCTGGGGTTGGCGGCGGACGCCACGTTCGACGAGGTGCTCAGCGTCAATCACCACCCGCTCAAGGTGCACGCCCACGATGACCAGTGCGCGTGGATGGACTTCAGCGAGATGTTCGAACGCCCGCGCTCGGCCAGCGACTACCTGTGGCTGATCGAGCATTACCCGCGCATGGCGGTGAGCGGCCTCGGCCCGCTGGCGGACTATCCGCCGGACGTGAGCATGCGCTTTCTCAACTTCATCGACATCGCCTACGACCGCCAATTGAAGCTGCAGCTGTTCGCCACGGTGTCGCTGGATGAGCTGGCGGCCGGAGGCGCGGCCCTGGACTTTTCGCGCACGCTGAGCCGGTTGCGGCAGTTGAAGCTGGAGCCGTTGTAGGGGGCTGCTGAGCGGGCGGGCGAGCTCTGTTCGCGAGCAAGCTCGCTCCTACAGCTCCGTTCCCGCTCTTCGTAGGAGCGAGCTTGCTCGCGAACCAACGCCTGGCGCGGCTGCGCCAACGGAAAGCGACCGCTCCTGCCACGCCGAACGTCCCCTGTAGGAGCGGGCCATGCCCGCGACCGACCGATGCGCTGTGCTGGCGGGAACCCATCGCGAACGAAGTCCGCTCCTACGCAACCGGTTGGTCCGCAGCGGGGTCGTGCCCTCTCCCTAGCCCTCTCCCTGAAGGGAGAGGGGACAGGTTCGCCGCAGGTTGAAATTATGGCATCAGCCGGTACGGACAGCTCCCGCTCCCTTCGGAGCGTGGCGCGCAGCCAGGGCGCGGGAAGGGTTGAGGGGCGCAAACAGTTTCCCAGCTATCCGCGAAGCACTGTTCGGTAATCGGCTACTCGTGTTGCGATAATCGCCCGCGCGTGTCGATAATCGCCCGGCATCCGCCTGCCAGGACAATCACAATGACCGACGCTCCCCGTGCCAGCCTGCCGCCCCTCGCGCCGCCGATCATCGCTTCGCCCGCCAAGCGCATCGAGGCCTTCACCGGCGACCCGAACTTCATGACCTCGCTGGCCCGGGGGCTGGCGGTGATCCATGCCTTCCAGGAGCGCAAGCGCCACCTGACCATCGCGCAGATCAGCCACCGCACCGAAATCCCCCGCGCCGCCGTGCGTCGCTGCCTGCACACGCTGATGAAGCTGGGCTACGTCACCTCCGATGGCCGCACCTATTCGCTGCTGCCCAAGGTGCTGACCCTCGGCCATGCCTACCTGTCCTCGACGCCGCTGGCGGTTACCGCGCAGCCGATTCTCGACCGCTTGAGCGAGCAACTGCACGAGGCCTGCTCCATGGCCACGCTCGAAGGCGACGAGATTCTCTACATCGCCCGCTCGGCCACGCCGCAGCGCCTGATCTCCGTGGACCTCAGCGTGGGCAGCCGCCTGCCGGCCTACTGCACCTCCATGGGCCGCATCCTGCTCGCCGGGCTGAATGACGACGCCCTGGAGGACTACCTCGCCCATGCCGACCTGCAGGTGAAGACCAGCCGCACCGTGCACACGCCGGAAATGCTCCGTGCCAGCATTGCCGAGATCCGCCAGCAGGGCTGGGTGATCATCGACCAGGAACTGGAAGTGGGCCTGCGCTCCATCGCCGTGCCGCTGAAGGATTCCGCCGGCCAGGTGCTCGCGGCGCTGAACGTCGGCACCCACGCCGGCCGCGTGTCGCGCCAGGAGCTGGAAACGCGCTTCCTGCCGGTGCTGCTGGAGGCCAGCCGCGAGCTGGGTACGCGGCTGTTCCATTGATCGCAGTCAGCGCTGCTCCAGGTAGGTCGAGGGGACGGCGTCGGCCAGCCAGACGCCGTTGGCCGAGCGGTAGAATCGGTGACCGTCGCGCCACATCTGGCCGCTGCGCACGACCAGGATGGTCGGCTTGCCGCGTCGCGAGCCAACCCGGTCGGCGGTTTCGCGGTCCGCACTGAGGTGCACGTGCTGGCGCGTCATGGGCTTGAGGCCGTCTGCCAGGATCGCCGCCATCGCCGCGGGAACCGTGCCGTGATAGAGCACTTCGGGTGGCTCGCACGGCTCCAGTTGTAGATCGATGCGGACCGAGTGGCCCTGGTTGGCGCGGATGCGCAGGCCGTCCTCGCTGAGGGCAAAGCGTTGCTTGTCGTTGCTCGCGACCACTTCATCGAGCATCGCGCGGTCGAAGCGATGGCCCTTGCGAGCTGACTGCGCGAGCAGTTCATCGACGTTCGCCCAGCCATTGGCGTCGAGGGTCAGGCCGGCGCTTTCCGGGCTGTGGCGCAGGATCAGCGACAGCCACTTGCTGATGGATTTCCTTTCGTTATCGTTCATTTCTTCCTCTGAATGTCCTATTGGGCGCGGCGCATTTTAGCCGCAGCAGGCAGGGCGGGTAATCCTGTTCGCTAACCGCCCACAGGCGCGATTATCGAATTGAACGGCTGGGCGTCTCTTCGTACTGTTGCTTCACCCGTCCAGCCGGACGGGCCATAACAACAATGAGCGTCAGCCATGGCCACTGTGTGCCTGCCCCGTCCGCCGGTTCGTGCGTCCACCGGCTCGCGCCTCATTCCTGTCCAGCTTGCGGGAGTGCCAGGCGATCCAGCCGACCTTCCCGCGACGACGCCTTCGCAGGAAGTCTTCGCATGACCAGTTCCGCCCGCGTGCCCGCTGCCGGCACTCTCGACGTCCAGTCCTTCATCAACGCCCAGCCGCTGTCGCTGTATCAGTGCCGCATCGTGCTGCTGTGCTTCCTCATCGTGTTCCTCGACGGCCTCGATACCGCCGCCATGGGCTTCATCGCGCCGGCGCTGACCCAGGACTGGGGCATCGACCGCGCCAGCCTCGGCCCGGTGATGAGCGCCGCGCTGATCGGCATGGTGTTCGGCGCCCTGGGTTCCGGCCCGCTGGCCGACCGCTTCGGCCGCAAGGGCGTGCTGGTGGTGGCGGTGTTCCTGTTCGGCCTGTTCAGCCTGATCTCGGCCTACAGCAGCAACCTCGATCAGTTGCTGGTGCTGCGCCTGCTGACCGGCATCGGCCTGGGCGCGGCGATGCCCAATGCCACCACGCTGCTCTCCGAATACACCCCCGAGCGCCTGAAGTCGCTGCTGGTGACGAGCATGTTCTGCGGCTTCAACCTGGGCATGGCGGCGGGCGGTTTCGTCTCCGCCAAGCTGATCCCGGCCTACGGCTGGCACAGCCTGCTGCTGCTCGGCGGCGTGCTGCCGCTGCTGCTGGCGGCGGTGCTGCTGGTGTGGCTGCCGGAGTCGGCACGCTTCCTGGTGGTGCGCAACCGTGGCGCGGACAAGGTCAAGCAGGTGCTGGCGCCCATCGCGCCGGCCGAGGTGGTCGCCGCGCGGGACTTCAGCGTGCCCGAGCAGAAGACGGTGCAGAGCCGCAACGTGTTCAAGGTGATCTTCGCCGGCACCTACAGCGCGGGCACGCTGCTGCTGTGGCTGACCTATTTCATGGGGCTGGTGATCGTCTACCTGCTGACCAGCTGGCTGCCGACGCTGATGCGTGACGCCGGCGCGAGCATGGAGCAGGCGGCGTTCATCGGTGCGCTGTTCCAGCTGGGCGGGGTGCTCAGCTCGGTCGCGGTGGGCTGGGCCATGGATCGCTTCAACCCGCACAAGGTCATCGGCATCTTCTACTGCCTGGCCGGGGTGTTCGCCTATTTCGTCGGCCAGAGCCTGGGCACCGTGACGCTGCTGGCGACCCTGGTGCTGGCCGCCGGCATGTGCGTGAACGGCGCGCAGTCGGCCATGCCGTCCCTGGCGGCGCGCTTCTACCCGACCCAGGGGCGCGCCACCGGGGTGTCCTGGATGCTCGGCATCGGCCGCTTCGGCGCCATCCTTGGCGCCTGGATCGGTGCGACACTGCTGGGCCTGGGCTGGAACTTCGAGCAGGTGCTGACCGCCTTGATGGTGCCCGCGGCCATCGCCACGGCGGCCGTGCTGGTCAAGGGCCTGGTGAGTCACGCCGACGCCACCTGACAGGCGTTTCTGAAGGGGCCGCGATGCACGATCGCGGCCCTTCTGCCAGCCGCCATCGCTGGCTCGGCGACACCCGACACTCTGTCGGTTACCCTGGCGTCAAAAGGATGAACGGTCGCTGAGCAGGAGCGAGCGGTCGAAATTTCCTCCCTTTTCGCCAAATCCGATTCAACTCCCTGAAGAAATTGCTGTCGGACCAATAGCCAATCTTTGTCTTGGCACCCCGCAAGGGGGCTCCTTTGGGAGCCAGCCACCTGACCATCGTTGGAAAAGTCCATGGTTCTTCATGCAGTAGGATGCTCAATTTCCCGCCCGACCGTGCGGCGGGGTCGCGGACGCCAGGAAGGCTTTTCCCTGGTGGAATTGATGGTGGTGGTCGCGTTGCTGGCGATCTTCGCCGGCGTGGCGCTGCCAGGCTTTCGCTACCTGATCGAATCCAGCCGGGTACAGAGCGGCGCCACCACGCTCTACCGGCTGCTCCAGGCGTCGCGCGCCGATGCGGTGAACACCCGCCAGACCCTCACCCTTTGCCCCGCCAGCGGCAACCTGCAGTGGGTGGTGGTGCGCGCCAGCACCTGCGGCTCGCTGACTGGCAACCTGGTCAGCCAGCGCCTCGACCTGCCCGGCAGCCTGAGCGTCAGTAGCAGCGTCAACGCGCTCTCGTTCAAGCCCGATGGCACCGCAGCGGCGGCTGACCTGGGCATCGCCAGCAGCGGCACCAGCAAGGCGTTCAGCATCAAGGTGGCCGCCTCGGGCTACATCAACCTGCAAGGGGCGAGCGCCCAATGAGCCGGCCCATGGCGGGCTTCAGCCTGGTGGAGGTGCTGGTGGCGCTGCTGGTCACCTGCATCGGCGTGCTGGGCATGCTGGCGATGCAGGGGCGCACCATCGGTTACGCCCAGGACACCCTGCTGCGCAGCAACGCGGCGGAACTGGCGGACGAGCTGATGGAGATGATGCGCACCGACCTGTACTCCACCCAGGACGGCAGCGCCGCCCAGGTGCTACCCCCCAGCAACTGGGGCTACTACAAGGCCGCCAGCGCGGCGTTTCCCAGCGCGCCGGACAGCTGCGCCTCGCTGGCGTCGCTGACCGCCAGCCAGCGCCTGGCCTGCTGGGCGCAACGGGTGAACCAGGCCTTGCCGGGCGCCTCTGGCCTGGCCAGCGAGTTCCATGTGTGCCGCACCAATGGCACCGGTCCCTGCACCGGCAGCGGTTCGGCCATCGAGATCCAGCTGGCCTGGCGGGTGAAGGCGGGCGAGTGCCTGGACGCCAGCGCCACCGGCGACGACACCATCTGTCGCTACGTGCTGCGGGAGGAACCCTAGGATGCGTCGACCAGGCGCGTGCCGGCAGGGCGGTGTGACGCTCATCGAACTGATGATCGCCATGGGCCTGAGCCTGTTCCTGATTCTCGGCGTGACGCAGATGTTCCTCGATGGGCAGAACCGTTCGCGCTACTTCGACGGCCAGGCGCAGAACCAGGACAACGCGCGCTACGCCCAGCAGATGCTCGACGCGCGCCTGTCCAAAGCCGGCTACCGACGCCTGCCGTCTTCGCGCATGAGCGCGGCGTTTCCCGCGCAGAGCACCGACGGCTGCGTCTTCGCTGCCGGGCAGGCGCTGGTGCGGGGCGATGCCAACACCCTCTGCCTGCGCTACCAGCCGCGCGACCCCAGCGATACCGACTGCACCGGCGCGTCGCTGGGCAGCCGTAGCGGGGTGAGCGAGCCCTACAGCACCTACAGCCCGAGCAACAACGTGGTGGAGAAGCTCACTCTCAGCGGTGACCAGCTGACCTGCAACGGCACCACGTTGGTGGAGAACGTGGCCGCGCTGCGCTTCGACTTCGGGGTGGATACCAGCAACGACGAATTCGATCGCCAGGTGAGGCAGTACGTCGCCGTGCCCGCCGCGGGGCAAACCGTGCGCAGCCTGCGTTACGCGCTGCTGCTGGCCAGCAGCGAATCGGTCAGCGGCGGCCTGGCCGCGACCACCTGCCAGCGCTGGCAGGACCTGTACGGCAGCAAGGTCTGCACCGATGGCGACGGGCCCGTGCGGCGCATCGTCAGCGGCACCAGCATGCTGAGGAACCTGATGCCATGAACCGACAGACTTTCCACCGTCAGCGCGGCGCGGTGCTGTTCGTCGCGCTGGTGATGTTGCTGCTGATCACCCTGGCCGCCGTGGCGGGCATGCGCGGCATGCAGCTGGAGGGCCGGATGACCGGCAACCGCTTGGAGCAGCACCGCCTGATGAGCGCGGCGGAATCCGCGCTGCGCGAAGGGGAAGGGCGCCTGCGCAGCAGCACCCGCGCGCTGGATAACTGCACGGCGGGCACCACGCCGTGCTTCACCGCGCCGGCGACCACCTACGCCACCGACTTCAGCAAGTCCAACCTCTACGCCGGCCTCGACGGCAGCACCCGCCTGCTGCGCAGCGCGCGCTGGTACCTGCGCTACATCGCCAACAACTGCAAAGGCGGCGCGGGGGGCAGTGGCAACTCCTACCTGTCGAAGGGGCAGGTGGGCTGCACCTACTACTACGAGGTCAATGCCCAGGCCTACAAGGGCACCGCCGGCGGCAAGGCCTGCGGCGCCGATGCGCTGTGCCTGCGCTCGACCTTCGGGCTGGTGATCCCGTGAACCGTTCCGCTGGAAGGATGCCGACGACATGGCCCATCCCCTGAGCCTGCTGCGCGCGACGCTCCTGCTGCTGCTCGCCTGCCTGGCGAGCGCCGAGGCCTTTGGCGCCTCACTGGCGCAGACGCCGCTGCTGGTCAGCAACATCGCCCCGCCGATGAACATGCTGGTGGTCGGCCGCGACCAGAAGCTGTACTTCCCGGCCTACAACGATGCCTCGGACATCGACGGTGACGGCGAGCTGGATACCTACTACGAGCCGAGCATCGACTACACCGGCTACTTCGACTCCTACAAGTGCTATGTCTATGACGCGCTGAGCGGCACCTTCGCGCCGTCCAGCACCACCAGCACCAAGCGCTGCACCAGCGCGGCCGGGCGCTGGAGCGGCGACTACCTGAACTACCTGACCATGTCGCGCCTGGACGTGCTGCGCAAGGTGCTCTACGGCGGCTACCGCTCCACCGACAGCGGCCTGGCCACGGTGCTCGAGCGCGCCTTCATTCCCAACGACGCGCACAGCTGGGGCAAGGAGTACCTGAGCGTCGCGCGCGACGGCTATAACCTGGCCGACTACACGCCGATCAGCGCGCCCACCAACGGCAAGTACGTGCTCTTCGCCAACACCTCCATCGGCAGCGGCACCCTGGGCGCCTACAACAGCGCCGCGGTGCCCCGTCTGCGCATCATCACCAGCACCCAGCAGACCCTGGGCACCTACCGCATCTGGGGCTGGGTCTCGCGGGAGTCGGCCCAGGGCACCAATACCCTCACCAGCACCACCAACAGCGACGCCACCATCGCCCCGGCCTACGACCTCAACGTGCGCGTGCAGGTCTGCGTGGCCGGCCTGCTGGAAAGCAACTGCGCCCAGTACGGCAGCCTCTACAAGCCCACGGGCGTGCTGCACGACTACGGCGCCGCCGACAAGATGTACTTCGGCCTGGTCACCGGCACCTATGCCAACAACCTGCGCGGCGGCGTGGTGCGCAAGGCCGCGGCGTCCTTCAGCAACGAATACAGCAGCACCACCGGGCGCTTCCTCACCGATGCCACCAGTGGCAGCGGCTGCCTCAACGGCCGCTGCTACGTGAACAACAGCGGCATCGTCGCCAACCTGGACCGCCTGGTGTTTTCCGCCGGCTGCACCGACTCCACCGGGTACAACCTCAACCCGCTGGTCAACGGCAAGTGCGTGGACTGGGGCAACCCGCTGGGCGAAATGGCCTACGAGACCCTGCGCTATTACGCCGGCAAGGCGCCCACCGCGGCCTATGCCGCCGGTGCCGCCGACACCGCCCTCGGCCTTTCCAGCCTGAGCACCTGGGCCAATCCCTACAGTACCTATCCGTCCTGCACCCGGCCGTTCATGACGCTGATGAGCGACGTCAACCCCAGCTACGACTCGGATGTACCGGGCAGCACCCTGGGCACCGACAGCCGCCCGACTACCGACATCGGCTTCGACTTCGCCAGCATCGGCGCCACTTTGTGGAGCCGCGAGGTGGGCGGCAGCGCGTCGGTGAACGTCGGCCAGTCTGGCGCCAGCAACGATTCGGCGCCCACCGCCAAGACCGCCAGCAGCTTCGCCAGCATTCGCGGGCTGGCCGAGGAACCCACGCGCCAGGGCAGCTACGCCACCTCCGCGGTGTCCTTCTTCGGTAGCCAGAACGCCCTGACCACCGCCGGCTCGAACCGGGTGCAGAGCTTCTCCATCGCCCAGTCCTCGACGCTGCCCAACATCCGCATCAAGACCAGCAAGGGCACGCTGCGCCTGGTGCCGTTCAGCATGAACGTCAGCCAGAACGTGGTCAGCCAGATCACCGGCTTCTACATCGACACGCTCACCCGCGACAGCGCCGGCAACCTCACCGCCATCACCTTCCGCGTGGTCTACGACGACTCTGCCCAGGGCCGCGACTACGACATGGACGCCATCGTGCTCTACACCGTGACGGCGAAGAGCGACGGCAGCGTGGACGTCACCAGCCGGACCGAGTATTCGGTGGCCGGCGACGAATCCCACATGGGCTACACCATGGCTGGCACCACCCGGGATGGCGTGTACCTGGAGGTCACCGGCGGTGGCAGCGGGTCCGTGCGCAACAAGCTCGACACGCCCGATGGCCGGTTCCCCGGCGACTGCTCGGCAAGCGGCGTCACCTGCGCCCTGCTGCCCGGCCTCAACGGCAGCAGCGGGGCGCTCAGCGGCGGCCGCCTGGCCTATCACACGCGCACCTTCACGCCCTCGGCCACCACGGCCGTGACCAACCTGCAGGACCCGTTGTGGTACGCCGCCAAGTACGGCAAGACCGACCTGGTCAACTGGGACCGCGACGGCGACGGCGTCCCGGACAACTACTTCCTGGTCAGCAACCCCGGCAAGCTCGCCTCCCAGCTCAAGTCCGCCTTCGACGACATCCTCCAGCTCAACACCTCGGTCGCCGCGGTGGCGGTGGACTCGCAGTCGCTGGACAGCGGCAGCTACACCTACGTCCCCACCTTCGTCACCGGCGACTGGACCGGCGATCTGGTGAAGAAGCAGAAGACCCTGACCACCACCAGCAGCGGCGCGATCACCACGACCACCACCACGCTGTGGCGCGCGTCGGCGCAACTGGGCACGCCCAGCACGCGCAACATCCTCTTCGCCAGGAACGGCGCGCTCAGCGCATTCAACTGGAACAACCTGACGGCGGCCCAGCAGACCCAGCTCAACCGCACCGTCGCCGGCGTGGTGGACAGCCAGGGGCAGGCGCGGGTCGGCTTCCTGCGCGGCGAGAACAACAGCTTCCGCACCCGCACCACGCTGCTGGGCGACATGATCAATTCGGCGCCGGTGCTGGTCAGCGGCTCCGACTACCTGGCCTCGCGCGCCGATGCCCTGGAGGGCAGCACGACCTACGCGGCGTATGCCACGGCGCTGGCGGCAAAACCCTCGGTGGTCTACGTCGGCGCCAACGACGGCATGCTGCACGCCTTCAACGCCGCCACCGGCGCCGAGCTGTTCGCCTTCATCCCCAGCGCCGTCATCCCCAACCTCAATGCCCTCACCGCGCCGGACTACGGCAAGCAGCAGGGCACCGAGCACCGCTACTTCGTCGACGGCACGCCGGTGGTCTCCGACGTCTACTACGGCTCGGCCTGGCACAAGGTGCTGGTGGGCAGCCTCGGCGCCGGCGGCCGCGAGGTGTTCGCCCTCGACGTCACCGACCCCACCGCGCCCAGGTTGCTCTGGGAGTTCACCAGCGACAACGACAGCAGCCTCGGCTACACGGCGGCGCGGCCGTCCATCGCCCGCCTGCACAACGGCAAGTGGGTGGCGCTGGTGCCCAACGGCTACGACATCGGCAGCAGCAGCGCCGCACTGCTGATCATCGACATCCAGACCGGCGCGCTGCTGCGCAAGATCACCGCCACCCCGAGCCTCTCCGCCGCCGAAACCGCCTCGCTGGACGCGCTGAACAATGGCCTGTCGCGCCTGTTCGTCGCCGACGCCAACAGTGACGGCATCGCCGACTATGCCTATGGCGGCGACCTGCTGGGCAACCTCTGGCGCTTCGACCTCATCGACACCAGCCTGAGCGACCCGCTCAACAGCGCCGCCGCCGAGGCGCGCTACGCCGTGTCCTTCGGCGGCAACCCGCTGTACGTCGCGCGCAACGCCAGCGGCACGCGCCAGCCGATCACCAGCGCGCCGTCCCTGGTCGACCATCCCAGCGGCACCGGCTACATCGTCGCCTTCGGCACGGGGCGCTACCTGCTCACGTCCGACAAAACCTCCACCGCGCCCCAGAGCCTCTATGGCATCTGGGACCGCAAGGTCGCCGGCGAGGCCACCAGCGCCTCGCTGACCGCCGCGCGCACGCGCAGCAACCTGCAGGCGCAGACGCTCACGGCGGGCACCTTCAACGGCACGTCGACCTACACCCTGAGCAACAACGCGGTGGCCTGGTACGACAGCTCCGGCAACACCGCCGATGCCAACGTCAACAGGTGGGGCTGGTACTTCGACTTCCCGGTGGCCGGCGAGCGGCAGATCTACGACATGACGCTCTATGGCGCCAGCCTCATCTTCAGCAGCTCGACGCCGCAGACCGGCACCTGCGCCGCCGGCCTCTCCGGCACCCGCTACGCCATCGATCCCGAAAGCGGCGGGCTGACGCTCTACAACGTCTTCGACCTGAACAACGACGGCACCTTCGATGCGCTCTCGGGATTCATCACCGGCGGTGGCGATATCACTGTCTCCGGTGGCTACACCTACACCGGTGCCGAAGGGGGTGGCACCAGCGTGCTGCCCGATGCCATCCACACCAACACCGGCGCCGTCAGCGGCCGGCGCACCTGGCAGATCCAGCCAGCCAACTGACAGGAACAGCACATGAAGCAACAGCGGCGCGAGCGGGGCTTCACCCTGATCGAACTGATGATCGCGGTGGTGATCGTGGCGATCCTCGCCGGCATCGCCTTTCCCAGCTACCAGCGCTACGTGCTGCGCAGCCATCGGGTAGAAGCCCAGGCGCTGCTCAGCGAGGCCGCCGCCCGGCAGGAACGCTACTACTCGCAGAACAACGCCTACGCCAGCACGGCGGCGGCGCTGAACATGACCGGCCAGGTCAACGCGCTGCAGTACTACAGCCTGGCGATCTCCAACGTCACCGACACCAGCTACACGCTCACCGCCACCGCCCAGGGCGCCCAGGCCAAGGACGGCCAGTGCCTGAGCCTGAGCATCGACCAGGCCGGCACCCGCAGCAACACCGGCACGGGGACCGGCACCACCTGCTGGCAGTGAGCCGGTGCCGAAAGCGTGCGATTGGCGAACACTGCGCCACAGGTCCAATGGCGCAGGTCAGGTCGTGCCTCTAGGGTGTAGCGCATTCGCGGGCCTGCCTTGCGCCTGAAAATGCCCGCGCGACCGTCCATCTCCGCCACGGCCCGTGCTCCGGGCCGCGGCATAGACTGGGCCACGAGCCACGACGAAGAGCGCGGCCATCCACAAGAGTGAGTGCCTGTATGCAAAGCCTGCTGAGCGAGCGCAGCCGTGTGTTCGAGCGTGCCGACCCCTATGCGGTGTCCGGCTACGTCAACCAGCATGTCGGCAGCCACGACCTGCGCCTGCCAGCCCATGGCCAGCCGCAGGCCAGCCTCAACCACCGGCGCTTCGCCAGCCTGGACCTGTGCCGCATCAGCTATGGCGGCGCAGTGCGCGTCACCTCGCCGGCACTGGAGAGCATCTTCCACCTGCAGATCCTCCTCAGCGGCCACTGCCTGTGGCGCAGCCAGCGCCAGGAGCACGCCCTGGCGCCGGGCGAGCTGCTGCTGATCAACCCGGACGACCCGGTGGACCTCACCTACTCGGACGACTGCGAGAAGTTCATCCTGAAGATTCCGGTGACCCTGCTCGAAGCCATCTGCGCCGACCAGCGCTGGCGGCACCCGCGCGCCGGCGTGCGCTTCACCGAGAATCGCTACCGGCTGGGCGAGCTGGAAGGCTTCGTCAACCTGCTGTCGATGATCTGCCAGGAGTCCGAGGCCAGCGAGCGCCTGGCGCGGGTGGACGAGCACTACCAGCAGATCGTCGCCAGCAAGCTGCTGACCCTGCTCAAGACCAACGTCAGCCGCGAGCCCATCGCAGGCGCCAGTGCGTCCTTCGAGCGCATCGAGGCGTACATCGAGGGGCACCTGCGCGAGGACATCGACATCGAGGCCCTGGCGCGCCAGGCGTCCATGAGCCTGCGTTCGCTCTATGCGCTGTTCGAGCGCCACGCCGGCACCACACCGCGCCAGTACATCCGCCGGCTCAAGCTGGAGCGCATCCGCGCCTGCCTGAGCGATCCGGCGTGCCCGGTGCGCAGCGTCACCGAGTTGGCGCTGGACTATGGCTTCCTGCACCTGGGGCGCTTCGCCGAAGGCTACCGGCAACAGTTCGGCGAACTGCCCTCGGAGACGCTCAGGCGCCGCGGCTGACCGCCGCCCGCGCCCGTGTAGGAGCGGGCCATGCCCGCGATCGCGCGCATGGCCCGCTCCTACAGACCGACATCGACGTCCTGGCTCGCGTAGGAGCGGAACTTGTCCGCGAAAGCCACCGCGCTGGCGCCGAGGCGTCCGGTGTAAGCCGGGGCATACTCAAACGCCGGCGTTGCGCTGTAGAAGCGGGCCATGCCCGCGAAATCCACCGCGGCGCAATGGGGCCTGCAAGGTGAACTCCTTGGCTTGCACGCAGACGCTCCTGGTGCCGGCGTGCCGGAATATCGCGGACAAAGTCCGCTCCTACGCATCCGCCCATTCCAGCATTGATCGGCAGGCGCCGTGCGGCCACGAATCGCGGGCGTGGCCCGGTCCTGCAAGGCAGACCCTGCCGTTCCTCCGATTCCCCGCTTCGCTTGCGCGGATGGGGCTGTACTGGGAAGAGGCGTGCGCAATTCCTGCGCCGTCCCCGGGAGGTCGCGTCCATGCATCCCACCCCGTTCATCCTCACGCCGGGCGAGCGCAGCCCGGCGCTCAATGTGGTCGGCATCCGCATCAACGTGCTGGTGGCCGACACCGATTCGGCAGCGCAGCGAATCACCTTCCAGACGGGCGAGGAGGGCGCCGGGCCGCCGCCGCATACCCATGACTGGGACGAGTCCTTCTATGTGCTGCACGGCGAGGTCGTCTTCACCGTCGCCGAGCGCACCGCCGCCTGCCATCCCGGCACGCTGATCCATATTCCCGCCGGCACCCTGCATGGCTTCCACTTCGGCCCCGGCGGCGGCGAGATGCTGGAGATCACCGGCAGCCAGAGCCAGGCCATCGAGATGTTCCGCGCGCTGGATCGCGAACTCCCGCCCGGCCCGCTGGACGTGCCGAAGACCGTCGCCGTGGCCGGCGAATACGGTGTCATCTTCCGCCTCTGAACGCCCGGCCGGCCCACCCGCGCGGGCCCCATCCCGGCTTCACGGCAACCGTGCAGAAAACGGATAGCACTCTGCACACAGCGGATATTGCCCCTGCGACCCCAGCCCTAACCTGAGCCTGCCTGAACAATAACAACGGAGGCCCCGGCCATGTCCCTGGGTATCGAGTACTTGCGTTCGCTGCTTGAGGAAGACCCCGAGAAGGGCGTCTACCGCTGCCGGCGGGAGATGTTCACCGACCCGCGCCTGTTCGACCTGGAGATGACCCACATCTTCGAGGGCAACTGGGTCTACCTCGCCCATGAAAGCCAGATCCCCGAGAAGAACGACTTCCTCACCACGATGATCGGTCGCCAGTCGATCTTCATCGCGCGCAACAAGGAAGGCCAGCTCAACGCCTTCCTCAACGCCTGCAGCCACAAGGGCGCCATGCTCTGCCGGCACAAGTCCGGCAACCGCGCGAGCTACACCTGCCCGTTCCACGGCTGGACCTTCAACAACTCCGGCAAGCTGCTCAAGGTCAAGAACCCGGCCGAGGCGGGCTACCCGCAAGGCTTCAACTGCGAAGGCTCCCACGACCTGACGAAGGTCGCGCGCTTCGAGTCCTACCGCGGCTTCCTCTTCGGCAGCCTGAAGGCCGAGGTCAGGCCGCTGGTGGAGCACCTGGGCGAGTCGGCGAAGATCATCGACATGATCGTCGACCAGTCCCCCGAAGGCCTGGAAGTGCTGCGCGGATCGAGCAGCTACATCTACGAAGGCAACTGGAAGCTCACCGCCGAGAACGGCGCCGACGGCTACCACGTGAGCTCCGTGCACTGGAACTACGCCGCCACCCAGAACCAGCGGCAGCAGCGCGAAGCAGGCGGCGAGGTGAAGACCATGAGCGCCGGCGGCTGGGCCAAGCAGGGCGGCGGTTTCTACTCCTTCGACCATGGCCACCTGCTGCTCTGGACCCGCTGGGCCAACCCCGAGGCGCGCCCGGCCTTCGAGCGCCGCGACGAACTGGTCCGCGACCATGGCCAGGCCCGTGCCGACTGGATGATCGAGAATTCGCGCAACCTGTGCCTGTACCCCAACGTCTACCTGATGGACCAGTTCAGCTCGCAGATCCGCATCGCCCGGCCCATCGACGTCAACCGCACCGAGATCACCATCTACTGCATCGCCCCCAAGGGCGAGAGCAGCGCGGCGCGCGCCCAGCGCATCCGCCAGTACGAGGACTTCTTCAACGTCAGCGGCATGGCCACGCCGGACGACCTGGAGGAGTTCCGTTCCTGCCAGCAGGCCTACCAGGGCAGCGCCGGCGGCTGGAACGACCTGTCGCGCGGGGCGCAGCACTGGGTCGAAGGCGCCGATGCCGCCGCGCGGGAGATCGATCTTGCCCCGGCGCTGTCCGGCGTACGCACCGAGGACGAAGGCCTGTTCGTGCTGCAGCACCAGTACTGGCAGCAGACCATGATCGACGCACTGGCCGCCGAGCAGGCCAAGCGCATCGCGCTGAAAGAGGAGGGCGTGTGATGAGCCGCTACGAGACCGTGCGCGACTTCCTCTACCGCGAAGCCCGCTACCTCGACGACAAGGACTGGGACGCCTGGCTGGAGCTGTACGCCGCCGACGCCACCTTCTGGATGCCCGCCTGGGATGACCGCGACCAGCTCACCGAGGACCCGCAGCGGGAAATCTCGCTGATCTGGTACGGCAACCGCGGCGGCCTGGAAGACCGTGTATTCCGCATCAAGACCGAGCGTTCCAGCGCGACCCTGCCGGACACCCGCACCTCCCACAACCTCAGCAACATCGAGGTGCTCGGCGAGGCCGACGGGCAGTGCCAGGTGCGCTTCAACTGGCACACCCTGAGCTTCCGCTACAAGACCGTCGACAGCTACTTCGGCACCAGTTTCTACACCCTCGATTTACGCGGCGAGCAACCGCGGGTGTTGGCGAAGAAGGTCGTGTTGAAGAACGACTACGTACGGCAAGTCATCGACATCTACCACATCTGACTTCGCCGGCAGGACGGCCGCAGCGCGCGTGGAATCGCCGCGCGCGACGCCGCCTGCGTGGCGCCGAGGTGCATGCCATGAACCACAAGATCGCCCTCAACTTCGAAGACGGCGTTACCCGCTTCATCGACGCCAGCCCCAGCGAAACCGTGGCCGACGCGGCCTACCGCCAGGGCATCAACATCCCGCTGGACTGCCGCGACGGCGCCTGCGGCACCTGCAAGTGCTTCGCCGAGGCCGGCCGCTACGACCTGGGCCAGGACTACATCGAGGACGCGCTGAGCGAGGAGGAAGCCCAGCAGGGCTACGTGCTCACCTGCCAGATGCGTGCGCAGAGCGACTGCGTGGTGCGCGTGCCGGCTTCCTCGCAGGTCTGCAAGACCGCCCAGGCCAGCTTCGAGGCGAGCATCAGTGCGGTGCGCCAGCTGTCCGACAGCACGATTTCGCTGTCCATTCGTGGCGAGTCGCTGAGCACGCTGGCCTTCCTCCCGGGGCAATACGTCAACCTGCGGGTGCCGGGCAGCGAACAGAGCCGCGCCTACTCCTTCAGCTCGTTGCAGAAGGACGGCGAGGTCAGCTTCCTGATCCGCAACGTGCCGGGCGGGCTGATGAGCAGCTTCCTCACCGGGCTTGCCAAGGCCGGTGACCCCATGACCCTGGCCGGCCCGCTGGGCAGCTTCTACCTGCGCGAGATCAGGCGGCCGCTGTTGCTGCTGGCCGGCGGCACCGGTCTTGCGCCCTTCACCGCGATGCTCGAACAGATCGCCGAGCGCGGCAGCGAACATCCGCTGCACCTGATTTACGGCGTCACCCACGACGTCGACCTGGTGGAGCTGGACCGCCTGGAGGCCTTCGCCGCGCGCATCCCCACCTTCACCTGGAGCGCCTGCGTGGCCAGCCCGCAGAGCACCCACCCGCGCAAGGGCTACGTCACCCAGCACATCACACCGGCGCACCTGAACGACGGCGAGGTGGACATCTACCTCTGCGGCCCGCCGCCGATGGTCGAGGCGGTGAGCCAGTACATCCGCGAACAGGGCATCACCCCGGCGAATTTCTACTACGAGAAGTTCGCGGCGAGTGCGGCCTGAATTCGACAACCACAACTCAGGCGTGACGGATCCTTGTAGGAGCGAGCTTGCTCGCGAACAGCTTCACAGCGGGGCTTGGTTCGCGAGCAAGCTCGCTCCTACAGGGGTGGCCACCTGATGCGATGAGGTCACCATGAATAGATTCACCAACAAAACCGCCCTCGTCACCGGCGCCGCCCAGGGCATCGGCCGGCGCGTCGCCGAGCGGCTGGTGGAAGAGGGCGCGACGGTCATCGCCGTGGACCGCTCCGAGATCGTCCACGAGCTGCAGGACGCCCTCGGCCAGCGTGGCGACGTGCTGACGCTGACCGCCGACCTGGAGCGCTTCGCCGACTGCCAGGATATGGTCGCCCAGGCGCTCGCGCGCTTCGGCCGCCTCGACATCCTGGTCAACAACGTCGGCGGCACCATCTGGGCCAAGCCCTTCGAGCACTACGCCGAAGAGGAGATAGAAGCGGAAGTGCGCCGCTCGCTGTTCCCCACCCTGTGGTGCTGCCGCGCGGCGCTGGTGCCGATGCTGGAGCAGGGCGCGGGCGCCATCGTCAACGTGTCGTCCATCGCCACCCGAGGGGTGAACCGCGTGCCCTACGGCGCCGCGAAGGGCGGGGTGAATGCGCTGACCGCCTGCCTGGCCTTCGAGACAGCCGAGCGCGGTGTGCGGGTCAATGCCACCGCGCCGGGCGGTACCGAGGCGCCGCCGCGGCGCATCCCGCGCAACGCGGCGCAGCAGAGCGAAGAGGAGCAGCGCTGGTACCAGCAGATCGTCGACCAGACCGTGGGCAGCAGCCTGATGAAACGCTACGGGACCCTCGACGAGCAGGTCGGCGCGATCCTCTTCCTCGCTTCCGACGAAGCCAGCTACATCACCGGCGTGACCCTGCCGGTGGGTGGCGGTGATCTGGGCTGAGGCGCCGCGATGATGCGTCTACGGCAGCTTCGCGCCGATCAGCTGCAGGCAGCGTTGCAGCGGCGCGCTGACGTCGCCACGGCGCTGGCTGAGGATGATCGGCGAGACCGCCTCGGCGTCGGTCAGCGTGGCGTAGCCGATGTCGGCGCGGTGCTGCTGTTGCACCGACGCCGGCACCAGCGCCACGCCCAGGCCGGCGGCGACCAGGCCGATGGCGGTCTGCAGCTCGTTGGTCCACTGCGCCACGCGGATGCCCAGGCCGTGGTTGGCGAACAGCGCCAGCACATGGTCGGCGTAGCTGGGGCGCGGGTTGGCGGGGTAGAGCACGAAGTCCTCGCCGGCCAGCTGTTCCAGGCTCAACGGCGCGCCGAGCAGGCGGTGCCCGGCGGGCAGCACGGCGACCATCGGCTCCTCGCGCAATACCTGCTGGGTAATGGCCGGATCGTCGATGCGGATGCGCCCGAAGCCGATATCGATGCGCCCACTCTTGAGCGCCTCGACCTGCTGCACCGTGGTCATTTCCTGCAAGCCCAGCTCCAGTCCGGCGTCACCGCGCAGCTCGCGGATCAGCTCGGGCAGCCCGTCGTACAGCGTCGAGGGCGCGAAGCCGATGCCGAACCACTGGCGTTCGCCCAGGCCGATGCGCCGGGTGCTTTGGCAGATGCTTTCCAGTTGCGCCAGCAGGGTGCCGGTCTGCTCGTGGAAGTAGCGCCCGGCGTCGGTCAGGCGCAGCGGTCGCCCACGCTCCAGCAGGGGCACGCCGAGCAGTTCCTCGAGCTGCTGGATCTGCCGGCTCAGCGGCGGCTGGGCGATGTGCAGGCGCTCGGCGGCGCGGGTGAAGTTGAGGGTGCCGGCCACTTCGCGGAAGTAGCGCAGGTGTCGCAGCTCCATGATACCTCCAGGGTATGCAACAAGACGGCATCGATATTGGACTGCCCGCTAGCCCCGGCGCAATCCTTCGTCCACCGTGAAACGACCTGCCGGGTATCGCCACAGCGCGACCCGGCCTCTTCAGAAATCCCAGACCGGAACGCCGTCCATGAGTAGCCCCGTCATCGAACGCCTCGAGTCGATCATCGTCGACCTGCCGACCATCCGCCCGCACAAGCTGGCCATGCACACCATGCAGCAGCAGACGCTGGTGATCATCCGCCTGCGCTGCTCCGACGGCGTCGAGGGCATCGGCGAAGCCACCACCATCGGCGGCCTGGCCTACGGCAACGAGAGCCCGGAAAGCATCAAGGCCAACCTCGACGCGCACTTCGCGCCGCTGCTCAAGGGCGAGGACGCCAGCAACATCAACGCCTGCATGCAGCGCCTGGACAAGGCGATCAAGGGCAACACCTTCGCCCGCTCCGGCATCGAGAGCGCACTGCTGGACGCCCAGGGCAAGCGCCTCGGCCTGCCGGTCAGCGAGCTGCTCGGCGGCCGCGTGCGCGACAGCCTGGAGGTGGCCTGGACCCTGGCCTCCGGCGACACCGCCCGCGACATTGCCGAAGCCGAGCAGATGCTCGACATTCGCCGCCACCGCATCTTCAAGCTGAAGATCGGCGCCAACCCGCTGGAGCAGGACCTCAAGCACGTGGTGGCGATCAAGCAGGCCCTTGGCGAGCGCGCCAGCGTGCGCGTGGACGTCAACCAGGGCTGGGACGAATCCCAGGCTATCCGCGGCTGCCAGGTGCTCGGCGAGAACGGCATCGACCTCATCGAACAGCCCATCTCGCGGATCAACCGCAGCGGCCAGGTGCGCCTGAACCAGCGCAGCCCGGCGCCGATTATGGCTGACGAATCCATCGAGAGCGTGGCCGACGCCTTCAGCCTCGCCGCTGACGGCGCGGCCAGCATCTTCGCCTTGAAGATCGCCAAGAACGGCGGCCCGCGCGCCGTGCTGCGCACTGCGCAGATCGCCGAAGCCGCCGGCATCGCGCTGTACGGCGGGACCATGCTCGAAGGCGCGGTCGGCACCCTGGCCTCGGCCCACGCCTTCCTCACCCTGGAGAAGCTGACCTGGGCCACCGAACTGTTCGGCCCGCTGCTGCTCACCGAGGAAATCGTCACCCACGCGCCGGTCTACCGCGACTTCCAGCTGCAGGTGCCGCGCACGCCCGGCCTGGGCCTGACGCTCGACGAGGAGCGCCTGGCGCGCTTCCGCCGCACTTGATTCGAAAGCCTTTCCCGACTGCCCGATAGAGGAGAACACCCGATGCTGTTCCACGTGAAGATGACCGTGAAATTGCCCGTCGACATGGACCCGGCCAGGGCCGCCCAGCTCAAGGCCGACGAGAAGGAACTGGCCCAGCGCCTGCAGCGCGAGGGCAAGTGGCGCCACCTGTGGCGCATCGCCGGGCACTACGCCAACTACAGCGTGTTCGACCTCGCCAGCGTCGAGGAACTGCACGACACCCTGATGCAGCTGCCGCTGTTCCCCTACATGGATATCGAGGTCGACGGGCTTTGCCGCCATCCGTCCTCGATCCATGCCGACGACCGCTGATTTTCGTACGACTCGACAAGAACAAGACTTGAGGATCGCACCATGACCGTGAAGATTTCCCAGACTGCCGACATCCAGAAGTTCTTCGAAGAAGCCAGCGGCGCCCTGAACGATGCGGGCAACCCGCGCGTGAAGAACCTCGTCCTGCGCATCCTGCAGGACACCGCCAGACTGATCGAAGACATGAACGTCACCCCCGACGAGTTCTGGAAGGCGGTGGACTATCTCAATCGCCTGGGCGCCCGCCAGGAGGCCGGGCTGGTGGTCGCGGGCCTGGGCATCGAGCACTACCTCGACCTGCTGCTGGACGCCCAGGACGCGGCGGCCGGTATCGGCGGCGGCACCCCGCGTACCATCGAAGGCCCGCTGTACGTGGCCGGCGCACCGCTGTCCGAAGGCGAAGCACGGATGGACGACGGCAAGGACCCGGGCACCGTGATGTTCCTCTCCGGCCGCGTGTTCGACCCGGAGGGCAAGCCGCTGGCCGGCGCGGTGGTCGACCTGTGGCACGCCAACACCCAGGGCACGTACTCCTACTTCGACAGCACCCAGTCCGAGTTCAACCTGCGCCGCCGCATCGTCACCGACGCCGAGGGCCGCTACAAGGCGCGCAGCATCGTGCCCAGCGGCTACGGCTGCCCGCCGGACGGCCCAACCCAGGAACTGCTGAACCAGCTCGGCCGCCACGGTCAGCGCCCGGCGCACATCCACTTCTTCATCTCCGCGCCGGGACATCGCCACCTGACCACGCAGATCAACCTGGCCGGTGACCAATACCTGTGGGACGACTTCGCCTACGCCACCCGCGACGGGCTGATCGGCGAGGTGCGTTTCATCGAGGACGCGGCCGCCGCCCAGGCGCGCGGCGTGGAAGGGCGCTTTGCCGAGATCGAATTCGATTTCCAACTGCAGCGGGCCGCCTCCGCCGATGCCGAAGACCGCAGCAGCCGCCCGCGCGCGTTGCAGCAGGCCTGATGCCGGAGCTGTAGGAGCGAGCCACGCTCGCGAACCGAGTTCCCCGGCCGCTCGGGTGCTGGGCGGGTTCGCGAGCAAGGACTGGGCGTCCCCCTCGGTCCTACGAAAAGCCCACAACGGACGCCGCCCCGGTGCTTCGGTGCCCGGGCTGTCGCAGGCATGGCCAGCTCCTACAGGGCAATCCCGCGCTCACTGTAGGAGCGAGCCATGCTCGCGATCCGCGGACAACGTCCGCGCGCGCCACCGAACGCCGATGTCAGCCCAGGCGTAGGAGCGGACTCCGTCCGCGATGCTCCAGCGCCCGGGCTGTCGCAGGCATGGCCAGCTCCTACAGGTCAACGCTGTGCCCCCTGTAGGAGCGAGCCACGCTCGCGATCCGCGGA